>JALYOF010000078.1 GCA_030857025.1 Pseudomonadota bacterium | reverse complement strand
ACGCGAACCGCCCTCGCTGCTGCGCCCCGGCCGACTGCCGGCGCCGGACCGGCCGCCGCCGCGGCGCTCCTCATCCGCGGCCTTCTGCGCCCGCGCTTCCTTGAAGATGGTGCCGATGCTTTCGTCTTCGACCACTTCGCCATCGGCCGGCGCGGCACGCGGGGCGCGCGGACGCGACACCAGCAGGTCGGATTCCACCGGCGCGACCGGCAGCTTCTGCTCGATGAACGCCTCGATGTCCGGCAGGCTCATCGCATAGCGCTCGCAGGCGAAGCTGATCGCGTCGCCCTCGGCGCCCAGGCGCGCGGTGCGGCCGATGCGGTGCACGTAGTCCTCCGCATCGAAGGGCAGGTCGTAGTTGTAGACGTGGCTCACGCCGTCGATGTGCAGCCCGCGAGCGGCCACGTCGGTGGCGACCAGGATCTCCAGCTGCCCCTTCTGGAACTTCGCCAGCAGCGACTCTCGCTTCTTCTGCGGCACGTCGCCCGACAGCACGCCGACCTTGTATCCGCCGCGTTCCAGTGCGCGTGCGACCCGCTCGACCCAGGCCTTGGTGTTGACGAACACCATGGTCCGCGCGCCTTCGCTGCGCGACAGCAGGCCCAGCAGCAGCGGCAGCTTTTCCTCGTCGGACGGGAAATACATCAGCTGGCGCACGCTGGAGTTGGTGATGAACTCCGACTCCACGACGATCTTCTGCGGCTCGTTCATGTGCTCGTAGGCGAGTTCGAGCACGCGGTGGCTCAGCGTCGCGGAGAACAGCAGCGTCTGGCGCGCGGTGCGCTCGGGCATGCGCCGCAACAGGAATCGGATGTCCTTGATGAAGCCCAGGTCGAACATGCGGTCCGCTTCGTCCAGCACGCACATCTCGCAGGCGTGCAGGCTGACGACCTTGTGCTGCTTGACGTAGTCGATCAGGCGGCCCGGCGTGGCGATGATCACGTCGACGCCCTGCTGCAGCAGTTCGCGCTGCTTGTCGTAATCCACGCCGCCGTAGACCAGGGCGAACTTCAGCCCCAGTTGGCTGCCGAACTTGACCGCGTCCTTGTGGATCTGGATCGCCAGTTCGCGGGTCGGGGCAAGGATCAGCGCGCGCGGATCCTCGGGTTTGCGGTCCGCCAGTGCCGGGCGGGTCAGCAGCCGGTTGATGACCGCGACCAGGAACGCCAGGGTCTTGCCGGTGCCGGTCTGGGCCTGGCCGGCGACGTCGCCACCGGGCAGCGCGACGGGCAGCGTGAGCGCCTGGATCGGGGTGCAGCGGGTGAAACCAGCGGCTTCCAGGCCCTCCAGCAGGCTGGGGTGGAGATCGAAAGAGCTGAATGTGACGTCGGTAAGAGGCTTGTCGCTCATGGGAAATCCGGGAACCGTAATCAGGGCCAGCGCCGCCTGGCGCTTGCGTGGGTGGCATCCGCCAAGCAGACTGCCGGGGTCGGTCAAGTTCGTCCTGACCACAGATGCGGCGACTTCGAGGCGCCGCGGAACACCCCAGTTTAGCGCAACCCGCGCAGATTCAAGCCGCGGGCCGGGCAGGGACGAACCAATTCCGCCGCAACCCCCGCCGCACGCAGGAGTCCCCGCCGTGAGTGAAAAAGTAATCCATGTCGGCGACGCCGATTTCGATGCCGCCGTTCTGCAATCGTCCGAGCCGGTACTGGTCGACTTCTGGGCCGAATGGTGTGGCCCGTGCAAGATGATCGCGCCGGCGCTGGACGAACTCGCCGAGACCTACGACGGCCGGATCAAGATCGCCAAGGTCAACGTCGATCAGAACCGCGCCACCGCAATGAAGTTCCACGTGCGGTCCATTCCGATGCTGCTGCTGTTCAAGGACGGCCAGGTCCAGGCCACCCAGATCGGGGCGGTGGGCAAGGCCCAGTTGAGCCAGATGATCGACAAGGCGCTCTGAGGCGCCCCGGGGCGGCACCCGTCCCGGAAAGAAAAAATGAACACATCGCCGTCGTCGCTTGCCGCCATGCGGCGGCGGTGCTAGTTTCGGCAGGCCCGGCGCGAAGAAACACACCCGGATCCCGCGCGGCACCTTCCCGATCCACGTCCCTGACGCCCCGCTCGCCTGACGCGGGCGCTCGCCGCTTAGCGAGGAATCCCCGCTTGTCCGACAACACCCCCGACGCTGGCGACATCGCCGAAAAGCGCGTGCGCAAGCCGCGCGCCCCCAAGGCCGATGCGCCCACCGCCCCCGATGCTGCCGCGCCAGCGCCCAAGGCGCCTGCTTCCGCGCCAGCGGGAACGCAGTCCGCAGGAGCGCCCGCCCCGGCCGCAAGTGCACCCGCCCAGGCCCCAAGTCCTTCGACACCCGCGCCCGCTTCCGGCGGCGATGGTGGCGGCAACGGTGGTCAGGGCAATGGCAATCAGCCCGGCGGCAGCCAGTCCGGCGCTAATCAAGGCGGCGGCAGCGCAAGCCAGGCCAGCGGAAATCCTGGAGGAAACCAGGGTGGTGGCAAGCCAGCCCAGAATCAGGGCGGCGAATCCCAGCCCCGCGACAACGAAGGCGGCCGTGGCAACAATCGCCGCGAGCGCTTCCGCAGTCGCCGCGAACGCGGCGGCGGTGGTGGAGGCGGCGGCGGTGGTGGCGGACGCCCGCGCGACGGCGGCATGCAGGATGACGGCGGCAACGAGCCCTTCGTTCCGCGGCCCCATCCCAACGTCCCCGAGGAATTCCCCCAGTATTCGCTGGGCGACCTCAAGCGCATGCCGGCGCAGAAACTGCTCGACATCGCCGAGCAGCTGAACATCCACGAGGGCGTGGCCCGCGCCCGCAAGCAGGACGTGATCGTCTCGCTGCTCAAGGTTTTGACCCGCCATGGCGAAGGCGTCGCCGCCGATGGCGTGCTGGAGATCCTGCCCGACGGGTTCGGCTTCCTGCGCGCGGCCGAGGCGTCGTACCTTGCCGGCCCCGACGACACCTACATCTCGCCAAGCCAGATCCGCCGTTTCAACCTGCGCACCGGCGACCATCTGTCCGGCCGCATCCGCTTCCCGAAAGACGGCGAGCGCTACTTCGCGCTGTCGATCGTCGACACGATCAACGGCGAGCCGATCGAGGCTTCCAAGAACAAGGTGCTGTTCGAGAACCTCACCGCACTGTTCCCGCGGCGCAAGTTCCGCCTCGAGCGCGGCGATGGTTCCACCGAGGACATCACCGGCCGCATCCTCGATCTGATGGCGCCGCAGGGCAAGGGCCAGCGCGCGCTGATCGTGTCGCCACCCAAGGCCGGCAAGACCATGCTGATGCAGCAGGTCGCGACCGCGATCACCCACAACCATCCCGACGTGCACCTCATCGTGCTGCTGATCGACGAACGGCCCGAGGAAGTCACCGACATGCAGCGCACCGTGCGCGGCGAGGTGATCAGCTCGACCTTCGACGAACCCGCCGGCCGCCACGTGCAGGTCGCCGAGATGGTGATCGAGCGCGCCAAGCGCCTGG
>JALYOF010000037.1 GCA_030857025.1 Pseudomonadota bacterium | reverse complement strand
CGAGAACCTCGTCATCGCGCGCAACCAGGCCGCCTACACCCGCCTGCTGGCGCCCGCTGACGGCGTGATCGCCTCGCGCAGCGCAGAGGCCGGGCAGGTGGTGGGCGCCGGGCAGCCGGTGTTCACCCTGGCGGCCGATGGCGTGCGCGAGGTGGTGTTCGCGGTCCCGGAGGGACTCGCCGACCGTATCCAGGCGGGGCGCGCGGTGCTGGTGGAGCTGTGGTCGCAGGACGGGCGGCGCTGGCCCGGCACCGTGCGCGAGGTGTCGCCGTCCGCCGATTCGGCCTCCCGGACCTACGCCGCCCGCGCCGCGGTGGACGCGCCCGATGACGCCCTGGGCCTGGGCCAGAGTGCCAAGGTCTACATGGCCAGCGACCAAGGGCAGTCGCTGAGCGTGCCCCTGTCGGCGCTGCAGCGGCAGGGACAGGCCACAGCGGTGTTCGTCGTCGACCCCAAGACCTCACGGCTGCGGCTGCAGCCGGTGGAGATCGGTGCCTATGCCAAGGATCACGTGCCAGTGCGCGCGGGGCTGGCGGCTGGGGACTGGGTGGTCGCCGCGGGCGGTCACCTGCTGCAGGCAGGGCAGCAGGTGCGACCGGTGGACCGCGACAACCGCCCCGTGCGTGCGGGGCAGTAGCCCATGCGCTTCAACCTGTCGGAGTGGTCGCTGCGGCACCGCAGCCTGGTGGTCTACGCGATGCTGGTGCTGGCGATCGCCGGCGCGTTTTCCTATCTGCAGCTGGGTCGCAGCGAGGATCCGGAATTCACCTTCAAGGTGATGGTGATCCGCACCCTGTGGCCCGGCGCCACCGCCGGGGAAGTCGCGCAGCAGGTCACCGAGCGGATCGAAAAGCAGCTGATGGAAACCGGCGAGTACGAGTTCGTGAGGTCCTACTCGCGGGCCGGCGAATCGCAGGTGATCTTCGCGGCGCGCGATTCCATGCGCTCGGGCGACATCCAGCCGCTGTGGTACCAGGTGCGCAAGAAGATCGGCGACATCCGCCCGTCGCTGCCGCGCGACGTGGTGGGCCCGTTCTTCAACGACGAGTTCGGCGACACCTTCGGCAACATCTACGCCCTGACCGGCCCGGGCTTCGACTACGCGGTGCTGAAGGACTACGCCGAACGCGTGCAGCTGGCTCTGCAGGGTCAGCCCGACGTCGGCAAGATCGAGTTGTTCGGCGTGCAGGACGAGAAGATCTGGGTCGAGTTGTCCAACACCAAGCTGGCCACGCTGGGTGTTCCGGCCGACGCCGTGCAGCAGGCGCTCGACGAGCAGAACGCGGTGACAGCGGCCGGATTCTTTGAAACCGGCACGGCGCGGATCTCGCTGCGGGTGGGCGGAAAATTCCAGTCGCTGGAAGAGGTCCGCCAATTCCCGATCCGAGTCGGTGACCGCACCTTCCGCCTGGAAGACGTGGCGGACGTCCGGCGCGGGTTTGGCGATCCGCCGGCGCCGCAGATGCGCTTCATGGGCCAGAACGCGATCGGCATCGGCGTGGCGATGCGCGATGGCGGCGACATCCTGGAGCTGGGGCGGACCCTGGAGCGCGAGTTCGCGGCGCTCCAGGAGACCCTGCCGGCCGGCATGGAGCTGCGCAAGGTCGCCGACCAGCCCGCGGCGGTCGAGGAGTCGGTGGGCGAGTTCATGAAGGTGCTGGCCGAGGCGGTGGCGATCGTGCTGCTGGTGAGCTTCCTGTCGCTGGGCTGGCGCACGGGCCTGGTCGTGGCGCTGTCGATCCCGCTCGTGCTGGCGATGACGTTCGCTGTGATGCACCTGTTCGGCGTGGGCCTGCACAAGATCTCACTGGGCGCGCTGGTGCTGGCGCTGGGACTGCTGGTGGACGACGCGATCATTGCCGTGGAAATGATGGCAATCAAGATGGAGCAGGGCTTCACGCGACTGCGGGCGGCCGCTTTCGCCTGGGACAGCACCGCCTTCCCGATGCTCACCGGCACGCTGATCACCGCGGCGGGCTTCCTGCCGATCGCCACGGCGGCCTCCAGCACGGGCGAATACACGCGTTCGCTGTTCCAGGTGGTGACCATCGCGCTGCTGGTCTCGTGGGTCGCGGCGGTCGTGTTCATCCCCTACCTGGGCGACAAGCTGCTGCCCGAGCACGGGCACGCCGCCGCGCCGCGGCCGGGTTCGCTCGCCGCGCGCTGGCAGGCGAGGCGGTCACGCTGGGCCGACCGCTATCCCGCATTGGCCGACGTCATCGCGCCGGCCCCGGTGCACGACGCGGCGCACGATCCGTACTCGACCCGGTTCTACCAGCGCTTCCGCGGATGGCTGACGTTCTGCGTGCGCCGGCGCTGGCTGGTGATCGGTGTCACGGCGGCCGCGTTTGTCGCCTCGGTGGTCCTGTTCCGGTTCGTGCCGCAGCAGTTCTTCCCCGACTCGGTGCGGCCGGAGCTGATGGTCGACATGGAGCTGGCCGAAGGCAGTTCCCTGCGCGCCACCGCCGCGCAGGCGCAGCGCCTGGAAAAGATCCTGGCCTCGCGGGGCGACCTGGCCAACTACGTGTCCTACGTGGGGACCGGGTCGCCGCGCTTCTACCTGCCGCTGGACCAGCAGCTGCCGGCGGCCAATTTCGCCCAGTTTGTGCTGATGCCGCGCGACATTCCGGCGCGCGAAGCCCTGCGCACGTGGATCATCGAGGAGGTGGTGCCGCAATTCCCGGAACTTCAGCTGCGGGTGACGCGGTTGGAAAACGGCCCGCCGGTGGGCTACCCGGTGCAGTTCCGGGTCTCGGGCGAGCATATCGACCAGGTCCGCGCGATCGCCTACCAGGTTCGCGCGAAGATCGCGCAGAACCCGCACGTGGCCAACGTCAACCTCGATTGGGACGAGCCCAGCAAAGTGGTGCGTCTGGAGATCGACCAGGCCCGCGCGCGGGCGCTGGGGATCAGCTCGGCGCAGCTGTCGCGGTTCCTGTCCAGTTCGCTGTCGGGCTCCTACATCAGCACCTATCGCGAGGGCAACGAGCTGATCGAGATGCTGCTGCGTGGACCGGAGCAGGAGCGGGTCGAACTGGAGATGCTCGGCAGCCTGATGGTGCCGACCGCCAGCGGCCAGAGCGTGCCGCTGACCCAGATCGCCACGCTGCAATACGGCTTCGAGGACGGCATCATCTGGCACCGCGATCGCCGCCCCACCATCACCGTGCGCGCCGACATCTACGACGGCACCCAACCGGCCACCGTGATGGGCCAGATCTCGCCGACGCTCGACGATATCCGCGCGGGCTTGCCCTACGGGTACTCGGTGGATGTCGGCGGCAGCGTCGAGGATTCCGCGCGCGGGCAGAACTCGATCGTCGCCGGCGTGCCGCTGTTTTTGTTCGTGGTGTTCACCCTGCTGATGCTGCAGCTGCGAAGCTTTTCGCGCAGCATCATGGTGCTGCTGACCGCGCCCCTGGGCTTGATCGGCGTGACCCTGTTCCTGCTGATCTTCCGCGTGCCGTTCGGCTTCGTGGCGATGCTGGGCACGATCGCGCTGTCGGGCATGATCATGCGCAACTCGGTGATCCTGGTCGACCAGATCGAGCAGGACCGCGGCGAAGGCCTGGAGCCTTGGCGCGCGATAGTGGAAGCCACCGTGCGCAGGTTCCGGCCCATCGTGCTCACCGCGCTGGCCGCCATCCTGGCGATGATCCCGCTGTCGCGAAGCGCTTTCTTCGGCCCGATGGCGGTGGCCATCATGGGCGGCCTGCTGGTGGCGACCGTGCTGACCCTGTTCTTCCTGCCGGCGCTCTACGCGGCGTGGTTCAAGGTGAAGGTGCCGCAGGATCCGGCACCCGGCGCGGCCTGAGCCGCGGTGGCGGCGGAAGATCAGTCCTCGTCGCCCCACGGCGCCGGCGGCGCGGCGACGGGGCGCGTCAGGTCGAACTCGACCTGGAACAACCGCCCGCCGGGGCGTGCCAGCTCGTAGACGAAAACGTCCCCGGGCTTCAGTTCCATCGCCCAGGTATTGGTCACCGACGCCTCCAGTCCCTCGCGCAGGAACATCGACTTGGAGTATTCGTCGACGGGAAATTCCTGGCGCTGGCTGCTCCCCAGGCTGACCGTGTCGCCGCCGTACAGGGTGACCGCGTCGTCGCTGCCGTCCTCGTGGCGGTGGTCGTGCTTCAGCCGCAGGCCGGTGTCGGTACGGGTGACGACCCAGGTCCGCGAGCGGTCTTCGCCGACGTGGAACGGGACCCGCAGTTCGCGCTGGCCGCAGCCACGGACGTGCATGACAAGAGGCTTGCCGGCGAAAGGGTTCGGACCGTCCGTGACCGGAACATCGGTGACCACGCGGCCGGCATAAGCGTTGCCGCACAGCGATTTGAGCTGGGCGTAGAACGCGTCGGCCGGCAGCGCGGGGGCCGCGGCGGACTCCGGGGCTGAGGCGCAGCCGGCTGCGGCGGCGAGCGTGGCGGTGATGGTGGCGACGAGCACGAGGCGAAGCGGATTCATGTTCATGTCCGGCACCGTAGCGGCTGCCTGTGACTTCGGCAAACGCCCCGCGCAGGGACCCGACTGGCCCGGGCCGCGTTGTCGTGGTGAAATGGCGGCGAAGCGGGGGTACCGCCGGCTCCAGCGCCGCGGTTGAGATACACCCTTCGAACCTGACGCGGTTGAGACCGCCGTAGGGAAGCTTCGCCGGATCCGCTTGAACGCGACCGTGCGCCGCCGCTTCGTGCGACACGCGAGAAATCGCAGAAGCCCGTGCATCCCGCGCAGGCTCATCCATGAAGCGGACCGATGCCATGAACGCTGTGCCCTCCGAACTGATGCAGCAAGCCGATCGCCTGTCGGCCGACGTCGTGCGGCCGATACCCGGCTCGCGCAAGATCCACGTCGAGGGCTCGCGTCCCGACCTGCGCGTGCCGATGCGCGAGATCCAGCTCGCCCGCACGCCGACCATCTTCGGCGGCGAGGACAATGCGCCGCTGGCGGTGTACGACACCTCGGGTCCGTACACCGACGCCACGGCCGAAATCGACCTGCAGCGCGGTTTGCCGTCGCTGCGCGGGCGCTGGATCGCCGAACGCGGCGACACCGAAATCCTGCCCGGGTTGTCGTCGGAGTTCGGCCGCCAGCGCGAGCACGACCCCAGGCTGGCGCACATCCGCTTCGGCAACCGCCCATTGCCGCGACGCGCGCTGGCCGGCGCCAACGTCACCCAGATGCACTACGCGCGCCGCGGCCTGGTCACCCCGGAGATGGAATTCATCGCCATCCGCGAGAACCAGCGCCTGCAATCGATCCGCGAGGCCCACCTGCTCAGCCAGCACCCCGGGCAGAGCTTCGGTGCCAGCATCCAGAAGGTCATCACCCCGGAGTTCGTGCGCGACGAGGTCGCCCGCGGCCGCGCCATCATCCCGTGCAACATCAATCATCCGGAAAGCGAGCCGATGATCATCGGCCGCAACTTCCTGACCAAGGTCAACGCCAATATCGGCAACTCGGCCGTGTCCTCGGGCATTGCCGAGGAGGTCGAGAAGCTGGTGTGGTCGATCCGCTGGGGCGCCGACAACGTCATGGACCTGTCGACCGGCAAGCACATCCACGAGACCCGCGAATGGATCATCCGCAACTCGCCGGTGCCGATCGGCACGGTGCCGATCTACCAGGCGCTGGAGAAGGTCGACGGCCGCGCCGAGGAGCTGACCTGGGAGGTCTACCGCGACACCCTGATCGAGCAGGCCGAGCAGGGCGTGGACTACTTCACGATCCATGCTGGCGTGCTGCTGCGGCACGTGCCGCTGACCGCGAAGCGCGTCACCGGCATCGTCTCGCGCGGCGGATCGATCATGGCCAAGTGGTGCCTGGCGCACCACAAGGAGAGCTTCCTCTACACGCACTTCGAGGACATCTGCGAGATCATGAAAGCGTACGACGTGTCGTTCTCGCTGGGCGATGGCCTGCGTCCGGGATCGATCGCCGATGCCAACGATGCGGCGCAGTTCGCCGAACTGGAAACACTGGGCGAACTGACCAAGATCGCGTGGAAGCACGACGTGCAGACCATGATCGAAGGCCCCGGCCACGTGCCGATGCAGCTGATCAAGGAGAACATGGACAAGCAGCTGGAGGTCTGCGGCGAGGCGCCGTTCTACACGCTGGGGCCGCTGACCACCGACATCGCGCCGGGCTACGACCACATCACTTCCGCGATCGGCGCGGCGATGATCGGCTGGTACGGCTGCGCGATGCTCTGCTACGTGACGCCAAAGGAACACCTGGGCCTGCCGAACAAGCACGACGTTCGTGAAGGGCTGATGGCGTACAAGATCGCCGCGCATGCGGCCGACCTCGCCAAGGGCCACCCCGGTGCGCAGGCGCGCGACAACGCCTTGAGCAAGGCGCGTTTCGAGTTCCGCTGGGAGGACCAGTTCAACCTCGGCCTCGACCCGGAACGTGCGCACGAGTACCACGACGAAACCCTGCCGAAGGACGCGCACAAGACCGCGCATTTCTGCTCGATGTGCGGCCCGCATTTCTGCTCGATGAAGATCACCCAGGACGTGCGTGAGTACGCGGCGCAGCAGGACATCGACGCCGATGCCGCCGCGCTGGAGCAGGGCATGGCCGAGAAGGCCGCCGAGTTCCGGGCGCAGGGGGCGGAGGTCTACCGCAAGGCGTGACGCTCGCGACCCGTGACGCCCGGACCCGCAGCGGTCCGGGCGTTCCATCGCCGCTCCCAGGGATGCGTGCAGCGCAGAAATGACTCCGGCGTCAGCCATTACAATCACTCCGGGTCCCATCGGAGCGGTTCGTCCGCGCTTGCACCATGAAACTCCCGGCGCCATTCATCCAATTGCCGCTGCTGTTCGACGCCGCCGCGCTCGCAGCGGAGATTGCCGCGGTTGGCGAATCGGCGTGGCGGCCGCATCCGCAGGGCTTTCCCGGCAACTCGATGCTGCCGCTGGTGGCGGTCGGTGGTGATCCCGCAAACGAAGCGTTCGCCGGGCAGATGGCGCCCACGCCGGAGTTGCAGCGTTGCCCGTACCTGCAGCAGGTGATCGCGGCGATGCGGGTGACGGTCGGGCGGACCCGGTTGATGCGGCTGGCCGGGCAGGCCGAGGTCACGCGGCATATCGACCAGGGTTACTACTGGGTCGAGCGCGTGCGGGTGCACGTTCCGATCGTCACCCAGCCGACGGTGCGCTTCGAATGTGGCGGCGCGGCGATCAACATGGCGGCGGGCGAGTGCTGGATCTTCGACACCTGGCGCCAGCACCGCGTGCTCAACGACGCGACGGCCGAACGCATCCACCTGGTTGTCGATACGGTTGGCGGCGGCGCTTTCTGGCCGATGGTCGCCCATGGCCGCGCGCACGATGCGGCGAAGACGGGCTGGTCACCGAAGCTGGTTCCGTTCGCACCGCAGGCCGGGGAACCACAACTGGGCTTCGAGTCGCGCAACCTGCCTGTCGTCATGACGCCCTGGGAACTGGGCGTGCACCTGCGGTTCCTGCTCGGCGAGACCGTGGCGAACGCCAGGCTTCCCGTGCTCGCGCAGCACGTCGAGCAGATCATCCACGTGTGGCGGGGGTTGTGGGCGCAATACGGCGATGCGCCCGATGCGCGGCCGCGTTACCGGGCGGCGTTCGATGCATTCGCCGCGGCCGTGGGGCCGATCTCGCGCGACGTGATGCTGCGCAACGAGATGCGCTGGTTCGACGTGATGATGGTGATGGTCGGCCGCACCGTGGTGTCGGCGGGGCCGGTCGGCGGGGCTGCGTAGGAACTCGTCGCCTCGCGCGTGCTTGCGAACAGTGGCGAGCACCGATCCGCGCCCGGCGCGTCGCGCCGGGCCCCCGTGTTTTCCAATGCGGCCGCTCGTGGCGGCCGCGATCGCATCAGACCTGCGAATCCGGATCGTTCTTGAACCGCTCCATGGACTCGACCAGCACGGCCTTGGCTTCGGCGGCGTTGCCCCAGCCGTCCAGACGGACCCACTTGTCCTTCTCCAGATCCTTGTAGTGCTGGAAGAAGTGGCCGATGCGCTCGCACCAGTGCGGGCTGACCTGGTCGATGTCGCGGATGTGACCGTAACCGGCGAAGACCTTGTCGACCGGCACCACCAGCAGCTTCTCGTCGCTGCCGGCCTCGTCGGACATCCTCAGCACGCCGACCGGGCGGCAGCGGATCACCGAGCCGGGAATCAGCGGCAGCGGCAGGATCACCAGCGCATCGGCCGGATCGCCGTCGCCGCAGATCGTGTGCGGGATGTAGCCGTAGTTGCACGGATAGCGCATCGGCGTGGACAGGATGCGGTCCACGAAGATCGCGCCGCTGGCCTTGTCGACCTCGTACTTGACCGGTTCGGCATCCTTCGGAATTTCGATGATGACGTTGATCTCGTCCGGCGGATTCTTGCCGGTGGGGACGCGGTCCAGGCCCATTGCATGCTCCAAGGTAGTGGTGCCGTGGCCGCGCGACGGGCGCGGCAGAGGCGGGTGGGGGACGATCAAAGCCGACGAATACTACGCGTCCGGCTGTTGCGGTGCAGCAGATATTTGACGGGACCAGTGCGCGACGCGCGTCGCGACCGCGCATGCCTGCCGGAAACATCGGTGCGAACGAAGAACGGCGGCGATCGCTCGCCGCCGTTCCCGGGGTGCTGCTACAAAAGATCAGGGCTGCGAGGGAGGTTGCCGGTCGATGTACTGGCGCGCCCAGCGCTGGGTCACCTGGCCGGCGGCCTCGCGGCCACCCAGGCCGAAGGCCAGTGCGGTCGCCACTGCGACCGCGCCGAGCACTAGGCCGAACGCGAGGTTGACGATCTCGTCGGCGATGCCCATCGCACGCAGGCCCATCGCGATCACCAGCCCGAGGATCGCCACGCGCGCGATCCGTGCCAGTCCGACGGCGTTGTCGCGGTTCGCACGCTGGATCGCGTCGGCCGCGAGGTTCGCCAGCCAGTAGCCGACCACGAAGATCACCAGCCCGAGCAGTACGTCGGCACCGAAGGCGATGAAGGCCTCCAGCAGTTCGTGCACCCCACCAAAGCCGAGCAGCGCGGCCGCTTCGACGGTGGCGAACAGCATGATGAAGAACAGCGCGATGCGACCGGCCAGTTCCGACAGCGAGAGCGGAAGCGGCGAGCCGGAAGCCCGCGTCTGCTGCACACGCGTGCCGGTGGGTTCGACACCGATGACGGTATCCTGGTGCTCGGTCACGTACTGGTTGTCGGCGGCGGTCGTCGGCATCGCGCCATCACCGCTGGTCGATGCGAACGCGTGGCCCATGCCGATGCGCTCGGGCACCCGGTCGAAACCGAGGTTGGCCAGCAGGCGCGTGACCAGGTCGGCGACGAAGCGCCCCAGGAACCAGGCGATCAGCAGGATCGCGGCGGCGGCCAGGATGTTCGGGATCGCCTGCAGGAAGATGTCCAGCATGCGCGTGAGCGGTTGCGAGATCGCTTCGATGCGCAGCGCGTCGAGCGCGGCGATCAGGGTCGGCACGATTATCAGGATGAAGGCCAGGGTGCCGCCGAGTTGCGACAGCTTCAGGCCGCGGGTTCCTTCGTGTTCCTGGCTGAACCGATCGACGCCGGTGGCCGCCAGCAGGTTGGTCACCAGACCGCGGACCGCCTTGGCGATGATCCAGCCGATCACCCCGATCAGGATGGCCGCGAAGATGTTCGGCAGCATCGCCAGCAGATCGTTGGTCATGTTCGACAGCGGCGCCATCAGGCCTTCGATCTGCAGCGCGGCGACGATCGCCGGGAGGAACAACAGCAGCACCAGCCAGTAGGCGATGTTGCCCATGGTGGCCGACAGCGGCTGCATCTCGGCGTCGCGCGACAGGCGCTCATCGAGGTCGGTGGCGCCCAGTGCCTTGTTGACGACCGTGCGCACCAGGGTGGCGACGATCCAGGCCAGCAGCGCCAGCAGCGCGGCGAGCAGCAGTCTCGGCAGGTACAGCAGCACGGTTGAAGCCAACTCGGATAGCGGGTTCGAAATGCCCTGGACGTTGAGGACGCTGAACATCCCGATCACGGCAAGCAGCAGGATGGTCCAGAACACGATTCTTCCGGCGATGCGCTCGAAGTTCATGCTGGATCGGGTGTGTTCGGCCAGGCGCTCGTTGGTGCGAAGCGCGCCGAGCCCCTTGCGCGTGGCCGCCGCTGCGAGCAGCGCGACCACCCAGCCGATCAGGAGAATGGCCAGTGCCCCCAGGATACTGGGCAGGTAAACGCCTACCGAATTCTGCAGCGAGTGCTGCCAGGTAACAGGTTGCATCCCGATCTCCTTGCGAGTGCGAGCAGCGCGTCGCCACGCCTGCCGCGGGTGAATGGTTCCAGAACGAGCGGTGCCAGCTTGCCCAACCGAACGTGAGCGTCATGTCGGCTCGGCCAAGTGTTCGGCCCGGCGTGCTGAACGGGCAGATGGGCGGGTGACCGGACGGACAATAAAAAACCCCGCCTCTCGGCGGGGTCTGGGGTGCTTCGGTAACCGGCTGCTTTTACAGCAGGGGCACCATCAGCAAGGCCACGATGTTGATGATCTTGATCAGCGGGTTGATGGCCGGACCTGCGGTGTCCTTGTAGGGGTCACCGACGGTGTCGCCGGTGACCGCCGCCTTGTGGGCTTCCGAACCCTTGCCGCCGTGGTGGCCATCCTCGATGTACTTCTTGGCGTTGTCCCACGCGCCACCACCGGTGGTCATCGAAATGGCCACGAAGAGGCCGGTGACGATCGTGCCGATCAGCAGGCCACCGAGCGCCTCGGCGCCGAGCCACAGGCCTACGACAACCGGAACCGCGACAGGCAGCAGCGACGGGATCACCATCTCCTTGATCGCCGACTTGGTCAGCATGTCCACCGCGCGCGAGTAATCGGGCTTGGCGGTGCCGGCCATGATCCCGGGAATCTCGCGGAACTGGCGGCGCACTTCCTCGACCACCGCACCGGCCGCACGACCGACCGCTTCCATCGCCATCGCACCGAACAGGTACGGGATCAATCCGCCGATCAGCAGGCCGATGATGACCATGTGGTTGGAAAGGTCGAAGGTGGCGGGCACATAGACGATGCCGCTGACCAGCGCGCGAGCTTCACCGACCGCGTCCAGGTTGTGCGTGTAATCGGCGAACAGCACCAGTGCCGCCAGCGCCGCCGAGCCGATCGCATAACCCTTGGTCACCGCCTTGGTGGTGTTGCCGACCGCGTCGAGCGGATCGGTGACACCGCGGACCTCGGGCGGCAGGTCGGCCATCTCGGCAATGCCGCCGGCGTTGTCGGTGATCGGGCCGTAGGCGTCCAGCGCCACGATCATGCCGGCCATCGACAGCATGGCGGTGGCGGCGATCGCGATGCCGTACAGGCCGCTGAGTTCGAACGCGCCGTAGATCGCCGCGCACACGACCACGACGGGCAGCGCGGTCGACTTCATCGACACGCCCAGTCCCGCGATGATGTTGGTGCCGTGACCGGTGGTCGACGCCGCCGCGATGTGCTGCACCGGCTTGAACTGCGTGCCGGTGTAGTACTCGGTGATCCACACGATCAGCCCCGTCAGCACCAGGCCGATCAGTGCGCAGCCGTAGAGGTTCATCGGGCCATGGATGTTGTCGGCCATCAGCATCGTGGTGACGGGGTAGAACAGCACCGCCGACACCACCGCGGAGATGATCACGCCCTTGTAGAGCGCGCCCATGATCGAGCCGCCTTCCTTCACCTTGACGAAGAACGCGCCGACGATGGAGGCCAGAATCGATGCGCCGCCCAGCACCAGCGGATACAGCACCCCGTTGGCGCCGACTTCGGGCGCCATCAGGAAGCCCAGCAGCATCGTGGCGATCACGGTGACCGCGTAGGTCTCGAACAGGTCGGCGGCCATGCCGGCGCAGTCGCCAACGTTGTCGCCCACGTTGTCGGCGATCACCGCTGGATTGCGCGGGTCATCCTCGGGGATGCCGGCTTCGACCTTGCCCACCAGGTCGGCGCCGACGTCGGCGCCCTTGGTGAAGATGCCGCCGCCGAGCCGGGCGAAGATCGAGATCAGCGAGCTGCCGAACGCCAGGCCGACCAGTGCATGCAGTGCGTCCTCGCCGACGATGCCCATGTTCTGCAGCACCAGCCAGTAACCGGCCACGCCAAGCAGGCCCAGGCCCACCACCAGCATGCCGGTGATCGCGCCGCCCCTGAAGGCCACGTCCATCGCCGGACCGATGCCGCGACGCGCCGCCTCGGCGGTACGCACGTTGGCGCGCACGGACACGTTCATGCCGATGTAGCCGGCCGCGCCCGAAAGCACCGCGCCGATCAGGAAGCCGATTGCCGTCTCCCAGTTGAGCGCGAAGCCCAGCAGCACGAACAGCACCACGCCGGCGATGGAGATCGTCGTGTATTGCCGGTTGAGGTAGGCGCGGGCGCCTTCCTGGATCGCGCCGGCGATTTCCTGCATGCGCGCGTTGCCCGCGGGCTGCGCATTGATCCAGCGCGCTGAGATGATCCCGTAAAGAATCGCGATGACGGCGCAACCCAGCGCCAGATACAAACCATAGAGCTCCAGCATGAACCCCTCCCCAGAGTGGAAACATCACGGACAACGACAAGTTTGATGGCACAACGACAAATCTGGATCTGCCCGGCCGCGTCTCCGCACGATGGCGAGTGGGCAGGGCCTGCAACGACAGCCGGGCGACTATGGCACACGGATCGGGCATGAGGCACCTGTGATGGCGTGATCCACGGTTCAGGGCGCACGTGCGAGCCTCCGCTCAGTCCGCCGAACCGATGGAGCCCGTCCGATGCGTATCGCCCTTTTAATGCTTGCCGCCGCTTCGATGCCCGCACTGGCCGCCGATCCGAAGCCCGAGATCACCCGCGAAGAGGTAACCGCACAAGCCGCTGGCGTGCCGCACACCGTGCGGACCATTCCGGAAGCCTGCGCGCGACTGGAAGGCATGTTCACCGGTGATGCCGCGCAGCCGTACAAGTTCGCGGCGGTGCGGACCAGCCCGAAATGCCAGCCGCGCGCGCGCTTTGTCGATGCCATCAAAGCCGAGCCGTCGGAGCAGTCGGGATGGAAGCTCAACGATCTGATTCGCGTTCCGAATGCGGCCTGCCCGGAACAGCTCGCTGAGATAAGGGTGTGGCGCAAGCCGGTGGATGTCGCGCCACCCGAACTCGATGCGCAGGGGCGCTCGCGGATCTATCTCGCCGAGGCGCGCGAGAAATCCGCCGCTGCGGCGCAGCCACCGGCGATAACGCTTTACGCTGCGGAAATGCTGCTGGAAGGAGCATCCTGCGACGGCTGAGCGGCAGGCCCGCGCGCCAAATAAGACGAAGGCCGCAATGCGGCCTTCGTCTTTGTCTTGAACGCCCGGCCTTAATTCGCCGGCTTCAGCTTCTTTGACATGCCGTTGAAGCTCGCTTCATCGGACGGTGACAGGTTCGGCCGACCCGCGAGGATCCCCATGCTCAGGGTTCCCTGCACGTAGTAGGTCTCGCCTTCTTCCACTTCGATGGTCAGGACGTCTTTGGTTTCCGAGTGCACTGTGTACTCGTGGACGCCAGGCTCGACGTTGGCGACGAAGTAGCGGCCGTTGCGCAGCTTGCCAAGCTCGACATCGCCTTCGCGAACCTTGAAGCCGATCGCGGCTCCAGCCATCTTCGACGGGCGGTAGAACACGATCTGCCCGTGGCCTTCGTGCGCCGCGCCGATCAAACCGTTGGCGGCAGGCGCCGCCACCTCGGCTGCAGGAGCCTCCGCTTCGGCCTGCGGAACGGATGCGGTATCGGCTGGTGCCCCGACCGTCGCTGCGGCATCGGCGGCAACTTCTTCGGAAAGGGTGGCGACCTCAGCGGTAGCCGCGACATCGACGGACGCGTCGGCGGTGGCTTCCTGCGCCATCGCCAAGGCAGGCAGCATCAGGATCGAGCAGAAAAGACTACGGGCAAGCATCGAACGCATCGGTACTACTCCTGGGCAGGTGGAACAGTGGGTGGATGGATGGGTGTGAGCGAAGGCATTGATGCGGCTGGTGTGATCGGGGCAGGCGCGAACGTTGCGTCGCTGGCCAACCGGGCGTGGACGCGGGTTCTTGGGGGAATTTCGATCTCGCGGCCGCGTATGAACATCGCGAACGGCCCGGCGCCGAAGGAAACCCCCAAAGCCATCCCGGTGTTGTCGCCACCGGTCACGCCGAGTTTCAGGCCGCGCAGAGGAATCTGCTGGCCGGCTCACCTTCGGGGATGGTCAGCTGGGCCTGCTGCACGATCACTTGTCCACGGGACACGACGGTGTCTTCGTCAGGCAGGGCACCGTCGGCCCGGAGCCTGTCGCCGATCACCCGAGGTCAGTCGGTCCAGCCAGGCAGCTTCTTCGGAATCTCCACGTTCTTCAGCGTCACATACTTCGGCAGGCCATCGCGGCCGTACGGAGGAGGCGCCTCGCCGCGGATCAGCGGCTGCAGGTAGCGGCGCGCGCTCTCGGTGATCCCGAAGCCATCTTCGCGGATGAAGTCGTCGGGCATCTTCTTCTCGTGGTTGGCGACTTCCGTCAGCGGCGCGGCCTCGACCTTCCAGCGGTAAGGCGCGTCGTTGGTGCGGACGATGACCGGCATCACCGCGTTCATTCCCTTGAGGGCGAACTCCACGGCCTTGCGGCCCACCGCATCGGCCTGCGCGAGATCGGTCTTCGATGCGAGGTGTCGCGCCGAGCGCTGCAGGTAGTCGGGAAGCGTCCAGTGGACCTTGTAGCCCAGAGTGTCCTTGACCCGGCCCGCGAGGTGCGATGCGACGCCGCCGAGCTGGGTGTGTCCAAAGGAATCCTTGCCGCCACCGGCGTCGGCAACAAATTTTCCGTCGGCGGTCTGGATGCCCTCGCTGGCGACGATGACGCAGTAGCCGACCCGCTCGACCGTCTCGCGGACCTTTGCAAAAAAGTCCTCTTCAACGAAGGGCCGCTCGGGGAACAGGATCACGTGCGGGGCCTCGTCCATGCCGTGACCGGCAAGCCCGGCAGCGGCGGCCAGCCAGCCGGCATGGCGACCCATCGCCTCGTACACGAACACCTTGGTGGACGTGTCGGCCATGGCCGCCACGTCCAGCGCGGCCTCGCGGACCGATACCGCCGTGTACTTGGCCGCCGACCCGAAGCCCGGTGAGCAGTCGGTCACCGCGAGATCGTTGTCGACCGTCTTGGGCACGCCGATGCAGGTCAGCGGGTAGTTGAACTCGGCCGCCAGCTGCGACACCTTCAGCGCGGTGTCGGCCGAGTCGTTGCCGCCGTTGTAGAGGAACCAGCGCACGTCGTGCGCCTGCAGCACCGCCAGCAGGCGCTCGTAGCGGGCGCGGTCGTTCTCGACGGACTTGAGCTTGAAGCGGCACGAACCGAACGCGCCGCCGGGGGTCTGCCCCAATGCCCGGATCGTGGCGGCCGACTCGCCGCTGGTATCGATGAGTTCCTCGCGCAGCACGCCCAGGATGCCGTTGCGTCCCGCCAGTACACGCACCTTGCGGGCTCGCGCGGCTTTGATCACCGCCGATGCGGTCGCGTTGATGACGGCGGTGACGCCGCCGGACTGGGCGTAAAGCAGGGTTCCAGAGGGCATGGGAATTCCAGGGTTTGGGCCGGGATGCGGTAAGCTGGCCGCGACAATGTCGGCAGGATCTGTTGCGGCGATTGTAGCGCCACCCCATTAAGGGAAGGTCTCCAATCCCGACTGCGGGTCAGGGTTTCCTCTAGGAGCAAATGGATGCGATTGGTACTTCTTGGTGCCCCGGGTTCCGGCAAAGGCACGCAGGCGACGCGGCTGAAGGAACACCTGCAGGTGCCGCACATCTCGACCGGAGACCTGCTCCGTGCGGAGGTCGCCGCTGGCAGCAAGCTCGGCACCGAGGCGAAGGAAGTGATGGCGCGCGGCGATCTGGTCAGCGACGAGATCCTGCTGGGCATGCTCGAGGACCGGTTTTCGCGTCCCGACACCACGCGCGGGTTCATCCTGGATGGCTACCCGCGCAACCTGGCGCAGGCCGACGCGCTCGACGCGCTGATGACGCGCATCGGCCAGCCACTGGACGCAGCGGTGCAGCTGGACGTGCCCACCGAATTGCTGGTCGAGCGGATCGCCGGGCGCGCGGCCGCCGAGGGCAGGGCGGATGACAGCCCCGACTCGGTACGCAAGCGCCTGGAGGTGTACGAATGCCAGACCGCGCCGGTCGTCGAGTTCTATCGACAGCGCGGCAAGCTGGGGCTGGTTGAAGGCGTGGGCACGCTGGACGAGGTGTTCAGCCGCATCGTCGAAGTGCTGCGGCCGGTGCCGCCGATCGGCTGAACCGGCAATGTGAGACTTCGCCGACGTCTGCGCATCTTCCGCGAGGACGTTCGGGAGCAGACTCTGGAAGACGCGTCGCCGGGCGCTTCGGCGGTTCGAGGTCATAGAACTTGAAGCTACATATCCTTGGCATCGCCGGAACTTTCATGGGCGGTGTCGCCGCGCTGGCGCGCGAACTCGGTCATGACGTCGAAGGCAGCGACCAGGCGGTCTACCCGCCGATGTCGACGCAGCTTGAACGGCTCGGGATCAGCCTCAATCAGGGGTATCACCCGGGGCACATCTCGGGAGATTGCGCGCAGATCGTCGTCGGCAACGCGCTTTCGCGCGGCAACCCGGCGGTCGAACAGGTACTCGACGATGGCCGCAGCTACACCTCCGGCGCGCAGTGGCTCGCCGAGCAGGTGCTGCCCGGGCGCGATGTGCTGGCAGTCGCCGGAACCCACGGCAAGACCACCACCTCGTCGATCCTGGCATGGCTGCTGCAGGCCGCCCGTCGCGAGCCGGGGTTCCTGATCGGCGGCGTCACCGAGGATTTCGGGGTTTCCGCGCGGCTGGGCGCGGGGCGCGAGTTCGTGGTCGAGGCCGACGAATACGACACCGCTTTCTTCGACAAGCGCAGCAAGTTCGTGCACTACCGGCCGCTGGTCGCGATCCTCAACAATCTCGAGTACGACCACGCCGACATATTCCCGGACGTGGCCGCGATCCAGCGCCAGTTCCACCACCTGGTGCGCACCGTCCCCAGGCGCGGACGCCTGATCGTCAACGGCGAGGACCGGCACCTGGCCGAGGTGCTGGCGATGGGACAGTGGACGCCGGTGGAGACGTTCGGACTCGATCCCACGCTGGCACCCGACCCGGCCGCGCAATTCGACTGGAGCGCGCGCCTGCTGGCGCCGGACGGCAGCGCATTCGTGGTGATCCATGGCGGGAAGGAAATTGGCGAGGTGCGCTGGCCCCTGCTCGGGCGCCACAACGTGATGAACGCGCTCGCAGCTCTGGCGAGCATCAACGCGGTCGGGGTCGAGGTGGCGAAGGTACTGCCGTCGCTGGCGGACTTCCGCAGCGTCAAGCGGCGGATGGAACTGATCGGTGAGGTGGGCGGGATCACCATCCATGACGATTTCGCCCACCATCCCACTGCGATCGCGACCACGCTGCAGGGCCTGCGCGCCCGGGTCGGCGGCGCCCGGATCGTGGTGGCGATGGAGCCGCGCAGCAACTCCATGCGCGCGGGTGCGCACGCCGATGCGCTTGCACCATCGCTTCGCGAGGCGGATCTGGTCGTGTTCCTGCAGCGCCCGGAGCTTGCCTGGGATGCAGGTCGTGTCGTCCGGGAGTTGCGCGGCGAAGGCACGACATCGCCTGACGTGGACGCGCTGATCGCCGCACTTGGCCAGCGGGTACGCCCGGGAGACCACGTGATTTTCATGTCCAACGGCGGCTTCGACGCCGCGCCGCGCCGGTTCCTCGCCTCATTGCAAGCGCTGCGTCCATCCTTGCAGGCGACCTGATCGTGGCCGATCCAACCCGCCCCGCAGCACCCGGACACGAGGCCGTCGATGCCGCGAATGCCGTCTCCGAGCCGCTGGGGTTGTTTCCGCTGAACGCGGTCCTGCTTCCGGGCGCCGCAATGGGCGTGCGTGTATTCGAGCCGCGCTACCTGCAACTGGTGAGCGATTGTGGACGCAGTGGCAAAGGGTTCGGCGTCTGCCTGATTCTCGAGGGCCAGGAAGCGGGTGGTCCCGCATCGCCGGCGACCGTCGGCACGGAAGCGCTGATCGAGGACTTCGGCGCGGGCGAGGACGGCCTGCTGACGCTGCGCATCCGAGGCGCGCGGCGCTTCGCGACCCAGCGGGTCAAGGTACGCGACAACGGCCTGCAGGTCGCGGACGTGGACTGGTTCGAACCGGATCCGACGCAGCCGGTGCGTCCCGAGCACGGACTGCTGGTGATCCTGCTGGAGCGCCTGCTCGATCACCTTGGCGGCGAGCACGCCAAGGCGCCGCGCGCATGCTTCGATGACGCAGCCTGGGTGGGTTGGCGTCTCGCCGAGCTGTTGCCGCTTCAGGACCACCAGCGCCTGCAACTGCTGGAGATCGTCGAACCCGACCGGCGTCTGGATTGTCTGGTGACCCTGCTGCCCGACGTCTAGGCGCGATGCTGCGCGTCGCCCGCCTGCGGCAGGTTGTGCAGCACGGGTGCTTGGTTCACCTGTTCCGCCCGCTCCGACGGTCCGAAGGATTCGCTGGAGCCAAGGGAGCATCCTCCGGCGCATTCGGGATTCGCACGCGCAGTACCTCTCCGCCGCTGGCGGGGTTGATGTCTTCGGCATGGGGAAACGGCGCCATGGCCGCGCGGACTGCGTGATAGGCGCGGTTTCTGTCGGGAACCGGCCGCCATAGCGCTGCAGCGCCGAACGGGCGACTGAGCCGCAGCGTCTGCGCGGTTCCAAGCCACAGTGGGGTCCCGTCACTCAGCGACACCGGCGCCTGCCACAGCCGCAGCGCGTACTGCTCGCCCGCAACGGGGCTTTCGCGCAGCATCAGCAGCGACTCGGCATGCGCATCCAGCGTCGCAGGCAGCACTGCCTGATCGATTCCGGCCACGTCATCGTCGAGCAACGCGATCATCGACACCCAGTCGGCCTGTAGTTGTACTCTCCAGCCTCGCTCCTGCATTGCCGCCTGCAGTGGAGCCAGCGGACCGGCCACCTGGATGTCCAGCGCCCAGCGACGTCGCGCATCGCGTTCGTTGCGCTGGGCCGGAAGCTCCGCCCACCCGCGATCCCACCACTGCGCCGGCTCCACCATCGCGCTCGCGGAATTGGAGGTGAGCCGCAGGAGCAGCCCGTCAGCCGCCCGCGGCGCATGCCACAGGCCCGCCAGCAGGAACGTGCCGTAGAACAGCCCCGCCAGCGGTCGCATCCAGAACGAGCGCGCCACGTGGCTGCGATACGCGATGCCCAGGATCAGCGTCCAGGCGACGCCGATCAGCATTCCGCCGATGAGGTCGCTGGGCCAATGCGCGCCCAGATACACGCGTGAAAACCCGACCAGCGTCGTGACCGCGCCGGCGAGCAGGTACGGCCACACGCGCCTGCGTCCCGGCAGTTCACGGGCGATGAGCACCGCGAAGAAGCCGAAGGTGATCGTGGCCATCGTGACCGCCACCGAGGGAAAGCCCAGGCCGCTCGGAGCTGTCGGCGGGCGGGGCATGTCGATCACTGCGCCGAGCAGCGTGGTCAGCACCAGTCCGAAAGTAAGTGCAGCCAGCCAATGTGCGGCTGCCATCCAGCGCCTGCGCCACAGCAGATACAACAATGCCATCGCCGCCGCCGGGCCCAGTACGGCGGTGTCGCCAAGGCTTGCCAGCCCCGCCATCAGCCGGTCGGCGAGGGGGTTTCGAAGCGACCGCATCAGTTCGAGCGCGTTGTGGTCCAGCGCCAGCGGGCCACCACTGGCCAGCAGCATCGCGAGCAGGGTGAAGCCCACCCAGCTGATGACCAGCAGCGACACCGCCAGCATCGCCAGCGACGCAGATTCAGGGCGATTGGGGTCGATCAGGGTGCCCGCGTAGCGTCCCAGGTACGGATGAGTCCGAGTCCATAGCAGCGCTCGTGCAAGGAGATTGTCGGCATGCACCGCGAACCATCGCCACGTGTACAGCACGCCGGCGAACACCACGGCCACCGCCAGCGCTAGTGCTCCCAGCGCGAGCGCCAGCCGGTCGGCCACGGCTGCGACGGCATCGTAGGAAGCGCCCAGCGCCCAGCCCGGCCCCAGAAAGAGGGCCGCCCAGACGAGCGAGGCGGCGATGCTCGTCGGCAGGTAGCGTTTCAGCGGCATGTGCAACATTCCCGCCACTGCCGGGATGAAAGGCCGCACCGCGCCGACGAAGCGCGCGATCACGATGCTCTTGATCGCGTTGCGGCGGAACATGGTCTCGCCCCGATCCAGCCACTGCGGATAGCGTGCGAAAGGCCAGCGTCCGCGCAGTTGTGGACCCCAGCGGCGGCCGACCCAGAAGCTCAATGCGTCTCCCGCAAAAGCGCCCAGCGCTGCGCAGGCGAGGGCGTAAGGGCCATTGACGTGCCCCAGGCCGACCATTACGCCTGCGGCGATCAGCAGTGGAAGCGCAGGTATGACGATGCCTACCAGGATCAGGGCGTCGCAGAAGGCGATCAGAAAGATCACGACACCGGCGGCGGCGGGGTTGGCAGAAATCCAAGTGGTGATGCTGTCTAACCAGGCCGGTTCCATGGCGGGATTATGGCAGCGTGGCGTGGGGCCTGGGTCTGCCGTGGAGGCGACCCGCGCGGAACAAGTGACAGGAAGGCGCCGCGTTGTTGCGGGACTACGATGCGTTCAACTCCAGGCAAGCGACTCCAGGCCGGCTCCTCGAAAATTCACAGGGGCGGCTGCCTCAGCGCGCACCTTCGCGGCCATCGTCCATCTCGTAGACTGTGCGGATGCATTCTTCCGATCGAAGCGCCGCAGTGGAGGTTTCCGCGCTCAAGAGCGACAGCTTCGGTCGCATTGCCCTGATGCGCGATGCCTCGGGCCTGTTCGTACGACGCGACCTGGTGCATGTGCCGATGTGGTTGCGGCTGCCCGCCTGGTGGCTTGCCGGGCGAGAGGCGCGCGGGCTGCGGGCGGTGCATGGACTGCCGGCCACGCCACAACTGCTGCGCTGGGACGGGCGCCGGCTCGACCGCAGCTACATGAGTGGCGCGGCGATGTACCAGCGTCCGCCGCATGGCGACCTGACCTATTTCCGCAAGGCAAGGCGCCTGCTGCAGCAACTGCATCGGCGCGGCCTGGCTCACAACGACCTCGCCAAGGAAGCGAATTGGCTGGTGCTTGACGATGGCGGCCCGGCGATCATCGACTTCCAACTCGCCGTGCGCGGACATCCGCGGTCGCGATGGATGCGCCTGCTCGCTCGCGAGGACCTGCGGCACCTGCTCAAGCACAAGCGCACCTACTGCCCCGGCTCGCTGACCCCGGTGGACCGCCGCGTGCTGAAACGGCCGTCGTGGGTCCGACAGGTATGGTTTGCCACCGGCAAGCCGCTGTACCGGTTCATAACGCGACGGCTGCTTCACTGGGAAGACAACGAAGGCCAGGGGCCGAAGCCCTGACCCGCAAGAGGGGATCATCATGACGACGCTGTCGGGCAAGACTCTGTTCATCACCGGTGCCTCGCGCGGCATCGGCCGCGCGATCGCGCTACGTGCTGCGCGCGACGGGGCCAATGTCGTGATCGCCTCCAAATCGTCGGTGGCCAACCCCAGGCTTCCTGGAACCATCCACAGCGTGGCCGCCGAGGTCGAGGCCGCCGGCGGACAGGCGCTTGCGGTTAAATGCGACATCCGCGACGAGGACCAGGTCCGGGCCGCAGTGGCGGCCACCGTCGACACGTTCGGCGGCCTCGACATCCTGGTCAACAATGCCAGTGCGATCTGGTTGCGCGGAACCCTGGACACGCCGATGAAGCGCTTCGACCTCATGCACGGGGTCAATGCGCGCGGCAGTTTCGTCTGCGCCCAGGCCTGCCTGCCGTGGTTGTTGCAGGCGCCCAATCCGCACATCCTGACGCTGGCGCCGCCACCGAACCTGGACCCGAAGTGGTGGGCACCGCATACCGCTTACACGCTGGCGAAAATGGGCATGAGCTTCGTGACGCTGGGCCTTGCCGCCGAGTTCGGTCCTCAGGGCGTGGCGATCAACGCACTGTGGCCGCGAACGATCATTGCCACGGATGCGTTGAACATGATCGAAGGAGTGAACAGCCGCCGATGCAGAACGCCCGATATCGTCGCCGATGCCGCGCATGCAATCCTGGTGCAGCCGTCGGCGAAGCTGTCTGGGCAGTTCCTGATCGATGAGGAAGTCCTCCATGCATCGGGGGTGATCGACTTCGGCCGTTACGCGGTCGACCAGACGCAAACACTGCTGCCCGACCTGTTTCTGGACGCCGGTGACACTGCCGCCATGGAGGAATCACGATGAAATACCTGCACGCCATGGTCCGTGTCCGCGACCTGGAAGCTTCGCTGCAGTTCTTCCGCGATGGACTTGGGCTGCTCGAAACCCACCGCCGCGACTACCCGCAGGGTCGCTTCACGCTGGTCTATCTTGGCGCGCCGGAGAACCCGGAAGCCGAAGTGGAACTGACCTGGAACCACGACGACGAGGAGTACGGCAATGCCCGCAATTTCGGGCACCTTGCGTTCGCCGTCGACGACATCCATGCCACCTGCGCACACCTGCAGTCGATGGGCATCACGATCAATCGGCCGCCACGCGACGGACGCATGGCGTTCGTACGATCACCGGATCTGATCTCGATCGAGCTGCTCCAGAAGGGCGATGCGCTGGAACCCGTCGAGCCGTGGCTGTCGATGCCGAATACCGGAAGCTGGTAGTCCGATCAGCGCGAGGGCCCGCCCAGGGGAGCACCACAGCCATGGCAATGCCGCGCACCCGGGACATGGCCCCGCGCGTCGCACCCGGTGCAGCGCGCTGCTTCCGGGCTTCGCAGGCCGGCGGACTCGTCCTTTGCGGCTTTCGCAAGTTCAACGGTGAAAATTCCCGTGGGCACCGCGATGATGCTGTAGCCGAGCAGGATCAGCGCCGACGCGATGATGCGACCGAAAGGTGTGATCGGCACGATGTCGCCATAGCCGACCGTCGCCATGGTCACGATGGCCCAGTACATTCCGGTGGGAATGGTGAGGAAGCCGTTTTCCGGGCCCTCGACCACGTACATCACGGCGCCGAAGATCATGGCCGTGGTCAGCAGAGCCGTCACGAACAGCAGTATCTTGCGCCGACCGCTCCAGAGCGCCCGCATCAGCAGCCCGCTTTCCTCCACGTACTCGGTGAGCTTGAGGATGCGGAACAGGCGCAGCATGCGGAGAATACGCACCACCAGCAGCGTCTGGCTGCCCGGGAACAACACCGACAGGTACGTCGGCAGGATCGACAGCAGGTCGATGATTCCCCACCAGCTCAACGCATAGCGCAGAGGTCTTCTCACCACGACCAGCCGCATCACGTACTCGGCGGTGAACAGCAGGGTGAACCCCCATTCCACGGCGTACAGCGCCCGTGCGTGGTCCACGTGCAACCATGGATCGCTGTCGAGCATCACAACGATCACGCTCAGCACGATCGCGACGATCAGCAGCAGGTCGAAGTTGCGCGACGGCGGTGTGTCGTGGCGGTAGATGATGTCGAACCATTGCTTGCGCCATCCGGTTTCGGAGGCGGGTTCAAGCTTTGGATTTGACATGATCTGCATCAGACCGCCGGTGATGGTTGGAGGGCAGGATCGCAGCGACGCAAAGGCGCAGCGATGCGCGGCGAAGCATCGCACGCCCGGCGTCGGCCTGGGCGAAACTGCTTCCGCGTGCGGCGGTGCGGGCCTTACCCCTTCACGATCGCGAACGCCTCGCGCGCTGCAGCGACGGTGGCGGCAATCTCAGCTTCCCCATGCGCGCTGGACATGAAGCCTGCCTCGAACGCGGAAGGCGCCAGGTACACGCCACGATCGAGCATCGCATGGAAGAACGTTGCGAACTGTCCGGCATCCGACCCCATCGCGTCGGCGAAGCTCTCGATCGGTCCCTCGCGGAAATACAGTCCGAACATTCCCGCCGTGCGGGTGGTGTGGAATGCAACGCCCGACTCGCGCGC
Organism: Pseudomonadota bacterium; assembly: GCA_030857025.1. Classification (GTDB taxonomy): domain Bacteria; phylum Pseudomonadota; class Gammaproteobacteria; order Xanthomonadales; family Xanthomonadaceae; genus Lysobacter_K. The sequence continues at coordinate 2,804 of JALYOF010000037.1, read as the reverse complement.
CGCCGCTTCCAGCCCGTCGCACAGCGCGTGGGTAGTGCGCTCCAGGGCCTCGTGAAAGCCGGGCTTTTCGATCAGCTCCAACGTCGCAAGTCCCGCGGCCATCGCCACCGGATTGCCGCTGAGGGTGCCTGCCTGGTAGATCGGACCGCTGGGCGCGACCTGGTTCATCAGGTCCCGTCGACCGCCATAGGCGCCCACCGGCATGCCGCCGCCGATGATCTTGCCGAAGGTGCTCAGGTCCGGCCTGACCCCATAGCGCTGCTGCGCGCCGCCAAGCGCCACGCGAAAACCGGTCATCACCTCGTCGAAGATCAGCACCACGCCGTTCGACGTGCACAGCTCGCGCAGGTGCTGCAGATAGCCCTCGCGCGGCAGGATGCAGTTCGCATTGCCCACGATCGGCTCGATGATCAGCGCCGCGATCTCGCCGCCGCTGCGGTCGAACAGTTCCGTCGCGGCATCGAAGTCGTTGTAGGGCAGCGTAAGCGTGAGATCGGCCAGCGCGGCAGGAACGCCGGGCGAGTTGGGCAGGCCGAGGGTCAGCGCGCCGCTGCCGGCCTTGACCAGAAAGCTGTCGCCATGGCCGTGATAGCAACCCTCGAACTTCACCAGCAGGGTGCGGCCAGTCGCACCGCGCGCGACCCGGATCGCCGACAGCGTCGCCTCCGTGCCGGAATTGACCATGCGCACCATTTCGCAACTGGGTGCGATGCGCGTGATCGCTTCGGCCATGCTGACCTCCAGCGCATTGGGCACGCCGAAGCTGAGACCATCGCTCATCGTGCGCGCCACCGCCTCCAGGACGTGCGGATGCGCGTGTCCGGCGATCATCGGACCCCACGAGCCGACGTAATCGATGTAACGGTTTCCGTCGACGTCGAACAGGTAAGCACCGTGCGCGCGTTGCGCAAAGAACGGCTCGCCACCGACCGATCTGAATGCGCGTACGGGCGAATTCACTCCGCCGGGGAGCAACTCGCAGGCACGGGCGAAGAGGGCGTGGGAGCGGTCATGGTTCATGTCTGGTGGGCCGTAGTGGACTGGAAATGCCTGCAAAGCAGGAGCGGTAAGCGCGCGCCGCCACAGCGGGGTCGGCAGCGCCGAACACGCCGGAGATCGCCGCGATCAGGTCGGCTCCGGCGTCGATCAGCGGCCGTGCATTGTCGGGCGTGATCCCGCCAATGGCCACCCGGGGCACGCCCAGTGCTGCCGCCGCAGCAAGCAGTTCGCGACCGGCCCGGCGCGTGCCGGGCTTGGTCGATGAGGGGTAAAACGCGCCGAAGGCGATGTAGCTCGCGCCGTCTGCCACGGCGCGTCTGGCCAACTCGATATCGTCGTAGCAGGACGCACCGAGCAGCGCGTGGGGCCCCAAGGCCTCGCGCGCTGCCTTCAACTCGCCGTCGTTGCTGCCCAGGTGCGCGCCATCCGCGCCGATCCTCGCGGCGAGCTGCCAGTCGTCGTTGACGATGAGCGGGACGTCGTGGACACGGCACGACGACAACAGAGCAAAGGCCTGTTCCTGTCGCAGTTCGGGGGAGGCGGATTTGTTGCGGTACTGCAGCCATGAGACGCCGGCACCCAGTACAGCCTCCGCGCGCTGCAGCAGGCGTTGCGTGTCCAATTCATCTTCTGTGATGGCGTACAGGCCACGGCAGTGCCAGCCGATGTTCATGCTGCTGCTTCCGTCAGTGCGGACGCTATGGAAGAATGCAGGTCCGAAGCCGACCATTATCCGCCAATGACCGAGACCGCCACCGCCGCCACCGCCGCCACCTACCGCACCTGGATGTGCGTGGTCTGCGGGTTCATCTACGATGAAGCCCAAGGCTTGCCCGAAGAGGGAATTGCTGCCGGCACGCGTTGGGCCGATGTCCCCGATACGTGGACATGTCCCGATTGCGGGGTCACCAAGGACGATTTCGAGATGACGGAACTGTAGTCCTTAGTTGCGTGACGGCGGCAGGTCGATGCCCGGCCCCACCCGCAGTTGCTCCCCGTCTTTCAGCCCGAGGCGCTCCGCTTCGCCGGCGGCGAGTTCGAGCACGTACTGGGCAGGGGCGTCGCTCGGATAGGGCGGGCATCGGTCGCCGAGAGAGCAGGGAGGTACATCGCGCTGCTGCGAAACCAGCCTGAAGTTCCGGTCGAAGTAAAGGATGTCGAGCGGGATGCGGGTGTTCTTCATCCAATAGGCGAGCGAACCTTCGCTCTCGTGGAGGAACAGCATCCCGCGACCCTGCTCGAGCGTGTCGCGGAACATCAACCCCCGTGATCGCTCGGCGTCGTCGTCCGCGACCTCCACGGCAATCCTCTCGTTACCGACCTCTACCCACAGCCCGGTGCTTGAAGCGCAGCCGGTGAAAGCCAGTCCGCAGGCCACCATCACCAGACGAAGTAGCCAGGTCCTTGTTGAGGAACTGCAGGCGGTTATAGAAGCCATGGACAAGCTCTTGGGCGAGGAAGCTGGACCTTCAACCAGGCGACGGCAGCCGTCAAGTCGGAGCTCGCGCGAGCCATCGGAAAAATCATTCACGAAAACTCTTTCCATTCCGCGCCGACCTGTGCACAATGCGCGGCCCCGCTGAGGTGGTTCGAGCGGCGGGGGAGGCAGCAAAAAACGTGTGATCGGGATGTTGACGGCCACGGAATTTGGTGTAAGATGTGCGGCTCGGTCAGGCATTACGGTGTTGACCACGGGATCAGGCGCTGAGGCCGTTTCCGACGATCTTTGACAGTGTGCGCAGGTGACTTGTGCGGGCGTCTGGCGGGTGGATGTAAGTCCATCAGCAGATGTTCGTCACAGTCCA
>JALYOF010000015.1 GCA_030857025.1 Pseudomonadota bacterium | reverse complement strand
GAAAGCCCTTGATCCTGCTCGGTTCCATCTACGCGCAACAGCCTGAAATCAATAGCAACAGCTTCCGCCTGAAGGCGGGTCACTTTCTTTGATAGGGCGCCAAAGAAAGTAACCAAAGAAAGGCGCCCTCCCCGACAAGGCAACAGCTCGAACGCGCAGTCACTGCGCGCGAGTTTCCGACTCGCCATCCATGGCTCGGCGGAAACCGCCGGGCATCCATGCCCGGCGCCCTACGGGTCCAGACCGATTGGAGGCCATTGGAGAGGAGGGATCAAAAGCCAAGGCTTTGGAGCAAATGCACAGCAAGGGCAAGGGCAAGGGCAAGGATGGTAAGCACAGGGCAGCGGGCCACAACAACCGCAGGCGAGAGCAACCCCAGTGAGCGCAGCGGCCCAAGTCGCAGGCCCCACCGGATTGCAGTCAACTCTGCGGCTTCAGGCAACGCCCGAAGAAATCCTCCGTGATGCGCAACCTGTGCAGCAGATCCTGGCCGCGCAGACCGTGCTTCGCACCCGGATAGGTCATCATCTCGAACGGCTGCGCCCGCTGCTGCAATGCGCTCGCCAGTGCGGTGGTGTTGCTGAAGAGAACATTGTCGTCGGCCATACCGTGGATCAGCAGCAGCTTCGGCGCGTCTTCGCCAACCAACCCTTCCAGATGCTCGTGCACGCGAGCGGCGCGGTAACCATCGGGGTTGGCGTCCGGCAGTCCCATGTAGCGCTCGGTGTAGTGGGTGTCGTAAAGCGCCCAGTCGGTCACCGGGGCACCGGCGACGCCGCAGGCATAGGCATCCGGTTGGCGGGCAAGCAGCATCAGCGTCATGTAGCCGCCGTTGGACCAGCCGTATATGCCGATCCGATCGGCATCCACCCACGGTTGCGTCCGCAGCCATTCGACGCCGGCGCGCTGGTCGTCGACCTCTACCGTGCCCTGCCTGCCATACAGCGAACCTCCGAATGCCGCGCCGCGACGCGGGGTGCCTCGGTTGTCGATCGAGAACACGACGTAGCCGCGCTGGGCCAGGTACTGGTTGAAGTCGGGCGCCCAGACTCGCTTCACAGTCTGCGCGGCGGGTCCGCCATACACGGTCACCACCACTGGATGGCGCCGTGCGGGATCGAAGCCTTCCGGTTTGATCAGGCTGTAGTGCAGCTCCGTGGCGCCGTCGGCGGCGGGGACGGTGCCGTACTCGATCGGGCGGTGCGCGCGGCGATAGGGAGCATAGGGATGCTGCGGGTCGGTCAGGTCGTTGGACACCAGCGTCGCGATCGGTGTTCCGTCGTTGCGGTGCAGGCTCAGTTGCGGCGGCGTGGCGGGATTCGACCAGTTGTCGACATAGACGCTGTTGTTCGCGGCGAAGGTCACCGCGTGCATTCCCTCCTGTCGCGACACGCGCTCGACCGGCGGCGTGGCTCCGCCTCGAGCCGCGCCTGCGGGCGGCAGCGCGACGCGATACAACTGCGCCTCCAGCGGCGAGTCCTTGCCGGCGAGGAAATAGACCTGCCGCTCGGCTTCGTCGACCGCGACGACGCTGTCCACCGGCCACTCGCCCGAAGTCAGCGCCGTGGCGCGGCCGCCGGCGTCGATCAGGTACAGGTGCTCGAAGCCACTGCGTTCGCTGCGCCACAGCAGCCTGCCATCCTCGAGGAACCGCAAATCGTTGTGCAGCGGCACCCAGGTTCGGCTGGTTTCGGTCAGCAGCGTGCGCTGGCGCCCGTTCGCTGTCCCGAGACTCACTTCGACCAGCTCCAGCCTCTGCTGCTCGCGCGACTGCCGCTGGAACGTGAGCCGATGCGGATCGCGCCAGTTCACGCGCGCCAGATAGATGTCCGCATCGCTGCCCAGATCGATCCAGCGCGGCACCGCACCGGCGACCGGCGCGATCACGCCCAGATGCACCAGCACATTCGAATCGCCTGCGGCCGGGTAGCGCTGCTCGACCACCTCGGTGCGGTCCGGGTAGACCTCGTAGCGCTTCTGCACCGGCACCGGCGATTCGTCGATGCGCGTGAAGGCGATCGCCGAGTCGTCCGGCGCCCACCAGTAGCCGGTGTGGCGGTCCATCTCCTCGTCGGCCACGAATTCGGCGACGCCGTTGCCGACCACCTCGCTGCCATCGAAGGTGAGCTGCGAGGATTTGCCCGATGCGAGATCGATCACCCACAGGTTCCGGTCGCGCACGAAGCTCACGAAGCCGCCCTTCGGTGAGAGTTTCGGGTCGGTGGCGAAACCCTCGCCGGCCGTCAGCTTGCGGGCACGCGGCGTGCCGGTGCTCGCAGCGTCGAGGCTGTAGAGATACAGCTCACCGCCCAGCGGAAACAGCAGCGACCTGCCATCGGGCGACCACTGGTAATCGACGATGCCGCTCAGCCCGGCGATGCGCTGGCGCTCGCGACGCGCCTTTTCGGCATCGCTGAGCGTCTCCGCGCCCGGAAGCACGACGTCCGAGTCGACCAGCAGCGCGCTGGTGCCGCGGGCGATGTCGAACGCCCACAGGTCCAGGCGGTTCTTGTCGTCGGGCTTGCCGCGCAGGAAGCCGACACGGCTGCCGTCCGGCGCGATCTTCGGTTTCATCAGGCTCGGCCCGGACAGCGGCGCGTCGCCTGCCAGCGCTTCCAGGCTCAGGCGGCGGGCCTGGGTATCGGCAGGGGTTCGGTTGTCGGGCGTGTCGGCCAAGGCGGGCATTAGGCAGGAAAACGTCAGCAGGGCGGCGAGGAGGTCGAGTCGGGTACGCATGGCGGACCAGGGCAGCGGTGCGGCCTGCGAGTGTAAGCGCAGCCGGCCCCGCTTCGCCGAGGCTGCAATTCTGGCTGTTGCACGTGGCTGTGGACTGACGCCGTTGGCCCTTGATCCCTCCTCCCCAAGCGCCTCCCATCGGTCTAGACCCGTAGGGCGCCGGGCATGGATGCCCGGCGGTTTCAGCCGAGCCATGGATGGCGAGTCTGAAACTCCCGCGCAGTTTTGGCCGATTGCGAGCTGTTGCTCTTTCGGGGAAAGCGTTTTTCTTTGGTTCTGTTTCTTTTGGCGCTTACCAAAAGAAATGAACTCGGCCTTCAGGCCGAAAGCTGTTGATCTTGCTTGTCCTTGCAAGCTCGTCAAGCGACGCAAGATCAACAGCAACAGCTTCCGCCTTTGGGCGGGTCACTTTCTTTGATGACGCCAAAGAAAGTAACCAAAGAAAGGCGTCTCCCCGACAGGGCAACAGCTCGAACGCGCAGTCTCTGCGCGGGAGTTTCGGACTCGCCATCCATGGCTCGGCCGAAACCGCCGGGCATCCATGCCCGGCACCCTACGGGTCTAGACCGATTGGAGGCGATTGGGGAGGAGGGATCAAGGGCCAAGCAACGGCAGTGGCAACAGCAATGGCAAATGGCAAATGGCAAATGGCAGCGGCAGCGGCGACGACGGAACAAAGACCCGGCGGAAAGGCTCAGGCCAGGTATCCGCCGTCGACGGTGAAGCTTGCGCCGGTGACGTAGGTCGCGGCCGGCGTGCACAGGAAGGCCACCATCGGTGCGATCTCGTCGGGCCGCGCGACCCGTCCCAGCGGGATCAACTGCAGCATGGTCCTGAGGATCTTCTCGTTGGAGGACAGCGCACCGGCGAACTTCGTATCGGTCAGTCCCGGCAGCACCGCGTTGACGCGGATGCCGTGCTCTCCCAGTTCCTTGGCGAAGCCTTCGGTCATCGACACGATGCCGGCCTTGGTCATCGAGTACACGCCCTGCCCCGGGGCGCTGCGGCGCGCGTTGACCGAGGCGATGTTGACGATCGCCCCGCCCCCGCGCTGCTGCATGCGCCGCGCGCCCTGCACGGTCATCCAGAAATAGCCCCGCAGGTTGACGTCGACGGTCTTCTGGAAGCTTTCGAGCGACTGTTCGCACATCGGTCCGAAGTGCGGATTGGTCGCGGCGTTGTTGACCAGGATGTCCGGCGAGAGATCGAGTTCGTCCAGGCGGGCGAACAGCGCCTCGATCGCGTCGGTGTCGCCGATGTGAGCGGCCACGGCAGTCGCCTGGCCGCCGGCGTCGCGGATCGAGGTGGCGACGCTCTCGCACGCGTCCTGCTGGCGGCTGCTGATGATCACGTGGGCACCCCAGGACGCCAGAAGGCGCGCGACGGCTTCTCCGATGCCCCGTGAGGCGCCGGTCACCAGTGCGGTTTTTCCTTCTAGATTGAACAAGTCGGGTTGTGTCATGGTGCGATCACTCGGGGACGATCCAGTCTCCAGCATGCCGCATCGGGGAGAGCGACGACATGGGTGGACGCAAGGTGTTGATCACCGGAGCGGGCAGCGGCCTGGGCCTGGCGCTGGCGCACCGGTATGCGGCAAGCGGCGACGCGGTGGCCTGCATCGACCTCGATGCGGAGCGCGCGCAGGCGGCAAGCGCCGCACTGCCGGGCTCCGGCCACATCGCGATGACCGCCGACGTCGGCGACGACGCGTCGATGACGTCGCTGCGCGATGCGGTGCTGGAACAATGGGGCGCGCCGGACGTGCTGGTCAACAACGCCGGCATCGCCAGCGGCGGCAGCCTGCTGGATTCCACGATGGCCGAGTGGCGCGAGGTGCTGGAGGTCAACCTGCTGGGCGTGGTCCGCGGCTGCCAGGCGTTCCTGCCGGGGATGCTCGAGCGCGGCAGCGGCAGCATCCTCAACATTGCGTCGTTCGCGGCCCTGGCCGGTGCGCCGTCGATCATGAGCTACGGCGTCGCCAAGGGCGCAGTCCTGACGCTCTCGGAACAACTTCGCGCGGAACTGCACGGACAGAACGTGTCGGTGTCGGTCGCCTGCCCGGCGTTTTTCCAGACCAACCTGCTGCAGCAGTGGCGCGGCAACGAAGCGATGAAAGCCCACGCGGCGAAGATGATGTCGCGCAGCAGCGACACGCTCGACGGCGTGGCCGACAACATCTTCGGGGCGTTCGAGCGCGGGCAGTTTTTGATCCTGCCGACGCGCGGCGCGGCGATGCGCTGGCGCCTGCGGCGTTGGCTGCCGTCGGTGTATTTCCGCCAGCTCATGGCGCAGGTCGCGGCGCGAAAATCCAGCAGGCACACGGGAGCGGCACGATGAAGTGGATGGTCTATGGCGCCAACGGCTACACCGGGCGCCTCATCGCGCACGAGGCGAAACAACGCGGGCTGACGCCGGTCCTGGCCGGGCGCAGCGACGAGGTCGTCGCCCTGGCGCGGGATCTCGGTCTCGAGCACCGCCGCTTCGACCTTGCCGATGCCGATGCGGTGCGTGCCGGCCTCGAGGGCATCGGCCTGGTCCTGCATTGCGCCGGCCCCTTCTCGGCGACCTGCGCGCCGATGCTCGAGGGCTGTCTCGCAGCCGGCACTCACTACCTCGACATCACCGGCGAAATCGACGTGTTCGCCCACTGCCACGCACATGACGAATTGGCGCGCGGGCGTGGCATCGTGGTGTTGCCCGGTGCGGGCTTCGACGTGGTTCCCACCGATTGCCTGTCGGCGATGCTCAAGCGCGACCTCCCGTCCGCCACGCACCTGGTGCTTGCCTTTGAAGCCGGGGGCGGTCCCAGTCCCGGCACGGCGAAGACCAGCGTCGAGGGCCTGGGCAAGGGCGGCCGCGCGCGCATCGACGGCGAAGTGCGGCGGGTGCCGCTGGCCTGGAAGACGCGCAGCTTCGTCCGCGACGGGCAGTCACGCACGGCCATGACGATTCCCTGGGGCGATGTCTACACGGCGAACCTGAGTACCGGCATTCCCAACATCGAAGTCTTCATGGCGGTGTCGCCGGCCACGATCGCGCGCGTGCGGCGCATGCGCCTGCTGGGTCCGCTGCTGGACAGCGCCCCGGTGCAGTGGTTTCTCAAGCGCGGTGTGGCGCGTTCGGTGCGCGGTCCCTCCGACCAGAAGCGCGAGCGCACCGTCACCCACGTCTGGGGAGAAGTGCGCGACGACAGCGGACGCGAAGCCAAACGCCACCTGATCGTTCCCAACGGCTACACGCTCACGGCGACCGCATCGCTGGGCATCGTGCAACATCTTCTGGGCGGCACCGCCGAGGCAGGTTTCCGCACGCCGTCGCAGTTGATGGGCGCCGAATACGTGATGTCGCTTCCCGGCGTCTCTCTGGCGGCCGACGCGTGATCACAGTGGGGCCCGTGTCTGACCGCCTGTTCGCGCAGAGCGATCGCAGCCGCGAGCTGGAGGCGCGACTTGAATCGTTCATGGCGTCCCACGTTGTCCCTGCCGAAGCGGCGTTCGCCGAGTGGGCCTCCGACCCTGCAACGCGCTGGACGCCGCCTCCGCAGTTGGAAACGCTCAAGCAGCAGGCTCGCGAACACGGCCTGTGGAACCTGTTCCTGCCTGACGCGGAGCACGGTGCCGGGCTCAACAACCTGGAGTACGCGCCGCTCGCCGAACTCATGGGCAGGTCGCTGATGGCATCGGAGATATTCAACTGCAGTGCGCCGGACACCGGCAACATGGAAGTGCTGGCGCAGTACGGCAACCCGGCGCAGCAGGCGCGCTGGCTGGAGCCGCTGCTGGCGGGACGCATCCGCTCGGGCTTTGCGATGACCGAGCCGGACGTGGCCTCCTCGGATGCGACCAACATCGCGATGCGGTTTCGCCGCGACGGCGACGAGTACGCACTCGACGGTCGCAAGTGGTGGACCACCGGCGCTGGCGATCCGCGCTGCGAGGTCCTGATCGTGATGGGCGTGACCGACCCGGAAGCGGCGCCATACCGTCGCCAGTCGATGTTGCTGGTACCGATGGACACACCCGGATTGCGCGTCGTAAGGCCGCTGCAGGTCTTCGGCTACGACGACGCCCCGCACGGGCACGTCGAGCTTGCGTTCGAGCCGGTGCGGGTACCGGTCGCGAACCTGATCCACACCGAGGGCAGCGGCTTCGAGATCGCACAGGCACGGCTGGGGCCGGGCCGCATCCACCACTGCATGCGGCTGATCGGACTGGCGCAGCGCGCGCTGGAGGCGATGGTCGACAGGGCCCGCAAGCGCGTGGCGTTCGGACAGGTGCTCGGTGCCCACGGCATGGCCCAGGAGGCGATCGTGCTGAGCCGCTGCGAGATCGACCAGGCCCGCCTGCTGACACTGCAGGCAGCCGCAGCACTGGACGCGCACGGCGTCCGCGGCGCGCGCGAACTGATCGGGATGATCAAGATCGTGGCTCCTCGAATGGCCTGTGCGGTGATCGACCGCGCGATGCAGATGCACGGCGCCGGCGGCCTGTCCCAGGACCACTTCCTCGCCCATGCCTACGCAGGCGCGCGCTCGCTGCGCCTGGCCGATGGCCCTGACGAGGTCCATATCGCCGCACTCGCACGCAGCATGCTCAAGGCCGACCAATGACCGATACGCCGCCGTTCGCGCTGCCCGAAGCCGCGCTTGCCGACTACCTCTCCGCGCATGTCGAAGGGTTCCGCGGCCCGCTGACCGCCACCAAGTTCAAGGACGGCCAGTCCAACCCCACCTACCGCATCGATGCCGACAGCGGCACCTACGTGCTTCGACGCAAGCCGCCGGGTGTGCTGTTGCCTTCGGCGCACGCAGTGGATCGCGAGTTCCGTGTACTGCGTGCGCTGCAGTCGACCGACGTCCCGGTCGCGCGCGCGCTGCACCTGTGCGAGGACGAATTGGTCATCGGCTCTATGTTCTACCTGATGGAACACGTCGACGGCCGCGTCTTCTGGGACCCGGCCATGCCGCAACTGGCGCCCGCGCAGCGCGGCGACCATTACGACGCGGTCATCTCGACACTGGCGGCCCTGCACGCGGTGGACGTGCACGCCGCAGGACTGGGCGACTACGCGCGGGCAGGCAACTACTTCGAGCGCCAGCTGACGCGCTGGAGCACGCAATACCGCGCCAGCGAAACCCAGCCGATCGCGGCGATGGAAACCCTGCTCGCCGAGCTGCCGGCGCGCTGCCCCGCCGATGACGGGCGGGTCGCACTCGTGCACGGCGACTACCGCTGCGACAACCTCATGTTCGCCGGCGGCGCGCCGCGGATCCTCGCGGTGATGGACTGGGAGCTGTCGACGCTCGGCCATCCACTGGCGGACCTGGGCTACTTCTGCATGGCGCTGCGCCTGCCGGGACAGCCACCACTGCCCGGCCTGGCCGGGAAGGATCGCGCGGCGCTCGGCATCCCCGACGAGGCCGCACTGCTGCGCCGCTACAGTGAACTCAGCGGTACCCGCGTCGACGCCGACTGGCCGTTCGTGCTGGCTTTCAGCTTCTTCCGGCTGGCGGCGATCGCCCAGGGCGTGGCGAAGCGCGCGCAGCAGGGCAACGCGTCGAGCGAGCAGGCGGCGCAGGCCGGGCGCATGGCCGCGGTGCTGGCGCAGATGGGCGCCCAGGCGCTGCAGGAGGGCTGACCGCATGTCCGATCCCGTGCTTGGCAGCACCAGAGGCGGCCGCTACGCTGCGCCATCCTCCGATCCCCAGGCCACCATGTCCGCTGCCCCTTCCATCCGCCTCAACCCCCTGCCTGCACTGATCTTCAGTTCGCGCTGGCTGCAACTTCCGCTGTACCTGGGGCTGATCCTCGCGCAGTGCGTCTATGTGTTCCTGTTCCTCAAGGAGTTGTTGCACCTCGTGCAGGGTGCCAACACCCTCGGCGAGCAGGGAATCATGCTGCTGGTACTGGGGCTTATCGACGTGGTGATGATCTCCAACCTGCTGGTGATGGTGATCGTCGGCGGCTACGAGACCTTCGTGTCGCGGCTGGGACTGCAGGGCCATCCCGACCAGCCGGAGTGGCTCAGCCACGTCAACGCCAGCGTGCTCAAGGTCAAGCTGGCGATGGCGATCATCGGCATCTCCTCGATCCACCTGCTCAAGACCTTCATAGCCGCCGGTGAACTCGGAATGCCGGTGTGCGGCTCGGCAGAGGCGATCAATGCGCTGACCGCGGCCGCTGCCGCCACTGCCGCGGGTTTGCAGGTCGTGGCGCAGAAGTGCACCACAGCGACCTCCACCGGGGTGATGTGGCAGACCATCATCCATGGTGTGTTCATCCTCTCGGCGGTGGGAATCGCCTGGACTGACCGGCTGATGGAGCAAACTGCCAAGAACGGCAAGCCGGGAGCTGCACACTAACCCCGCTCCCTGTTCAGCCGTACACCTCCATTGCCGCGCCGAACTTGACCGCCCGTGGCGATGCGCGTTGACTGTGAGATGGTCCTTCCCGATCCGAGCCGTTGACCCAGCGCACTCCAGGCTTTTCGGCCGGTATCGCCCATGATCGCGGGCGCACCCGGCGCCTGCTCCTGTTCGGAATGGCGCTTGCGATCGCCCTGCCGCTGCTGGCCGTGTGGCTGCTTGTGCACGACCGACACGAGCAGCAGGATCTCGCAGCGGCGCGCTCGCAATTGCTGGTGCAGGCAGTGCAGAGGCAGGCGGCAGAACGACTGGAACTGCTGTCGCGGGAACTGGCGATGCATGCGGCCCGCCAAGTGCCGATGGCGACCGCCAGCCCGGCAACAGCCTCGTCGATTCCGCTGACCCGGATTAGGGTGCAGCCGATTACCCTGGCCGCCTTGGCCGACCCATCTGCGCCGGTTCCGGGGCTGCAGCTGGACCCTCCGGTTCGCGAGGGCGGTCGCTGGGTGATACCCGTCCACCAGGACGACTTCTCCGGTCTCCGGGCCTCGGGCCATGTCGACGCCGCCTGGTTCACCGAAATCGTCCGGAATTATGAGTTCGCAGAAAACGAGAGGCTCGACCTGGTCCATGTCGACCGTGTGATGGTCGCAAGCTCACAGGACAGTGCTGCCAGCGTCGGCCGCCCGATCGATCGTGCGCTCCTGTTCAAGCAGCCGGACCTGCACCGGACGCAGGGCGGCCGTTACGCCGGGCGCAGCGTGTTCGACGGCCTCGATCGCCAGTACGTCTTCGGGCGGATTCCCGGCACCCCGCTGATCGCGATCGCCAGCTCGCCGCAGAGCGCCATCCTGCTGCCGTGGTACGGGTTCGCTGCGGTCGTGCTGGGACTCAGCCTGGCCATGGGCGGCCTCTGGGCCTGGCTGATGCGCCTGCTGGCGCACAGCCAGGATCGCCAGGAAGCGCTCCTCGATGAGTTGCGCCACACCAGCATGAAACTGCAGAAGGCACACGCGCTCGCCGCGATCGGCGAGTACGAGTGGAACCTGCAGACCGACGAGGTGCACTGGTCACCCCAGATCTTCGACATCTACGGCCGGCGCGGCAATGGCGTGCTGGATTCGCGTCAGGCGCTGGAGTGGGTGGACCCGCGCGACACCGGAAAGGTGGAGACGTCACTCAAGCAACTGGTCGATGGCGGCAAGCCGGACTTCCTGGAGTTCCGGATCCGTCGGCCCGACGGTGAGATCCGCTGGGTACAGGCCCGCGGCGCACTGGTCACCGACACCGACGGACGGCGATATGTGCGAGGGATCCAGCAGGACGTAACGGAGCTGGCGCAGGTGCGCGAACGCCTGAGCGAGGCCGAGGCGCAGTACCGGTTCCTGTTCGAACACAACCCTTTGCCGATGTGGGTCTACGACCTCGAGACGCTGCGCCTGCTGGCCGTCAACGAGACCGCGATGCGCAAGTACGGCTACAGCCGCGAGGAGTTCCTGGCGATGACCGTGCTGGATGTGCGGCCCCGGGAGGAGCGCCAGCGAGCACTGGCGTACATGCGGAATCTGCCTTGGCCTGAGTCCGCGGACGACACCTGGCACCACGTGCTCAAGAGCGGCCAGATCATCCTGGTGAACAATACCGGCGTGGATATCCACTTCGACGGCCGCCCGGCCTGTCTGGTGCTGATCCGCGACATCACCGAACAGCGGCGCGCGGAGGCCGAGCGGGAACGCAGCGAAGAACGCTTCCGCCTGATCGCGCGCGCGACCAGCGACGTGGTGTACGACTACGACGCCGATGGGGGCACGCTGTGGTGGAGCGACAGTCTATTCACGACGTTCGGCTTCTCGCGCGATGAGATCCCTGCGACGCTCGCAGCGTGGGAGGCGCTGGTGCATCCCGACGACCGGGAACGGGTCAGCGCGAGCCTGGCGGCAGTAATGAAATCCGACCTGAGCGAATGGGAAGAGGAGTACCGTTTCCGCTGCCACGATGGCAGCTATGCCCAGGTGATCGACCGCGGCTACCTGCTGCGCGACATCCGTGGACACATGACGCGCGTCGTCGGCGGCATGCTGGACGTCAGCGAACGCCACCGATTCGAAGCCGACCTGCGCCTGCTTCGACGCGCGGTGGAGGCCACCAGCAACGGCGTCATCATCGCCGACGCGCGCCAGCCTGATTGCCCTATCGTGTACGTGAACCCGGCATTCCAGGACATCACCGGCTATACGTCGGAGGAGGTGCTCGGGCGCAACTGCCGCTTTCTGCAGCGCGAGGACCGCGACCAGATCGCGATTGAAACCATTCGCCAGGGCATTCGCGAGCAGCGGGAGGTGCGCGTGCTGCTGCGCAACTACCGCAAGGATGGCACGCAGTTCGCAAACGAATTCCACATCGCCCCGGTGCGCGACGGCAGCGGCGAGTTGACCCACTTCGTCGGCGTGCAGAACGACGTCACCGAGCGCCAACGCTACGAGGAGCAACTCGCCTATCGCGCCACCCACGACGAGCTGACCGGCCTGCCGAACCGGCAACTGCTGCTGGATCGGCTGCAGCAGGCGGTGCTGGGCGCCGAGCGGCATGGGCGACAGGTCGCGGTGGTGTTCATCGATCTGGACGACTTCAAGCTGGTCAACGACAGCCTTGGCCACAGCGCCGGCGACGAGGTCCTGCGTGCCGTCGCCCAGCGCCTGCACGAGATCGTGCGAGAAACTGACACGGTGGGGCGCTTCGGTGGCGACGAGTTCGTGATCGTGCTTACCGAGCAGACCGAAGAAGCAGCGGTCTCCGAAGTGCTGGCGCGCGTTGCCAGCAGGCTGACAGACCCGATCGAACTGGCGGGAGTCTCATACACGCTCACGCCCAGCATCGGCCACTGTCGCTACCCGGAGGCCGGCAACGACGCCGAAGCGCTGTTGATGCGCGCCGACATGGCGATGTACCAGGCCAAGCAGCAGGGCCGCAATCGCGCGGTGGCCTACCGGCCGGAGTTCGACAATGCGGTTTCCCAGCGCCTGCAGCTGGTCTCGGAACTGCGGGATGCAATCCGGCGCGATGAATTCCAGCTCGATTTCCAGCCGCTGTTCGGCATCGACGACCAGCCGGTCGCGTTGGAGGCGCTGGTGCGCTGGCATCATCCCGGCCGCGGGGTGCTGCAGCCGGACGAGTTCGTGACGGTCTGCGAGGAAAGCGGCCTGATCGTGGAGCTGGGCCGGCGCGTGCTGAGCGAAGCGGCTCGGCATCACCCGATGCTGGCTGCCGCGGGTCTGGGTCATCTGCGCATCGCGGTGAACGTCTCAGCAGCGCAGTTCGCCCAGGACATCCACGGCGACATCGCCGAGGTGATCGCGCGGTTCTCATTGCCGCGAGGCGCATTGGAGGTGGAACTCACCGAGAGCGTGATCATGACCACGCCGGAACGCGCCATCCGCTCGATGCAGCAGATCGTGGCGCTGGGGGTCGGGATCTCCATCGACGATTTCGGCACCGGGTATTCGAGCCTCGCCTACCTGAAGCGGCTGCCGATCGAACGGCTCAAGATCGACCGCTCCTTCGTGCGGGACCTGGGGGTGGACCCGGACGACGCGGTAATCTGCTCGGCGATCATCGCGATGGCGCACTCCCTGGGGCTGTCCACCGTCGGGGAAGGCGTGGAATCCGCCCATCAGCACCACTGGCTGCGCTCGCGCGGATGCGACGAGATCCAGGGATATCTGCTGGGAAAGCCGCAGCCGTTCGAAAATGTCCTCGAACTGCTGCAATCCGGCGCGCAAAGGAAAGCCGACCCGGAGAGCGCCCGCGTAAACTAGGGCGATGGATGTCTCCCACCTGCTCGACGCGCTGAACCCTGCGCAGCGCGATGCCGTCACCGCCGATCCCGGCCACTATCTGGTCCTGGCCGGCGCCGGGTCGGGCAAGACCCGCGTGCTCACCCACCGGATCGCCTGGCTGAACGAGGTCTTCGGGGTTCCCACCCACGGCGTGCTCGCGGTGACCTTCACCAACAAGGCGGCCGGCGAAATGCGCGCGCGTGCCGATGCACAGTTGCGTTCGGGCAGTCGCGGCATGTGGATCGGGACCTTTCACGGCCTCGCCCACCGGCTGCTGCGGCTGCACTGGCAGGACGCGAAACTTCCCGAAGGCTTCCAGGTGCTCGACTCGGACGACCAGCTGCGGCTGGTGAAGCGGGTCGCGCAGGCGCTGGAACTCGATGATGGTCAGTTTCCGCATCGCCAGATCGCGTGGTGGATCAACGCACAGAAGGACGAGGGTCGCAGGCCGCAGCATATCCAGGGCAGCGGCGACCATTGGGCCGACACGATGCGGCGCGCGTACGAGGCCTACCAGGAGCGCTGCGAGCGGGCCGGGCTGGTCGATTTTGCCGAACTGCTGCTGCGCGCCCACGAACTGCTGCGCGACACGCCGGCTCTGCTGGACCACTACCGCCACCGGTTCCGGGAAATCCTCGTCGACGAGTTTCAGGACACCAACGCGATCCAGTACGGCTTCGTCCGGCTGCTCGCCGGCGACACCGGCCGCGTGTTCGTGGTCGGCGATGACGACCAGGCGATCTACGGCTGGCGTGGCGCGAAGGTCGAGAACGTGCAGCGTTTCCTCAAGGATTTTCCCGGTGCCCGGACCATCCGCCTGGAGCAGAACTACCGCTCCAGCTCCAACATCCTGGAAGCCGCCAACGCGGTCATTGCCCACAATCCCGACCGCCTCGGCAAGAAGCTGTGGACCGACACCGGCGCGGGCGAGACCATCGACCTGTTTGCTGCCTACAGCGAAATGGACGAGGCCCGCTTCGTGGTCGAGCGCGCCGGGCAATGGGTGCGAGACGGCGGCAGCTATGGCGACGTTGCCATTCTCTACCGCAGCAACGCGCAGTCGCGCGCGTTCGAGGAGATGCTGCTGGCGGCGCGGGTGCCGTTCCGCGTCTACGGCGGCCAGCGCTTCTTCGAGCGCGCCGAGATCAAGGACACGCTCGCCTACCTGCGCCTGATCGGCAATCGCGATGACGATGCCGCGTTCGAACGCGCGGTCAACACGCCCACCCGCGGCATTGGTGGGCGCACGCTCGACGAGGTTCGCCTGTGTGCGCGTACGAACGCTGTGTCGCTGTGGCAAGCGGCGGTTCGCATCAGCGGCGGCAACGAACTGGCGGCGCGCGCGCGCAATGCGATCCGCGCGTTCGTCGAACTGATCGAAACGCTCGATCGCGAAGCGGCGCCGATGCCGCTGCCGGAGAAGATCGACCACGTACTCGCGCGCTCGGGCCTGCGCGAACATTACGCCAACGAGTCGCGCGGGCAGCTGGACTCGCGCACCGACAACCTCGACGAACTGGTCTCGGTCGCCTCGCGGTTCGTGATCGGCGACGACGAAGAGGCGGCGGCGATGCCGGAGCTGATCGCGTTCCTGAGCTACGCCTCACTGGAGGCCGGGGAAGGCCAGGCGCAGGCGGGCGAGGACGGCGTGCAGCTGATGACCCTGCACAGCGCCAAGGGACTGGAATTCCCGCTGGTGTTCCTTGGTGGCCTGGAGGAAGGCCTGTTCCCCAACAACCGGTCCATCGAGGAGTCGGGGCGGCTGGAGGAGGAGCGCCGGCTGGCGTATGTGGGCATCACCCGCGCGCGCGAAAAGCTGGTGCTGAGCTATGCCGAGTCGCGCCGCATCCACGGCACCGAGATGTACGGCGTTCCATCGCGTTTCCTGCGCGAGATTCCGCCGGCGCTGCTGCACGAGGTGCGGCCGAAGGCGCAGGTATCCCGGCCCGCATTCATCCAGCAGCCGCGGCGAAACTTTGGTCACGCACCGATGGAGGCGCCGCCACTTCCGCTGGGTGCGAACGTCCGCCATCCATCGTTCGGCACCGGCACCGTGATCGATTTCGAAGGCGCGGGCGCGCACGCGCGGGTCCAGATCAACTTCGATGAAGCCGGCAGCAAGTGGCTGGTGCTCGCCTACGCGAACCTGCAACCGGCCTGATCCCGACGCCGCGCGCCTGCGCCGCCGGAGATACGGATGAAAACGGGCGACACGCCGCTATATGGCTGTGATGCCCGTTGCAAATGGAGAAATCTGCGGCCGTTAATCCAATACTCCGCCGTTTGCTGCAACTACCTTCGTGCGGAATGCGCGTGGGCATGGACGCGATGCGAATGGAGTGTACGTGCAACAGCAACAGCAACAGCAACCAGCAGGATGTCGGGATCGGCGACCGGTTACCCGGCCCCCCGGCCTGGCCGGCCGCGCGTCGCGGATCGTGCTGACCGCCGAACCCGACGGGATCACGCGCCGTTGTGGCGGGCGCCGCTAAATTCATGCGAATGGTCGATACCTCCCCCAGCAGCCGGTCCTCACGTGCGTCCCTTTCCCGCGGGGGATCGGTACGTGCCGATCTGTTGGCGCAGAATCCCTACGGCGACTGGGAGCTCAAGGATCTCGCGGCACTGGCTGCCGGCATCTGCGGCGCTGGTGCGTCCCTGGTCACCCTGCTGGACCCGGCTGGCCAGTGCAATCCGCTGGTGCTGGCGTGGTCAGGTTCGGCCGACCATGAAGTCGTGCCGCTGGTCGAACTGGTGACCGAACTGGCCCGCGAGGGCGATGCCGTGGTGGTGCCGGACCTGCGCGAGGATCCTCGCTTCGCACGGCATCCAGCGGTGAACTCATCGTGGCAGATGCGGTTCTGCGCCGCGTTTTCGCTGGTCACCCACGGCGGCCGCCGCCTGGGAATCCTGAGCGTGATGGACGCCGAACCCCGTGAACTCGACGCGGAGCAGATCCTGCGCATGCAACTGCTGGCACGGCAGATATCCACGGTGCTGCTTGCCCCGCAGCTGCAGCAGGACCTGGACCGGCTGAAGTCGTCGATCCGCCTCGTCAGCAACGACCAGCACGCACAGATGACCCTGCGCTCGATCGGCGACGGCGTGGTCACGACCGACCCGCAGGGCTACGTCACCTTCATCAATTCGGTCGCCGAGCACCTCACCGGCTGGCCATTCTCCGAGGCTGTCGGCAAGCGCCTGACCCAGGTGGTCTCGCTGAAGGACGAGGACGGGCAGAACTTCATCGTGCCCGAGCTGGACATGCTCGGTTTCGCAGGCAATCCGCTGACCGCCAGGACCGTGCTGGTGCGCCGCGACAGCCACGAAATTTCGATCGAGGGCACCTTCGCACCGATCCTCGCCGATGACCGCTCGATCGTCGGCACGGTCTTCGCTTTCCGCAACGTCACCCTTGCCAGGCGTGCGGCCGCGGAACTGAACCACCAGGCGACCCATGACCCGCTCACCGGACTGGCCAACCGTCGCGCACTGGAGCGGCGCATCAGCCACGCGTTGAAGAGCGCTCCCGAAGGCGGCAGCGGCCATGCGCTGCTGTATCTGGACCTGGACCAGTTCAAGGCGGTGAACGACAGCGCCGGGCACCTGGCCGGAGACGAACTGCTGCGACAGCTTTCTGTGCTGCTGAAGCAACATCTGCGCGAGGCCGACACGCTCGCGCGCCTGGGTGGGGACGAGTTCGGCGTACTGCTCGAGAACTGCGACGCCGGCCATGCCGAAATGGTCGCCGAGAAGCTGCGCTCCACCGTCGAGCGCTTCCACTACGTCTGGAAGGATCGCTCGTTCAAGATCGGCGTCAGCATCGGCCTGGTCCACATTGACGACAGCGGTTCCACGCTCAACGACATCCTCAGCCACGCCGACGAAGCCTGCTACGTGGCCAAGGCCCACGGACGCAACCGGGTACACGTGTACGAGCCGGGCGAACACGCCCGCGGTCAGCAGCACACCGAGCTGGAGTGGATGGCCGAAATCAAGGCCGCCCTGCGCGAGCAGCGCCTGTTCCTGTGCAGCCAGCCGATCATCGCCCTGGATCCCACCGATGGCGCCGCTGCGGGGCCAGAACACGTGGAAGTGCTGCTGCGACTGCGCGCCATGCACGGCGCCATCGTGCCACCGACGGCATTCCTGCCCGCGGCCGAGCGGTATCGCCTCACCCCGGCTCTGGATCGCTGGGTGGTCGCGGCGGTGGCCCGGCACGTTTCCGAAAACCCGAAAGCGCAGCGCCTGCACTCGATCAACCTGTCGACCGCCTCGTTGCTCGACCCGGGGTTCCCGGGCTTTCTTCGTGCCCAGCTTCGCAGCTTCGACGTGTCACCGCAGTGGTTCTGCTTCGAAATAACCGAAAGCGTGGCGATCGCCAATCTCAACCGCGCGGTTGAGGTGATCGGCGAACTCCGGGCGATGGGCTGCAGTTTCGCGATCGACGATTTCGGCAGCGGCATGTCGTCCTTCGGCTACCTGCGCCACCTGCAGGTCGACTACCTGAAGATCAACGGCTCACTGGTGCAGGGCATCGTGACGGACCCGATCCAGCACGCCATGGTGGAGTCGATCAACCGGATCGGCCACCTCATGAACGTGCGCACGATTGCCGAGTACGTCGAAGACGACGCCACCCTGGAAGCAGTCCGCGCGATGGGCGTCGACTGTGCCCAGGGCTACGCGGTGGCTCGACCGGGCGCACTGGATCACGTGCACTCGGGACCTTGAGGCGGGTTTGTCCGCGAAGGACGCGAAAGACACGAAACAAAGGCGGAAAGAAGGGAGTTCGAACGACTCGATTCAGATTTTTCGCGACCTGCTGTCGGCAGTTCCTACGGGCCTGGGCGGTGCTGGAAAGAGGCCGGGTACGACTCAGACCAACCCGGACCATCTCGACTTTGCAGAAGCACCCTTCCGCTCTTCTTCGCGTCTTTCGCGCCCTTCGCGGACAGGCTCCGCCTCAATCCCACTCGAACAGCTTCCACAGCACCGGCGACACCGGCGCGCCGTTGTCGGGGATGCCGTCGCGGTCGCGGTCCATCAAATAGTAGGTGGGGCCGCGGACCGGGGTGACTTTGACCACCTGCAACTGCCCGGCGACCCGGTACTCGGAAATGACGTCGCCGTTGGGCGCGGTGCGGGTGACCACGTCAGGGTTCTGCAGCTGGGCCGTCGGGTCGTCGACCGCCGGGTCAGTGGCGCAGCCGGTCAAGGCCGCAACGGAAGCCAGGCCTGCAAGCAACAGGCCGGATGCGAAAACGGGAATGCGCATGGACGGTCTTCTCCAGTTCGCGGGAGGCTCAGGATACCCGTGGGCGCGTGAAGCGGCGCGCGTCGCGGGCTCCCCGACAGCGCGGCGCCAGGGCAGCCATGGCGATGGGCCAGCGTAGAATCGCCGCATGAAAAGACTGGTCCTGATCGACGGCTCGAGCTACCTCTATCGCGCCTTCCACGCACTGCCTCCGCTCACCAACGATGCCGGCGAGCCGACCGGCGCCCTGTTCGGCGTCGTCAACATGCTGCGCGCGACCCTGGCCGAGCGCCCCGACTACGTCGCCTACGTCGTGGACGCCAAAGGCCCGACCTTCCGCGAGGAGATCGACCCGCAGTACAAGGCCAACCGCCCCGCCATGCCCGACGAGCTGCGCTCGCAGGTGCAGCCGATGTGCGACATCGTGCAGGCGCTTGGCATCGACATCCTGCGCATCGACGGGGTCGAGGCCGACGACGTCATCGGCACGCTGGCCGTGCAGGCGGCCGAGGCAGGCATCGACGTGACCATCTCCACCAGCGACAAGGACTTCGCCCAGCTCGTTCGCGATGCACAAGCGGGCGAGGACGGCGAGCGCGGGCCCGGCGTGGCGCTGGTCAATACGATGAGCGGCAGCCGGCTGGACTCGGTCGAGACGGTCATTGCGAAGTTCGGCGTTCGCCCCGACCAGATCGTCGATTACCTGTCGCTGATGGGCGACAGCATCGACAACATCATCGGCGTCAGCAAATGCGGCCCGAAGACCGCGGCCAAGTGGCTGGGCGCGTACGGCACGCTGGAGGGCGTGATCGAGCACCATCAGGATATCGGCGGCAAGATCGGCGACAACCTGCGCGAGGTCCTGGATCGGCTGCCGACCAACCGCGAGTTGGCGACGATCCGCACCGACGTGCCGCTCGACCAGACTCCCGAACAGCTGCAGCTTCGCGAACGCGACGCCGCCACGCTGCGAACGCTGTACGCGCGCTACGGTTTCAAGCAGGCACTGCGCGATCTGGAGGGCGGCGCGGCGGCCGACGACAAGGCTGGCATGCGCAATACCGCGGCGGGATACGCGCGCGACGGCGGCGCTGCCGCTGAACCCGCGGACCCGTCGCTGTCGGCGCCGGGCGAGTACGAGGCGGTGCTCGACGAAACACAACTGCAGCGGTGGATCGACAAGTTGCGTGCCGCCAGTGAATTCGCGTTCGACGTGGAGACCGATTCACTCGACGCCCTGTGCGCCAATCTGGTCGGTATCAGCTTCGCCGTGACTCCAGGCGAGGCCTGCTACATACCTTTCGGTCACGATTATCCGGGTGCTCCGGCGCAACTAAACCGCGCCAGGGTACTCGACGCCCTGCGCGACCTGTTCGGCGATCCGAACATCCACAAGCTGGGCCAGCATGGCAAGTACGACCTGCACGTCATGCGCTGCCACGGCATGGAGGTGCGCGGCTATCGCGACGACACGATGCTGGAGAGCTTCGTGCTCAATGCGACCGCCAGCCGCCACGACATGGACTCGCTCGCCAGACGCTATCTCGGCTACGAAACCATCAAGTACGTCGACGTCGCCGGCAAGGGCGTCAAGCAGATCAGCTTTTCGCAGGTGTCGATCGACGACGCGACCCGCTACGCCGCCGAGGATGCCGACGTGACCCTGCGGCTGCACCGCGTCCTTGCGCCACGCCTCGCGGCGGAGCCCAGCCTGGCGCGCGTCTACCGTGACATCGAGATTCCGCTGATCCCGGTGCTGGAGCGCATCGAATCCAACGGCGTGATGATCGACATGGACGAACTGCGCCGGCAGTCGGCCGAGC
Source organism: Pseudomonadota bacterium (assembly GCA_030857025.1). Classification (GTDB taxonomy): domain Bacteria; phylum Pseudomonadota; class Gammaproteobacteria; order Xanthomonadales; family Xanthomonadaceae; genus Lysobacter_K. The sequence goes on along the minus strand of JALYOF010000015.1, from coordinate 21,535 downwards.
TCGGCCGGCGCATGCTCGATGCGCAACAGCGCGCCACAGAACTGGCCGGCCGCACGTTCAACCTGGACTCGCCCAAGCAGGTGTGCGCGCTGCTGTTCGAGGAACTCAAGCTGCCGGCGCTGGTGAAGACGCCCACCGGCCAGCCGTCCGCGAACGAGGAAGCCCTGGAGGCCATCGCCGACCAGCACGAACTGCCGCGCATGATCCTGGACTACCGCAGCCTCGCCAAGCTGCGCAGCACGTACACCGAAAAGCTGCCGACGATGATCAACCGCGACACCGGTCGCGTGCACACCAGTTATCACCAGGCAGGCGCCGCGACCGGACGTCTTGCGTCCAGCGATCCGAACCTGCAGAACATCCCGATCCGCACTGCCGACGGCCGCCGCATCCGCACCGCATTCGTGGCCCCGCCGGGCCGCAGGATCGTCGCCTGCGACTACTCGCAGATCGAACTGCGGATCATGGCGCACCTGTCGCAGGATCCCGCGCTGCTGCGCGCCTTCGCCTCCGGCGTCGACATCCACAAGGCCACGGCGGCCGAAGTATTCGGCAAGACCCTGGAGACGGTGGAGGACGGCGAACGCCGCGCGGCCAAGGCGATCAACTTCGGCCTGATGTACGGAATGAGCGCGTTCGGGCTGGCCAAGCAGCTCGGCGTCGGCCGCGGCGAGGCGCAGGACTACATCGCGCTGTACTTCAGCCGCTATCCCGGCGTGCGCGACTTCATGGACCGCACCCGCCAGCAGGCGCGCGAGCAGGGCTACGTCGAGACGGTGTTCGGGCGGCGGCTGTACCTCGATAACATCGGCTCACGCAACCAGGGCCTGCGTGCGGGCGCCGAGCGCGCGGCGATCAACGCACCGATGCAGGGCACTGCGGCGGACATCATCAAGCGGGCGATGATCGAGATCCACCAATGGCTGGAGCCGTATGCCGAACGAGCCCTGATGGTGCTGCAGGTGCACGATGAACTGGTGTTCGAGGCCGAGGCGGATTTCGTCGATACGCTGCTGTCCGAGGTGACTGTGAGGATGTCGGGCGCGGCGGAACTGCTGGTGCCGCTCGTTGTGGACAGTGGCGTGGGCGATAACTGGGACGTAGCTCACTGAATGGGACACTTGGCCGCACGTTAGCCGACGTTTCCCGCGTGAACTTTGGCTGAACGCGGACGGAAAACTAACGTTTGTCTTCACGATTCATCAATGTCTTCAGTGGTCTTATAGCCCGTGACAGATGCAACGTCTGTCACCGATCTCTCCCTCCCCTGGAGTAGATCCGGAGCAAAGACCCCTCCCCAGGTCCTGCTCCACCAGCCCCGCCGGCCCCCCCTGCCTGCGGGGCTTTTTTATGGGTGCTGCGCAAGCTTTCGGCGCTGATACGCGCTGCGCATTCCTTGCCCCGCCCTCTCCCGTGCCTTGCCTTGCCTTGCCGTGCCGTGCGGTTGACCTTGCTCTTGATCCCTCCACTTCGAGCACATCTCTGCGGCCTATGACCCGTAGGGCGCCGGGCATGGATGCCCGGCGGTTTCGGCCGAGCCATGGATGGCGAGTCCGAAACTCCTGCGCAGGGACTGCGCTTGAGGGCTTGTGACCTTGCGGGGAAAGCGTTTTTCTTTGGTTCTGTTTCTTTTGGCGCTTACCAAAAGAAATGAACTCGGCCTTCAGGCCGAAAGCCTTTGATCTTGCTTGTATCGCTTCCGCGAATCAGAGCAACAGCAACAGCTTCCGCCTGAAGGCGGGTCACTTTCTTTGATAGGGCGCCAAAGAAAGTAACCAAAGAAAGGCGCCTTCCCCGACAGGGCAACAGCTCGAACGCGCAGTTGCTGCGCAGGAGTTTCCGACTCGCCATCCATGGCTCGGCGGAAACCGCCGGGCATCCATGCCCGGCGCCCTTCGGGTCTAGACCGATTGAAGGCAGTTGGGGATAAGGGATCAAGAGCAAGATCAGCAGCCACTGCAAGTGCAATCGCAACGGCAACCGCAACGGCAACCGCAACGGCAACGGCAACCGCAACGGCAACGGCAACCAATGCAAACGGCACCGGCACGGAAGTGCCGACTCCCTCGCTCAGTCCAGTTCGGCCAGCCAATCGCGGGGCTTCAGGTATTCGGCCAGGGCAGCCTCCGGGCTGCCGGACTCCGGGGCGTAGCCGTATTCCCAACGCACCAGCGGAGGCATGCTCATCAGGATCGACTCGGCGCGTCCACCGGATTGCAGGCCGAACAGCGTTCCGCGGTCGTACACAAGGTTGAATTCGACATAGCGGCCACGGCGGTACAACTGGAACTGGCGCTCTCGCTCGCCGAAAGCGGTGTGCCTGCGGCGTTCGACCAGGGGCAGGTAAGCATCGAGGAACCCGTCGCCGACGGCGCGCTGGTAGGCAAAGTCGCGTTCGAAGTCGCCATGCAGGTCGTCGAAGAACAGACCGCCGATCCCGCGCGTCTCGCCGCGGTGCCTTAGCGCGAAATACTCATCGCACCACTGCTTGTGCGCGAGATAGCGCTCCTGGCCACCGAAGGGCTCGCACAGCTCGCGCGCAGTGCGATGCCAATGAAGGACATCCTCGTCGACCGGGTAGAACGGAGTGAGATCGAAGCCGCCTCCGAACCACCATGCCACGACCTTGCCGTCGCGCATCGCGCGGAAATGCCGCACGTTTGCGTGGGTGGTCGGCAGATAGGGGTTGTGCGGATGGAACACCAGCGACACGCCCGTCGCGCGCCAGGAGGCACCTGCCAGTTCCGGGCGCGCCGCGCTCGCGGACGGCGGAAGCGCGGTTCCCGACACGTCCGAAAAACCCACCCCGGCCTGTTCGAAGACATCGCCGCCCCGAAGGATGCGCGTGAGTCCGCCGCCGCCCTCGGGACGGGTCCACGCGTCTTCGACGAACAGTGCTCCCCCGTCGGCCATTTCGATCGCACCGCAGATGCGGTCCTGCAGACCGGTGAGGTACTCACGCACACGTTCAAAAGATTGATCCTCGCTCATGGGCACCATTCTACGGCGCGACCCTTCCCCTGTTCATCCGGATTTCAGCTCGAAGCAGGTCGGTTTCTTCGCGGATGCCTTACCGGTGTCAATGCATCGTGGTCGAGTCGTGCATCCGGATGGCGCCTTTCTGCGTAACACCAGTGCAGGACGTTTTCCGGACCAGACGCCGATTCGGAAATCGCGCGGCGGCAATACCGGCGCAGTCACCTTAAAACCCCACAGACAACGCAAGGAACTCACCAATGAAGCAGACAGCCATAGCAGTTGCAGTCGCCGGCCTGATTTTCGCTGGCGCCGCCACAGCATCCAGTCACCGCGAAGCTCCGGCGGTAGCGGGCGTGCCCAAGGTGGACGGAACGGACTTCTACATGTTCCGAAGCTACGAACCCGGGCGGGAGAACTTTGTCACATTTCTCGCCAACTACCAGCCGCTCCAGGCCCCGTACGGCGGCCCGAACTACTTCATGCTCGATCCGCGCGCCGTGTACACGATTCATGTGGACAACGACGGCAATGCCGAGGCCGACCATGTATTCCAGTTCCGCTTCAACAACACCTTCCGCAACCTGCAGGTGCCGGTGAACGGGACGCCCGTGTCTGTCCCTCTGCAGAACATCGGCCCGTTCTCCGCGGCGTCACGCGCCAACCTCAACACCATCGAGAGCTACTTCGTGACGACCGAGAACGGTCGCGCGACCAATCTGACCGTCGGTGGAACCCAGACCAACTTCACCAAGCCTTTCGACAACATCGGCACCAAGTCGATCCCCAACTATGAAGGTTACGCGCGGGCGCACATCGCGCGGATCGGCGTTCCAGGCTGCGCTTCCGAGGGTCGGGTCTTCGTGGGACAGCGCAAGGAAAGCTTCGTGGTGAACCTGGGCGAGGTGTTTGATCTGATCAACACCAATCCGCTTGGCCCGCGTAACGGCGAAGCCAATGACCTGCAGGACGCAAACATCACCACGATCGCCCTCGAACTGCCGATCGCCTGCCTGACAAACGGCACCGAGCCGGTGATCGGCGCATGGACCACCGCGCGCCTCGGCACGGGACTTCCGCAGGTGTCGCGCCTGTCGGCACCGCTGGTCAACGAGGTCGTGATCGGCCTGCAGGACAAGGACAAGTTCAACGCGTCCATGCCGTCCGGTGATGCGCAGTTCGCAACCTACGTGACCAATCCGGTGCTTCCGGAACTGATCCAGATCCTGTTCCCGGGGGTGGAGGCGCCGAACAAGTTTCCGCGCACCGACCTGGTCGCCGCGTTCCTGACCGGGGTGGATGGGCTCAACAAGCCGGCCAACGTGGTCGCTTCGGAAATGATGCGGCTCAATACCTCGATCGCACCCAAGCCCGCCTCGGCACAGAACAGCCTCGGGGTACTGGGAGGCGACACCGCCGGGTTCCCGAACGGCCGCCGGCCGGGCGATGACGTGGTCGACATCGCGCTTCGCGTGGTAATGGGCGCGCTGCTGCCGGAGAGCGAGGCACCGTCGGGACAATTGCCCTACACCGACGGCGCGCTGGTGACCGCCGCGCAGTTCAATTCCCGCTTCCCGTACTTGATCCAGCCGATCCCCGGTTCAATCGGCGACTAGGTTCCAATGCAACACCGCTGCCGATCGGCAGCGGCTGCGCCATCCACGGGCCGGCGCCTCGGCGCCGGCCCGTGCACATCCGGCCAACACAGGCCAATACAGGTGCAGCATCCCGCTGCCAGGCATGTATGAAGAAGGGAATCCGCATGTATCGATGCTTGCTCGCGACGATGCTGACAGCGTGCGCATGGAGTGCCATGGCGTCGCCGACGGAGGGAAGGCCGCCACTGGTCGTGCCCCGCGACGCAGGCACGGTGCTCGAGCGTTTGCCGGCAGGCTACTCGGCGCTGGCCGGGCCGGTGGGGACCGAAAGCATCCTCGAACGGGTCAACGCGCAACTGGCCACTGCCGCCCGCACAGGCGACGCCAGGCTCGTGACCCGCGCAGCGCGGCTCATGGCAACGCTTCCCGAGCGGCAGGCCGCGCAGCCCGATGCGTTGAAGGCTGCCGCCTACATCGCGCAATACCACCACGATTTCTCCGCGGCCCTGCGAGCGCTCGACGCCGCGGTGGACGCCGATCCCCGCGACGCGGGAGCTCGCCTGGCACGGTCGCAGTTGCACCTGGTCATGGGCCGACTGGACCTGGCGCGCCGGGACTGCGCGGCATTGGTGCTGGGCATCGACAGCAGCCGCGGCAGGGTGTGTCTTGCGGCGCTCGCGCTGCGCCGGGACGATCCCCACGCGGCGATCGGCTTGTCCGATCGATGGCTGGTCGACGCTGCGCTGGACAATGCGCTTCGATTCCACGTGTTGCTCATCCGCGCCGAAGCGGCGGCGCGCAGCGGTGACCCGGAGGCGGGGCGCTGGTTTCGGCAGGCCATGCAGGTGGCACCGGCAGACGTGCGCGCACTGGTGCCGTATGCCAGGCATCTCAGACAGATGGGCCGCCACGCCGAGGTCATTTCACTGCGGCAGCAGGCGCCCGCAAACGATTCCCTGCAATTGCAGGCGACGCTCGCCGCATGGGAAGGCAGGCTGCCGCAGGCAGAGGCGATGGCCGACGCCACGCTGCGACGCTACCGGCGCGCCCGCGTGCTGGGTTCCGAACCGGAATTGCGCGAGGAGGCCGAGTTCCTGCTGCGCGTCCGCGGCGACGCCGCCGGCGCGCTCGCGCTGGCACGCCGCAACTTCACCACACAGCGTGATCATGAGGATGTGCAGATCCTGGTCGACGCGGCGCTGGCTGCAGACCAACCCGCTGCGCTGGAGCCGCTGCGCCAATGGGCGAAGGCACAGGACGTCAGCCTGCCCGCGCTGCCCGAAGCCAAGCCATGAAGCTGATCGCCGCGTTGTTGCTCATGCTGTTCTCCGCCGGCGTGCACGCGCACACGCTCTCGGTTTCGCATCTGGACGTGACGGTTCCCGACGAGGGCAGTGCGCTGGACGTCGGCCTGGACATCGCCCTGCGCGACATCAGCCTGGCCCTGCCGCTGGACGCAAACCGCGACGAGCAGGTGACCTGGGGGGAACTGGTCGCGATCCGCCCACAGCTGGAGCAGATGGTGCTTGACGGCCTGTCGATCTCAAGCGCCACCGGCGATTGTGCCCTGCAGCCAACATTGCTGGCGACGCGCAATTACGACGAAGGAACGTACGCACATCTTTCGATGGTCGCCCGATGCCCCTCGCGCAACGCGCTGCAGGTCCGCTACAGGCTCCTGTTCGATGTCGACCCGCAACATCGCGTGATCACGACTGTGCGTCAGGCGGGCACGGTCGCCACGTCGATCGGCCGCAAGGACAGCGGCGACATCGTGCTCTCCGCCGGATCGACAAGCCCCGCGGGCGACTTCCTGCGTGAAGGCATCCACCACATCCTGATCGGCTACGACCACCTCGCCTTCCTGATCTCGCTGCTGCTGCCTGCGACCCTGCTGCGTGATCGATCAAGCTGGCGTCCGCAACCGCGACTGCGGCCGGTGCTCATGGGCGTGCTCGCGCTGGTCACGGCCTTCACCGCAGCGCATTCGGTGACGCTCTCGCTGGCCGCGCTCGAATGGGTGACGCCGTCCTCGCGGATGGTGGAGATCGCCATCGCCGCCAGCGTCGTGCTTGCGGCGTTGAACAACCTGCGGCCGGTGGTCACGCGGCGCCTGTGGGCGGTTGCACTCGCCTTCGGGCTGGTCCATGGGTTCGGCTTTGCCGGCGCGCTTGGCGAGCTGGGCCTTCCCGACCAGGATCGGCTGCTGTCGCTGATTGCGTTCAACCTCGGGGTCGAACTGGGCCAGCTCGCAGTCGTGGCGATCGTGTTGCCGTTGCTGTTCCTGGTCCGCAGGCAGGCCTGGTACGCACGTTGGGCGATGCCGGCCGCGTCGCTCGCCATCGCGGCGCTCGGAGCCTGGTGGCTCGTCGCGCGCTGGTAGAGCGAAGTCCTCGGCGGCGCGCGCGAGCCTGGCCCGCGCGCGCCTGAAACCGGATTACTTGAGCGTGTCCTCGAACATCTCGTAGATCCGGCGGTACTCGTCATACCAGCTGTCGGAATGCACGAAACCGTGCCGCTCCAGCGGATAGGACGCCAGTTCCCAGTCGTCCTTGCGCAGCTCGATGAGCCTTTGCGCGAGCATCACCGAATCCTTGTAGAACACGTTGTCGTCGATCATGCCGTGTGCGATCAGCAGCCGGTCCTGCAGGCCGTCGGCATATTCGATCGGCGACGAGATCCGATACGCCTCCGGGTCGAGCTCGGGCGTGTTGAGGATGTTGGACGTGTACTCGTGGTTGTACTGCGACCAGTCGGTCACCGGGCGCAGCGCGGCGCCGGCCTTGAACACGCCCGGCTGCTTGAACAGCGCCATGAACGCCATGAAACCGCCGTAGCTGCCGCCGTAGATGCCGGCGCGGTCGCGGTCGCCCTGGCGCTGCTCGACCAGCCAGTCGAGTCCGTCGAGGTAGTCCTCCAGCTCCGGCGTGCCCATGCGGCGGTAGATGTCGGTGCGCCAGTCGCGGCCGTAGCCTTCCGAGGCGCGGTAGTCCAGGTCGAGCACGATGTAGCCCTGCTGCACCAGCAGGTTGTGGAACATCTGCTCGCGGAAGTACACCGGCCAGCGGTCGTGCACGTTCTGCAGGTAGCCCGCGCCGTGCACGAACATCACGATCGGGTAGCGCTTGCCCGGCTCCAGTCCGCCCTTCGGACCGTAGTACTTGCCCCAGATCGGCGCGGCGCCGTGCTTGGACGGCACCTGCACGATCTCCGGCTCGATCCAGTCATGGGCCCGGAATTGCGGTGTGCGCGTGTCGGTCAGCTGCAACAGCGATTCGCCGCTGGTGTTCACCACCGCCAACTGCGGCGGGATGTAGCTGTCGGAATGTCGCACCAGCAGCCGGTCGCCTCGCGGTGACAGCACGAAATTCTCCACGCCATCCAGCGCGGTGATTTCGCGCACGTCGCCGCCGCTGCCATCCACCGCACACACTTCGTAATCGCCGGGCCGCTGTCGGTTGCAGACGAAGAAGAAGCTGCGGCCGTCTGCGCCCAGGCGCGGCTGCGAGACTTCCCACGTTCCCGAGGTCAGCGCGCGGGTGGTGTCGCCCTCGACGAGGTACAGGTGCGAATAACCGGTGTCCTCCGAGAGCAGCCACAACGCGCCATCGCCGGTCCAGCCGAACTGGTTGAACTCCCAGTTGATCCACGCCGGATCGTTGAGGTGGTGGCGTGGGTCCAGTTCCGCCTCGCCGGGCTCGACCGTGGCGATCCAGCGGTCCTTGTTGTCGATCGCGCGCACCAGCACCGCGGCGTTGCGGCCGTCGCTGCTCCAGTGGATCGCCGGGCCGGTGCCGTCGCCGTCGGTCTCGATTCGCACCGGGCGATCGCCTTTCAGCGGGTCCTTCTTCTGCGCCTTGCGCATCGCGGCCAGGGGATCGGAACCGATGCCCGGTAACGCAGCGAAGCTCAATTCGGTAGCCTCTGCCGCGGCGACGTCGACCAGCCAGAGACGCTGCGGCACGGGGGCGTTGCGGCCGACCCGGACGCGCACTTCCTCGAACTCCTCGTAGCCCGACTCGGTGATGTACCTGGGCATCTTGCCGGCCTGGCCCGTCTCGGAACTCTTCGCTTCCGTCACCACCAGCAGCCGCTCGCCCGTGGGCGACAGTGCGCTGTCGACGATCTTCAGCTCGTCTCCCAGATAAACCGGCTCAGGCGCGCGACTGGCGTCTTCGCTGCGCCAGACCTTGTCCTGCTCGCGCAGGGCGTCGCGCTGGTCGCGTTCCGTGCGCAGTGTTTCGAACAGCGCCAGCTGGCGTTCGCGAAGGTCGTCCGGATCCGGCTTGGCGGCGGGATCCTTCTCGGCCTTGACGATCGCCGCCTGGCTCACCGCGCGCCCGTTCCACTGGTACCAGTCATTGCCGGCGCGGAAGACGAGGTTGCCAGTGGTGCTCCACTGCGGGCGAGATTCGGTCGCCTCGCTGCGGGTCACCTGGGTCAACACGCCGGTCCGCAGGTCGCGAACGAACACGTCGCCACTGCGCACGAACGCGATGCGCGTGCGCTGGGCGTCGTAGACGGGATCGGCACCATCGAGCTGTGCGCGCGTGGCCGCGTCCACCATGACCGCACTGCCGCCACCAACGGGCTGCTGGTAGACGTCGCGGAATGTCTCGCCTTCGCGCTTGCGCCTGTACTGCACGCGCTCGCCGTCCCAGGACCACCAGGCCTGCTCGACCGGCGGACCGATCCAGTCCGGATCGGCCATGACCTGATCCAGGGTGAGCGGCGCGGCGCCGATGGCCGCCTGCGCCAATGCGACCTGGGAGGTCGAGGCCATGAAAAACGCTGCGGCAAGGGCAAGCGTGGAAATCGAAGTAGGACGCATCGTGAGGTTCCCGGCGGAAAACCGCGCAAGGTTAGCAGCCGCGGCCGGCCCCGGCGCCGCTCGCCGTGGAGGTATCAACCGGGGCGAGGCGCAGTGCTCCCTCTTGATTCGGATGTGCATTGGGATTGGGATGCCCCGATCCTGAGCGCCGGCCCGGCCCGCCCCGTAGCAATACGCCCCCGTACGGCGCAGACTACGCGGGCGGCGTACCCCACCCCGCCGCGGAGACGCCTTCATGGACGTCCTGTTGCTGTCGCGGATCCAGTTCGGGTTCGTGGTCGCCTTCCACATCCTGTTCCCGGCTTTCACCATCGGCCTGGCGAGTTGGCTGGCTTTCCTTGAATGGCGCTGGCTGCGCACCCGCGAAGCCCTGTGGCGCGACCTCTATTTCTTCTGGTTGCGGATCTTTGCCGTCTCCTTCGGCATGGGCGTGGTGTCCGGCATCGTCATGAGCTTCCAGTTCGGCACCAACTGGGCGGTGCTGAGCGAGCGCGCCGGCAACATCCTGGGGCCACTGCTCGCCTACGAGGTTCTGACTGCGTTCTTCCTGGAGGCGACCTTCCTGGGCGTCATGCTGTTCGGCTGGAAGCGTGTCTCGCATCGGCTGCATTTCTTCGCGACCTGCATGGTCGCGCTGGGGACGTTGATCTCGACGTTCTGGATCATCTCGGCCAACAGCTGGATGCACACGCCGCAGGGTCACGAAATCATCAACGGCATCTTCGTGCCGGTCGACTGGTCGCAGATCATCTTCAATCCGTCGTTCCCGTACCGGCTGTCGCACATGGTGCTGGCGGCGTTCATCACCACCTGCTTCGTGATCGGCGGCGTCGCGGCCTCGTACCTTCGGCGCGGCGTGCACCTGCCCGCTGCGCGCAGGATGCTCAAGCTGTCGATTGCATTCGCGGCGATCGCAGTGCCGACGCAGATCCTTGTGGGCGACCTGCACGGTTTGCAGGTAGGCGAGACCCAGCCGACCAAGCTTGCGGCCATCGAGGCGCACTGGACCACCCACGAGGGCGAGGGCGTACCGCTGGTGCTGTTCGCGATTCCGAACGAGGCGGAGGAGCGCAACGACTACGAAATCGCGATACCCAAGCTCGGCAGCCTGCTGCTGAGGCACTCCATCGACGGCCAGATCCAGCCGCTGGACGCGGTGCCGCCCAGCGAGCGCCCCCCGGTCGTGCCGGTGTTCTTCGCGTTCCGGGTGATGGTGGGACTCGGGTTTGCGATGTTGCTGGTCGCGGGCGGCTCGCTGGTGGCGTGGCAGCGCAAGCGCCTGTTCGACCCCGATTCCAGGCTGTCCCGATGGGTGCTCGATGGCTGGCGCCTGATGACGTTCTCCGGCTTCGTCGCCCTGCTGGCCGGCTGGTTCGTCGTCGAGATCGGCCGGCAGCCCTACGTGATCTACGGACTGCTGCGCACCAGCGAGGCGATCAGCCCCAACATCCAGGCCGCGGCAGTGCTGGGTTCGCTGGTCACCTTCTTCATCGCGTACGCAATCGTGTTCGGTGCCGGCTTCTGGTACCTGCTCAAGCTGGTGCGCCGCGGGCCGCTGCCACATGAGCCCGCGCCGCACACGGGCGATGGCGAGAAGACACCGCGCAGGCCGTTGTCGGTGGGCAATCGCCCGATCGAAGACGATTCCCACCGCCCGCATGCGTCCGGCGACGACGCTGCGACCAGCGCCACCTGAGGAGAGACCATGGAGTACTGGCTTCCCGTGATCTGGTTCGGCGTCATTGGTTTTGGCGTGCTGATGTACGTGCTGCTGGACGGTTTCGTGTTGGGGCTGGGCATCCTGGCGCCGTTCGCCGAGGACGAAGCCCAACTGGACCACATGATGAACACCGCCGCGCCGATCTGGGACGGCAACGAGACCTGGCTGGTCATGGGCGGCGCCGGGCTGCTGGCGGCTTTCCCGAGGGCATACGCGATCGTGCTGTCGGCGCTGTACCTGCCGGTGCTGCTGATGTTGATCGCGTTGATCTTCCGGGGCGTGGCCTTCGAGTTCCGCTTCAAGGCGGTGCGGGCCAAACGCGCATGGGGCGGGGCTTTCGCACTGGGGTCGATGGCCGCGGCGTTCTCGCAGGGCGTGATCCTTGGCGCGCTGGTGGAGGGCATGCCGCTGGAAGGCGGACAATACCTCGGCGGCATCTTCGGTTGGTTCAGCCCCTTTTCGATGCTGACCGGCGTCGCGGTGATGTTCGGCTATGCGCTGCTGGGCAGCAGCTGGCTGATCCTCAAGACCGAGGGACGCATGCAGGCAGTCGCGCGCACGCTGACCCGGCCGCTGGTGCTGGTGGTGGTGGCGTTCATGGGGCTGGTCAGTGCCTGGCTGCCGTTCCTGGACTCGCGAATCATGGCGCGCTGGTTCGAGGGCGGAAATTTCTGGTGGCTCGCGCCGGTGCCGCTGCTCGCATTGATCAACGCATTCCTGCTGTGGCGCGCCGTGATGCGCGAAGGCCGTGACACGGCGCCGTTCCTGCTGACGTTGAGCTTTTTCGCGCTGGGTTTCACCGGCCTCGTGCTGGGCATCTGGCCCAACATCGTCCCTCCCTCGCTGAGCATCTGGGAAGCGGCGTCGCCACCCTCCTCCCAGGGCTTCGTCATGGCCGGGCTGGTGGTGCTGTTGCCGGCGATCCTGGGCTACACGTGGTGGTCGTACAACGTGTTCAGGGGCAAGATCGCCGCCGACTCGGGTTATCACTGACGGTCGCCGCGCTCGCGATCGTCGCTGAACACTGCAGGCGGTGCGCCATCGGCTGAACAACGCGGTACGCGTCGCGGCGCGCGGCGGGTATGCTGTCATGGCGTTCCGCTGCGCAGCATTCCCCCGGCCAGCCCGCTTCGACCGACCCCCACATGCAAGCCTATGTTTACAAGAGCTCCAGGAAGCAGGACACGTACGTGTACCTGGCGGCACGCGATGACTTCGCGCGCGTCCCGCAGGCAATCCTGCTGACGCTGGGAACGCTGCAGTTCGTCCTTGAAGTCGAGCTGACGCCGGAGCGCAAGCTGGCGCGCGCCGATCCTGCGGTCGTGCGCGGGAATCTCGCGCTGCGCGGTTTCCATCTGCAGATCCCGCCGTCGGGCGACCACGATCCCATGACCTCGGACCACGGCACTGATGCTTGATCGCGTCCGCGCGCGCTGGCCCGTGGCCGCGCTGCTGCTGGGCGGCGTTGCGCTTGCGGCAGTCGCCGCCGCTGGCGGTCTGCTGGCGGTGGTCACCGGCACGCTGGCGCAACCGCTGCTGGCGCTCGGTGTCCGCTACGCCCGTGACGGCAACCCGGCGACAACCACGTCGCTGCGCGCCGGGCTGCAGCCCCTGCTGCTGGTGTGGGCGCTTGCAGTGGCCGGCTTCGCGGCAATCGTGGCGTGGCCCTTGGGGGCGCTGCTGGAGAGCGGCTCGCTGATGTCTGCCCTGATGCTCAGCTCGGCCGTTGCGCTGGTGCTGCTTGGGCTGTGGCGCATGTGGCCGCTGCTGCACGCGGTGGAAGCTTCCGGCGACGCTGTCCGCGAGGCCTGGGGCGAACTGGACGAACTGGAGCGCGGCGCCTGGCGAGGACTGGTCGTGGCGCTGGCCGTGGCGCTTCCCGCTGGCGCGGTGCTGCTGCTCGCCTGGCCCGGCTTGTTGGACACCGCAGGGCGCTGGTGGGTGGCCAGTGCGCTCGCGCTGGGATCGCCCCTGCTTCACCTGTGGCTGCAGCGCACGGCACCGCCCGATGCACTGATGTTTCCCGGCGACGCGCAGGTCCAGGAAGAGCCGGCGCCGGAGTCGGATGTCCTGGCCGATGGCGAGCCGCTCGAGCCGGCGCTGTACGCGGCGGCCCGCGCGGGCCGCGTGGAGCGTGCGCTGGCGCTGCTCGAAGCAGGCGCCGACCTGCACGCGCCGCCTCCGGCGGACGATCGTGACCGGCGCGAATTGGCGGTGCTGGCCTCGGTGCTGCCGGACCTGCGCCTGCTGCGCGCACTGATTGCCCGCGGCGCGAATCTCAACAGCTCCCGATCGGGGGTGACGCCGCTGCTCGCCGCAACCCGCGACAGCTGGCACGGCCGACCGGATGCGGTGATGACGCTTCTGGCCAACGGAGCCGATGCGCGCGCGCAGGACGCCGAGGGCAATACGCCGCTGCACCATGCCGCACGCAGCTCCGATCCCGGAGTCGCCGCACTGCTGCGCGATGCCGCTGCCGAACTGGAAGTCGTCAACCACGAAGGGCTGACGCCGCTGGGAGTCGCGTGCGCTTCGGGCAACTGGCGCCTGGCCCGTTTCCTGCTCGAACGCGGCGCGCGACCGGAGCCCACCGGCGGACAGCCGGCACTCCTGGCAGCCGCGGGCTCCGAGGAGGACGACGCAGCAGGCGTGCTTCTGCTGCTGAAGCTCAAGGCCCGGGTGGATGCGCGCAACCACGAAGGTCGCAGCGCCCTGCACGTCGCCGCTCTCGCCGGTCACATCGAGATTGTCCAGGCGCTGCTTGCGGCGGGGGCCGTCTCCTCATTGGTGGATCGCCACGGCCGCACCGCCGCTCATGAGGCGGCGCGCGGAGGCCATCTGGCTGTGCTCGAAAGGCTGCTCGATCACCTCCCCGGCGCGGCCGGGGCGGCGCTTGCCGACGAGGACGGGCGCGACGTCCTGGGCTTGGCGTGCACTGCCCAGGGAGCGACGCCAGCACTGGTGGAGCGCCTGCTGGCACTGGGCATCGATCGGCATCGTTGCGACGCCGAGGGCAAGATGCCGGTCGACCGGGCGGCCGAGGCGGGGCGCTGGGCGCTGGTGGCGGCGCTCGATCCCGACTACCCGCTGCCCGCCCGGGTCGGCGATGACGGCGCCGGTGCTCCTGTGGACCAGGCGCCACTGGACCTGGTACGCGAAGGACTCGCCGACGGCCGCGAGATCGGCCTGGAGACGGTCGCCGGCCTGCTCACGCCGGCCGAACTGGGCAGCCTGCTGCACGCCGGGAACGAAATCCTGCCACCGCACCAGATCGAATGGCTGCTGGCGCGTGGCGCAGACACCAATGTCCGTGATGCGTCCGGCGACACCGCGGTATTCGCCTGCCTCAGGCGCGGGCCGTCGGCGGCATCTTCGCTGCGGGCACTTCTCGATCGCGGCTGCAGCCCGGCGGGTGCCGGTGGACTCGCCCGTTTTCTGGCCGCATGCCTGCCCGCCGGTGGATCCGCAGCCATTCTGGAACGCTGCGCGACCGAACTGCTCGACCGGGGCGCCGATCCGTTTGCTGCCGACGCGTCCGGCGATCCGCCGCTGGCGCTCGCGGTCCGGCTGGGCTGGGCTCGGCTGCTGGCCCGGCTGCTGGCGATCGGCGTCGACCCTGATCTGTGCGACAGCCGCGGCATGAGCGCGCTGCACCTGGCGGCGGCGCTCGGGCGCGAGCCGATGCTCAAGCACCTGGTGGCGCACGGCGCCGCACCCGACCTCCTGGCGGCCGATGGCCAGACCCCGCTCGGCGTGGCCTTGGCGAGCGGACGACGGGATCTTGCCGACTGGCTCGACTGGCGCGGGTGGCCGCTGCCGCGGCGCCCACTGCAGCCCAGCGATGTTCCGGCGGCCGCGATCGTCGGCGACGCCGACGCGGTGCGTCGCCTGCTTGGCCTGGGGCTTCCCGTCGACGCCTGCGACAGCCACGGCTGCACCGCGCTGTTGCGCGCCGCCGGGGGCGGTCATCGCGCCGTGGTCGACCTGCTGCTGGCTCGCGGCGCTTCTCCGCAGTTGGCGGCGCACTCGGGCGCAACCCCGCTGTCGGCCGCGGTGAGCATGCGCCACATCGAGATCGTCGACCGGCTGCTGACCGCCGGGGCCCCGATCGAGCAGCGCCTGCCCGGCGGGCTCACGGTGCTCATGGTCGCCAGTGCGCTCGGACTGCCTGACCTGGTCGCCCGCCTGCTGTCGGCCGGCGCAGACATCCACGCGGCCGACGCGCAGGACCGCGCCGCGCTGCATTGCGCGGCAATGTTCGGGTTCGGCGCGCGCGACCGCACGCGACTGGTCGCGCTGCTGGACACGCTGTTGCTGTCGGGCGCGGATGCCGACCTGGACAGCCCTGCCGCTGGCTCCACCCCGCTGCTGCTGTTGCTGGGTGCCCGCGCGGAACCGGGCACCTCCGCCGACGAGGAGGTGCTGATCGCGGCGATGGAACGGCTGACCGACCACGAAGCGCGCCTGGACGTGCAGGATCCACGCGGCTTCGGACCACTTCACCTGGCGGCATTGCACGGCCTGCCCCGGGCCGTGAAATGGCTGATGCGCGCAGGCGCCAATCCCGATCTGCGCGACACTCTCAACCGGACTGCTTGCGAGATCGCTGTCATGCGCGGCTTCGTGGACATCGCCGCGGAGTTCTCGCCCTCGCCTCCGGCAGGCACGGTTTCCATGGCCAGGCTGCTGCGCGATCGCTAGCGCTGCCCGTCCTGCCAGGGACGCGGGATGGAAGACCGGAGAAGCCGCTCGAAGGTGGCGAAGGGAGCGCGTTAGGCGCGCGGCGGCCCCCTGAGGCGCCGGCACGCCGACGAACACGCAACAGTCCACAGGTGGGTCCGGCAACTTCGCTGAGCTGCCGGCGTGCGCCTTTTCGTCTGCCCCTCAGCCCGAGCACTACGCGTTCTGCCCCCCGCCCCGCATTTTCCCGCTGCCTTCCGCGTCAGTCGGGGGCCCGCCTACATGGCCCTGTTCACGTGACTGTGTTTCCATACGGGCAGGAGGACCCTGAATGTCACTTCAGCGGCTGCGCACGGATTTCCATTTCGGCATCATCATCCTGTTCGGGGTGATCGCGGCGGTGTGCATTGCACCCTTCGTCGTGTACCGCTTCATGCTGGGGCAACCCGTGGCGGGAGCGCTGGATCTCGGCATCATGCTTTGCATTCTCGCGAGCATGTACTACGCGTGGCGTGGCGGAAACATCCATCGCGCCGGCGTCTCAATCGCGGGTACCAGCACTGCCGGTGCCCTGGCGATGATTGCGACAGTCGGGCCGGCTTCCGTGCCCTGGATCTACGTGCTGCTGGTGGCGAACTTCCTGATGGTGGGCAAGAGCACCGCCGTTGCGTTCTCGACGGTGGCGATCGCGGTGGTGGCGCTGCTGGACCTGGCCTTCGCGACACCGTTGCAGGAAGTCGTGTTCGTCATGACCGGGCTGGCCGTGTCCTGTTTCTCGTTCGTGTTCGCCCATCGCACGGAGAGCCAGCGCCAAAGGCTGGAGGTGCTCGCGTCGCAGGATGCCCTGACCGGCGCCTACAACCGCCGGGCGATGGAACGCGAACTGGCCGTGGCGGTGGAGTCGCTGCGGCGTGAGGGGCTGGCCGTGGGGCTGGCCGTACTCGACCTGGACCGTTTCAAGCAGATCAACGACACCTGGGGGCACGAGGCCGGCGACAGGGTGCTGATCGACTTCGCCGACCTGGTCACCGCCAACACGCGCAAGGGCGATCGTCTGTTCCGGTTCGGCGGCGAGGAATTCGTGCTGCTGCTGCGGGGCACCGATATCGCGGGACTGCGGATCTCCACCGAAAACCTGCGGGAAACGGTCGCAAGGCGGCTGCAATGCCGAAACGACACGGTCACCGTCTCGATCGGTGCCGCTGCGCTTGAACCCGGCGAAGACGTAACGTCATGGCTGGGCCGCGCCGACGCGGCGATGTACCGGGCGAAGAACGACGGACGCAACCGGGTGGTGGTGGATGAGGGCACCGGCACGCGCCGTGCGCGGGAGAGCGAGGCGATCGCCGAAGCGATCTGAACTGGGCAGCCGGCGTCCCAAATTGACGCTATTTGTCAGCAATGGCCTCGTGCGACACCCGCGAGCCGATCGAATCCGGCAAGACGACCCAGCCCGACGTCGCCGCCGAACGATGCCAGCTGGTTCCTGTTCGGACGAGCCATGCCTCCGCGCACCCTGCCAACTCAGGAAGGGGGCCGCAGTGGCACGCGCTTTGCATGGTTTTGATCAACATAAACGAGACCTACGTCTCATTTTCGGCACAAGGGCCCGCAGCACCTGCAAGCCGCGCATTCGAGGTACTGGACGCCCGCCACGCGAACGCGGAATTCGAATCAGCAACCGTCTCCCGTGGGGTACCTGCACGATGTACCGACCAACCCGACGCCACATCGTCGCCGCCCTGATCCTCTGCACCCTTCTGGGAATTTTCGGCATCTGGGTGCTGCTGCATCCGGCCAGCGTGTTCGTGCAGCCTTGGCGCGCGGCCAAGTCCGCGGTCGAAGAGAACGTGATGTTCGGTCCGTATCCGGTGGAGGAGGATTTCGTGGCGCTCAAGGCCCGCGGCGTCACCACCATCATCAGCCTGCTGGACTCGAATATTCCCTACGAAAAAGTGCTGCTGGCGCAGGAACGCGAGCGCGCCGCGCGCTACGGGATGGAAGTGCAGAACTTCCCCATGGCCAGCATCCTGGGCCAGAAGTTCGGGCGCGACTACGTCAGGAACTCCGAGGCCGCTGCGCGTGCGGCACTCGCCGCCAACGGCACCGCCTATATCCACTGCTACCTGGGCCTGCACCGGGCCGGGAACGTGCAGAAGTACCTCGATACCTTCGCCGCGTCGTCGACCTATGTCGGCATCCGATCCGAACGCCCGGATGACGTTCTTGCCGAAGAGCGCGCACTGGTCGCGTTCCGCGCCGGTGACTATCAGGGAAGTCTCGCCGAGCTCGGGAAGATTCCAGAAAAGGGCATCCGTGCCTCGCGCCAGCAAGCCTGGACGTATTACCGGATGCAGCGCATCGACGAAGCACGTGCAGGTTTCGAGCAGGTGCTTCGGGCGGATCCCGAGGACCAGGACTCGCATGTCGGCCTGGCCTACTGCGCACTGGCGGAAAACAAGCTTTCCGAAGCAGGGGAGCGCTTCAGCGGCGTGCTTGTGGCCAATCCTGGCGATATCGGTGCCATCGAAGGTCTGGGACATGTGCGCTTCCGTCAGAGCGACCTTCTCGAAGCCCAGGCGCTGTTCGCGCGCGCCGCTCAGGCGAACCCGGAAAACCAGGAGACGCAGCAGATGATGGAACGCCTGCAGCGAAGGCTTCAGCAGTCCCCTCCGGCTCAGGCTCCGACCGGAGCCTACTGACTGCCTCCGCCCCACCCGCCCCCTTCGCGCCGCCATGGCCACGACGCGAATACACAGAAGGTGTGAACCGTGAATTTCCTGATGGATGCTGCGCCAAAAATGGTCTTCGCCTTCTGGCTGGGCATCGTGGTGGTGATCCTCACGGTGCTGATGCTGTCGATCATCCTGATCATGCGGCAGGTGATGCTGCGCAGGGAGCGCAACCATCAGCGTGCGGTGGTGACATGGCAGCAGACCCTGTCCGCCGCCGACTCCGGCACCCTTCACGGCGAACCACCGCCACTGCCGGCCAGGGACGTTTCCGGCTTCCTGGAGGTATGGAACAACCTGCACGCGACGCATTCTGACGGCATCGCTCCAGAGCTGCTTGCGGTCGCCAACTCGGTCGGGCTGGAACGTCATCTCTTCCGCGTGCTGCAGCACGGCGGCTTCCACAATCTGGTGGTGGGGATCATCGCCCTGGGGAATCTGCGCAATCCTGCGCACTTCGGACGCGTCGCGTGCTTCCTCGACGACAAGAGTCCGCTCGTTTCGCTGTGCGCCGCGCGCGCACTGATGCAGATGGACCAGGCCAACGCGGTATCGATGTTCGTGCCGCAGATCGTGCGGCGTGGCGACTGGTCCCAGGGCAACATTGCCGCCATCCTCCACGAGACCAGCACGCCGCAGATGGCCAGGGAGCTTTCCCGGGCCACCCTGCAGGCCAACGCGGAAGTCGCCCCACGGCTGGTGCGGTTCCTGGCTGCGGTCAGCCCGGACGAGGCAGCCCCGGTCATCCGCACCATCCTGGCCTCCGACGCCGAGGCCGACGACCACCTCGTGTCGACCTGCCTGCAGGTGATGACCGACCCTGACGACCTCAGCTGCGTGCGCCCGCTGCTGCAGCATCCGCGCTGGCATGTGCGCATGCAGGCGGCAGCGACACTGGGGCGACTCGGAGTGCCCGGCGACGACGACCTGCTGGTGGACATGCTCTCGGACGAACAGTGGTGGGTGCGATACCGGACCGCGCAGGGCCTGATGAAGCTGCCGTTCGTGGGCGCATCAAAGGTGCGCAGCATCCGCAACGACCATGCCGACCATTTCGCCCGCGACATCCTCGACCACGTCCTGGCCGAGCGGACCCTGGAAGGCGCACACGGATGAACATGACCCTGTCCCCGGCGTTCCTCGCGACCCTGGAATGGATGCAGTGGATCTTCTTTGCGTACTTCATCTGCATCAACCTGGCGTACCTGACGCTGAACTACATTTCCGCGTTCAGCATCATCCGCTACATGCGCGACCACGGTTCGCAGTACCTGCTCAAGAACTTCGCTTCCTACCAGCCGCCGGTGAGCATCCTGGTGCCGGCGCGCAACGAGGAACGTTCGATCGTCGCCTCGGTGCGATCGCTGCTGCGACTGAACTATCCCGAGTTCGAGATCATCGTGATCAACGACGGCTCGACAGACGGAACCTGCGAGGCGATGATCCGCGAGTTCGGCCTGGAGGAATTCCCCGAGGCCTACCGCAAGCGCATCGACACCCAGCCCGTGGAAGCCGTGTACGCCTCGGCGCGGTACCCCAACGTGCGCCTGATCGACAAGAAGAACGGCGGCAAGGCCGATGCGCTCAACGCCGGCATCAACTGCACGCGCTATCCGCTGTTCTGCGTGGTCGACGCCGATTCGGTGCTGCAGCAGGACAGCCTCGGCCGCGTGGTCCAACCGTTCCTGGAAGACTCCACGACCGTCGCCGCGGGTGGCGTCGTGCGCGTGGTCAACGGCTGCAAGGTCAAGGACGGCTTCCTCGCCGAGGTCGACCTGCCGAAATCGATGCTGGCGATGTTCCAGCTGGTGGAATACCTGCGTGCGTTCCTTTTCGGCCGGCTGGGCTGGTCGCCGATGAACGCCTTGCTGATCATCTCCGGCGCTTTCGGCGTGTTCTACAAGGAGCGCGTCATCGCCGTGGGTGGTTACACGCCCGAATCGGTTGGCGAGGACATGGACCTGGTGGTGCGCATGCATCGGCAGCTGCGCAAGGAGCGACGCCCGTACCGCATCACCTTCGTGCCCGATCCGATCTGCTGGACCGAAGCACCCGAAGACCTGTCCTCGCTGAAGAACCAGCGCATGCGCTGGCAGCAGGGGCTGGCCCAAAGCCTGATCCCCAATTCGCGGTTGATGTTCCAGCGCAACGGCGGCGCCGTGGGCTGGATCGCCTATCCCTTCATGCTGATCTTCGAGTGCTTCGGGCCGATCATCGAGGTGCTCGGCTACGCATCGATGATCACGCTGTGGCTGTTCGGCCTGGTCTCGGTGGAAGCGTTCGCCGTGTTCCTGTTCGCGTCGGTGGGACTGGGCGTATTGCTCTCGGTCAACGCGATGTTCCTCGAAGAGTTGTCCTTCCACCTGTATCCGCGCCCGCGCCAGCAACTCAAGCTGTTCGTCGCCGCCGTGTTGGAAAACTTCGGCTACCGCCAGTTCAACTCGCTGTGGCGCTTTCTGGGACTGTTGAAGTGGGCGGTTGGCCTAGGGGGCAAAGCGCAATGGGGAGAGATCCACCGCCACTCCTCATGGCAGCACGACCCGGACGCGCAGTCGCCGGCAACCGACCCCAGGGTCGCGCCGGTGTCCGGCACAGCGCCCACCGAGCCCGCCAGGGCAACCCGTCAGACGCCTGCCAAATCACCGATCGAGGCTTCCACACCATGATCCTGTCCCCGATCGCACTGGCACTTGCGCATCTGCTGTCGCCCTCGGCGCAGTCCGAAGCCGCGGCGGCCCCGGCTGCTCCGACCGCGGTCGACTCGCACTCGGCGCGCCTGCAGCGCGCGCGCGCGCTGGCCAGCGCCGGCGAGCGCGAACAGGCACTGGCGCTGTACTCGCAGATGCTCGACGAGTCGCCGCGTGATGTCGATGCCAGGCTCGCGCGCGGTCGCACCTACGCGTGGATGCACCACTGGCCGGAGGCCGAGGCGGACCTGCGCGGCTCGGTGGAACAATCGCCGGACTATGCCGACGCCTGGTCTGCACTGGGCGACATG
>JALYOF010000088.1 GCA_030857025.1 Pseudomonadota bacterium | reverse complement strand
GGGAGAGGGGCTCAATGCGACATCGGCGATGTTGGCTGAAGCGGGCACGAGCAGCGTCGCCCGCTTCGCCATCGCCAACTCACGCAGGAACTGCGGCCAGGACGAGTTCGCCTGTGCTTCCGCGGTGGTGACGCAACCCAGCCCCATCAGCGCTTCGTGCATCTCGTCGCTGTTGCGCGCTTCCGGCCACGCCTCGCCGCGCACCGACTCGATCGCCTCCGGATCCAGCCGCCCGAGATCATCGGCGCTGTCGGCGTCGGCATAGCGACGGCTCATCACCGCCTGGGTGCGGCGTTCCTCCAGCGGCGCGTCATCGAGGAAGGTGTAGGGCTTGGAGTTGAGCGCCTCGGCCGCGAACGGCGATGGCGAAGTCAGGTCGCGCGCGACGACCTGCACCAGCCCGTCTTCGATGCGAAGCAGCAGCGCCAGCCAGCCGTCGCTGTCCATCGCCTCGTGCAGGCAGTCGTGCAGCGTCTGCGCGACCAGCGGATGGTCGGGCACCTCGCGTTCGCCGACAAGGTTCTCCGCGCAGGCGACCTGGTCGGGAAAGACCGTCGCCAGCAGGTCCTCGCTGCGCATCCGCTGCAGTTGCGGGGGGACCTTTTTGCCGCCGCTGAACCGCGGCAGCGCCAGCGCGGTGGTCGCGTTCCAGCGCCAACGCACCCCGAACAGCGGCGCATCCAGCAAAGCCTGCACGAGCACATCGCAGGCCGAGCTGGAATGCAGGTAGCGCGACACCTCGATCAGCGGAAAGCTGTGGCTGGTCGACAGCGACAGCACGATCGCATCCTCGGTCGCCGCCGCCTGCAATTCGAAGTTGAACTTGCGGCAAAAGCGCTTTCGCAGCGCCAGACCCCAGGCGCGATTGATGCGGCTGCCGTAGGGCGTATGGATCACCAGCTGGGTGCCACCGGATTCGTCGAAGAACCGCTCGATGACCAGCGTGTCCTGCGTGGGCATCACGCCCAGCGATGCGATCTGGCGCCCGAAGTAATCGATCAGCTGCGTCGCCGCGCCGTGGCTCAGGCCGAGTTCGCCAGTGAGCCACTCGTGCGCGGTTTTGCTCCCTGCTTCGCTCCCCTCTCCCACCGGGAGAGGGGCCGGGGGTGAGGGGCCGATGTGTGGTTGATCTCCAGATTCGAGAGATTGCTCGTACAGGTGTGGAACGACTGCATCGTTTCCCTCGCTGCCATGCTCCGGCCCCCCACCCCAGCCCTCCCCCGGTGGGAGAGGGAGCCCAAGCGCAGCGTTGCTCCCTGCTTTGCTCCCCTCTCCCACCGGGAGAGGGGTTGGGGGTGAGGGTTCGGTGTGTGGTTGATCTCGAAGACGGAGAGAGGAAACGCAAACGTCCGAAGCAGCTGCGTCATCTCCATTACTGCGCTGCTCCGAACCCTCACCCCAACCCTCTCCCGGAGGGAGAGGGGGTTCGAGCGGCGCGTCGCTGATGGCGCCCAGCCGTGATGCCACTTCGGCCCGCAGTCGCGAGACGCCGTACGACAACTCATCCGTGCGCCCCGGTGCCTCGCCGAGCCAGAACGGAATGTTCGGCGGCATTCCCTGCGCATCTTCCACGCGTACGCGCCCGGGCTCGACCCGCAGCACCCGGTAGCTCGTGTTGCCGAGCTGGAAAATATCGCCCGCTGTCGTGTCGATCGCGAAATCTTCGTTGACGTTGCCGATCGTGAACGCCTGAGGCTCCAGCACAACCGCGTAGTCGCCGGCATCGGGGATCGTGCCGCCCGACAGGAGCGCGGTCATGCGCGCGTTGCGGCGGCCGCGCAGGCGATGCTGCACGGCATCGCGATGCAGGTAGCCCGCGCGCGGACCGCGGCGCGTGGTGAAGCCATCGGCGAGCATCCGCACCAGCGCGTCGAAATCCTTGCGCGCCAGCTGCGCATACGGCCACGCGCGGCGCACCAGCGCGAACAACGCATCCTCCTCCCACTCCGCGGTCGCGACTTCGGCGACGATCTGCTGCGACAGCACGTCCAGCGGCGCCTGCGGAATCTCCAGCGCATCCAGTTCGCCGCGCCGCACGCAGTCCAGCAGCGCCACGCATTCGACCAGGTCGTCCCGCGATTGCGGAAACAGCCGGCCCTTGGGCACGCCGCCGACATGATGCCCGGCGCGGCCCACGCGCTGCAGCAGCGCGGCGATCGCGCGCGGCGAGCCAAGCTGGCACACGAGTTCGACATCGCCGATGTCGATGCCCAACTCCAGAGACGCCGTCGCCACCAGCACGCGAAGTTCGCCGCGCTTGAGTCGCTGCTCGGCGTCCAGTCGCAACTCCTTCGCCAGGCTGCCGTGGTGCGCGGCGACCACCTCCTTGCCCAGTCGATCGGCCAGATGCCGCGCCGCACGTTCGGCCATGCGCCGCGTGTTGACGAATACCAGCGTGGTCCGATGCGCCTGCACCAGCTCGGCCAGGCGGTTGTACACCAGCTCCCACTGATCGTTGGCCATGACCGCCTGCAACGGCACCGGACGAATCTCCAGTGCCAGGTCGCGCCGCTTTGCATAGCCGATGTCGACGATCACGCAATCGGGCGTGCCGTCCTCGGCGACCGCATTGCTGCCAACCAGGAATCGTGCGACCTCGTCGATCGGCTTCTGCGTGGCCGACAGGCCGATGCGCGTCAGCCGTCGCCCGCACAGCGCCTGCAGCCGTTCCAGCGTCAGCGACAGATGGCTGCCGCGCTTGCTCGCGGCGACCGAATGGATTTCGTCGACGATCACCGAGCGCGTGCTCGCGAGCATCGCCCGGCCCGATTCGGAACCCATCAGCACGTACAGCGACTCGGGCGTCGTCACCAGGATGTGCGGCGGCGTGCGGCGCATGCGCGCGCGTTCGGCCTGCGGGGTGTCGCCGGTACGCACCGCGGTGCGGATATCCACGTCCGGCAGGCCCTGGCGCTCCAGCTCGGCGCGGATGCCGGCCAGCGGCGCTTCCAGGTTGATGTGGATGTCGTTGGACAGCGCCTTCAGCGGTGAGACGTAGACGACCGTCGTCGCATCGCCCAGTCCCTCGGGCGAGGCGAGTCCCTCGCGCACCAGCGCATCGATCGCCGCCATGAACGCAGTGAGCGTCTTTCCCGACCCGGTAGGCGCCGCGACCAGCGTGTTCCGCCCCGACGCAATCGCCGGCCACGCAAGCGCCTGCGCCTCGGTCGGCGCCGCAAACGCGCCCGAGAACCAGGCCGCAACCGCAGGATGAAAGGCGTGCAGGGGCATCGGTCGATTATCCCGCCAGCCGGAAGGGCAGGGATGAACGCTGCCGCGACCCGCTGAACACACCGGCTTGAATCAGGCGAATACACCGGCGCGCCACGGCTTCTGGCCCCCTCTCCCCCAACGGCTTCTTCGTTGCAGGGCAGGATCGGCTGCGCTTCAGCCGTCCCGGTCAAACCGCCAGTCCCCTTGCCAGCAATCACCACTTCGACTCAGGCGAATACTCCGGTGTGCCGTCGATTCTGGCTCCCTCTCCCCCAACGGCTTCTACGTTGCAGGGCAGGATCGGCTGCGCTTCAGCCGTCCCGGTCGAACCGCCAGTCCCCTTGCCAGTATCACCACTTCGACTCAGGCGAATACACCGGTGTGCCGTCGCTTCTGGCCCCCTCTCCCCCAACGGCTTCTTCGTTGCAGGGCAGGATCGGCTGCGCTTCAGCCGTCCCGGTCAAACCGCCAGTCCCGTTGCCAGTTATCGCCGTTTCGACTCAGGCGAACACACCGGCGTGCCGCCGCTTCTAGCCCCCTCTCCCCCAACGGCTTCTTCGTTGGGGGAGAGGGTTGGGGTGAGGGGGGCTCTGCTTCTGCCGCAAAAACCCAACGCCCCAGGATCAGTCGCCCAGCAAGCCCCGCACCAGCGCGGGCAGTCTGCCCAGATGATCCTTCGACAGGCGCGCATCGGGCCGCACCGCACCCTTGTCGACCGCGAACTCCCCGCCCGCGTCGCCGCTGAGGAAAACGAACTGCGTGCCGGGCGCGTGCTCGCGCACAAGATTCAATGCGCGGTCGCCAGAGAACCCCGGCATGTTCATGTCCGACAGCACCAGTTGCGGCGTGAATGTCGCCAGCGCCGCCAGCAGGGTCGTCTCGCCGTCCACGCAGCGCAGTTCGGCATCGATCCCGCCCTGCATCAGTTCGATGCCGATCAGCTCCGCGTCGTCGGCGCTGTCGTCGACCACCAGGATGCGCCAGCGAGCCGCACTGGCAGCTTTCATGGAGGCGGCGTCAACCGCGGGGCTCATGATTCCTGCGGTGCCTCGTTGAACACCGCCCAGAACTTGCCCAGCGTCTTCACCGCATCGAAGAACTGCTGGGTGTCGACCGGCTTGACCACGAAGGCGTTCACGCCCAGGTCCCAGCTGCGGGCCAGGTCGGCTTCCTCGCGCGAGGACGACAGGATCACCACCGGAATGCGCCGCAGGTTCTCTTCGGATCGGAGCAGTTGCAGCACCTGCAGCCCGTCCATGCGCGGCATCTTGATGTCCAGCAGCAGCACCGCCGGGTTGACCGGTTCGCGACCGGCGAACGCACCGCGGCACAGCAGGTAATCCATCGCGTCCACGCCGTCCTCCACGTGCACGATCGGGTTCACCAGGTTCGCGTCACGCAGCGCGTCGATTGCCATTTCGGCGTCCGCGGGGCTGTCTTCGGCCAGCAGGATCGTGCGGATCGGATTCATGCAAGGGCCTCTACGGGTTGGTCGGTGCTGGCGGGAAGGCTGAAGTGGAACGTGGCACCGACACCGGCCTCGGCCTCGGCCCAGATCTGGCCGCGATGGCGCGCCAGCACGCGGCGCACGCTGGCAAGCCCGATGCCGGTGCCCGCGTACTC
The DNA here is from genome assembly GCA_030857025.1 of Pseudomonadota bacterium. Taxonomy (GTDB): domain Bacteria; phylum Pseudomonadota; class Gammaproteobacteria; order Xanthomonadales; family Xanthomonadaceae; genus Lysobacter_K. Next base: position 2,483 of record JALYOF010000088.1, on the reverse strand, counting down.
GCTGACCTTGTGCAGGCGCTGGAACACGCCGAACAGCTTGCCCGCATAGGCCATGTCGAAACCGGCGCCATTATCGCCCACGCTGAAGCGATGGCTGCCGTCGGATCCGTAGTGATGGGCGATGGTGATCACGGAATGCTCAGTCCGCGCGCTGTATTTGACCGCATTGTCGAGCAGGTTCTGCCACACCTGCCGCATCATGTTGTCGTCGGCGACCAGCACCGGCAGCGGCCCCACGCGCCATTCGATCCGGCGATCGGGCGTGTCGCTCATCGCGTTGGAATCGATCATCGCGCGCGTCTCGGCGACGAGGGTCTGCATGTCCACGGTCTGCAGCCGCAACGCGCTGCGTCCCAGTCGCGAGTACACCAGCAGGTCGTCGATCAGCGACGACATGCGCTGCGCCGAACTGCCGATCACATCGAGGTAGTGCACGCTCTTGTCGTCGACGCCTTCGCCGAGATGGCGGCCGAGCTTGTCGGCGAATCCGGCGATGTGCCGCAGCGGCGCGCGCAGGTCGTGCGATACCGAATAGCTGAAAGCCTCCAGCTCGCGGTTGACTTCGGACACCAGCTCGATCTTGCCTTCCAGTTGCCGGTTGAGCTCGTTGACGCGCTGCTCGGTGACCTTCTGCGCGGTGATGTCGCTGGCGGTGACGAGCACCACGCAATCCTCCCGCCCCGGCAAGGGCATGCGCCGCGCGTTGATCAGCACGATGCGGTCGCTGCCGCCGGCCGAGCGCTGCGACTGCTCGAAATCCCACAGCTCCCGTCCGTGCACCAGCACATCGCTCAGGCGCTGCAGCGTGCCGGGGTCGGACCAGGCGTCGCCGCCGATCGCCGACAGCGCGGTGCCGTTGATGTCGTCTTTTACCGCGTACTGCTCGGAAAACGCGGTGTTGTGCATCACCACGTTCATGGCGTCGTCGACCAGCACGATCGGCTCGCGCACCGTCTGCAGCACGGCCTGCGCTCGCGCGCTGGCACGCTGCGATTCGCGCTCGGCTTCGATTCGGCGCGCGACCTGGCGACGCGAGAAATACATCATGAGCCCGAGCAGCAACAACTGCGCGAACATCGCGCCCCAGGTCAGCATGGATGCCTGCACGCCCAGCCGGCGCGATTCGTCCATCCGCTGCGACAGGCGTGCGCGTTCGGCTGCGATGATGTCGGCCGACAGGTCGCGCACTGGTATCTGGCTGACCAGCGCCAGCCCTGCGTCGCGCTGGACCTCCGCATTGTGGGCGATGATCCGGTCGCTCAGCTCCGCGCGCGCTTCCAGCCGCGCCTGCAAAGCGCCGACGCGCACCTGCTGCTCGGGGTTGTCGCGCGTGAGCCGGGCGATCGCCGCCAGCGCCGGGTCCAGCGCGGCAGTGCTCTCGGCGATGCGCTTACGCACCTGCGGGGTGTCGATGCCGGCGGCGAGCGCCAGCGCCGCCGCCTCGATGCTGCGCACCTCATAGCTCAGCGCATGCACGGACTTCTCGACCGCCAGCGCCTGACTGACCAGGTATGCGGCTTCCAGGCTGCGTTCGGTCGCCACGCGCAGCACCAGGAACGGCGCGACCACGATCGCGACGATCGCCAGCATCAGCGCCGCAAGCCTGCGGGGAGCAATGAAGTTGAAATCTGGAATGGTGGGCTGCATCGGTATTCGCCTGCCGCCGGAAATGGCGGCGCGGTGAACGCGGGACGCGTCCGCGCCCTGCTTGCCCCCGAACGGCCGATGATCCCTGCTGAACGGCGCGGGGGCAAGTACAGCCATCGCAAGTCCGACGAGCGGTTCATCGCGCTCTCAGCCGGCCACGCATCGCCCACGGGCACGCCGTCGCACCCATCCCGGCCGGCACCGGGAGCCGCCTCCGGCCGCTGCTAGACTTGCCCTTCAGAATCAACTCCCATACACGAGGCGCGGCCACGGGGCCGCGAGACACATGACCGACAACAACAGCGCGCTCAAGGAAGACCTGCTGGGCAACGACCCGGATCCCACCGAAACCCAGGAGTGGATCGAATCCGTGCAGGCGGTGATCGCCCGCGACGGCCCGGAGCGCGCCCACCACCTGCTGGAAAACCTGGTCGAGGTCAGCCGCCGCGCCGGCGCGCACCTCCCGTTCCAGCCGACCACCGCCTACATCAACACCATCCCGCCGCACCTGGAGGCCAAGAGCCCCGGCGACCACGCGATGGAATGGCGCATCCGCTCGCTGATCCGATGGAACGCGATGGCGATGGTGGTGCGCGCCAACCGCAAGCCCGGCGACCTGGGCGGCCACATCGCCAGCTTCGCATCCGGCGCCACGCTCTACGACGTCGGCTTCAACCATTTCTGGCGCGCGCCCAGCGACGAGCACCCCGGCGACCTGCTCTACATCCAGGGCCACAGCTCGCCCGGCATCTACGCGCGCTCATACCTGGAAGGCCGCATCAGCGAGGACCAGCTCGACCACTTCCGCATGGAGACCGAAGGCCGCGGCCTGAGCT
>JALYOF010000086.1 GCA_030857025.1 Pseudomonadota bacterium | reverse complement strand
GGGCAACACAGGAACTACAGCAGATGGTCAAGATTCGCCTCACCCGCGGCGGCGCCAAGAAGCGCCCCTTCTACCACATCATCGTGACCGACAGCCGCAGCGCCCGCGACGGCCGCAACATCGAGCGCGTCGGTTACTACAACCCGGTTGCCACGGGCGGCGAGAAGCGGGTCGAACTCGACATCGCCCGCGTGCAGCACTGGCTCGGCCAGGGCGCGCAGCTGACCGACAAGGTCGCCACGCTGTACAAGGATGCGGCCAAGGCGGCGGCTTCCGAGCAGCCTGCGGCCACCGCAGCCTGATCGCAGGCCGCGCACTTCCACGCGCGGCCGCTATCGCAATGAACGACTCAGGGCGCCGCATCCTCCTTGGCAGGGTGCTTGGCGCCTTTGGTCTGCGTGGAGAACTGAAGCTCGAGTCCTGGACCGAGCCGCGCGCGGCGATCTTCAACTACCAGCCCTGGACCCTGCGCGACGCGCAGGGCCGCGAGCGCCAGTTGCAGGGCGTGCGCGGTCGCGAAAGCGGCAAGTTCCTGATGGGGCATTTTCCCGACGTCATCGATCGCGACGCGGCCGAAGCGCTGCGGGGCACCGAGATCTACGTCGACCGCTCCGCGCTGCCGCCGCCGAGTCCGGGCGAGTACTACTGGGTCGACCTGGAAGGCCTGCGCGTGGTGACGCAGGAAGGCGTGGGCCTCGGTACGGTGTCGCACCTGTTCTCGACCGGAGCCAACGACGTGCTGGTGGCGCGGGACGATGAGCGCGAACGCATGATCCCGTTCCTGCAGCCGCAATTCATCACCGCGGTGGATTTCGACGCGGGCGTGGTCACCGTTGATTGGGATCCCGACTTCTAGTCCGCGAGCCCTGGGTTCCAGAAACATGCCGGAAACGCCCGCACGGCGTTCGGCTAACCTCGGCCATCCACCCGCTTCCGCTGCGAGCCGTCCATGCGCATCGACGTCATCAGCCTGTTCCCGGAGTTCATCGCCCAGTGCGCTGCGTTCGGCGTGGTCGGGCGGGCCGCCGAGCGCGGGCGGCTGTCCCTGCATGGCTGGAACCCGCGCGATTTCGCCCAGGGCAACTACCGGCGCGTCGATGACCGGCCGTTCGGTGGCGGCCCCGGCATGGTGATGCTGATCGATCCGCTGCGTGCCAGCCTGTCGCAGGCGCGTGCTGCCGATACGGCGCCCGCCCGCGTGATCTACCTCAGCCCGCAGGGGCAGCAACTGACCCAGGCAAAGGTGCGGGAGCTTGCCGGGCACGAACGGCTGATCCTGCTGTGCGGTCGCTATGAGGGGGTCGACGAACGGCTGGTGGCGGCCGAGGTCGACGAGGAACTGTCGATCGGCGATTACATCCTGTCCGGCGGGGAGCTGGCGGCGGCGGTGCTGGTGGATGCGGTGGCGCGTCTGCAGGAGGGCGTGCTCAACGATGCCGAATCGGCGGTGCAGGACAGTTTTGAGGAAGACGGCCTGCTCGACTGTCCGCATTACACCCGACCGGTTACGCACGAACTCGGCGAGGTCCCGCCGGTGCTGATGTCCGGGAACCACGCGCAGATCGCGCGCTGGCGCCGGCAGCAGGCACTGGGCCGGACCTGGGAACGACGTCCGGAATTGCTGGACGAGGCGCGACTGTCCAAAAGCGACTGCGCGCTCCTGGCCGACTACCGCAGCGAGCGGGCCGCCGCGCAGGTGGTGGTCTCCGGGCAGGTTAAAGCTCCGGCAGACCCGGAGCCGGGCAGCTAGCCAGCCGCGGAAAATTGCCGCTATAATGCGCGGCTTAGCTCAACAACCAGCCCGGCGTGCCTCATCACGTGCGGCCCAGCGATTCGGCGCGTGCCAACGCCCGCGACCCCAACACAGACACCAGGCCGATCCAATGAACAAGCCCTCGATCCACACGCTGCTGCAGGAATTCGAAGCCGAACAGGTCACGCGCGTGCTGCCTGACTTCAGCCCCGGCGACACCGTTGTCGTCAACGTGAAGGTGAAGGAAGGCAACCGCGAGCGCCTCCAGGCGTACGAGGGCGTGGTCATTGCCAAGAAGAACGGCGGCCTGCATTCGGCGTTCACCGTCCGCAAGATCTCCCACGGCTTCGGCGTCGAGCGCGTGTTCCAGGCGCACAGCGCGATCATCGACTCAGTCGAAGTCAAGCGTCGCGGCAAGGTTCGCGCCGGCAAGCTGTACTACCTGCGAGGTCTGGAAGGCAAGAAGGCGCGCATCAAGGAAGACCTGGCCGCGTACGCCAAGGCGAAGGCTGCCGCCGCTTCGGCCTGATTACCGGAGTTGGCTCGCGAGAGCGCATTCGACGGCCGCCGAAAGGCGGCCGTCTGCGTTTGCGTCGTCGTTGGCCGCTTGCCGGAACACCCTCGATTAATGTCGTCGACGCTATTCTCTCGCCATGCCGCGATCCGCCAGTTCCGATCTTTTCGTTGTCCGCCTCGACCAGTGGCTGTGGGCGGCAAGGTTCTACAAGACCCGCAGCCTTGCTCGCGAGGCGATCGAAAGCGGCAAGGTCGAAGTGGGCGCCGAGCGCGTGAAACCCGCGCGACCGGTGCGTCTCGACGACGCGCTGCGCATCACCCGTGGTGAGGAAACCTTCGAGGTCGTTGTATCAGGGCTCAGCGACAAGCGCGGTCCCGCCAGCGAAGCGCAGACGCTCTATGTTGAAAGCCACGAATCCCTCGCCGAACGGCAACGGCTGCGCGAAGAGCGGATATCCCAGCGCACCGGCTACCGCGCGCCCGACGGAAAACCCGACAAGCGCGCGCGTCGTCTGATCCGCGCGTTGGGCGACATCGACGCCCTTTGATGACTCCAGGTGCGATCTACGCGGCTGGAGATCCGTCGCCTGCTTCGACGCCGACACCCGTCGAGGCCGTCGTTTCGATGCTGTCGTCTTTGGCACGTTTTGGTGGCTTGAGTCGCACGTAAAGCTGCTTGCGTATGCTCGCCACTACATCGCCATCGGCATCGACGACATCGGTCTGGAACCAGTGCAAACGCCGGCTCCCGTCCTGCGCGCCGGAGCGGAGTTCATCGAGCACCTCCGGTTCCAGGTCGAAGCACGCGTGCACCGTGCCGCGGCCGGGTTTCACGAATTCGATCGCGCCCGCCTTGTCCCACACGATGTAGTCGCGACCGAGCACGTTCATCGCCAGCAGCATCCAGAACGGATCGGTCATCGCAAACAGGCTGCCGCCGAAGTGGGTGCCGACGTAGTTGCGGTTCCACGGGCGCATCCGCAGTTCGACCCGCGCGTGGCGGAAGTCCTCGGAGATGCGGGTAACGTGAATGCCCGTGAACAGGAAGGGCGGCCACAGGTTGAGCACACGGCGGAAGGTGCTGGCTTTCATTCCGGGATATTACCGTACGGATGCGTACTGCGAATCCTGCGGGGTGGCAGCCTGCTCTGCAGGGCCGGGTCGTACAGGGCAGGGGCAGGGGCAGGTGCTGGGCGCCAGACCCGTGATCAGAACAGCAGCGAGGCCATCCTGCGGCGGAAGCGGCTGACCAGTTGATCGTCATCGACCACCAGAAATGCTTCGATCAGAGCCTTGCGCGGAAGCCCGCTCTCGTAGTTCCGGTCCCTTCGCAGCATCTCGATCAACTGCTCGAGACCTGCCTCGGGCTGCCCGCCCACGATCAGTCGGGAGCCCAGCAGATATCGGGCGCCCAGATCGTCAGGATCGGTGGCGATCGCCTGTTCCAGCACCGTCGGCGCAGGTGCGTCCTCGACCCGGTTGAGCAAAGCCAGCCGCGCACGGGCGCGCAGCGCACGATCATCCGCGCCCAGACTCGCTGGCAGGGATTCAAGGAGTTGCTCGGCTTCCTGGACCTCACCGGTCTGCAGCAGCAACAGCGCCAGATCTAGCTTGAGGGTGTCGGCTTCGGGGCTGGTCACCATTTCCTGGCGCAGCCGGATCACCTCGGCGTAGGGATTGAGCGAACCAGCTTCGACCGCCTCCTTTTCCGGTGCATCGGCCGGCGTGACGCCGTGCGTCTTCAGGAATTCATGCACCTGCGCCTCCGGGAGCGCGCCGGCGAAGTTGGCGAACAGTTCGCCATCCCGCAGCAAATACACGCTGGGAATCGAGCGCACCTGGAAGGCAGCGCCAAGCTGTTGCTCCTTCTCGACATCGATGCGCGCCAGCACGAATGCGCCGTGGTAGTCGGCCGCGACTTTCTCCAGCACCGGTCCGAGTTGTTTGCACGGCGCGCACCATTCAGCCCAGAACTCGACCAGGATCGGGATGCTCAGGGATTTGCGCAGAACCTCCTCTTCGAACGTGTCGGTAGTGACATCGATGACGTGCGGCAACGGATCTGCGGTGATGGACATGGGCGACTCCTTGAGGCGATCGTCACCACATGGTGGCGGATGCGGCCCATTCCAACAAAGGCAGCGCGCCATGGCACCGCCGCGTCGCACCGTGGACGAGACGGCTGGCGGATTATTCGGCGGTTCCGCGTAACCTTGAGTCTGGCCAGGCGGCAATGGGCGGGAACGAATGATCGGGCGGACAGACGTTACAGCGGCGCTGGCGATTGCACTGTTTGTGCTGGCCTTGATCGGGTTCGGCACTGCGGTGGATGGCTATTCGCAGGCGCTGCACCCACCTGCGCTGCTGGGCGGGCAGGGACAGCCTGGGGCACTCGCATTCAACTTGCTTGGCTATGTCGTGCCCGGGCTGCTGGCAGCCGTTGTGATGTTCGCCCTGCGCGGTCGCCTGGAGCTGGCGCGCTGGCCTGCCCGGATCGGCAGCTGGATGTGGCTGTTGTCGGCGCTGGCGTTTGCAGCACAGGGAATGTTGCCGCTGGACCCGGTGGATGTGGAAGCCACGGTCGGGCGCCTGCATGCGACGGCCTGGACCCTGTGGTGGCTGTCCTTCGCGGCGGGAGGCGTGATGCTCGCTGCCGGGCTTTCGTCAGGGCGGGGCCTCGGCGGTCTTCGCATCGCGGCCGGCGCGACCGCGGTGCTGTTGCCGTTGTTCGTGCTGTATGCGCCGCTGGAAATGCCAACCGGCATATCCCAGCGGGTCGGACTTGCGCTGTGGTTTACCGCGCTGCTGGCCGCGGGACTGGCCGCTCGGCGTGCGATTCAGCGGTAGCGGATCTTGAGACCAAGAATGGTCCCAGCCAGCAGCAGCGTGATCAGGTTGCAGCCGATCATCGGCCACGAACCCAGCGCGATTCCGTACGCAAGCCAGAAGCCGATGCCCACGGTGAACATCACGTACATCGCGATCGAGATGCCGCTCGTGTCCCTCGTGCGAATGGTCTTGACCGCCTGCGGCACGAACGACAGCGTCGTCAGCACCGCGGCCATGTAACCCAGCCACTCTCCGCTCATGGGCGTGCCGCGGGCTGGGAATGGATGGTGCCGTCCTTCATCACGAAGTCCACGCCCATCACCGCATCGATGTCGGCCAGTGGATCGCGCGGCATCGCGATGATGTCCGCGCGCAGGCCCGGTTCGACCGCACCCTGATCCTGCACGCCGAGCACCTCGGCGGCGCGGACGGTCGCCGACTGCAGGGCGAACGCGGCGGGGATGCCGGCTTCGACCATGTAGATGAACTCGCGCGCATTGTCGCCGTGTGGACCCACGCCCATGTCGGTGCCGAAGCCGATCTTGACGCCATTGCGATAGGCGCGGCCGGCGGTGTCCTGGATCAGGGCGCCGACGCGCGCGGCCTTCGGCCGGACCACGTCAGGGAAGTAGCCGTCGACTTTCGCCTTCTCGGCGACGAACCGCCCGGCATGGATGGTCGGGATGTACCACGTGCCTTTCTGCTTCATCAGCGACATCACGTCGTCGCTCATGTAGGTGCCGTGCTCGATCGTGTCGACGCCGCCGAGCACCGCGCGTTTCATGCCTTCTTCGCCATGTGCGTGCGCCGCGACGCGGTAACCGTAGTCCCTGGCGGTGTCGACGACCGAGCGGATTTCCTCGACGGTGAACTGTGGCGCATCGGCGGACTTCGCGTACGACAGCACGCCGCCGGTGGCGGTGATCTTGATCACGTCGCTGCCGTCCTTGTAGCGCTGGCGCACCGCCTGGCGTGCTTCTTCGGGCGAGTTGATGACGCCTTCGGTGGGCCCGGGCGGACCGAGCAGGTGCGACAGCACCGTGTTGTAGCCGTTGGTGGGATCGGCGTGGCCGCCGGTGGTGGCGATCGACTTCCCTGCGGCCCAGATGCGCGGTCCGTCGATCAGGCCCGCGTTGATCGCGTCGCGCAGGTGCGGCGTCACTTCGCCGCCCAAGTCACGCACGCTGGTGAACCCGGCGTGCAGGGTCTTGCGCGCATAGCCCACGGATCGGAACGCATGGTCCGCAGGGTCGAGCCGGAAACCTTCGGAGTAGCTCTGGGGGCTGGACTGGCTCGCCATGTGGACGTGCAGGTCGGTCCAGCCGGGGGAGCAGGTGTGCGTGGAAAGGTCGATGGTGCGCGTGCCGGGGACCGCAACCAGTCCCTGAAGAACTTCGGACACCTTCCCGTCGCGGACCACCACGGTTCGCGCGTCGAGCATTTTTCCGCTGCGGCTGTCGAACAGCTTGCCGCATTGCAGGGCGGTGGCAGGCTCGGCCGCAAGGACAGGGGAGCAGACCAGCACGGCAAACAGGGTGGTCCAGGGCAACAGGCGCATGGGCGGAATCCAAACCAGGGCAGGGGCCGATGATAGTCGACGACGGGCACCGCCCTGCACCCAGGTGGGCCGTGCGCCTACGCCCAATTCATGAACAGCGACGGGGGCCGCGCAGATCCGAAGGATCTGTGCCTTCCTGCACGGTACGGACCGCTTGCAGGCTTCAGGCGGACTGGATGGGTCCGGCCACTTGATTGCGCCCGGCCGACTTGGCGCGGTAAAGCCCCGCATCCGCAACTGCGAGCAGCCGCTCGGGATGGTCGCCGTCCTGCGGAAAAGTGGCCACTCCGATGGAGGCGGTGTTGGGTCCCAGGCTCTGGCGCATGTACTGGACCGTGGTGGACGCGATCGCCGCGCGTATGTCCTCGGCACGGTGCCGTGCATCGGCGGCGTCGGTCTCCGGGAGGACGATGGTGAATTCCTCGCCGCCGTACCGGCAGGCGATGTCTTCGCTGCGGGTCATCGCGGAGAGCGTCTGTCCGATCTTCGATAGAAGCGCATCGCCGGCCGCGTGGCCGTGCTCGTCGTTGAACCGCTTGAAGTGATCCACGTCCAGCATGAGCACCGACAAGGGCAGGCCGCGCCGCTCGCAACGCTGCACCTCGCGCATCAGGTTCTCCTCCAGGTAGCGACGGTTGAACAGGCCGGTCAGGGGGTCACGGATGGACTGCACGCGCAGCGTGTCGCGCAGATGCAGGTTCGCCAGGGCGAGGCTCAACTGTTCGGCGATGGCCTCCAGTGCGGCGCTGTCGACGTCGGCATCCACGTCCTTGTCGAGGGCACTGACATGCAGCATTCCCAGCGACGCGCCCTGGGCCATGAGCGGGAGGCAGAGCGTCCATACGCCCGCCATCGACGTGGTTGAGTCGAGATGATCGCAGCGCACCTGCCCGTGCCGGGGATCGGTCCTGTGCGGCTGCCCCCGGCGGAGGGCCCAGCACTGTTCCGGCTGCAGAAGGTCGGCACTGGCGATGGGCTCGTCACCAAACCGGGAGGCGGTTTCAGCCAGGTTCTGCGATGCGCGCAACACGTAACAGCGTCCACCTGAGGCCGGCCACAACTCGGAGATCACGCGGGCGGTGACGCTGGCGGCTTCTTCGATGCTGTTGCAGCTTTGCAGCAGGCCGGCATAGATGCCGAGCCGGCGCCGCTGTTCGGACAGGCGATCGCGCTGCACCAGCGAGTCTTCCAGTTCGCGCACCGCCTGCTGCGCTTCGAGTTCCAGTTCCCGGCTGCGGCGGTTTTCACGGGTGAGTCCCGCAAGCAGCAGCGCCAGTAGCAGCATCGGAATCGAGACGCCCAGGACCACCACGGTCGTGAGCAGGTTGGTGCGCGACCGGCTCGCCGCGCGGCGGCTATCGAGCAGCGCCTGCTCCCTGCCCACCATCTCGTCGGCGATGTCGGTCAGTTCCTTCATGAGCGCCACCCCGGTGCCGCTCATGCTGGCTGCACGGGCCTGTTCGGCGCCTTCCTCCTGCTGCAAGGCGACAAGCCGGGTAATGTCCGCGAGCCGGGCCTGGGTCCGCTCCCGCAGTTGCAGGGCCAGCGCGTGTTGGACCGCGTCCCCACGAGCCAGCGATACCACATGCGACAACTCATGCCTGGCAGGACCAAGGGCGGCGAGATATTCAGCCAACTGCTCGGTGCTGCCGGTAATCCGATAGGACCGCGCGTGGGATTCGGCTTCGCGCACCGTCGCGACGGCGGCGTGGATTGCTGCAACCACGCGGTAGCTGTGCTCTACCTGCCCCGTGCTGCGCGCCACGCCACGGACACCCCATATCATGGTGGCCGCAGCCCCGAGCATCACGAGGATCGCCAGAGAGAGGATCGGAAAATGGTACTGGCGGAGGGAAGTGTGGATGGCGGTCATTTCACTCCCATGGATACAGGATCATGGGTGATGAGCGGAGCATGATGCGTCCCGGTCACACCGGCAAGGTAAAAAGACCGCTCGCTGCCCTCCGTACCTGCGCCAGGCTGCGGCAATAATGGACCCGAATCGCTCTAGCCGCCTGCGTCGTCAACCGTGGCGAATGGCAGCCCCTTGTGCACTGCGGTAGGCTTCGCGGTCTTCCCTGTTGCGCCCAAGACCGTGTCCAGCCAAGCCCCCGACGACCTCCGCGCGTTCGACCCGCGCTCCGCCGAAACCGCCGCCCAGCGGTTCTGGGATGCCACCCGCGCATACGAGGTCGATGAAAGCTCGCCCAGGCCCAAGTACCTCTGCCTGTCGATGCTTCCGTACCCGTCCGGTGCGCTGCACATGGGCCATGTGCGCAACTACATGATCAGCGACGTGATCAGCCGCCACAAGCGCATGTGTGGCTACAACGTCATGCAGCCGATGGGCTGGGATGCGTTCGGCCTGCCGGCCGAGAACGCCGCGATAAAGCACAGGACCGCTCCGGCGAAATGGACCTACGCCAACATCGCGCACATGAAGCAGCAGCTGCGGATGATGGGGTATGCGATCGACTGGTCGCGCGAATTCGCCACCTGCGATCCTTCGTACTATGTGCACGAGCAGCGCATGTTCGTGCGGCTGATGAAGCAGGGACTGGCCTACCGGAAGAATTCGGTCGTCAACTGGGACCCGGTCGACCAGACCGTGCTCGCCAACGAACAGGTGATCGAGGGACGAGGCTGGCGCACCGGCGCGCTGGTGGAGAAACGCGAAATACCGCAGTGGTTCCTCAGGATCACCGATTACGCGCAGGAACTGCTGGACGGACTCGACACGCTGCCGGGCTGGCCGGACTCGGTCAAGACGATGCAGCGCAACTGGATCGGGCGCTCCGAAGGCATGGATATCCGCTTCGACGTGCGCGACGAGCGCGCCAGTGCGGTCGAGCCGATCACCGTGTTCACCACGCGCCCGGACACGCTCATGGGCGTAACGTTCCTGTCGATCGCCGCCGAGCATCCGCTGGCGATGCAGGCGGCAAAGACCGACCCCGACCTTGCGGCTTTCATTGCCGATCTGCGAAAAGGCGGTACCACCGAGGCCGAACTGGAGACTCAGGTAAAACGTGGGATGGACACCGGCCTGCGTGCGATCCACCCGATCAGCGGCGACGTGCTGCCGGTGTACGTCGCCAACTTCGTCCTGATGAGCTACGGCACCGGTGCGGTCATGGCCGTGCCCGGACATGACCAGCGCGACTGGGAGTTCGCCCGCCAGTACCGGCTGCCGATCAGGACCGTGATCGTGCCCGATGTCGTCAAGGAAGCGTTGCTGGAGATACGGCACGACCTTGGGCAGCACGTCGATCCAATGGCCGTCGCACTGGGCGAAGCGCGCGCAGCCGACGCCTACGACACCCGCGCCGCGGTGCAGGTGATCGAGGACTTCCAGCACAGGATGGACGAGCAGGGCGCCTGGATTGAACGCGGTTGGCTGGTCAACTCCGGCGACATGGACGGAATGGATTTCGAGCAGGCGTTCGAGTTCGTGGCTGCGCGCCTGGAGACCCATGGCGGCGGAGCGCGGCGCATCAACTTCCGGCTGCGCGACTGGGGCGTCAGCCGCCAGCGCTACTGGGGCTGTCCGATCCCGGTCATCTACTGCCAGTCGTGTGGCGCCGTGCCGGTGCCGGAGGACCAGTTGCCGGTGCTGCTGCCCGAGGATGTCGAATTCATGGGGACCGGCTCGCCGATCAAGGCCGATCCGCTGTGGCGGCAGACCTCCTGCCCAAGCTGCGGCGGTGCCGCCGAACGCGAGACCGACACCTTCGACACCTTCATGGAGTCCAGCTGGTACTACGCGCGCTACACATCGCCTGGCGCCGCCACCCAGGTCGACGAACGCGCCAACCACTGGCTGCCGATCGACCAGTACATCGGCGGCGTCGAACACGCGATCATGCACCTGCTGTATTTCCGCTTCTACCACAAGCTCCTGCGCGACCAGGGCCTGGTCGCCAGCGACGAACCCGTCGTCAACCTGCTGACCCAGGGCATGGTCATCGCCGATACTTTCCATCGCGAAATGGACGACGGCAGGCGCGACTGGATCAATCCCGCCGACGTGGATATCCAGCGCGACGAACGGGGCCGGATCACCGGCGCGACGCTCAAGGCCGACGGGCAGCCGGTGTCGATCGGCGGCGTCGAGAAGATGTCCAAGTCGAAGAACAACGGCGTGGATCCGCAGCAGATGGTCGAGAAGTACGGGGTCGACACGGTGCGGCTGTTCTCGATGTTCGCCGCGCCGCCGGAGCAGTCGCTGGAGTGGAACGAAGCGGGTGTGGAGGGCATGACGCGCTTCCTGCGCAGGTTCGCGCGCGAGGTGCTGTCGCACGTGGGTCAACCCGATCATCCGGAGGTCGACACCGCCAGGCTGGACGCTGCGCAGAAGACGCTGCGCAGGCAACTGCACGCGACCATCGAGAAGGTCGGCGACGACTACGGCCGCCGCCACAGCTTCAACACCGCAATCGCGGCGTTGATGGAACTGCTCAACCATGTTTCGAAATTCGACGACATGAGCGACCAGGGCCGCGCGGTGCGCCACGAGGTGCTCGAGTCGATGGTGCTTCTGCTCAACCCGGTCACGCCGCACATGAGTCATGCGCTGTGGCAGGCGCTGGGCCACCCCGAAACGCTGCTGGAGGACGTGCGGTTTCCGCAGGCGGATCCGGCGGCGCTGGTTCGCGACGCGCTCACCCTGGCGGTGCAGGTCAACGGCAAACTTCGCGGGACGATCGAGGTGGGCGTGGGAACGGACAACGATGAGGTGCAGCGCCTCGCGCTGGCCGAGCCGGGCGTGGCCAGGTTCCTGGAGGGCCAGTCGGTGCGGCGGGTGATCGTGGTGCCCGGCAAGGTCGTCAACATCGTCGCCGGCTGAGAACGCCCTGTTCCGGTCGGTCAGTGTTTTCCGCCCCCGACCCCGCACGCGCCGCCGGCCATCCTGACGGCGCGCTTGCCGCCTTCGACCGCGTCGTCCAGACTTCGCCCATGACCCGTCTCCTCCTGCCGATTCTCCTGACGCTCGCCCTGGCGGCCTGCGGATTCCAACTTCGCAATGCCCTGACCCTGCCGCCCGATCTGGGGCCGGTGAAAGTGGTGTCGGCCAATCCCGTCAGTCCGCTGGCCGAATCGCTTGCACAGGCGCTGACGCGCGCCGGTGCGGTGCCGGCCACTGCCGACGACAAGAACCCCAGCGTGCTGGAGATCAAGGCCGAGCGATGGGGCGACACGCCGATCAGCGTCGACTCGCTGGGACGCGGGCAGGAATTCAGCCTCCGCTACGCGGTGGTGTTCGAGTTGCGCCGGGGCGACGGCAGCAAGCTGGTACCGCAGCAGACGATCGAGTTGTCCCGCGACTACATCTCCATCCCGAATGCCTCGATTGGCACCGAGGGCGAGCGTTCCATCCTGGTCCGCGAACTGAGCCGCGAAATGACCTCTTCGGTCCTGCGCCGTCTCGGGGTCGTCGCGCGCAACGCCGCCGAAGTCGATGCGTCCGGTGGCGGGCAGCCCGCCCCGAATTGAGATGGAGCTGAAGCCGGAACAGCTGGCCAGCCAGCTGGAGTCCCAGCCGCTTCTTCCCGCCTACCTGATCGCAGGTCCGGAGCAGCTCCGCGTCCTGGAGGCCGCCGACGCGGTTCGCGCGGCCGCCCGGCGGCAGGGTATCGCCGAGCGGGAGGTCTACGAAACCGAAGGTCGGCGCGAGGCCGACTGGGCCGCGATGGAGGCGAGCTTCCGCGCGCCGAGCCTGTTCGCGAGCCGACGGCTGGTCGAGCTGAGGCTGCCGACCGGCAAGCCCGGCAAGGAAGGTGCGGCCCTGATCAGCGACTTCTGCGCCGCGCCGCCGTCGGACGTGGTGCTGATGGTCACGGCTGGCGAATGGAGCCGGCAGCATGGCGGCAAGTGGAGCGAGGCCATCGGGCGCATCGGCTGCGTCGCGGTTGCCTGGCCGGTCAAGCCGCACGAACTGCTGGAATGGATCGAGCGCCGTCTGCGCACCCACGGCGTCAAGGCTGATCGCGCTGCGGTACAGCGGCTGGCGGATCGTGTGGAGGGCAACCTGCTCGCGGCTGCGCAGGAGGTCGACAAGCTGGCGCTGCTGAGCGACGGCAGCACGCTCGACGTCGAACGCATGGACGCACTGGTCGCCGATGCCGCGCGCTTCGATGTATTCCGGCTGGTGGACGCGGCGCTCAATGGAGAGGGTCCGCAGGTGTCGCGCATGCTCGCTGGACTGCGCAGCGAGGGCGAGGCGGTGCCGGCGCTGCTGGGGATGATCGTCATGGAACTGCAACGTGGCGCCGCACTGGCGCAGGTGCAGGATCGGGGCGGGAACCTCGCGGCGGAGTTCAAGGCGCAGCGGATCTGGGATTCCAAGCAGGCGGTCTATCAGCGTGCACTGCGGCGCCACCGACCATCGCACTGGGATGCATTCGTCGTGCACGCCGGCCGCGTGGATCGCATTGCGAAAGGGCGTCCGATTCCCGGTCAGGACCCGCAGGATCCGTGGATCGCGCTCGAGCGGCTGCTGCTCGCCGTTGCCGACCCCCGTGCCGCCATGCTGCTGGCCAGCTCCGGCGCGTGATGCCGGTACCGGTCCCCCTCACCGTCTTCTACGGTGGCACCTTCGACCCGGTCCACAACGGTCATCTGGCGGTCGCCCGCCAGGCGCGCGACACCCTGGACGCGACCATCCGCCTGATGCCGGCTCCGGACCCGCCACACCGGCCGGCGCCGGGCGCCAACGCATCGCAGCGGGCGCGCATGCTCGACCTTGCCGTGGCAGGCGAGGAGGGCCTGCTGGTGGATCGCCGCGAGTTCGACCGCGACACGCCCTCGTACACCGCCGAGACACTGCGCCGCCTTCGGGCCGAACTAGGCGACACGGCCCCCGTTGCGCTGCTGATCGGTGGCGACAGCCTGCGCGGGCTGGCAGGCTGGAAAGACTGGCAGTCCCTGTTCGACATGGCCCATTTCGTCATCGCCGATCGCGGCAGTGACGCGCCGGTTGCGCCACTGCCGCCGGAGCTCGAGTCGTTCATCGCTGGGCGCTGGGTCGACAGCCCCGCGGCCCTGCGCGCGGAACCCGCGGGAAGGCTGTTCAAGCTCGGCCTGCCGTTGCGGCCCGAGTCGGCCAGTGACGTCCGCGAGCGGATCGCCCATGGCAAACCCTGGCGACACCTTGTTCCGGAGGCGGTTGCCGGCTACATCGAGCATCACCAGCTGCATGCCGGCCGGCCGTCCTCATCGGCTCCGTTATAATCGACCACACAACGTATCCCAGAGCATCCCTTGACCAGCCAAGCCCAAGTCATCAAGACCCGCCTGCCCACTCCGCCGCCCTCCACGGACGCCCTGCTGCAGACGGTGCGCGACGCACTCGGGGAGCTCAAGGCCAAGGACGTGGTCGAAATCGACGTCCGCGAGAAGAGCAGCGTCACCGATTACATGGTGATCGCATCGGGCACTTCGACGCGTCACGTCAAATCGATCGCCAACGAAGTGGTCGTGTTCTCCAAGAAGCTGGACATCATGCCGCTGGGCGTGGAAGGCGAGCGCGAGGCCGAATGGGTGCTGGTGGACCTGGGCGACGTCGTCGTCCACGTGATGCTGCCGCGGGTGCGCGAGTTCTACGCGCTGGAGCGGCTGTGGACCGTCGGCGACCAGCCGCCGGAGGACATGGACGAATACGGTGACGTCGACCAGGCCCATCTGGAAGACCGGATGTAGTCGTGATCGTGCGCGGCCACGCGGCACGGTTTCAACGAAAACGGCGCCTGATCGGCGCCGTTTCGTCGTCGCCCCCGCGTGGCATTCCGGTCGATTCGCCTTCTGCGAGCGCCACAGTGCGGAATCGGCAGTGAAGGCCCGCCTGATCGCGGTAGGCGAACACGCCCCGCGCTGGGTCGCCGAAGGATTCGCCGAGTACCAGAAGCGCCTGTCGCACTGGCTGCCACTGGAGCTTGTGGAGGTCGAACCCGGCCTGCGCGGCAAGAACCGCGACACCGCACGCGCGACGGCGGACGAGGGAGCTCGCGTGATCGCTGCACTGCCGAAATCCGCGCTGCTGGTGGCGCTGGATGGACGCGGCAAGGCCTGGAGTTCCGAGCAGCTCGCGCAGCGGCTGGAGCACTGGCGCACGCAAGGCCGAGACCTCGCGCTGTTGATTGGCGGCCCGGAAGGGCACGCCGAATCAGTGCTGGCGCGAACCGACGAGAACTGGTCACTGGGGCCGCTGACCCTGCCGCACATGCTGGTGCGGCTGATTGCCGCCGAGCAGTTGTACAGGGCCGCGGCGATGCTGGCCAACCATCCTTACCACCGCGGCTGAGCGCCCCGGCTGCCGTTTCCCTCTTCGCTTCGGGAGAGGGAAACGGGAAGCACCGGTTACTGGCGCAGGGCGAACTCCACAGGCACCAGGCCAATGGCCTGTACCGGCCGACCGTCCTGTACCGCGGGGTGGAACATCCAGCGCGCGAGCACGTGGCGGCGGGCCGCCCGATCCAGTGACCGGTGTCCGCTGCTGCGGGCCACGTCGACCTGCAGCGGTTTCCCGTCGGTATCGACCAGCACCTGCAGCAGCACGGTCCCGCCGAGGCCCTCGCGCAGCGCGTCGCGCGGATAGGCCGGCGGCGGTGCCGACGCGTATTGGAGTTGAGCACCGGTCTGCGGCGGTGCGATGGAGGCGATCGAGTTGCTGGTACCGGTAGGCACCAGCGGGATCTCGCTGGTCGCAGCGGTGTCTAGCGGCTCGGCGGTGGCCATCAGCACCGGCGGCGCCTTCGGCTGCGCCTGGACCGTCGGTGTCCGCGGCTCGGGGACGGCAGGCGCGGCCGTGACCGGCACCGGAATCGGTTTGACCATCGGTGGTCTTTCACGAGGCACCCATATCACTTCGGTGTCGATGATCTTCGGTATCAGTTCTGGAGCGGCCGCAGGCACCAGCAGCAGCATCAACACCACGACGTGCACGGTGATCGCGCCGGCGTTGGCGGCGATGCGCTCCCCCTCGAGGCGTACGCGCGGCCCGCAGTCTTTCGCGTTGGAAGCGGGACGGGGGGCGTGGGAAAAGAGGCGGTTGGAAATCGAGCGATCGGCGGTGTGTGTCATGGCCAGCTCCTGTCGTCGGCTGCGCCCTGACTGCGCCAGGGCGCTGGAGTCCGGAACCTTTCAATGTCCGGATTTCACTACGAACAACAACGCGTGGACATCGCCTGGGTGACTGCGCCGTCGGCGGTGCCACGCCTTGAAACTGCGCCGGTGTCGCGCTTCTTCGCAATAGCAGGCCGGCGGCCCGCGCAGCTCCTGTTCAGGAACGCGGGGGCCGCCGGAGGTTTGCGCGCGGAGTTGAGGCGGTTCAGTCGTCTTCGCGGGCGGGGTCGGCTTCTACTTCCGGCTCGCGGGAAACGCCGCCCTCATCGGGGTTGGGCTGTGGGCGGGGAGCGTCGATCTTCGCGTCACGCTTGTCGCGCGGCTGGGATTCGGCGTATCCGGGGTTCTTTCCCGGATCGGGATCCGGGGCCGGTGGTGCGGTTTTCTCGGGCATGTGGCTCAGCGCTCCAGTTCGAACACGACGTCCAGATTGGCCGAAAGCGTGTTTTCACCGGGTGACACCGACGTATCGCTGGCCTTTTCCATCCGTGCCATCGCCATCATCGGCATTGGCGGGCCCATGCCACCGCCCTCGCTGATGCTCACGATCCGCCGCACCTGCATGCCCAGTGATTTTGCATACATGCCTGCGCGCTGCTGCGCCTTATCCAAGGCGGCGCGGCGGGCTTCGTCGTAGGCCGCCACTGTGTCCTCGACCTCCAGGCGTGGGCCGTTGATCTGGTTGGCTCCCACCGACACCAGCGCGTCCAGGATCGCGCCCAGCCGGTCCAGTTCGCGAACCGTGAGTTCCACGGTATTGCTGGTCTGGTAGCCCGTGATCACCGGCGGCTGGTTCTCGCCGTAGCGGTACTGCGGATTGAGGTTGATGCCGCTGGTCTGGACGTCGCGTGCAGCGATCCCGGCACGCTTGATGGCGTCGATCACTCGCGTCATCTGCTCTGCGTTGGCGCGCATGGCAGCGTTGGCATCCGCGGCCTGGGTCACCACGCCGGCCGATATGCGCGCGACGTCCGGAACCCGGCGGGCCTCCCCCTGCGCGGAAACCGACAGCAGCGTACCGGTGGACTGGTCGGCACCGACCCGGCTCGTCGGGGGCGGGGTCGGCGAGGGCGAAGTCGGCGCCACCTGGGCGGACGTGGCCGTGGCGCATGCAAGGCCGGCGCCAATGGCGGAGACCAGAACGAGCCGGCGGATCAGCGTTGGTTGTGGCATATGGAGTTCCTGTTGGTGGATGGTCGTGGCGATTGGATCCGTGAATTGGACGGCGGATCGGAGAGGGCCGTGGACAGTGGACGCGGTTGTCCGGTGAACGGGCCGTGAGGCGGAGCGGGGCTGACCCGTTCATGCGTGGCTGGCGCTCAGTCGGCGCAGGTTATCCTGCATCCGATGCTATATCTCGCCTCCAGATCCCCCCGACGACGTGAACTCCTGGTCCGACTTGGCCTCGCATTCGAGGTGATCGATCTCGACATACCCGAACAGCGCCAGCCCGGCGAAGCTGCCGAGGCCTACGTGCGCCGTGTGGCGCGCGAGAAAGCGGCCGCGGGCTGGTCGAAAGCTGCGGTGAGCCCCGGCTCACTGGTGCTGGGCGCGGACACCGAGGTGATCCTCGACGACGAGGTGCTCGGCAAGCCCAACGATGACGAGCACGCCGCGTCCATGCTGCGTCGCCTCTCGGGCCGCACCCACCGGGTGCTCTCGGCGGTGACGGTGATGGCCGGCAAGGTCAGGTCCGAACAGGCGGTGTCCGTCTCGGAGGTCACGTTCGCCGCGATCAACGATGTGCAGATCGCCGCCTACGTCGCCTCCGGCGAATGCCACGGCAAAGCCGGGGGGTACGCGATCCAGGGCGGCGCCGAACGCTTCGTGCGGCACCTGTCGGGCAGCTACTCCGGGGTCGTCGGACTGCCGCTGTACGAGACGGCCGCCCTGCTGCGCCAGTTCGGAGCACTCGCATGAGGGCGACGCGGACCGACATGCCCGAAGAGAACTGCAATGAGGCAGGCGCATGACCGAGGAGCTCCTGGTCAACGTGACGCCGCGCGAAACCCGCGTCGCCGTCGTGGAAAACGGGATGCTGCAGGAACTGCACATCGAACGCGGCTGGTCGCGCGGCGTCGTCGGCAACATCTACAAGGGCCGGGTGCAGCGCGTGATGCCGGGCATGCAGGCGGCGTTCATCGATATCGGGCTGGAGCGCGCGGCGTTCCTGCACGCGGCCGACATCATCAAGCCCGGCCCGCTCACCAATGGCACCGGAGCCACGGAAGAGGCGCCGTTGCCGCCGGTGCCGACGCGCCCGATTGCCGAACTGCTGCGCGACGGCCAGGAAATCATCGTGCAGGTGGTGAAGGATCCCATCGGCGGCAAGGGCGCGCGGCTGACCACGCAGTTGAGCATCCCTTCGCGCTACCTGGTGCTGTTGCCGCGCACGCGCGTGATCGGCGTGTCGGCGCGCATCGAGGACGAAGCCGAGCGCCTGCGCCTGAAGTCGCACATCGCCGCGCTGGCCGCCGCGCTGACCCCCGACGGCACCCGGCACGGTTACATCGTGCGCACGAATGCGGAAGGCCAGTCGGAAGAAGCACTGGCCGAGGACGTCGCCTACCTTGGCCGGGCCTGGGCGCTGATCGAGCAGAATTCGCAGAGCGCGCGGATCGGCGGCCGGGTCTACGAGGATCTCAGCCTGCCGCTGCGTGCCGTCCGCGACCTGATGCGGCGCGACGTGGAAAAGGTGAAGGTCGATTCGCGCGAGACCTGCGACCGGCTGCGCGGGTTCGCGGCGCAGTACCTGCCGGGCCTGGACGAGAAAATCGAGCATTACGCCGGCGCCAGGCCGATCTTCGACCTGTACGGCGTAGAGGATGAGATCCAGCGCGCGCTGGCCAAGCAGGTGCCGCTGAAATCCGGTGGTTACCTGGTGATCGACCAGACCGAGGCGATGACCACGGTGGACGTCAACACCGGTTCGTTTCTCGGCCAGCGCAACCTGGAGGAAACGGTCTACCGCACCAACCTGGAGGCGGCGCAGTCGGTGGCAAGGCAACTGCGGCTGCGCAACCTGGGCGGCATCATCATCATCGACTTCATCGACATGCACGACGCCGAGCACAAGCGCCAGGTGCTGCGCCAGCTCGAAAAAGCGCTGACGCGCGACCACGCCAAGACCACCGTGTACGACTTCTCGCCGCTCGGGCTGGTGGAGATGACGCGCAAGCGCACCACCGAGAGCCTGGAGCGCCAGCTCAGCGAAGCCTGCCACGAGTGCGGCGGCCGCGGCACGCTGAAGACGGCCGAGACCGTCACCTACGAGATCTTCCGCGAGATCGTGCGCCAGGTCCGGCAGTTCGATGCCGCCCGGCTGCTGGTGATCGCCTCGCCAAAAGTGGTCGCGCGCATCACCGACGAGGAATCGGCGGCGATCCTGGAGCTGGAAGAATTCCTGGGAAAGTCGATCCGCTTCCAGCCCGATGAGCAGTATTCGCAGGAGCAGTTCGATGTCGTCCTGCTCTGAGGTTCTGTCGCGGGCGGCGGCGCGCCTGTGAGTGCCCTGCGCCGTCGTCTGCGGCTGGCGCGACGTGGTCTTGGCTACACCGTGGCCGTGCTGCTCGTGCTGGTGGCGATGGTGCTCGGTACGGTCAGCCAGTTGTTGCCGCTGGTCGAGCAGCACCCCGACAGGGTCGCGGCCTGGCTGGGTCAGCGCACGGGGCGCGTCATCGCCTTCGACGAGGTTCGTACGGAATGGACGCGGCGCGGTCCGCTTCTGGAACTGGACAACCTGCGGGTGGGCGAGGGCAGCCAGGCGTTCACGATTGGCGACGCCGAAATGCTGGTGTCGATCTACGCCGGGCTGCTGCCGGGTGGTTCGTTCTCCGAATTACGCCTGCGCGGCCTTGATCTCACATTGGAGCGCGCCAGCGACGGCCGCTGGCAGGTGCGTGGCCTGCCGGGGCAGCGGCAGGCCGGCGGCGACCCGCTGGCTGCGCTGGAGGGGCTGGGCGAGTTGCAGGTCATCGACGGCGAGTTGGCGGTGCTGGCGCCGATGCTGGGCATCGACGCACACGTTCCCCGAATCGACCTGCGCCTGCGCGTGGAAGGCGATCGGGTCCGGGCCGGTGTACGCGCCTGGCCGACGGGGTCCAGCGGCCGCGACACGTCGGGAGCGCTCGACGGGCAGCTGGATTTCAACCGGGCCACGGGCGACGGCACGGCCTACGTGGGCTCGCGCCGGGCACAGCTGGAACCGTGGTCGCCGCTGCTGCAGCTGGCCGGGGTCAGCGTCGGGAGCGGTGCCGGTCGGGCCGAAGCCTGGGCCGAGCTGCGCCACCACCGGATTGCCATGGTGACCGTCGAGGCTGCGCTGGATGATGTCGTCCTGAAAGGTTCCGCGCTGGACGCGCACCGGGCGCCTCCACAGCGCCAGTTCGAGCACATCCAGACCGGTGCGCGCTGGCACCTGACAGCCGACGGGTGGCGGCTGGATGCGCCCCGCCTGCGATTCACCGATGCCTCGGTCGTGCACCAACTCGACGGCCTCCTGATCGCCGGCGGCGATCGCTTCGGGGTACTCGCGGAACGGATCAGGGTAGGTCCACTGCTGTCCGTCGCAGCGCTGAGCGATCGTCTGCCGCCGCCGCTGCGACGCTGGCTGCATGCCGCCGACCCGGACGCCACGGTCCGCGACCTGCGCATCATCGGCCGCCGCGGCGGACCCATGGTCGCCAGCGCGAATTTCGAATCGTTGCAGTTCGCCCCGGCCAACGGAGTTCCCGGCATCAAGGGGCTGGCCGGACGGGTACAGGGCGACGCGCATGGTTTTGCCCTGGAGCCCGATCCTGCCGCCCGGATGCTGTTCGATTGGCCGACCGGCTTCGCCGCTGCCAAGACGATCACCTTGAGAGGCCCGGTAATCGGGTGGCGCGACGGCGAAGGCTGGCGTCTGGGAACGCCGGCGCTGCGGCTGGCCGGGAAAGGCTATGGAACGGACATCCGCGGCGGCCTGCGCTGGGAGGGTGACGGATCCAGGCCCCGAATCGACCTGGCCGCGACGGTCGACGATGCCGACCTGACCCTCGCCCGGGAATTCTGGCTGAACCGGCTGATGGCACCGAAGCTGATCGAATGGCTGGACGGCGCGCTGCTCGCCGGCACCGTACGCGACGGGCGTGTGCTGGTCTCGGGTGACCTGGACCAGTGGCCCTTCGACGGCACGGCTGGGCGGCTCGAAGCGAGCGCCACCGTCACCGGCGGCAAGGTCCGCTATCGACCGGATTGGCCCGTGGTGGAGAACATCGATGCGGACCTGGCATTCTTCGGCACCGGTTTCACCGTCGAGGGCGCGGGGTCGACCGCTGGCGTCCGGATCAAGAAGCTGCAAGCCGGCGTGGACCGCTATCGCGGCGGCACCCTGCGGGTTCATGCCAGCGGCGGCAGCAACGCGGGCGAACTGCTGGAACTGCTGAGGCAGACGCCTTTGCGGAAAGTTCACGCCGAGACGTTCGACAGCCTCGGCGCCAGCGGTCCTGCGGTGGCGGATTTCGATTTCATGTTGCCGCTTCGGCCCGACAGCGCAGCGGTGTTTGGCGGTGTGGTGCGGCTCAGCGACGCCAGGCTCGCCGACCGCCGATGGAAGCTGGCGTTCGATCGGGTGTCGGGACGGATCGATTATGGCCGCAGCGGATTCCGGGCCGAGGAGTTGCGCGCGCGCCACGAAGGGCAGCAGGGCCGGCTTGCGCTCCGGGCCGGCGCGGAATACGTGCGCGATCGCGCCAATGTGTTCGAGGCCGGCCTGGAGGTCGCGCTGTCGGCCGACGAGGTGCTGGACCGTGCGCCTGACCTCGCGTGGCTCAAGCCGCACGTGGAGGGGCGATCCGGCTGGACGGTGGGAGTCGTCGTACCCAGGCGTTTGGCTGGCGAGGTCGCCACTGCCCGGCTGAAGATGAACTCGAATCTGGTGGGCACCGAACTCACCCTGCCGGCACCGCTGCGCAAACCAGCCGCGATGGCGATTGCGGCGACCATCGACACGCCGCTGCCACTGGGCAGCGGCGAAGTACGGGTCGGACTGGGCGAGTTGATGGCGCTGCGGGCCCGGAGCAGCAAGGGGAACACGGGGGTGCGCATGGTGCTGGGCAGCAGCCGGGTCGAACAGGCGCCGCCTGCTTCGGGGCTGGTGGCCACTGGCAAGGCGGAAATTCTCGACGCGCTGGACTGGATTTCGCTCGTGCACGGCGGCGGATCCGGCGCTGGCGCGGCGATGCCGCTGCAGCGGATCGATGTGACCGCCGGACAATTGCGCCTGCTGGGCGGCAGTTTCGCCGACGCCCGTCTGCTGGTGCTGCCGGCCACGCGCGGGGCGACGTCGGTGCGCGTAGAGGGAAGCTCGCTGGCCGGTGCGCTGACGGTGCCTGGCGACAGGGCTGCGGCAGTGGTCGGCCGGTTCGAGCGTGTGCACTGGCGGTCGTCGGAGCGGGTACCTGCCGCAGGTGCCCAGGCCGCACACCCGCACCCCGAAACGGCGGGCGAAGCACGCATGAGGTCCATCGCGGGAAGGAGCGTGCCGCCCGATCCGTCGCGTATTCCACCCTTGTCGTTCGATGTGCAGGATCTGCGCGTCGGCGAGGCACGGCTGGGGGTCGCCAGCATCCGCACCCAGCCCACCGCAGCGGGAATGCGCATCCAGCAACTCCAGACGCGTGCCCCTGGACAGACCATCCAGCTGAGCGGCGACTGGACCGGCCGCGGCGACGAAGCCATTACGCGTGTGGCGATGGAACTCGACAGCGGCGACTTTGGCGCGCTGCTGGGCGGTCTGGGTCACGGCGGCCGCCTGGCGGGCGGCGAAGGCAAGGTGCGCTTCGACACGACGTGGCCGGGCAGTCCCGCCGACTTCGCCCTTGGAGGGCTCAATGGCAGCCTCCGCATCGCCGCGCGGGATGGGCGGCTGCTGGAGCTCGAGCCTGGCGCCGGGCGCGTGCTCGGGCTGCTGAGCCTGGCCGAACTGCCGCGGCGGCTGAGCCTGGATTTCCGTGACTTTTTCGACAAGGGGCTGGCGTTCAACCGGCTCGATGGCACCCTGCATTTTTCCGGTGGCAACGCGCGCAGCGACGATCTGGTCATCGACGCTCCGGCTGCCGTCATCAGCATCCGAGGCGTGGCCGACCTGCGCACCCAGCGCTTCAACCAGACGGTCGAGGTTCGCCCCAAGTCGGCAAACCTGCTGACCGCGGTCGGCGCGATAGCCGGTGGTCCGGTCGGCGCGGCCATCGGCGCCGCCGCCAACGCGGTGCTGCAGAAGCCTCTGGGACAGATGGGCACGAAGCTATACCGCGTCACCGGCCCATGGAGCGAGCCCAAGGTCGAGGTGATCAGCCGCGACCGGGGACGCATTCCGGCCGACCCGATCCCCGCCGCCGGTTGACTCCGGGCGCTCGCGTCCCCAATTCGCGGGGGATCGGGTCCGATTTTTTCTTCCCGACTCCTCCGTTACCGGATCGACCATGACACTGCCCATCCAACTCGCCGAATCGCGTCTGCTGCTTCCCGCCGGACTGGACGCGAACAGCCTCGAAAGCACGTTCGGCATGCTTCTGGGGCCGGGCATCGACTTCGGCGACCTTTATTTCCAGCACACCCGGCGCGAGAGCTGGTCGGTGGAGGACGGGATCGTCAAGGACGGCGCGCACTCGATCGAGCAGGGCGTGGGCGTGCGCGCCATCAGTGGGGAAAAGACCGGTTTCGCGTATTCCGACGAAATCAACACCGAGGCGTTGCTGGCCGCCTCGAGTTCGGCCAGGGCCATCGCGCGCGACGGCTCTCTGGTGACCAGCCAGTCGCTGATGCGCGGCACCGGCCGCAGCCTCTACGGAAGCGAAGATCCGGTCGACTCGCTCGGCAACGAGGAGAAGGTGGAAACGCTCCGTCGGATCGACAAGCTGGTGCGCGCGGCCGATCCGCGCGTCAAGCAGGTGACGGTGAGCCTGGCGGGCGGGGTCGATACGGTACTGGTGGCCCGCAGCGATGGGGTCCTGGCTGCCGACATCCGGCCGTTGGTGCGCATGAACGTGCAGGTGATCGTCGAGCAGAACGGTCGGCGTGAGAGCGGATTTGGCGGCGGCGGCGGACGATACAGCTATACAGAACTCTTCGCGGACGGCAAGCCCGAGCGCTGGGCACGCGAGGCTCTGCGCCAGGCGCTGGTGAACCTGGAGGCGGTCGATGCGCCCGCCGGAGTCATGCAGGTGGTGCTGGGCAGCGGCTGGCCCGGCGTACTGCTGCACGAAGCGGTCGGCCATGGACTGGAAGGCGATTTCAACCGCAAGGGCACCAGCACCTACGCCGGTCGCATGGGGCAGCGGGTCGCCTCGCCTGGCGTGACCATCGTCGACGACGGCACCCTGCCGGGCCGTCGCGGATCGCTCAACGTCGACGACGAGGGCACCCGGACCGAGTGCACCACGCTGATCGAGGATGGCGTGCTGGTGGGCTACATGCAGGACACGCTCAACGCACGCCTGATGGGCATGGCCCCGACAGGCAATGGCCGGCGCGAGTCGTTCGCGCACCTGCCGATGCCGCGGATGACCAACACCTACATGCTCGCTGGCAGCCACGATCCGGAGGAGATGATCCGCTCGGTGAAGAAGGGCCTCTACGCGGTCAATTTCGGCGGCGGCCAGGTCGACATCACCAGCGGCAAGTACGTGTTCTCGGCGACGGAGGCGTACCTGATCGAGAACGGGCGCGTGACTGCTCCGGTGAAGGGCGCGACGCTGATCGGGAACGGGCCGGAAACGATGCAGAAGGTCCGCATGATCGGCAACGACCTGGCGCTGGACGAAGGCGTGGGCGTGTGCGGCAAGGACGGGCAGAGCGTGCCGGTCGGTGTCGGTCAGCCTTCACTGCTGATCGACGGGATCACCGTGGGTGGAACGCAGGCGTGAGCCGGTCGTTGCGCCCGATCGGTGCGCCTGCCTCCTTTTCCCCTGCGGCGCGGAAGCCTGCTCCTGCTTCCCCACGGCCCGCGTGCGGCGCGGACTATTCGTCGGGGTTGTCGCTGTTCTCGGGTTCCCCGTCGGCATCCGTCGCGCCCTCGTGTTCCTCGTTCCCACGAAGCATCAGTTCACGCAGTTCGCGGAACAACTCGCGGAACGCCCGCGGCGGCTTGTTGCGTTTGCGCTCTTCCAGTGTGTTGCGCACCAGTTGCCGCAGAAGTTGCGCGTCCGCTTCCGGGTGGGCATCGACCAGTTCGGCAAGCGCCGCATCGCCATCGGCGAGCAGGCGATCGCGCCAGGCCTCGACCCGGTGCATCGCGGCGATTTCCCGCCGGGAGGCATCGCCCTTTTCGTCGAGTGCGTCGCGGATTGCATCCAGCGTCTCCTCCTCCTCGCGCCGCACCTGCTTGGCAAGGAACGCCAGTTGCCGCTTGTGGGCAATGTGGGAGGTGATGCGCTTGGTCTCGCGGATGTGTGGCAGCAGTTCCTCCGGAACCGGCAGCTTTGCCAGTTGCGCGGGCGTCAGGGCCACCAGTTGCTCGCACAGGGCCAGGACCTCCAGCGCACCCCGCCGGTTCTGGCTGCGGCTCTCGCCACGGAACTCGCCGGTTTCCTCGTCTCTGCCACGCATCGTGCCGCACCTCGCCCAAAACAATTCTGCAAGGATAAGACATTGACCCAGGAAGCCACCCCCAGCATCGTCGCGATAGGCGACAGCCACGCGCACCTGGACATGCTCGCGGGCCTCTCCCAGCGGCTGCTCGAGCGCTGCCGGGAATTGGGTGCCGATCAGGCGGAGGTCTCCTGCTCGGAAGAGACCGGACTCAACGTCAACGTCCGGATGGGCCAGGTCGAAACGGTGGAATCGCATCGCGACCGGGGCATCTCGGTGACGGTGTACTTCGACAAGCGCAAGGGCAGCGCGAGCACCGCCGACCTGCAGGAGGGCAGTTTGAACGCCACCGTGGAGCAGGCCTGCGCCATCGCCCGGTTCACCGAGGCCGACTACGCTGCCGGCCTGGCCGATCCGGCGCTGATGGCGACCGATCTGCGCGAGTTCGACAGCTGGCATCCCTGGGCCATCGAAGCCGATCACGCGGTCGACCTGGCGCTGGCCTGCGAGGCCGCAGGGCGGGAGTCCGACAAGCGCGTGGAGAACTCCGATGGCGCTTCGGTCGGCAGCGGTCAGAGCCTGGGTGTGTATGCCAACTCCCACGGCTTCGTGGGTCGCCACCGCAGCACCCACCACAGTCTGGGTTGCGCGCTGATCGCCGGTCGTGGCGAGCAGATGCAGCGCGACGGCTGGTACAGCGTCGCACTGGCGGCGGATGAACTCGAGTCGGCTGCGACGATCGGGCGCAAGGCTGCCGAGCGGGCGGTTTCGCGGCTCGCGCCGAAGCAGATTGCCACCGGTCACTACCCGGTGCTGTACACGGCCGAGGTGGCGCGATCGCTGGTGGGCCACCTGCTCGGGGCGGTGTCGGGCGGTGCGCTGTTCCGTCGCGCCAGCTTCCTGCTCGACAGCGTCGGCACGCAGTTGTTCCCGGACTGGTTTTCCATCCACGAACAGCCGTTCCTCCCGCGCGGCTTCCGCTCATCCTCCTACGACGCCGAAGGCGTGGCGACGCGGGAGTCGCCGCTGGTGAGCAGCGGCGTCCTGCAGCGCTACCTGCTGGGCAGCTACTCCGCGCGCAGGCTTGGGCTGGAGACTACCGCCAACGCCGGGGGTGTGCACAATCTTCAGGTCGCAGCCAATGCAGGTGACCTGGATTCGATGCTGCAGGGCATGGGCCGGGGATTGCTGGTCACCGAATTGATGGGCCAGGGGGTCAACGCGATCACCGGGGACTATTCGCGCGGCGCCGCCGGCTTCTGGGTGGAAGACGGACAGATCCAATATCCGGTCGACGGCATCACGGTCGCCGGAAACCTCAGGGCCATGTTCAAGGCGATCGAAGCGGTCGGCAGCGATGTCGATGAGCGCTCCCACGTCCGGACCGGCTCGATTCTCGTCGGCAGGATGATGGTGGCGGGCGAAGGGTGACCATCGGCGGTTGACCTCAAGGTGCAAGAGGTCGACGCTGCAAGCTGGATTTTCCAAGCGGAGCATTGCCATGAGTGAGTACAACGAGCCCACCGACCCGCAGCAGCCGCTGGGCGCACCCGCCGAGCCAGCAGCGGGTGGTCCTTCCGCCGACGAGCGTCAGTGGGCGATGTTCGCGCACCTGTCGGCGCTGGTCGGCGGCATCGTCACCACCGGGTGGGGCTGCTTCATCGGGCCGCTGGTGATCTGGCTGGTCAAGAAGGACACGATGCCGTTCGTCGACGACCAGGCCAAGGAAGCGCTGAACTTCAACATCACGGTGGGAATCATTTTCCTGGCGCTGCTTCTGATGTCGATCATGACGCTGGGCGTCGGCCTGATCCTGGCGATCCCCGCCTGGATCATCGTCGGTATCGCCTGGCTGGTATTCACGATCATTGCGGCGATCAAGGCCAATGAAGGCGTCGCCTACAGGTTCCCGATGACGCTGCGCCTGATCAAGTAAAGGTCCGGATTGGTGGCCGGCCGACTCCGTCGGAGTCGGTTGCGGCCACGTTCCGACGCCCGTTCAGTTGCGTCGCTGGATCGCGTAATCGCCCAGCGCCGCCAACTGCGAGGCGCGCTGGCCCAACGGCTCCAGTGCGTCGTGCATGAGCCGAGCCAGTTCGTCGAGCCGCGTGCGCGAGGCCTCCAGCCCGAGTACCGCAGGGAAAGTCGCCTTGGACTGGCTGGCGTCCTTGCCGGCGGTCTTGCCGAGCGTGGCGCTGTCGCTTTCGACATCGAGGATGTCATCGCGTACCTGAAACGCGAGGCCGAGCGCAGCGGCGAAGCGGTCGAGTTGATCAAGCTGTTCGGTCCGCGCACCGCCGCACAGCGCGCCCATCCGGACCGCGGCACGGATCAGCGCGCCGGTCTTCATCGCGTGCAGTCGCTCCAGTTCGACGATCGTGATGGGCGCCGCCCCGGTGGCGGCCAGGTCGAGCGCCTGTCCGCCGCACATGCCTGATGCGCCCGATGCCGATGCCAGCGTGCGAAGGAGTTCGACGCGCACGCCGTCGGCGGCCGGAGCCCCGGCGAGCACGCCATAGGCCAGCGACTGCAGTGCGTCGCCGGCCAGGATCGCGGTGGCCTCGTCGAACGCCGTGTGCACGGTCGGCTGGCCGCGCCTGAGCGCATCGTCGTCCATGGCCGGCAGATCGTCGTGCACCAGCGAGTAGGCGTGCATCAGTTCAATGGCGACGGCCGGCGAGTCCAGCACGCGCGCCTCGGCATCGAACACGCTGCCGCTGGCGTAAACCAGCAACGGCCGCATTCGCTTGCCACCCAGCAATACGGCGTGGCGCATGGCCGCGAGCAGGCGCGGCGGTGTGGATGATGGCTCGGCCGGGAGGGGGATCAGCAGAGCGTGTTCGAGGGCGGCGTCGGCGCGCTCGCGCCAGCCGCTCAACTGCGCATCAAGCATCGGGCTCGGACGCCGTGGGCACCGGGCCGAAGGGCTGGGCGGTTCCGGGATCCTGGGGATCGCTGAGCAGGCGCACGCGCAATTCGGCGTGCTCCAGGGCGCTCTGGCATCGACGATAGAGCCCCACGCCGCGCTCGTAGGCGGCCAGCGACTCCTCCAGGCTCAATTCGCCGTGCTCCATCTTTTCCACCAGTTGCTCCAGCGCATCCAGCGATTGCTCGAAATCGCTGACGGGGGAGGCGGCCGGTTCGGGTTCAGGGGTGGTTTTGCGTGCCATGGCGTCAGTGTGCGGTGGCAGTGGCGGAGGGTCAATTCCGCCAGCCGCTGTCGCGCGAGTGCGTCGGGACCCCTCAGGCCCGCCATTGCAGGCGCGCGCCGCGTGCCGCCAGCCAGCGCTCGAAGCCGATGCTGTATGCGCGATCGGCAGCCGCCATCAGTTCGCCTGATGGCGACGAGAGCAGCGGCATGCGCGTGCGCTGCCAGGGCGGGATTCCCAGGTCCTGCAGTACATGCTTGAGCGCATGCGAGTGGTTGCGGCCTGGCAGCGCAATGCGTTCGCCACCGCGGCGCGGGTGTGCGAGCAGAGGCTCGTCGAAGCCCGCTGCACCGACCAGAGCCAGTTCGCCGCCGCCGGGCAACTGCAGAGGAAGCGTCCCGTCCCACGGCACCTGCCATTCCCGCGGCAGCGGCGGTTGCAGTCTGGCGGCATGCAGCAGGCCACGCCAGGCACGGACTGCGGCGCCGTGCCACGCGAACGTCGCGTCGCTGTCGTCGCGGGCATCCAGCACGTTGCGCTCGATCTGCTCGATGCCGTGCGCCGGCAGTCGCGGAAGCCCCAGCGTGAGTATCCAGCGGCGGAGCACGCGCGCGCGGCGGGCGGCGGGCAGCGCCCTCAACCCCGCCAGCGACAGTGTTGCCGGGTCAGGTGTCGAAGCTGTGGCGATTGCCCGGGCATCGTCCACGTCCAGCAATTCGCCGGCGAGGCTGCAGAGCGCCGCCGAGCCCGCCAGCGCGGCATCCGCATGCGGCCAGCGCTCGCGCAGGATCGGCAACATGCGCTGGCGCAGGAAATTCCGGTCCAGCGACTGGTCCCGGTTGCCGGGATCCTCGATCCACTCCAGCCCGTGCTGGCGCGCATGGCTTTCCAGGACGCTTCGTGGCGTGTCCAGCAGTGGACGCCAGAGCTGCCCGGGTCCGAACCCGCGCCAGCGGCGCATCGCGCCCAGCGCATCGGGGCCGGACGCCCGCAGGGCACGGAGCAGGAATGTTTCGGCCTGATCGTCGCGGTGGTGCGCCAGCACCAGCACTTCGCCGCGCGTCAGGTCCGCTTCGAAGGCTGCATGGCGGGCATTCCGCGCCGAAGCCTCCAGGCCCTGTCCCACGATGTCGACCCGCACGCGCGACACCGTCAGGGCCACTTGCAGTTCGGCGCATACGGTACTGCAGTGCGCCGCCCATTCGTCCGCGTCCGGATGCAGTCCGTGGTGAACGTGATGCGCACGCAGACCGCCATGCCGCGCGTCAGGCAGCGCGTCAGGCAGCGCGGCAAGCGTTTCCAGCAGAACCCGGGAATCCAGTCCGCCGCTGTAGCCGACGCACAGCGGGGCCGCAGGCAGGTCGTGGAATGCACTGGCCAGCGCGTCTGGCGAGTCGGGGCGAGCCATCATCCCTTGATGGTGCCACGGGTGACGACGCAGGCGGACGGCACGAAGGTGCGGTTTCGTAGGGGAGTCGTCAGGCCCTTTCGTAGGCGCCGTAGCCGCGCAGGCGCTGGTAGCGGCGTTGCAGCAGGTCTTCCGGGGACAGTGCCTGGAGCGTGTCCAGCTCGTTGAGCAGAACCGCTTTGAGGCGCTTGGCCATCTGCCTGGGATTGCGGTGCGCGCCGCCGATCGGCTCGCGCACGATCCTGTCGATCAAGCCATGTTCGAGCAGGCGCGGCGCGGTGATTCCCATCTGTTCGGCGGCGTCCTTCGCCTTGTCGGCCGACTTCCACAGGATCGAGGCGCAGCCTTCGGGCGTGATCACCGAATACGTGCTGTATTCGAGCATCAGCGTGCGGTCGCCGACGCCGATCGCGAGCGCACCGCCGGAGCCACCCTCGCCGATGACGGTGCAGATCACCGGCACCTTCAGTTCGGCCATTTCCAGCAGGTTGCGCGCGATCGCTTCGGACTGCCCGCGTTCTTCGGCACCAATGCCGGGGTAGGCGCCCGGGGTGTCGATGAAGGTCAGCAGCGGCAACTGGAAGCGCTCGGCCAGCTTCATCAGGCGCAGCGCCTTGCGGTAGCCCTCAGGACGTGGCATGCCGAAATTGCGCCGCACCTTGCTCCTGGTGTCGCGGCCCTTTTCGTGACCGATCACGACCATGCTGCGCCCAGCGATCCGGGCCAGTCCACCGACGATGGCGTTATCGTTGGCGAACGCCCGGTCGCCAGCCAGTTCCTGGAACTCGTCGCAGATCACACGCAGGTAATCCATCGTGTACGGGCGCGCCGGATGCCGCGCCAGCTGCGACACCTGCCATGAGCTGAGATCGCGGAAGATCTGCGCGGTGCGCATGCGCAGCTTGTTCTGCAGCGTATGGATTTCCGCGTCCGCGTCCACGGCCGAGCCGTGGCTGGCGTGACGCAGTTCCTGGATCTTCGCTTCCAGGTCGGCGATGGGCTGCTCGAAGTCGAGATAGTTGGGATTCATGCGCGGGCCGTGGCCATAAAGTCCGACAGTCTAGCCGACGATGCTGGCGGTGGTCTTGGAGGCGCGGGTGCCGGTACTGGGCGGCCGGTTGCAGCAGTCCGGTCAACCGGTCTCACCGACCCCGCGTTGCCACGGCCGCGTCAGCCCAGACATGTCAGCCCCAGACACGTCCGAGCGCCAGCTTCACGGTGACGACGCCCGGCACCGCCCGCAGCGTGCCGGCGAGGTCCGCGTCCACCCGCACCGAATGGCTGCCGTCCAGGTCGAGCGTGCCGGCGGCACCTTTGCGCAGCAGGTCCAGCCGCAACGGGGTCGAACCCGGGCGGCGTCGGGCGAGCAGCCCCTCGACGCGGTCCCAGACGCCCGGCACGCGGAGATCGAGTCGCAGCAGCAGGCGCTTGGCGTGCTGTGCGCAGATCTGGTTGTAGTCCCAGCAGCGCTGCACCTTGAAGGCGAATCCGCCGCTGAAGGCGTCCTCGCGCAGGCCGCCCTGGATCACCAGCAGGCGATCGCGTGCGAGCAGTGCGGCGAACTCGCCGTAGGTTTCGCCGAAGAAGGCGCATTCAAGGCGGCCGCGGCCGTCCTCGATCTGCACGAACATCTGGCTGTCGCCCTTCTTGCGCATCGACACGACCTGGCCGGCGAAGATCGCATCGAGTTCGGGACGCCAGCCACCGCGTGCGCTGTCGGGGCGCGCCTCCCATATCCGGTCGATATCGCCCAGATCATGGCCGACCAGGCCCTGCAACTCTTCTCGATAGGGATCGAACGGATGACCGCTGAGGTAGTGCCCCAGGGTGTCGCGTTCGCCACCGAGCAATTGCCCGAGTGGCCACTCGTCGGTGTCCGGAAGGTCGATCGTCAGCGCGGCGCTCGCGTCGGCGCCACCGCCGAACAGCGAGTTCTGCCCGGCCTCGCGCTCGCGCGCCAGTTGTTCGGTGGCCTTCAGTACCTCCGGCAACTGCAGCATCACACTGGCGCGATTTCGGCCCAGCCCGTCGAGCGCACCGGCCTGCGTCAGTGCCTCCAGTGCGCGGCGGTTGAGCTTGCCGCTGTCGACGCGCTTGCAGAAGTCCAGCAGGTCCGCAAAAGGTCCGGCGCCGTTTATGGATGAACCATTGTCGCGATGGGCAGGATGCTGCGAGCGACCGCGCCTCGCTTCGACGATCGCCTCGCAGGCTCCGCGGCCGACGCCCTTCACCGCACCCAACCCGTAGCGGATCGTGCCCGGCTCGGTGGCCTCGAACATGTACTCCGAGGCGGCCACGTCCGGCGGCAGCACGTTCAACTTCATCACCCGGCATTCGTCGAGGAAGCCGACCACCTTGTCGGTGTTGTCCATGTCAGAGGACAGCACCGCGGCCATGAACTCGGCCGGGTAGTGC
>JALYOF010000084.1 GCA_030857025.1 Pseudomonadota bacterium | reverse complement strand
CGCCAGCGCGGCGGCGGCGGGCGGCAGTGCCGGCACCGGACGAGGAGCCGCATCGGCATCGGTCGGCGGCCGGTGTTTGACGACGGTCGACCTGCGGGCGGCGCGTTCGGCGGCACGGCGCCCGAGTCTTGCCGTGCGACTGCGGAAGCGATCCCGCGCCGCCAATGCAGCCAGGCGCTCGTCGCGTACTGTCTGAACCAGCGCGGCGCATCCGGGGCTGCACGAACCGCAGGGCGAGGCGAACTCCAGCAGGCCTGATTCAATCGCGCCATCGATGTCGTCGCGGCGCAGGCACGCAAGCACTCGGTGGATGGTTTCGCCTGCCGGCGCGTCGCAGCCGCACTCGCATGGAGCCGGCGGTAGTACGGCTGCGCTCATGGTGGAGCTCAGGTGCCCTTGAACGACGGCTTGCGGCGTTCGAGGAATGCGCTGGTGCCTTCGCGCATGTCGTCGGTCGCGAACATCAAACCAAACTGTGCCGTCTCGTACTCCAGGCCTTCCTCGATGCCGCATTCGCCGCCGATGTTGACGCAGTCGATCACGCCACGCATCGCCAGCGGTGCGGAGGCAGCCAGTTGCGTCGCAAGCTTCATGGTCTCTTCGTGCAGGTCCGCTGCGGGGACCACGCGGTTGACGATGCCCAGCGCAAGGGCCCGCGCGGCGTCGACCGGCGTCCCAACGAGGCAGAGCTCCAGCGTCGCGGCGCGGCCGGCAAGTCGCAGCAGGCGCTGGGTTCCACCGAAGCCGGGGATCAACCCCAGGTTGATTTCGGGCTGCCCCAGCTTCGCCGAGTCGGCCGCCACGCGCAGGTGGCAGCACATCGCCAGTTCCAGCCCTCCGCCGAGCGCGAAACCGCTGACCATCGCGATCACGGGCTTCGGCATCTTCTCGACGCGGCGCATCATGCGCTGCCCACGTTGCGAAAAGTCCCGGCCCTGCACCGGACTCAGTTGCTGCATCTGGCTGATATCGGCGCCGGCGACGAACGCCTTGGCACCGGCCCCTGTGAGCACGACGCATCGAACGCTTTCATCCGACGCGGCGGCATCGAAGGCTGCAAGCAGTGCGTCGAGCGTTGCCGAATCGAGAGCATTCAGCTTTTCCGGGCGGTTGACGGTGATGACGCGAACGGCGCCGTCGTCGGCGATCAGCAGGGGAGAATCGGGCATGGGAAGGTTTTCTGCATGGTGGATGAAGGCAGTCGCCGCGGGAGGAACTACCGGATGCCCGGGCGGTCATAGCCTGGGCGTCAGTGGCGGTTAAGCGCTGCCGCCGCTATCCTACCCCGTCCACTCGGGCTGTCGCCTGGATGGCGGGTCCAATCGCAGCGCGTCGCGCGGCGATCCATTATCGGAGGTTTTACCGAATGAAGTTGCGTTTGATTGCGGTCGCGGTTGCGACACTGGCACTGACCGTCGGCAATGCCGTGGCTCAGGATACCTCCTCCGAAAAGGGCAAGCTCGGCTACGCACTCGGTTATGACCTCGGTCGTAACGCAATCGAGAGCGGCGAGAACCTGGACGTCAACACGATCATCAAGGGCCTGCAGGACGGCTACGCCAAGAAGCCGCCCTCGGTGCCTGTTGAAGATCTGCGTACTGCCGTGGAGAACATGCAGAAGCGCCAGGCGGCCAAGGCCAAGGCCGAGTTCGAGAAGGCCGCGTCGACGAACAAGGCCCGCAGCGATACCTTCATTGCCCAGAACAAGGGCAAGGTCGGCGTGCGTACGTTGGGCAGCGGCGTGCAGTACCGGGTGATCGAGACCGGCACGGGCGCCAAGCCGACCCAGGCGAGCACGGTGCAGCTCGAAGTCGGTGGTCCGTACCCGTGGGGCCAGCGTCCCGCCGATGCCGCGGCGCGCACCATGCCCGACATCAAGCTGAGCGAAGTCGAGATGCCGGCGATGCGGGAAGTGCTGCTGCAGATGCCGGCCGGTTCCAAGTGGGAAGTCACGCTGCCGGCCGACAAGGCCTATGGCGCCGACCCGCGCACCGGTATCCCGCCGAACATGGCGGTGCAGTTCGACATCAAGCTCGTCGCCGTCAAGTAAGCACGGCGGGATGTCAGTCAGTCATCCGTTGCGCCGGCTTGCCGGCGCAACGTCTTTCTGGCGCTCGCAGACTTCTCCCAGGGATCGGGAATGCCGCGCAGGATTGCCGCTCCGACGGCACCACGCCGTTTGGCTGTGAACGCGGGCTTGGCTGCGTCGGCAGGCCATCAGGACGGAGCCGCAATGAATACCGCCACAAGTGCCATCCTCAGTCCCTGCATCGGCATCTGCGAAGTCGCGGCCGATGGTCTTTGCTCCGGTTGCCTGCGCGATCTGTCGGAAATCGCGGCGTGGTCGCAGATGAGCGACGCCGAGCGAACGCGAATCATGGACGAGGTGTTGCCGCATCGCGAGTCCAGCCGCCGGTGACCGCTCGTTCCGCGCCCTTTGCCTCGGTGCCCGAGTGCCCCAGTCTGGCCGACGCATTGCACCCGCTGGAGGCGCCGCCGATCGGGGCGGGTTGGAACCATGCCGAAATCGAAGACCTGCTTCCCGAAGGCACGCCCGTCGACGCCGCGGTGCTGGTTGGGCTGATCCTGCGCGGTGACGTCACCAGCGTGCTGTTGACGCGTCGCAACGCCGGCATGCGCCAGCACGGGGGGCAGGTCAGCTTTCCGGGCGGAAGGATCGACGCATCGGACGGAGATGCGGTAGCCGCCGCATTGCGTGAGACCTTCGAGGAAGTCGGCGTGCCGCCAGACCAGATCACGCCGCTGGGCCTGCTGGACCCGCTGGTGACGATCAGCGGCTTCCGGGTGATGCCGGTGGTCGCGCTGGTGGATGCCACATACCACGCGCGGCCGGATCCCGCCGAGGTGGCGGAGGTGTTCGAGGTTCCCTTGCGTTTCCTGCTGGCCCGGGAAAACCTGTCGACACGCGTCTACGATTACCGAGGCCTGCCGCGCGAGGTGTTGGAGTTCCACCACCCGGGTCAGCGGATCTGGGGCGCGACGGCGTCGATCCTGTTGAACCTGCGCGAGCGACTGGAGCGCTGCGATGGCCGATGAATCCCGTTTCGAAACCCTGATTTCAGCCGAGGATCTCGCCGCGTCGCTGTTGCGCAGTGATCTGGTCGTGCTCGATGCGCGCTCGAGCCTGGGCGATCCTGCCGCGTGCGCGGCTGCCTACCGGCAGGGCCACGTGCCAGGCGCGCGTTTTGCGGATCTGGACAAGGACCTGTCCGACCACAGCTTGCCCGGCGGGCGGCATCCGTGGCCTCGCGCGGAATCGTTCACCGATGCGCTCGGTCAATGGGGCGTGTCGCCCGACGACCAGGTGGTGGTCTACGATGCCGGCGACGGCGCATTGGCCGCGGCAAGGGCCTGGTTCCTGCTGCGAGCGCTTGGCCACCGCAAGGTGGCGGTGCTCGATGGCGGCTGGGTACGATGGACCGCGCTGGGGCTGCCTGCGGAGATTGCGGTGCCGGCACCGCAGCGTACGACCTACGAAGCGCGCTTCGATCCGCGGCGCCTTCTGGGCGCGTCCCAGGTGCAGGCGCATCTGGAAAAAGGCGGTCTGCTGCTCGATGCGCGCGCTCGCGAGCGTTTCCTCGGTGAAGTGGAGCCGCTCGACCGTGTCGCCGGTCGGGTCCCGGGCGCACGCAATCGCCCCTACGTCGAGAATCTACGCGACGGCCGGTTCAAGCCCGCAGGCGAACTGGCCGTGGAGTTCGGCGCCGTGCTGGAGGGCCACCCGCCCGAGGACGTCGTGGTGATGTGCGGCTCCGGCGTCACCGCCTGCCATCACCTGCTGGCGATGGCGCATGCGGGCTTGCACGGCGGAAAATTGTTTACCGGATCCTGGAGTGGATGGATCGAGGATCCGGCCCGGCCGATCGCGCGCGGTTGAGAGAGCCGGTGGGGCAGCGGTCCGCGAAGGGCGCGAAGGGCGCAAAAACAGCAAGAAGATTGAAGGCGAACCCTGCTGCATTGGCTGTCGGGCCTGCTGGCGTCACAAGTAGATACGGGCTCGTCAGGATTCGATGGGCCTTTGTTCGACTCGTCGTCTGCTGTCCCCGACCGGGCCTGGCTGGAGGGTCGGCTACTTGCCCAGCTTCGCCACCAGGGCGCGCAACGCGGCCTGCGTCTGCGGCGCGAACCACGCCCGCACGAAGCGGTCCAGTTCGATGAATTCCGGCCGAAGCGCCTGCACCAGGTCGGCCCGTGCGATCTGCCGCGTATCGAGCATCGCATCGCGGGGGAGCGCAAGCATCTGTTCCAGCCACGCGCAGGCTCGCGGCACGACATCGTCGATCTCGACCAGTTCGTCGATCATCCCATAACGCACCGCGCGAT
Source organism: Pseudomonadota bacterium (assembly GCA_030857025.1). Lineage (GTDB taxonomy): Bacteria > Pseudomonadota > Gammaproteobacteria > Xanthomonadales > Xanthomonadaceae > Lysobacter_K. The sequence continues at coordinate 104,803 of JALYOF010000084.1, read as the reverse complement.
CCGCAGGGACCATTTCGCCGGCTATCAGCATGCGCTCGGCGCGGTGCGCACCGACCACCCGCCGCAACAGCCGCTGGATGCCTTCGGGAGCCACCAGTCCGACCTGGGTTTCGTTGAGGCCGATGCGGAATGGTTTGGCCGGATCGGCGCTCAGTCCCATGATCCGGTAGTCGCAACACAGCGCCAGTACGCAGCCGCCCGCGGGAGCATGCCCGGCCATCGCTGCCACGACCGGCACGGGGCTGTCGGCGAGCGCGCGCGCGACATCGAAGAACGCTTCCCATGCGGCCGTGAGGCCAGCCCGGTCGTCGCCGAGCGACAGCAGGTACGGAACGTCCAGCCCGGCGGAAAACACGCTCGGGCCACCCGAGAGCACGATGCCCTGCGCGCCATCGGCAATCGAGCCACGAATCGCAGTGGCAATGTCACCACACAGCGTTGGATCCAGCGCGTTCACCGGAGCGCGCGCAAGTTTCAACTGCGCGATCCCGCCGTGGGCAATGCGATTGACCAGACTCATCGGATCGCTCCCGGCGCCCACTCGTATCTGACGGTGTAACCCAGGCGCGTTTCGCCGCCTGCGGGCACCGTCACCTCGAATTCGGCGTGCTGCGAATCCTTCTTTACGCCAGGCACGCTGCTGGACACCAGTTTCCACTCGCTCCAGCGCGGCATGGGTTCAACCACGCGCACGATCACATCGTTCGCCTTGGCATTTGCCAGAGTGATTTCGAACGATTCGGTGATCGTCCGGTTGGCGCGATCCACCTTGAAATTCGTGACCTTGCGCTCTGCGCCGAGATCAAAGGCTTTGCCGACCTCAAGGCGCAGTTCGCCGCCCTCGGGTGTGTGGTGCAGGCGCGATTCGCCAAGCAGTTCGTTTCCTTCGAAAACCCTGACCCGCCCTGCCGGGAGCGGTTGGCCAAGACCTGCCTCGCTGGTGTTCTCGACCGTGACCGCAACCGATACCGGGAGGCTGCCGGTCTGCCCACGGAAGCCCGGCTCCAGGATCGGCTGGGGTGGTTCCCACTGCGGACCGCCCGAGTCGACGACGTAGCCGCGTTCGCAGGCGACCGTCGGGCGCTGGGCGAACAGCGGCACGCGCTCGGTGGCGCCGTTGCCGATCCGGATGGTGCCGGGCAGGTCGTAGGCATGGTATTCGCCGGAGCCGCGCCGGGAAGGCATTGCCGCGCCCTGGTCGGCTGCCATCAGCTTTCCGCGGAGCGCCTGGTGCTCAGGACCGGGCTGGTCGCGCCGTTCGCGGTTGGGCTCGCCGGCGACGAGGGTCAGGTTGGCCTGCGAAAACGTCACCCCGGAGCGGTTGGCCACCAGCGCGGCAGCGTCGAGCGCGAGCCGACAATCGGCGCCTTTGGCCAGTGTCGCAAGGTACTCGGCCCGCCAGGCCATGCCACCCATCGGGTACGACAGCAGGAACTCGGCGGCGCCATCGGCCTCGGCGGCGACGGTCCACTGCAGGGCAGCTTCCTGCGGAAGCAGGCGGGCACCATCGACGATACTGAAATTGTCGTAGTCGTGGATGACCTTGATCCTGCCGTCCGGCAGAGCAAGCGTCAGCCCGTCCCTTGCCGCAAGCAGGGTCCCGCTGTCGGTCTGCTTGGCGCCGCCAACCGTATGCTCGACCGTGACGCGTTGGCCGATCACCTTGCTCACCACATCGCCGCTGCCCGAAAGGGCGGACACGTGGCGTTGCGATTCGATCGTGACCTCGGGCGAGCGGGGCCGCAGCAGTGCGGCCTCGACGTCCATCGAAGGCGGCACGCCTCCAAACGAAATCGAATTTCGCCCGGCCTTGAGCGTGTACTGCAGCGGCCGCGCGACGAGCGCATAACCCGGCATCCCGGCACTCGCGCGGTCCATCCCGGCGAGTGCCTCGTAGTCACCGCTGTACACCGTCAGCCCAGTGACGCCGTGCTCGGCTTTCTCGCCGGAAACGGGGGCTTCGGCAGGCTTGGCGGTCGGCAGGGGCTGACCCGTGTCCGGGGCCCGCTCGGGCGAACACGCAGCCAGTGCGCAGGCGAAGGCAAGCAACGACAGGGGACGATGCATCGGTGACTCCAGAAGCGACCTGCTCGTATCATAGGCTGATGACTCCCGTCCGCGCTGCCATTGCAGTCTTTTTGGCATCCATTGCCCTTTCCCTGCTGGCTGCGTGCTCGCGTGATTGCACTGCGTTGGTGGGCCAGGCCTGGGTGCGCTGGCTGCCGGTCGAGACGTCGATGACAGCCGGCTTCGCGCGCATCGAAAATCCCTGCGGCATGCCTCTGGAGATCGTCGGCGCGAGCAGCCCTGCATTTTCCGATGTGTCGCTGCACGAGACGCGCATCGACGAAGGCATCAGCCGGATGCGCGCTGTCGAAGAACTGCATGTTCCGGCGAACGGCTTCGTTCAACTGGAGCCCGGCGGCCTGCATCTGATGATGATGGGTGCGAAGGCGCCACTGACACCCGGCAGCACTGTCCGGATCGAGTTTGCGCTCAAGGACGGAGGCACGCTGGCGGGAGACATGCTGGTGCAGGCCGCGCCGCCCTGACCCGGCCCGCGCACGCCCTGCAGCGGGCGTCGGCAGCCGGGATCTCGTGCCCGGATCAGCCCGTCTTTGCGGTACACGACGTCCGGACGCCATCGGGCAGTGGCGCAGCCCGGCCGGTGTCACGGCCGATCCACACCAGTACCGTGTGGCCGTCGCAATACAGCACCGACGTATCGTCGGCATCGAGGATGCGGTGGCCAATGGTGACGCTGGTGTTGCCCAGTCGCTCCACGAACAGTTCAACAACCAGTTGCGCGGGCCACGCGACGGGACGACGATAGTTGAGCGTCGCCGCTGCCACCACCGGCGCCACATCGCCTTCGAGCCCCTTTCCCGGAAGTGCGGTCATCCAGTGCAGGCGCGCCTCTTCGAGGTAGCTGAGGTACTTGGAATTGTTGACGTGGTTGAACGCGTCCAGGTCGCGCCAGCGCACCGCAAGCGGCATGCTGATCAGCGACGTGGGTCCCGGGCTTTCGCCCTGAGCCGGCGCGGGAGCGGGTTTTTCGACCGGCGCTTCGGAGGACTTCTTCGACGGCTTGCGCGGCGCGGACTTGCGCGGCTTGCGCGAACGCTTGCCCTGGGGGCGGGAGTCTTCAATGCCTGTGTCGCTCATGCGGCGGATGTCTTCCTGGCGGATTTGCGCCCTGCGGCGCCGGAGGCGGTCTTCTTCGACGCCCTGGTTTTCTTCGCGGGCTTCCCGGAAGGTGCTCCGGCCGCCGTTGGAGTGCTGACCAGCAGCGGCGCGAGGAAACGCCCGGTGTGCGAATGCTCCAGCCCGGCGATGTGTTCCGGAGTGCCGGTGGCGAGAATCGTGCCGCCGCGATGGCCACCTTCAGGACCCAGGTCGATCACCCAGTCGGCGGTCTTGATCACGTCAAGGTTGTGTTCGATCACCACCACCGTGTTGCCATCGTTGCGCAACCGGTGGAGCACGTCCAGCAGGTGCTCGATGTCGTGGAAGTGCAGCCCGGTGGTCGGCTCGTCGAGGATGTACAGCGTCTGCCCGGTGTCGCGGCGCGAGAGTTCCTTCGACAGTTTCACGCGCTGCGCCTCGCCGCCCGACAGCGTCGTCGCCGATTGCCCCAACTTGATGTAGCTGAGCCCGACATCGATCAGCGTCTCCAGCTTGCGCGAGATTGACGGGATCACCTCGAACAGCGCCAGCGCATCCTCGACTGTCATGTCGAGCACGTCGGAGATGCTGTAGCCCTTGTAGAGGATTTCCAGCGTCTCGCGGTTGTAGCGTTTGCCGCCGCACACGTCGCAGGGGACGTAGACGTCGGGCAGGAAATGCATCTCGACCTTGATCAGGCCGTCGCCCTGACAGGCCTCGCAGCGTCCGCCGCGCACGTTGAAGCTGAAACGGCCTGGAGAATAGCCACGCGCCCGCGCCTCGGGGACCTGTGCGAACAGTTCGCGCAGCGGTGTGAACAGTCCGGTGTAGGTCGCCGGATTGGATCGCGGCGTGCGTCCGATCGGCGACTGGTCGATGTCGACCACCTTGTCGAACAATTCGATGTTCTCGTACGAGCGGTGCGGTGCGACGGTGCGCGAAGCCCCGTTGAGTTCATTGGCCGCGATCGGATACAGCGTGTCGTTGATCAGGGTCGACTTGCCCGAGCCCGACACGCCCGTCACACAGGTGAGCAGGCCGACCGGGATGTCCAGGTCGACATTCTTGAGGTTGTTCCCGCGCGCGCCCCGCAGCTTGAACATGGCCTTGGGATTGGGCTGGTTTCTTCGTGCCGGCACCGGAATGCCGCGCTTGCCGCTGAGGAACTGGCCTGTCAGCGAGCGCGGCGCTTCGAGTATGTCGGCGAACTGGCCCTGGGCCACGATCTCGCCGCCATGCACGCCGGCGCCCGGGCCGATGTCGACGATGTAATCGGCCAGACGGATCGCCTCCTCGTCATGTTCGACCACGATCACGGTGTTGCCGATGTCGCGCAGCCGGGTGAGCGTGCCCAGCAGGCGCTCGTTGTCGCGCTGGTGCAGGCCGATGGAAGGCTCATCGAGTACGTACATCACGCCGACCAGGCCCGCGCCGATCTGCGACGCCAGGCGGATGCGCTGCGCCTCGCCGCCCGACAGCGAGTCGGCCTTGCGCTCCAGCGTCAGGTAATCGAGCCCGACATCGACCAGGAACCTCAGCCGATCGCAGATCTCCTTGACGATCTTGTCGGCGATCTCGCCGCGCCAGCCGGGCAGGCTGAGCGACTTGAAGAAGCCCAGCGCCTCGTCGATCGGCAGCACGACGAGTTCCGGCAGTGGACGCTGCGCCACCAGCACGTTGCGCGCGGCGCGATTGAGGCGCGCGCCGCCGCAGTCGGTGCAGGCGCGTTCGCTGATGTATTTCGACAGTTCCTCGCGCACCGCCGAGGACTCGGTTTCGCGGTAGCGGCGTTCGAGGTTGGGCACGATGCCTTCGAAGCGGTGCTTGCGCTGGTGGCGTCCACCACTGTCGCTGATATAGCTGAAACTGACCACTTCATCACCGCTGCCGAACAGCACCGCGTTGCGCACGTCTTCGCTCAGTGATTGCCAAGGGGCATCGGGGTCGAAGCGGTAGTGCTTGGCCAGCGATTGGATCAGTTGGAAGTAATAGGCATTGCGCCGGTCCCAGCCGCGTACGGCGCCGGCCGACAGCGAAAGATCCTGGTGCACCACCACGCGCGCCGGATCGAAGAACTGGGCGACGCCGAGGCCATCGCAGGTGGGGCACGCGCCCACCGGCGAATTGAACGAGAACAGCCGTGGTTCCAACTCCGGCAGCGAGTAATCACAGACCGGGCAGCTGTACTTCGACGAAAACAGCAGAGGCGCCGCCGACGCGTCATCGAGCGACTGCACCTGGGCCATGCCGTCGCCCAGCTTGAGCGCCGTCTCGAAGGATTCGGCGAGCCGCTGCTTCATGTCCTCGCGCGGGCGGAAGCGGTCGATGACCGCCTCGATCGTGTGCTTCACGCGCAGCGCCAGTGGCGGCACCGCATCGATCTCGTGGAGCACGCCGTCGACGCGGACGCGCACGTAGCCCTGCGCGCGCAATTGCTCGAACACCTGCGCATGCTCGCCCTTGCGTTCGCGGATCACCGGCGCCAGCAGCATGTAGCGTTGCTCGGCCGTGGCCGGGCTGGCGCTCAGTGCGATCACCTGGTCGACCATCTGGCTGACGGTCTGCGCCTCCAGGGGATAGTCGTGATCGGGACATCGCGGAGTACCGACGCGTGCGTACAGCAGGCGCAGGTAATCGTAGATTTCGGTGATCGTGCCGACCGTGGAGCGCGGATTGTGCGATGTCGACTTCTGCTCGATCGAGATCGCCGGCGACAGCCCTTCGATGTGGTCGACATCGGGCTTCTCCATCACCGACAGGAACTGCCGCGCGTATGCCGACAGCGACTCCACGTAGCGACGCTGGCCTTCGGCGTAGATGGTGTCGAACGCGAGCGAGGACTTGCCCGAGCCGGACAGTCCAGTGATCACGATCAGCTTGTCCCGGGGGAGGTCGAGATCGATGTTCTTGAGGTTGTGCGTCCGCGCACCGCGGATGCGGATGAAGTCCATCGCCATCTATGGGAGCCTTTGGGGGAGGGCGGCGGTTGCTCATCGCAACGGCTAACCGATGAGCCTATCCAGTCGATGAGGTGGGGGCAAATGTTCCGAACGGAACCATCGGAAGGCAACCGCGCATCCCTTGTGCGGGGTGCTGAAACCCGCGAAGCCAGGTTTCTCCTGTGCAGCCCCCGCGGATGCAGGTCCGCGACCGTTCGTTTCGGGCGCGATGTCGTTCAGCTGTCGGCAGGCGGAGGAGCTCCCTGCAGGGCTGCTCGGCAGGAAAAGTGCCTGATCGGTTGCCGTAACCCGCTGAACCTCCTACAATTCCGCTCCTGTCCGCCCTCGACGGTGGCAGTCGACCAAAAATAACTACAGAGGAATATGGTCATGTACGCAGTTGTAGTCACTGGCGGTAAGCAATACCGCGTCATGCAGGGTGAGACCCTGCGCGTTGAGCTGCTCGAAGCCGAAGCCGGCAGCGAGATCAAGTTCGACAACGTCCTGATGCTCGGCGATGGCGAAGGCGTCAAGCTCGGCGACGCGCTCAAGGGCTCCAGCGTCACCGCGAAGATCGTCGGCCACGGCCGTGCGGACAAGATCCGCATCGTCAAGTTCCGCCGCCGCAAGCATCACCGCAAGCAGATGGGTCACCGTCAGCATTACACCGAAATCCAGATCGTCGGAATCAATGATTCCAGCGACAACAAGAAGTAAGGAGAAGCAGTCATGGCACATAAAAAGGGCGTAGGTTCCTCGCGCAACGGCCGCGACTCCAACCCGAAGTACCTCGGCGTCAAGATATACGGTGGCCAGGCGATCGATGCCGGCAACATCATCATTCGTCAGCGTGGCACCCAGTTCCACCCGGGCATGGGCGTCGGCCTGGGCCGCGATCACACGCTGTTCGCGCTGGTCGATGGCAAGGTCGAGTTCTCGGTGAAGGGCCCGAAGCGCCGTCGCACCGTCAGCGTCGTCGCCGGCTGAGCCGACCGCGAAGCTGCATGAGAGGCCCCGCTTCGGCGGGGTTTTTCGTTTTTGGAAGCGGGGATGATGGGACGCGGGCAAGGGACGGTTCTGACCTCGCCTCGCGGCAGTGCTTCTTTTCTTTACGGCGAGTTCCGAACGCGCGGCGGATCCGTTCAGCACGGGCGCGGCCCATGACCCTCCCGCTAGAATGCCTGCTCACCGATAGCCCCACTTTTTTTCTTTCCGGCCTGCGGCCCCCGGTCCCGGCCTTGATCTTCGCCGGCCTCCACGCCCGGCCCCTGCTCCAGGCAAACGCATGAAACTCGTCGACGAAGCTGAAGTCCAGGTCATTGCCGGTAACGGTGGCAACGGTTGCGTGGGATTTCGCCGTGAGAAATACATCCCGCTCGGTGGACCCGATGGCGGTGACGGCGGCGACGGCGGCAGCGTGTGGCTGCTCGCCGACCAGAACCTGAACACCCTCGTCGACTTCCGCCACCAGAAGATGTTCCGCGCCCAGCGTGGCGAGAACGGCATGGGTCGGCAGGCGTATGGCAAGGGTGGCGAGGACCTCACGATCCGGGTTCCGGTGGGCACGACGGTGACCAACGTGGAGACCGACGAGGTCATCGGCGACCTGACCCGGCCGGGTGACCGCCTGCTCGTCGCCAAGGGTGGCAAGGGCGGCCTGGGCAACATGCATTTCAAGAGTTCGACCAACCGCTCGCCGCAGCGCGCACTGCCGGGCCTGGAGGGCGAGCAGCGCGTGCTCCGGATGGAGCTCAAGCTGCTGGCCGATGTCGGGCTGCTCGGGTTCCCGAATGCCGGCAAGAGCACGCTGATCCGCGCCGTCTCGGCCGCGACCCCGAAGGTGGCCGATTACCCGTTCACGACGCTCTACCCGAACCTCGGCGTGGTGAGCATCGAACAGCACCGCAGCTTCGTGATTGCGGACATTCCGGGCCTGATCGAGGGGGCCGCCGACGGCGCCGGGCTAGGTGCGCAGTTCCTTCGGCATCTGCAGCGCACGCGCTTGCTGCTGCACCTGGTGGACGTCGCGCCGATGGAGGGTGGCGTCGAAGGCGTAACGCCCGCCGAGCAGGTGCGGCTGATCGAGAAGGAACTGCAGAAACACGATCCCGAGCTGCTGCAGAAGCCCCGGTGGCTGCTGCTCAACAAGTCCGACCTGCTGCCGGCCGACGACGCACAAGCCGCGGCGCAGGCGGTGATCGACGAACTGGGGTGGAAGGACCGCTGGTACCTGGTGTCGGCCATCGGGCGCGAAGGTACCTGGCCTGTCATGCTCGACGTGATGGCGTTCTTCGATCGGCAGAAGGAAGACGAGGCCGAGGCCGCAGCGAACGGCGATGCGGTCTGAGGGCACGGGCGTGCTGCCTCTCGCTGCTCCTGGCAGGCTGGCCGCCAGCGGGCTCCGTCCAGTGGCGCATCGCCAGCCAGGCTTGGTGTTCGCTCTTGCCCCCTCTCCTCCGCTTGCGGGGGAGAGGGCTGGGGTGAGGGGGGCTCTTCGCGCCAGGCCGGCGGCGAACTCAGAAGCCCCCCTCACCCCAACCCTCTCCCCCAACGATGAAGCCGTTGGGGGAGAGGGGGCTGAAGATGCCAGCGCCGACCGCCCACTTCAGGCAGGGGAGCGTCATGGGAGTTCCTGCGGCCCCGACGCCAAGCGCACATCCACAAAAAAACCCGGCCTGAGCCGGGTTTTTCAGAACGTCGTCTCCGGCGATTCCCGGAGCGGTCGCTCAGGCAGCCTTGAGCGCCTGGATGCGGGCGTTCAGGCGGCTCTTGTGGCGGGCGGCCTTGTTCTTGTGGATCAGGCCACGCGAGCTGAAGCGGTCGAGGATCGGCTGGGCGACGGCAAACGCGTCCTGGGCTGCGGCGGCGTCGTTCTCGCCAAGGGCCTTCAGCACTTTCTTGACGGCGGTGCGCAGCATCGAACGCTGGCTGCCATTGCGGGCGTTGCGCACGACGGCTTGCTTGGCGCGCTTCTTGGCGGACTTGATGTTTGCCACGGCTTATTCCTGAAATGTGGTGTTGGAACCGGAGTTGGACCCGCCACAAGTTGCTTGCAGCCGAGTAGACACGAAATTATGGGTGATTCAATGGCTTGGGTCAACAACCCGGAGACCGCGAAACTGTACTGCCCATCCTGCGGGGCGATCGCGTGAAGGGCGGCGCGCCGAGGAATCTCCAGAGCGGCATGCTGCGCTCCACCGCGGTTTTCAGCGTGATGACATTCATCTCGCGGATCGCCGGCTACGCGCGCGATGCGCTCACCGCCGCGCTGTTTGGTGCCGGCCCCGCGGTCAGCGCATTCGTCGTCGCCTATCGGATCCCGAATTACCTGCGCCGGATCTTCGCCGAAGGCTCGTTCGCGTCGGCCTTCGTGCCGGTGCTTTCGGAGCTCAAGGAGAAAGGCGACCAGAAAGCCCTGCAGGAGTTCCTCGATCACGTCGCGGGCGCGCTGTTGGCGGTGGTCGTGGTGGTCAGTGGCCTCGGAATGCTTCTCGCGCCATGGATCGCGCGGGTGTTCCTGATGTTTGCCCCGGAAGGCGCCGAGCGCATCACCCTGGCTTCGGAGATGCTGCGGATCACCTTTCCGTACCTGACCTTCATCTCGATGACGGCGCTGGCGGGCGCGGTGCTCAACAGCTTCCGTCAGTTCGGGCTGCCGGCGCTGACGCCGGTGCTGCACAACCTGGCAATGATCGTCGCGATGCTGTTCCTGGCCGGGTATCTGGACGTGCCGGAGAAATCGATGGCCTGGGGCGTGCTGGCTGCCGGCGTGTTGCAGGTGCTGGTGCTGTGGCCGGCCATGGGGCGGCTGGGCATCCGCCCGCGATTCCGGATCAACCTGCGCCATCCCAGCGTGCAGCGTGTGTTCAAGCTGATGCTGCCGACGATCTTCTCCTCGTCGGTGGCGCAGGTGAACGTGCTCGTCGGCACCGCGTTCGCTTCGGCGCTGGTGCCGGCCGCGCAGGCGTGGCTCTACTACTCCGATCGGCTGATCGAATTGCCGCTGGGACTGTTCGGCGTCGCGATAGGCACCGTGATCCTGCCGCAGCTGTCGCGCCAGTTCGCCGGCGAGGACTCCGCGGGCTATTCGCGGTCGCTGGACTGGGGGCTGCGCATGGTGATGCTGGTCGGCCTGCCTGCCGCGTTGGGACTGGTGCTGCTGTCCGAACCGCTCACCGCCTCGCTGTTCAACTATGGCGAATTCACCGCCCTCGATACGCGCATGGTGAGCTACGCACTCATCGCGATGAGCATCGGCATTCCGGGTTTCATGCTCAGCAAGGTGCTGCTGCCTGCGTTCTATGCGCGACAGGACACGAAAACCCCGATGCGTGCGGCGATCATCACGGTGGTGGCGAACGTGGTGCTCACCATCGCACTGGTCACCCCGTTGTGGCTGATGGAGAACCCCTACGCGCACACCGGCATTGCCGCTGCCACGGCGCTGGCGGGGATCCTCAATGCGGCGCTGCTGTGGCGTTACCTGCGCCGCACGGGTGTCTACGAGGCGCAGCCGGGCTGGGGCCGATGGCTGCTGCGGATCGTGCTGGCGCTTGTCGCGATGGCTGCCGTGGTCCTGGGGGTTCGCGAGTGGGTCGGCGAGTGGACACTGCTGAGCGTGGCCTGGCGCTGGATCTGGCTGATCGCCGTGATCGCGGCCGGTGCCGCCGCCTATGCACTGGTATTGCTGGCGGCGGGGCTGCGCCCGCGCCACGTGCGGCATTGAGGTGTGGTGCGGCCGCTATACTTCGATGCAATGAGCAGTCTGTTTCGCGACGTCGAGGGCGGGCCCGGTAGCCCGCACGGCAGTGTGGTCTGCATCGGTGCATTCGACGGCCTGCATCTGGGGCATCAGGCGCTGGTGCGCCACGCCGTGGCGCGAGCTCGCGCGCTGAGCGCACCCCGCAGGCCTGTGGACTCGGTGGTGCTCAGCTTCGAACCGTTGCCGCGCGAGTACTTCGCGGGCGCATCGCCGCCGCCAAGGTTGCTGCTGCCGCGGGCGAAGATAGAAGGACTGCTTGCGCTCGGAGCGGACCGCGTCGGGCTGCTGCGGTTTGATGCCGCGCTGAGCGCGCTTGGTCCTGACGAATTCGCGCTTCGGGTGCTGGTCGATCGTCTGGGGGCGCGCGAGGTCTGGGTCGGTCCCGGGTTCCGGTTCGGCAAGGCCCGCAGGGGAGACCTGACCATGCTGCAGAAAATCGGCGTTGAACTGCAGGACAGCGGGCGTGGTTTCGTTGCGGGCGAGATCGAGCCGGTGCTGCTGGATGGCGAGCCGGTATCCAGCACGCGCATCCGTGCCGCGCTGCAGGCCGGCGACTTCGCCGAGGCGGAGCGCCTGCTGGGAAGGCCGTATGCGATCGGTGGGCGCGTGGTGCGCGGCAGACAGCTGGGCCGCACGCTGGGCATGCCGACCGCCAACATCCGCCTTGCCGGCAAGAAGCCGGCCCTGTCGGGGATCTACGCCGCGCGCGTGCACGGGCTTGGGCCCACGCCTCGCCCGGCGGTCGTCAGTCTCGGCACCCGTCCGACCGTCGATGGCGTGGAGCCGCTGCTCGAGGCACACCTGTTCGATTTCGACGGCGACCTTTATGGTTGTCGGCTGGACGTCGAGTTCGTCGCCAAGCTGCGCGACGAGGAGCGCTTTCCCGATCTGGTCACATTGACCGCGCAAATGCACCGCGATGCCGAGCAGGCGCGCGAAATACTCATGCAACAGCAACGACGAGCCTCAGCGTGACCTCCAAATCCAAGAACGCCGCACCCAATCCCTACAAGTCGACCCTGCACCTGCCGGCGACCGAGTTCCCGATGCGGGGCGACCTGCCCAGGCGCGAGCCGCTGACGCTGGCACGCTGGGAGGAGCAGGGGCTGTATGCGCGCATTCGCGAAAAGACCGGCCAGCGCCAGAACCGCTTCGTTCTGCACGACGGCCCCCCGTACGCCAACGGTTCGATCCACATCGGGCATGCGGTCAACAAGGTGCTCAAGGACATCGTGGTGAAATCGAAGCTGCTCGCCGGCTTCGATGCGCCGTACGTGCCCGGCTGGGATTGTCACGGGCTGCCGATCGAGATCGCGATCGAGAAGAAATACGGCAAGGTGGGCGAAAAACTTGACGCGGCCGCGTTCCGGCAGAAATGCCGCGAGTACGCCGCCGAGCAGATCGACGTCCAGCGTAGTGATTTCAAGCGGCTGGGTGTGATCGGCGACTGGGACCAGCCGTACCGGTCGATGGATTTCGCGTTCGAGGCCGACATGCTGCGCTCGTTGGCGAAAATCGTCGAACGCGGACATCTGCTGCGCGGCGCCAAGCCGGTGCACTGGTGCTTCGACTGCGGCTCGGCGCTGGCGGAGGCGGAGATCGAGTACGCCGACAAGCAGTCGTCGGCCATCGACGTGGCGTACCGCGCAAGGGATTCCAATGCGATCGCCGAAGCATTCGGGGTGAAGCTGGACGAAGGCATCGAGATCGCGGTGCCGATGTGGACCACGACGCCGTGGACGCTGCCTGCAAGCCTCGCCATGAGCGTGGGTCCGGCGATCGACTACGTACTCGTCGAAGGTCCCGCGCGCGACGGCAGGCGCGTCTGGCTGGTGCTCGCCGAAGCGCTCGCCGGGAGGGCGCTGGCGCGTTACGGCGTCGACGACGTCGTGCTCCATGGCAGCGCCAAAGGCCTTGCGCTCGAAGGCGTGCAGCTGCAACACCCGTTCTATCCGCAGCGCGACATCCCGGTGCTGCTGGGCGATCACGTGTCCGACGAGGAGGGCACCGGTGCCGTGCATACGGCTCCAGGCCACGGTCAGGAGGACTTCGCCGTCGGCTTGAAGTACGGGATCAACGGGAAATACCAGGCGGCCGAGCTCAACCCCGTCGATGCGCGCGGCGTGTATCTGCCCGGTACGCAACTGCCGACGATGGATCCCCCCGAGGCGACCGTGACGCCGCTTGCCGGGCTGCATATCTGGAAGGCCAACGACACGATCGTGGAGATACTGCGCGGCAATGGCGCGCTGCTCGCGCTGTCCCGGCTCAGTCACAGCTATCCGCATTGCTGGCGCCACAAGACGCCGGTGGCGTTCCGTGCGACGCCTCAGTGGTTCATTTCGATGGAGCAGGCTGCGTTGCGCAGCGATGCGCTCGCGTCGATCAGGAAGGTGGGCTGGTTTCCCGAGTGGGGCCAGGCGCGCATCGCCGGCATGGTCGAGGGGCGGCCGGACTGGTGCATCAGTCGCCAGCGCACCTGGGGCGTGCCGATCGCCCTGTTCGTGCATCGCGTCAGCAGCGAGCCGCACCCGCGTTCCGTGGAACTGATGCGCGAGGTGGCCGACCTGGTCCAGCGCGAAGGCGTCGACGCCTGGTATGCGCTGGATCCGGCGACCCTGCTCGGCGACGAGGCCGGCGAGTACGAGAAGGTCACCGACATCCTCGATGTCTGGTTCGATTCGGGCGTCAGCCATGAATGCGTGCTCGCGCAACGTCCAGATGACGGGCTTCGCAAGCCGGCGGACCTGTACCTGGAAGGCTCCGACCAGCATCGCGGCTGGTTCCAGAGTTCGCTGCTGACGGGCGTGGCGATGGACGGCAGCGCCCCGTACCGGCAGGTGCTGACCCATGGGTTCGTGGTCGATGCCGACGGTCGCAAGATGTCCAAGTCGCTCGGCAACGTCGTGGCCCCGCAGCAGGTCGTCGACGCCATGGGTGCCGACGTCCTGCGGCTTTGGATCGCGTCCGCCGATTACCGCAACGAGATGTCGGTGTCCGACGAAATCCTCAAGCGCAGCGCCGATGCCTATCGCCGCATCCGCAACACCGCGCGCTTCCTGCTCGGTAACCTGCATGGTTTCGAACCGGCCACGCACCTGCGCCCGCTGGAGGACATGGTCGCGCTCGACCGCTGGATCGTGCACCGCGCACACGAACTGCAGACCCGCATCACCGCCGCCTACGAGCGCTACGACTTCGCGGAGATCGTGCAGGCCCTGTCGAACTTCTGCAGCGTCGAGTTGGGCTCGCTGTACCTGGATGTCACCAAGGATCGCCTCTACACCATGGGCGAGGACTCGCGCGGCCGGCGTTCGGCGCAGAGCGCGATGTACCGCATTGCCGAGGCATTCGCGCGCTGGATCGCGCCGATCCTCAGCTTTACCGCCGAGGAGATGTGGAGCTACCTGCCGAAACCGGCCGACGGTGATCGCGAGGACAACGTGCTGTTCGCAACCTGGTACGACGGTCTGGCGCCGCTGCCGGAAGGGGCCGCTCTCTCGGCAAGGGACTTCGAGCGCCTGCTTGCCCTGCGCGAGCAGGTCAGCAGGGTCCTGGAGCCGATGCGCGCCGCCGGCACGATCGGCGCTGCGCTGGAGGCCGAGATCACCCTTCGATGCGGGGCGGCCGACCAGCGCTGGCTCGCACCGATCACCGACGAGTTGCGATTCCTGCTGATCAGCGGCGACGTGACCCTGCTGGCGGACGAGTCAGCCAGGGACATCACGGTGGCCGCTGCGGCGACGGAAAAGACCAAGTGTGCGCGCTGCTGGCACCATCGCAGCGACGTCGGGGTTCATGCCGCGCATCCTGCGCTGTGCGAGCGCTGCGTCGAAAACGTCGACGGAGCGGGTGAGGACCGGCGCTGGTTCTAGAGTACGACCAGCCCGCCGAAGCGGCATCCGACGCCACCCATCGCGCGCCTCGCGCAAGAAAAAGCCCGACAACATGCCCTCCATAAAACCAAACGCGCTTCCATGGCTGGCGCTTTCGCTGCTGGTGCTCGTACTCGACCAGATCAGCAAGGCGTGGGTGCTCGCGGCCCTGCCCGAGTACACCGCCGTCCCGGTCATCGAGGGCTTCTGGAACTGGTACCGCACCTACAACACCGGTGCGGCCTTCAGCTTCCTCAGCGACGCAGGCGGCTGGCAGCAGTACTTCTTCATCGTGCTGGCCGCCGGCATCACCGCGCTGCTGGTGTTCTGGCTGTCGCGCACCCCGCGCCACGACTGGAAGACCGCGCTGCCTTATGCGCTGGTCATCGGCGGAGCGATCGGCAACGTCATCGACCGCATCGTTCATGGTCATGTGGTCGATTTCGTCCAGTGGTACTGGCGCGACTTCTACTGGCCGGCGTTCAACATTGCCGATGCCGCGATCGTCGGGGGGGCCATCGGGATCGCCCTGCACGGTCTGTTCAGCCGGCCGCCGCAGCAGGCGAAGCTGCCGGAGTAAACTGGTCCGCATGGACGTGATGCTCGCCAATCCCCGTGGTTTCTGCGCCGGCGTCGACCGCGCGATCGAGATCGTCAAGCGCGCGATCGAAACCCTCGGCGCGCCGATCTACGTACGCCATGAAGTCGTGCACAATCGCTTCGTGGTCGACGACCTCAAGCAGCGCGGCGCCGTGTTCGTCGACGAGCTGCACGAAGTGCCCGACGGCGCGACGGTGATCTTTTCTGCCCACGGCGTCTCCCAGGCGGTGCGCGCCGAGGCCGACCGCCGCGGGCTCAAGGTGTTTGATGCGACCTGTCCGCTGGTCACAAAGGTCCATCTGGAAGTCGCGCGCCAGTGCCGCGCCGGACGCGACGTGGTGCTGATCGGCCACGAAGGCCATCCGGAAGTCGAAGGCACGATGGGCCAGTGGCAGCGCGAGGCCGGGGCAGGGCAGATCTACCTGGTCGAGGACATGGAAGACGCATCGACGCTGCAGGTCGACCAGCCCGGGAACCTCGCCTACACCACCCAGACCACGCTTTCGGTCGACGACACCCGCGTGATCATCGAGGCCTTGCGGGAACGTTTTCCGCAGATCCAGGGGCCGAAGAACGAAGACATCTGCTACGCGACCCAGAACCGCCAGGACGCGGTGCGCGCGCTGGCGCAGCAATGCGACCTGGTGCTGGTGGTCGGCTCACCCAACAGTTCCAATTCCAACCGCCTGCGCGAACTGGCCGAGCGCCACGGCGTCGAGGCCTACCTGATCGACGGCGCCAGCGAGATCGACCCCGCCTGGCTCCACGGCCGCAAGCGCACTGGTGTGACCGCTGGCGCCTCGGCACCGGACATCCTGGTCCGCGGCGTCATCGAGCGCCTCCAGCAGCTCGGCGCCGAGCAGGTGACCGAACTGCAGGGCGAGCCCGAGAACATGGTCTTCGCCCTTCCGCGTGAACTGCGGGTGCAGTTGGTCAATTGATCAGGATCGCTTGTCGGCCGCGCGGCGCCAGTTCACTTCACGGGGGCGTTGCCGGCTGCTGGGTGGAGAAGTGAACCTGATCCTGTAAATCCCTTATGCTCGCGCCTCTGCCCCGGCGCCTGTCTGCGGTCCGAATCGATGCCACGCGTGTTGCTGGTCGAGGACGAATCGGCGATTGCCGAAACTGTGTTGTATGCGCTGCGAAGCGAGGGCTTCGAGGCGGTGCATTGCCTCACTGGCGGGGCTGCGCTCGCGGCCGCGCGCGAATCGTCTTTCGATCTTGCGGTACTCGATGTCGGGCTTCCTGATATCGGCGGGTTCGCGCTGTGCCGCGAGCTGCGCAGGGGCGGCGACCTTCCGGTGATCTTCCTGACCGCGCATTCGGCCGAAGCCGATCGCATTCTGGGACTGGAAATCGGCGCGGACGATTACGTCACCAAGCCCTTTTCGCCGCGCGAACTGGTCGCGCGGGTGCGCGCGGTGCTGCGGCGTGCGGGTGCTGCGGCCGAAGTGGAAAATCCGGCGCCGACGCATGGTTTCGAGCACGACGAGGAGGGCCGACGCATCCGCCACCAGGGGCGGCTGCTCGATCTCACCCGCTACGAGTACGGCCTGCTTGCGGCGCTGCTGCAGCGGCCGGGGGCGGTGTTGTCGCGCGCGCAACTGATGGACCGCGTGTGGAGCGATGCGCTCGACAGCGGCGACCGCACGGTCGACAGCCACATCAAGACCTTGCGCGCCAAGCTGCGCGCGACTGCCGGCGTCGATCCGATCCGTACCCATCGCGGACTCGGTTACTCGCTGGATCCGGACTGAAGCGGTGACGCCATGAAGATCGGGCTGCGGATTTTTCTCGGCTATTTCCTGATCGTCGCGTTGGCGGGATGGCTGCTGATGCGCGTGTTCGTCGCCGAAGTGAAGCCGGGCGTTCGCCAGGCGATGGAGGACACGCTGGTCGACAGCGCCAACGTGCTCGCGGAACTTGCGGCCGGGGATCTGCTTGCCGGCCGCATCGCTGATGGCCCGTTCGCACGGGCGGTGCGGGCGCTGCAGGGTCGCGACTTCGGCGCGCACATCTGGGGGTTCGACAAGCGCGGCAGCAATTACCGCCTGTACGTCACGGACGCGCGCGGCATCGTGGTCTTCGACAGCGAAGGCCGCGATGTCGGCGCCGACTACTCGCGCTGGAACGACGTCTACCTGACGCTGCGCGGGCAGTACGGCGCGCGTTCGACCGCCAGCGATCCCGATGATCCTGATTCCACCGTCATGCATGTTGCCGCGCCGATTCGCAACAAGGCCGGAGCCATCGTCGGCGTGCTCACCGTGGCCAAGCCGAACCGCACGCTCGCGCCGTTCATTGCCCGCAGCGAGTCGGTGGTGATGCGCTGGGGCCTGCTGCTGCTGGGGGCGGCGCTGCTGATCGGGCTGGCGGCGTCGTTCTGGCTGTCGCGACAGATCGGCCGACTGCAGCGCTACGCGCACGCGGTCACCGCTGGCGAGCGGGCGAAGTTGCCCACGATGCCGGGCGAGTTTGGAGACCTTGGCCAGGCGCTTGAAACCATGCGCACGAAGCTGGAAGGCAAGCAGTACGTGGAGCAGTACGTTCACGCGCTCACCCACGAGATGAAAAGCCCGCTTGCGGCGATCCGCGGCAGCGCCGAATTGCTCGAGTCGCCGCTTCCCGAAGCGGACCGGCATCGGTTCGCCGCGAGCATCGGCGCGCAGAGCGAGCGGCTGGCGGAAATGATCGACAAGCTGCTGGCGCTCGCCGCGGTGGAACACCGGCAGCGCCTCGACGATCCGCAGGCGCTCGATGTCCAGGAACTCGTGGACGAGGCCGCCGCTCACTGTGCACCGCGACTGGCGGCAGCGGGGATCGAATGGCGCATGCGCGTCGAAGACGGCCTTTCGCACGTGTGCGGTGACAGGTTCCTGCTGCGCCAGGCGCTGGTGAACCTGATCGAGAACGCCGCGGATTTTTCGCCGGTGCCCGGCGTGGTGGAGCTTCGTGCAACGCGAATCGACGGTCGCCTGCGCATCGAGCTGTGCGATCGCGGCCCGGGGGTTCCCGACTATGCGTTGCCGCGCGTGTTCGAACGCTTCTACTCGCTGCCGCGGCCCGGCACCGGCAGCCGCAGCAGTGGGCTTGGCCTTTGCTTCGTCGCCGAAGTCGCCGCACTGCACGGCGGACGTGCCGAACTGCTCAACCGCGAAGGCGGTGGTGCCTGCGCGCACATGGACCTGCCTTTCGCGTGAGCGCTCCACACCGGCTTCACGTGCGCGCCATTGGCTGCGCACGCGCGGTCGCGATCCTGTCATTCGTTGCCACGACAGGAGAGAACGGTGCGCTTATCGATCAAGATGTTGCTTGTGCTGGGAATGACACTGGCGATCCTCGTGCCGCTGTCGATGGTGCGGGGGATCATCGCCGACCGACAGGCGTACCGGTCGCAGGTCGTGGAAAGCGTCGGCCGCAGCTACGCCGGGCCGCAGGCATTCGCCGGGCCGGTGCTGGTGGTGCCGTATACCGAAACCGTCGAGGTGGAGGAGAAGGACTCCTACGGCGTTTCGCGCAAGCAGCTTCGGCAGGTCGAACGACGCTGGGCGTTTTTTCCCGATCGACTGGTCGTCGGCGGGAAGATCGTCCCGTCGACGAGGCGCCGCGGCCCGCACGAGGTGCGCGTCTACGAGTGGCAGGGATCCGCGGACGCCAGTTTCGATGTGGCGATCCCTGCCGACACCGACCCGCAGCATCCGCGCAGGATCGGCCGGCCGTGGCTCGGATACGGCGTGGCCGATGTGCGTGGTCTGAGCGCGGCGCCGCAGTTGCGCATCGACGGCGCACTCGTCGATCTGCACGAGGGCCTTGGCCTGAGCGATCGATCGGGCCTGCACGCGCGCCTCGATGCGCCCAAGGCGGGACAGCGGCTATCGATGCAGACCCGCCTGAAGTTCGCGCTCGGCGGCACCGAATCGCTGGCGCTGGTGCCGCTGGGAACCAGCAATCGTTTCCGGCTGGAATCTGCTTGGCCGCATCCCGGATTCGGTGGAAGTTTCCTGCCGCGTTCGCACGACATCAGCGCCAGCGGGTTTACCGCGACCTGGGACATCGCCTCGATGGCCACCCGCGCGCAGGCGCAGTTCCTCGCGAACGAACCGTTGCCGACCGTGGTCGGACAACAGGCCGGCGAGGGCGATCCGACCCTGTCGGAGGGGCTCGATGCGGTGGGGCTGACCCTGGTGGATCCGGTGAACGTGTACTCGCAGGCCGACCGCGCATCGAAATACGGCTTGCTGTTCGTACTGCTGACCTTCGTCGGCTTCTTCCTGTTCGAGCTCATCAGGCAATCGCCGATCCACCCGATCCAGTACGGACTGGTGGGGCTGGCGCTGGCCATCTTCTTCCTCCTGCTGGTGAGCGTCAGCGAACACATCGCTTTCGGCTTGGCGTACCTGCTGGCCAGCGCGGCCTGCATCGGGCTGATTGCGTTCTATCTGAGCGCGGTGCTTCACGGAACCGCAAGGGCCGCAGGCTTCGCGACGATGCTCGCGACGCTGTATGCAGCGCTGTACGGACTGCTGGTCTCCGAAGACCTGGCATTGGTGCTCGGCGCCGGGCTGTTGTTCCTGGTGCTCGCGGCGATCATGGTGATCACGCGCCGCGTGGACTGGTACGCGGTCTCGAAACGTCCCGCGCCGACGCTGTCCGCGGGGCAGGAGCCCAGGACGGCAGGCTGACAACGCGGCAGGGCGCATCGAAACGATGCGCCCTGCCGGATTTATCGCCCCCGGATACGGCGGGCGAGCGTGGTGCGGCTCAGGCCGACTTCGATGCGATCCAGCGATCGATCTTCGCTTCCAGCACGTCCAGCGGCACCGATCCATCACGCAGCACTTCGGCATGGAACTCGCGGATGTCGAAATCGTCGCCCAGAGCTTCCTCCGCACGTGCACGCAGTTGCTTGATCTTCAGCTCGCCGATCTTGTACGCCAGTGCCTGGCCCGGGATCGCCATGTAGCGCTCGGCCTCCGCGGTCGCCTGCGTCTCGCTTTCGGCGGAGTTCGCCAGCATGTAGTCGATCACCTGCTCGCGCGTCCAGCCCTTGCTGTGCAGGCCGGTATCGACCACCAGTCGGATCGCGCGCCAGAGCTCATTCTGCAGGTAGCCGAAGTAGTTGTATGGATCGGTGTACAGCCCCAGGTTCTTTCCGAGCGATTCGGAGTACAGGCCCCAGCCTTCGGAGAACGCGGTCTCGCCGCCGAAGCGTCGGAAGTTGGGGAGGTCGGTGAGCTCCTGCTGCAGCGCCAGCTGGAAATGATGGCCGGGGATCGCCTCGTGCAGGAACAGGTCTTCGGCGTCCCAGATCTTGCGCGTCGGCAGATCGTAAGTGTTGACGTAGAAGATGCCGGGACGCGTGCCATCCTCGCTGGGGCGCATGTAGGAGCCGCCGGCGGCGGACTGGGCGCGGAACGGTTCGACCGGGCGGATCTCGAACGGTGCTTTCGGAGTCAGCGAGAACAGCTTCGGGACATGCGCGTTGACCTTGTCCTCCAGGCTCCGGTAGTAGGTGAGCAGCGCTTCCTCGGAGTCGAAACTGAAACGGGGGTCGGTCTGCATGAAGGTGAAGAATTCCTGCAGCGTGCCCTTGAAGCCGACCTCGGCCATGACCCCGCGGATCTCGTCATGGATGCGGGCGACTTCATCCAGGCCGATCCGATGAATCTGCGAGGGAGTCAGATCGGTCGTGGTCGAATTGCGTGCATTGAACGCGTACCAGGCTTCGCCGTCCGGAAGCGCGGCCATGCCGGCGCTCGTGCGGGTCGCCGGCGTGTATTCGTTGGCGACGAAATCCCGCATTTCGCGATACGCAGGCATCAGCTCGTTCTCTATCATCGAGCGGTACTCGGCGGTGATTCGCTGCCTGTCGGCTTCGGAGAAGCTGTCGGGGATCGTGGCGATCGGCCGCCAGAACAGCGTGTCTTCGGCCTTGGGTTTGATCAGCGCATCCAGTTGCGGGATCACCTTCATCATCAGCGCGCGTGGCTGCACCACGCCGGTGGTCATGCCGATGCGGCTGTTGGCAATGGCCTGGTCGAACAACACCGGCACCTGCGAGGCGCGCCTGCGCCAGTTGTCGTAGTCCTCGACGGTCTTGAACGGCTGCGCGCCGGTCCCGGAGCCCAGCTGTACGGCCGTGCTGGCAAAGTTGTAGAACTGGTTGATCGGTTGCTGCCAGCCCGGGAAGCGCTCACTTTCCAACTCGTTGCGTGCATCACGCACGAAGATTTCGTAGCTGAGCAGATCCTGCCCGGTCAGTCCTTCCGCACCGACGCCTTCGATCGTCTGCAGCCAGCGCTCGGTGAATGCCCGGGATTTCTCCCGGTATTCCGGCGACAGGAAGTTCGGCAACTGATCGTTGTAGCGCGGGTCGCCCTGGTAGGTCGCCGCGAGCGGATTGAGCTTGAGCAGCTCTTCCCAATATTGCGCATAGAGCGCGTCGAGACGTTTGGCCTTGGCAACGCCAGCGACCTGGGTGGACGCGGCAGCACCCGCCGTTGCCGCGGGGGAGCCCGGCATCGGCGCGGTCGCGCATCCGGCGATGGCGGCAGCCAGCGAAAGGGCAAGCAGGGTGGGGATCGTGCGTGGGGGCATGGGAAATCTCTCCGTCTGTGATCGGGCTGCAATTACCGAGGCTCGCCCGCACCGCATCGGGCGGCATGGGCCATTGGTCACTCGGGGCAGGCTCGCACGTTGCCTGTTCACAGAACGGCAATGAAAAGCCGCCCCCGCCCGTCTGCACGGGCGAAGGCGGCTTTCAACCGGGTGAGTCGCGGGCGCTGCTTAATGCTTCCTGCTGCCCTTGCCCTTGTTGGTTGCGCCGGAGCGATCCACATCGACGCGTTCCTTCTTCAGGTCCGCCTCGACCGTCTGTTCACCCTGCACCGTCTGCTTCCTGATGACGACTTCCTCGCGGGGAACCGTGCGCTTCTGCACTACGGCCTCTTCTCCGCTGAGAGGGATGTGAATTTCATCTTCGGAAATCCGGACGTCTCCGCTGCGCGCGGCGTCGCCGGTGACTGCATGGCGCTCGATCGTGACGTCCTCGCGCTCGACAGGGACCCGCTTGGACACATGCTCGGTCTCGACCGTCTTGTGGATGTCCACGCCGCCTACTTCGCGCTTCTGCTTCGCCACGCGCATTTCTTCTTCCGCCAGCGTCATGCGCTGGACTGCGCCGGTACCGCCGCGCTTGCCGTAGAACTCGCGCGTGTCGGTCTCGCGATGCGGTGTGTCGGGCGTCGTCCTCGCCTGCGTTGCGGGAATCGGCTCACCATGGCGAACCGGCTGCAGCCGGGAAATTTCCTCGACCGTCATCGAACCCAGCAGCACGTCATCGTTCACGTCGTCCAGGCGTGCGTTCGAAATCGGGACCAGCACGTGGCGCTCCTCGTTCAGGTTCAGCGTCTTCCGGTCAAGTTCGACATCGAGGTAGCGGACCTGCATGGCGCCCGTGTCGACGATGAGGTCATCCACCTTGCCGGCACGGCGGCCGTCGGAGGTCTTCACTGGCCATCCGCGCACATCCGGGTCGCCGTCGGCCACCTTGAAGTCGTTGAGTTCGTGCAGCCTCGCGAGTTGCGCACGGGTGGCTGCATCGTTGTGGCGGGAGGGATCGTGGGTTGTATTGCGTTCCATATGGTTCTCCTTCGGGTCTATAAGAGACACTCATCAGGCCTCCGGGGAGTCGCTGTTTTCGGAGGCATATTCTTCTGCGGGGCGCCCAGTCGCAGGCGCTCCGCGCGGGGGCTCCGCTGCCGTTACTGGCGCGGAGGCGTGGTCGGCGTCGTGGTGCCCGTATCGCCGGTGGTGGCGGTGTCGGGGGTGGTCTCCGGCAGAGGCTCGTAAGCCTGCGCCGCGGGCGCGGTTTCCGTCGGTTGCGTTGCGGTGGTGCCAAGTGCGGCATCGTTGCGGATGCGGGCGTCGTCGTCGCCCATGATCTCGGCCACGGCCCAGATTGCGAGCAGTAGCACGATCAGCCCGACTATCCAGGGCCACACGTTTTTCTTGCGTTCGACATTGATCTCGGCCATGACTGCTGTCCGTCTGGGTGGACAACCACCGTATCCAGACGGCCATGTTCCGGCGGTGAAGCGGACATGTCGAAGTTGTCAATTTGCGCGGCATGGTTCTCGCATGCCGAGCGTCCAATCCGCTCAGGCAGTGTCGCGATCCACGGCTGCCGCAGGCGGGCTGAACGGGATCGATTCCGGCGACACGGCACCGCCGGAGATGATGAAGCTCATCGCCTGGTCCACGGTCCAGTCGGTTGGTGTGATCTTCTCGACAGGTACGATTTCCAGGTAGCCCGACGTCGGATTGGGCGTGGTCGGCACGTACACCGCGGCGAGCTCGCGGCCGGTGCCGCGTTCCTTCAGCACCCGGGTCACAAAGCCGATCGCCTTCATCTCGCCGTGCGGAAAGTCCACCAGCACCACGCGCTGGGTGCCGTCGGGCTTGGTCTGCAGGATGTCGAGCAGCTTGCGTGCGCTGCCGTAGATGGTGCTGGCGAACGGGACACGGCGGATCAGCGCCTCGAACCAGCGCAGCATCGTCTGCCCGAACACTCGCCGCGTCATCACCCCCGACAACAGGATCACCAGCAAGGTCGCCACCAGCGCGATCACGGTCTGTACCCATGGTTGCACCAGCCAACCCCAGGTTTGCGGATCGGCTTCGGCGATGGCGAGCAGCACCGGTGCGGTCAGCGGACGGCTGGCATCGGACAGCAGCACGAAGACGAACTTGACGACGACCCACGTCAGCCACAACGGGAACAGCGTCAACAGGCCGGTGAGCAGCGTCGTCTGGAAGCGGGCACGCAGGTTGGGGGGCGTCGACATAGACGCGATTGTAGAGTCCCGCCGTCCGGCGCGCCCGGCCGGTCCGATCAGCGCGTGTCCGGGCGCGACCCGGGAAGCGGCCCCGTAGTCGGCTGGCGACGTTCCGCCCGTCGCAGGCCCTGCTGCATCAGCCACAGGCCACCGAGAAGGTAGGGAACGGACGCGGGCACCCACATGATCAGTCCCGCGAGCTGCTGGTCCACGAGTGCTTCCAGCCCCAGTGCCGGTGCGCGCTCGGCGTAGATCGGGTACAGCGCGCGACGCGAGAAGGTCAGCAACGCGCCGATGAAACCCATCTGCATCATCACCGCGACGATCGCCACGAGTGCGGGGCCGACGCCCGCAAGCGGATCGCGCACGCGCTGCCACAGCGCGATCCAGAACCAGATGCCGACGACCAAAAAGCTGCCATGCATCAGCCAGTGGATCGGATCGCTGCGCAAGGCCGCCGCCGTGGCAGAGGGCAGGTGCCACAGTCCCATCGTCGCAAGCTGCGCCGAGCAGGCAAGACCCAGCCTGGCGGCACTGGCGTGCTGCCAGCGGTGCAGGCCATGGTGCAGCGCCACCGACCACCGCGGCGGCAGCGTGTGTGCGATTGCGGCCAGCGGGCGGCCTGCGAGCAACAGCGGCGGAACGAAGGCCAGCAGCAGCATGTGCTGGCCCATATGCGCCGCCAGCGATGATTCGCCCAGCGCATCCAGCGGCCAGACCATCGCCAGGAACAGCGCCACCAGTCCTGCAAGGAGGGCCGCAGACCCGGCGACGGAGATGCCCTTGCCCACGCCCGCGCGCCCCCAGATCTTCAGCAGGCCGAGCAGGTATGCAGAGATCATCAGGACCGCCGGCACCAGAAACCACCACGAAATTGACCACGCATCCTGCAGTGCCGATGCGCGCTCTGCGTGGGCAAGGGCAGGCGCTGCGGGAATCATCGCGATGGCCGCCGCCACGGCACCACCGCGCAGCTGGTGCCGCGGCGCGGATCGCGCAGGCAATGGTCCCCAGTGCCCGCAACTGCGGGCGCGATCACCCGGTGTTTTCCCGTCGCGCCCTACAGTGCACGCGGGGTCGGCACATCCGCGGGCAACGGAGAGTCGCGTGTATTTCTGGCTGAAGTTCTTCCACATAGCCGCAATGACCGTCTGGTTCACCGGGCTGTTCTTCCTGCCGCGGCTGCTGGCCGCGCGCCACCGCGCGGAGGCCGATGCCGACCGTGCGCACTTCGTACCCATCGCAGGAACGCTGTACTTCAGGGTCATGTCGCCCGCGGCGCTGGTGACGATCACGCTGGGCATGATCCTGTTGAGCTTCGGCCCGAGCGGCGGATGGCTGGTGATGAAGCTTGCGCTGGTCGCTCTGGCCGTATCGGCGCACCTGTACCTGGGCGTGGTGCTGTACGAGCTGGAGCGGGGGCGCGATCGGCATGGCATATGGTTCTATCGCTCGTTTGGCTGGGCGCCGCTGGTGCTGCTGCTGGGGATCGCCGCGCTGACCGGAGCCAAGCCGCAGACCGCCGGGTCATTGCCGCCCCCGCCAAAGGCGGCGGGGGCGGATCACTCGGCAGCGGGCACATTGCCGTCGGGATCCGTTTGGGGCGGCTTTTCGCCGTAAACGCCGATGCCATGTCGGAACGTCAGGGTTCCGCCGAGCCAGCCGACCACCAGTACTGCAGGCGCGGTGATCGCCGACATGATCAGCGCCCAGGGCCATACCGCTGCGACAGGATCGGGCCAACGCAGCCACACGCCGGCGGCGGCGAGCGCGAGCAGCATCACCGCGCCAATGAAATGGCTCCAGGCAGACACGTGGTTGCGAATCTCGCGCAGGCTCAGGAAGTCGCCGGTCCCGACCAGTCCGGCGACCACGCCCATCACCAGCCCGCCCAGGTTCAGCCAGAACGACAGCACCGCCCAGAAAGGATCTCGCAGCAGCACGTAGGTGAGGTCGGTGACGAACATCGCGGACAGGAACGCTATCGGGAACACCACCAGCATCGGATGGATCGGGTGCTTCTGGATCGCCATCACGCTGGGCACCTTGCGGGTGTACTTCTTCGTCGGCTCCGGTTTGTTCGACTGTCGGAACATGGAGTGCCTCACGTGCAGGGTGGAAGCATGAAGACCGGCGTGGCGGTGAACACGACGGCGATGAAGGCGACCAGGGCGAGCATCGCGGTCACCAGGCGCATGAAACGTTCCCGCGGCTGCGCGCGAGGCAACTGTTCGGATGAAAGCGCGTTCCAGCAGCGCCATGCGTGCCACCCGAGCCAGGCAATCGTTGCCAGAGCCGCGAGCGTTACCGCGATCAGCAACCAGCTCAGCACCGGCAACCCGGCGAACCGCTCCAGCAGCACGCCGCGTTCGCAGCCGAACCCGACCAGGCTGTAGACGATGACGAAGTGCAACGCCCACACCACCATCGGCACGGCGACCGCGATCAGCGGGTAATGCGGCGTCAGGCGCAGCGACATGCGGCTGGCCTCGCAAAGTGCGGTCGATGTCGCTGTGCTGGCGGGATTCTCATCGGACGATGCATGTGCGCCTCCTGTTTGGCACGCGCGTTTCGACGTGCTTGTTCAACACTCTCACTCGACATGCTCATACCACCAGCCTCGGGAACAGATGGATCACCGCCCACGCGATCGCCCCCTGTGCAACCACGTATCGCCAGTACGCCGCAGCAATCCGCGGCTCCAGCCGGCGCTGCCGGTCGATGTGGCCGTACCGCGAGCGCAGCCAGACGAAGATCGCGATCAGAACGGCGACCAGCAGGTGCGCCGCGTGGAAACCGGCGAGCAGCCACACCACCGATGCATAGGCATTCGTTTGCGGCGGTGCCAATGCCGATCCGAGCACGACGGCGTGCATGGCCACGAAGCCCACGCCGAGCAATGAGGCGAGCAGCAGCCCGGTCTGCTGGCTCCGCGGACGGTCGCGGTCGCCGCTGCGCTGCGCCCAGCGCATCACCGCTTCGCTTGCCAGCAAGAGGGCCAGCGTCACGATCGACAGCGTCCAGCCCGTCACTTCACTGCCCGCCAGCGGCCAGGCGGGTGCATCGAGCCAGAGGTAGAAATACGCGAACACCAGCGATGCGAACAGCGAGCCGTCGATCAGCAGGGATATCACCAGGCCCCACCATCCGGGCGCGTTGCGTGCGGACGACTGCGTCGGCAGTCGAAGCTCCGGGGCGACCTCGCGCTGGAGTGGCGCATGGCGGTCGCCGGTGGTCCACAACCACAGGCCGAAGGCGGCGATCACCGGGATCAGCGCCAGCGCCGCGGCAACGTAGGCCTTGGCCAGGAAGAACGACAGCATCAACGCGATGGCCGCGGCTGACAGCAGCGGCATCCACGTGGAACTTGAAATGCGCACGATCTGCTCCGGCGCGGCACCCAGCAAGCCAGTGCCCAGCAGCTCGCGACGATTGCCGTGGCCGCGGGCGAGCATGCCCGCACCGCTCGCGCTTCGCGTCGCGAGGTCCGGCTGGTCCCAGAGCGGATAGCCGCTGGCGACGGTCGGGATCGAGGCGAAGTTGTAGGGCGGCACCGGCACCGGCACGGCCCACTCCAGCGTGCCTGCCTGCCACGGGTTCGGTTCGCTGCGGTGACCGTGGCGCAGGGCCAGGATCGCATCGACAAGTACCGCGATGATGCCGATCGCCAGCAGGAACGACGCCGCGGTGGAGAACAGGTTCAACCACGACACGCCCAGTTCCGGTGCATAGGTGTAGACCCGCCGAGGCAGGCCCGCCAGCCCGGTCAGGTGCATCGGCAGGAACGTCAGGTTGAAGCCGAGGAACACCAGCCAGAAAGCGGTGTGGCTGATGCTCTCCGAAGGCATGCGCCCGGTCACCAGCGGCAACCAGTAGTACAGCCCGGCAAGCAGCGGGAACATCATTCCGCCGATCAGCACGTAGTGGAGGTGAGCCACCACGAAGTGGGTGTCGTGGACCTGCCAGTCGAACGGCACCAGCGCGAGCATCACGCCGGTGAGGCCGCCCAGCACGAAAATGAAGAAGAACCCGATCAGGTACAGCAGCGGGACGCGCAGCCATGGCTTGCCGCTCCACAGCGTCGCCAGCCACGCGAAGATCTGGATGCCGGTGGGTATCGCCACCGCCATGCTCGCCGCACTGAAGAAGGCCAGCGACAGCAGCGGGATGCCCACTGCGAACATGTGGTGCACCCACAGCCCGAAGCTGAGGAAGCCCATCGCGATCACCGCGAGCACGATCCAGGTATAGCCGACGATGGGATGTCGCGCGAACGTCGGCACGATCATCGACACCATGCCGGCAGCTGGCAGGAAGATGATGTAGACCTCCGGATGGCCGAACAGCCAGAACAGGTGCTGCCACAACAGCGGATTGCCGCCGCGGGCGACATCGAAGAACGCAAAACCGAACGCGCGTTCGATTTCCAGCAGCACGCTCGCCAGGATCAGCGGTGGAAAACCGAACGCGATCATGAAAGCGGTCACCAGCATGTACCAGGCGAACAGCGGCATCCGCTGGATGCTCATGCCCGGTGCGCGCGTGAGCAGGATCGCCACGATCAGTTCGACCGCGGCCGTGACCGCGGCAATTTCCGCGAACGTGACCCCGACCAGCCAGAAGTCCGCGCTCATCCCCGGCGTATGGAGCGGACCGGTCAACGGCACGTACATGAACCAGCCGCCGTCGGGCACTTCGCCGAACAGGAAGCTGGAATACAGCATCAGCCCACCGAACAGATAGCACCAGTAACCGAAGGCGCTCAGGCGCGGCATCGGCAGGTCGCGCGTGCCCAGCATCTTGGGTAGCAGGTACATCGCGAAGCCTTCCAGGATCGGCACCGCGAACAGGAACATCATCGTGGTGCCGTGCATGGTGACGAACTGGGCATAGCGCTCCGGGTCGAGTACTTCGTTGCCCGGCCACGCCAGTTGCAAACGCATGAACATCGCCAGCATTCCACCGGCCAGCAGGAACGCGAAGCCCGTGGCGATGAAGCGCAGGCCCACGGTGCTGTGGTTGACCGCGGTGAGTTGTCCGATGATGCCAGGCTCGTTGCGCCAGACTTTTTCCAGGCTCGCCAGAGCTTCAACGGATGCTCTGTCCTGCGTGGTGCCCGCCGCGCTCACTGCCGGACTTCCCGGGGCCGCGGGACTTCGGCGCGGGCGCGCGGTGGTGGTTGTCGGCCGCCGTCCGCCAGCCAGCGATCGAAGTCAGCCGGTGCGAGCGCAAGCACGTCGAAGCGCATGTGCGCGTGTAGCAAGCCGCAGAACTCCGCGCACTGGCCGCTGATGGGGCCACCCTTATCGGCACGCAGGTTCAGCACGTTGACGCGGCCTGGGATCGCATCGATCTTGCCGCCCAGGCGTGGAATCCAGAAGCTGTGGATGACATCGGCGCTGGTTACGTGGAACTGCACGTTTCGCTCTCGCGGCAGCACCAGCACATCGGTGATGAGGGCCCCCGGCGCGCCGTTGACGGCGGGGTAATGGAAATCCCAATGGAAACGGCGCGCGACCACTCTGATCACCAGTTCCGCCGGTTGCTCCATCATTGCCACCCTGCGGCTGACGACGGTGCCATATGTCAGCAGCGCAATCAGGGTGAACGAGGGCAGCAACAGCCCGCCCATGAAAATCAGCCGGACACCCGGAGTGCGCCTGCTGCTGCCCTGCCGGGCGGTCAGCGTGTAGAACAGCAGCGCCATCACCAGCATGAGAATCGCTGTCGCGCCGATCGCCATCACCCACCATGTCTGAGCGATGGAGGAGGCCGCGGGCCCGGCGGGGTCGAGCGTGGATTGCACGCCACTGCAGCCTGCCGCAGCGGCGCCCGCCAGCAGCGTGATCGCGCGCGGCAGATGTCCACGGAAGGGCGGGATGAAACTCACCGTGTGCCGGTTCCTGTTGCGATGGGCGGGGCAGCGCACGGCCGCCGGAATGGCGATGGAGCCGTGCATGCCATCGGTCGCCGATCCGGGGTGGTTGCGCTCGTCCGCCCACCCTACAACGTGCGCCGGCATCGGGCACGGACGTGCGCCTGCGATCAAGAGCGGAAGGGTCAAGCCGCAGCCCACCAGACGAGCATGGCCACGATCAGCAGCATTACGACGCCGCTGGCAAAGAACGCCATCCGATGCATGTTGAACGTCAGTTGCAGGCTCGCGGCGCGCGCGCGATTGTCGAATCGCCCGTGGGCGCCGAACCGTCCCTCCACGGTGTTGCGCAGGTTGTCCTGTCGCTTCGGCGGTAGCGGCTCTCCGGTCAACTGCCCGTCCCAGCCCTGCCGCGCGAGCACGCGGTCGGCGATGTGCGGCAAAAGCTTGTTGCCCCAGATGGCCTTCAAGGCTGGAAAGCCGACCACGACCTCCCGCCGCCGCACCCGGGAGGCGTAGCGGATGCCGCGTGCGGCCAGTTCGGGCTGGTAAATCGGTGGCACCGGTTGCGAGCGCTCGCGCATCTTGTTTCGTGCCCACTCGAACTGCGGTGTGTTGAACGCCGCCAGGTGCACCATCGTCAGGTGGATGGCGGATTTTTCGTGCATCAGTTCAACGCGCAGCGAGTCGGTGAACCCGCGCACCGCGAACTTGGCCGCGCAGTAGGCCGACTGCAGCGGGATCGAGCGGTAGGCCAGCGCCGATCCGACCTGCACGATCACGCCGTGGTCGCGTGGTTTCATGCGCCGCAGGGCCGCAAGCGTGCCGTGCACCGTGCCGAGGTAGGTCACTTCCGTCACACGGCGGAACTCGTCCGCCTCCATGCGGTCCACTGGCGCGAACACCGTGACCATGGCCGAATTGATCCATACGTCGATGGGTCCGAATGCCGCCTCGACCTGTGTCGCCGCCGCCTCGACCTGGCTGCAGTCGGCGACATCCACGACCAGTGCCAAGCCCCGGCCACCCAGCGCCTTGACCTCGACGCAGGCCTCCTGAAGCCGCTTCTGCGAACGCGCCAGCAGGCCGATGTGCGCGCCGTGGCGGGCGAACTCGCAGGCGACCGCCCGGCCGATGCCAGCCGAGGCGCCAGTGATCACCACCACCTGCGGGCGTTCGCCGGAATTCATCGCGGCCTCACTGCGCTGGATACGCCATGGTCGACAGCAGGGCCAGCGATTCGCGGCGCGTATCCAGGCGCGTGTGCTGCACGACGACCGGTACATCGGACTCGATCATGCTGGCGTAGTCGGTGTCGCGGGGAACCGGCACGGGATCGTCCAGATCATTGAAACGCAGGTGCAGGGTCCGCCGTGCAGGCACCTCCACGCGATACGGTCCAACGGGCTCTCGGTCGCTGAAGTACAGGGTGATGCGCAGGTGCGCGTCCTGGTCGCCGGCGTTGAGTATGCAAGCCGTTTCGTGGCTGACGAACCGCCGGTCCTTTTCATCGTCGTCGTGCGGAATGTAACCCTCGGCGATGAACCAGGTGCGGCATCCTCTTGGCGCTGCCGCAATCATTGTGTTGCTCCATGGAAGGTGTCTGTCTGTGGGATGTGCGCGCTTCGGTATCGGCCTCTGGCGTCTGCATCGGCAGCTTCCAGACGTCCCGGACGTGCTCGATGGTGACGCGGTAAGCTCACCAGCAGTCCTCGCTCTTGTGCAGCACGCCGGCCGCCATCTGCTTGATGCTCTGCCTGGTGACGCCGCGGCTGTCGGGATCGCCGCTGCGGTCGCCCGCCCGGCCCAGCGCACCCATGATCCCGTTGATGCCGTCGCCGGGATAACCAAAGATGCGCTTTACGCCCCATTGGCTGAGGCGTTGAAACAGGAAGTCGCCAACGGTCTGGCTCATGATGGATGCTCCTTCTGTGTTGATGCGCGTGGACCAGATTGCGCACGCGATCGGGCGCCGTCCTCCTCATGTAGCGCCCGATGCTCGGGCTGGTCCGGATTACCTCCCGGCCGCCGGCCAACGCGCTCCACGCCGGCCAGAATGCAGGCGCTGTTGATGAGGCCCACATGGGTCAGCGCCTGTGGGATGTTGCCGAGCATCTGCCGGTTGTCCGTGTCCCATTCCTCGCTCATCAGTCCCACGTGGTTGCACATGGTGAGCAGGCGCTCGAACAGCGCAGTTGCTTCCTTGACGCGTCCACTCAGGGCCAGGTTGTCGACCAGCCAGAACGAGCACGGCAGGAAAGCGCCCTCGTGTCCGGGCAGCCCGTCGATCGGGATGTCGTTGCGGTATCGCAGCAGCAGCCCGTCGGCGGAGAGCTGCTCGCGGATTGCATCCGTGGTGGCGATCGCCTCGGGCGAGTCGGGCTCCACGAAACCCATCAGCGGCAGCAGCAGCAGGCTCGCGTCCAGGTCCGGTGCGCCATAGCGCTGCACGAATACGCCGCGCTCGCGGTCGAATCCGTTTTCGTATATGTCGGCGCGGATCTCGTCGCGGATGGCGCGCCAGCGGTCCACCGGTCCTTCCAGGATGTCCTTGCGGTAGCGCTCGGCCATGCGAACGCCGCGATCGAAAGCCACCCACGCCAAAGCCTTCGAGTGAACGAAATGTGCGGTGTCCCCGCGCATTTCCCAGATGCCGTGGTCGGGTTCGCGCCAGCGCTGCTCCAGGTCGTCGAGCAGGGCCAACTGCAGCCCCCAGGTGTCGTCACCGATGTCCAGCCCGTTCTGGTGCGCGACGTGCAGTACGTCCATGACTTCGCCGCGGATGTCGAGCTGGAACTGCGCGCTCGCGCCGTTGCCGATGCGGACCGGCCGCGCGCCGCGATGGCCGGGCAACCATGGCAGCTCGCGTTCCTGCAGGTCGTGACTGCCATCGACGCGGTACATGACGTGCATCGTCCATGGCTCGCGGCTGACGGCGCCGACCAGCCAGTCGCGCCACTGCCGTGCTTCGTCGCGATACCCATTGGCGAGCAGCGAATAGAGCGTGAACGTCGCATCACGCAGCCAGCAGTAGCGGTAATCCCAGTTGCGTACTCCACCCGGCACCTCCGGCAGCGAGGTCGTCGCGGCCGCGACCATGCCTCCGGTGGGCTGGTAGATCAGGCCCTTGAGCAACAGCAGCGATCGCACCACCTGTTCGCGCCAGCGGCCCGTGTACTCGCAGCGCCCCGACCATTCCTGCCACGAGGCGACGCACTGGTCGTGCGCGAGTACCGCATCCATCGGCGGATCCGGAGGCGGGCCACCTTCGGCAAAGGTCATGGCGAATGTGGCGCGCTGGCCGCGCTGGATATGGAACTCGGCGATGATCGCGTCTTCGTCCTGCTCGCAATCGCAATCCACCGAGGCGTCGAACGCGATCGCGCTGCAGGGGTATCCATCGGCGCCCTCGGCCTGGAGGATCCATACCGATTCGCGCCGACTCACCCGTGCACGTTGCGATCCGTAGCCGAATCGCGGCGCGAAGCGCATCCGCATCCGCACGGATCCGGAAAGACCTTCGACCACCCGTATCACCTCGGCGCAATCCGGATCGACCGGCATGCAGTCCGAGACCTGCACACGCCCGTCGCCCACTTCCATTTCGGTTTGCACCACCAGCGATTCTTCGCGATATCGCTGTCGCACCCGCGTGGGCGGTTCGCAGGTCTGCAGGGACCAGTGGCCGTGCTCCGGTGCCCCCAGCAGCGAGGCGAAACAGGCGGGTGAGTCGAAGCGCGGCAGGCACAGCCAGTCGATGCAGCCGGACCGGTCGACCAGTGCAGCGCCGCGGCAATTGCTGAGGAATGCATGGTCGGCGATCGCCGCGGGCATCGTGACTCCCTGTTCCACGAGAGGATGGGTCGGCTGCGAGGGTTCGGAACGGCGCGCCCATGACAGACGGTGTGCCAGCACCCGCCGGGTGCGGTGCCGCTCGGCCAAGTCGGGAAGCGGGTCCGGCATCAACAGCGTCGATTGCCCACGAGTCTACGAACGCGCTGTTGTTCCCCGGTGAACGCGGACGCCGCGCGTGCTTGAACTCACGGACGCAAACCGGAAGCAGTCAACCTGCCAGTTGATGCACCGGAGCGCGCGCGCGGCTGCGGCTTACAGGTCGCGGACGAGGCGGAATCCAACGTCGTCGTAGCCACGCGCGGCTTCCAGCACCCGCTGCGACTGATCGCTACGCCAGGACGAACCCGTGGCCTTGCGCTGTCCGCAATTGCTGCCGCAATCCTGCAGCCAGAGCGCCAGCTTGCGACCGCTGATCTCGGGTGCCATCTGCGCCGATTCGATCGCGCTGGGAATACGGTAGTCGTGGCCGGTCTTCCGGCTGTACCAGGCCGCGTATGCCTGCGCATCGGCCTGGGAGACACATACGACAGGTTCGGCATCGCCCTGTTCGAAACCCGGCTCGCGGAAGTTACGCGGATCCAGCACGCGCAGCAATGAAGCGCGACCCCGGCACAGCGCGGGAGCGCGCGATGTCTGCGCGGCGAACCGGGCGTAGTCGCTGCGGCTCACCGGTTCGCGGCTGATCGCAATGCCGGAGTTGCCGAGCACCGCCCCGGACGGATCACCCGGTACCGCCTCGCCGCGCTGCGGAATCGCCTCGGCGCGAGCCTTCAGGCGTTTGGAAGTCTCGGGGTCGAGCACGAACCTGCCCGCGAGCTCGGCAGTCGCACTCGCTTTCCTGCGGTCGAAGTTGTCGGCCGCCTTCTCGACGCGGGCCATCAATGCGGTCCCGATGTCGTCGCGCAGCTTTCGCTGCGCATCGGTTTCCACAGTACCGGTCTCGTGGCCGAGGCGGACCGCGTGGTCGAAATACTCGACGGCTCGCGTGTCCTTGCCCGCGCGCAGGTTGCGCAGCGCCTCGGCGCCGAGCCTGGTGGTCAGTTCGGCAATCACCTCGCGCACCTCGCCGCTGCGGGTGTCGGCATGCCATGCGGTGATGATGCTGGAGTAGGCATTGGCATTCACGGGCGCGGTGAGGTTGCCGCGTCCGATGTGCTGGCGCGCCTCTTCCAGCGCCACCTGCAGCGGCGCCTCCGGGAGCGGACGCAACATGGAGGTGGTCGGATCGGCATCGACCTGCGCCGCAGCAGTGGACTGCGTACCGGCGCGAAAAAAATCCCGCTGGCCGTTGCCACCGGCCAGCAGCAGGGCCGTCGCCAGGGCGAGCGACACGGCGCCCATGCCCAGCCACAGCGATCGCTTGCCCGGCCGGGCCACGGTGGCTGCCTTGTCGCGCCATTTCGCCAGCCGCGGCCAGGTACGACGGTGCTCGATGGCGTTGAGCGAGGCCCGCATCTGCGCGACGTCCTGGAAGCGCTCCGAGGGCAGCTTTGCCAACGCCCGATTCATGAAACGCTGCCAGTGCCGGTACTCGGGAGCAATCCGCGGGATCGGATCCTGGGCGTGCATCACCGCCATCGACAGCGCGTCCGCGGCGCGGAAGGGAAGCTGTCCTTCGACCATCTCCCACGCGAGCACGCCCAGGCTGTAGAGGTCGGCGCGGCCATCCACGTCTTCGCCGCGTGCCTGTTCCGGGGCCATGTAGGCGGTGCTTCCTACCGCGAGGCCGGCGGCGGTGACGCGCGGACCGAATCCGCGCCGCAGGGCAATGCCGAAATCGGCGAGCAGCGGCTGTTCGGTGTCGTCGAACAGCACGTTCTCGGCCTTGACGTCGCGGTGCACCACCCCGCGGCTGTGGGCGTATTCCAGCGCCGACAGCAGCGTGCGCAGGATTGCGATCACCTGCTTCTCGTCGAGCTCACCGTCGGCCTTGCGGAAGCTGCGCTGCCCGAGGTGGCCACGGGCGAGGTACGGCATCGTGTAGTACGGCAGGCTTTCGCTGGTGCGTCCGAGTTCGTGGATGCGGACCACGTGCGGGTGCTCGAGCCGCGCGATGGTGCGCACTTCGTTTTCGAACCTGCGCCTGCTGACTTCGTCCGACAACGCCTGCGGCTGCATCACCTTGATCGCGACCTCGCGCGACAGCGCCAGTTGCTCCCCCAGGTAGACGATCGACATGCCACCGTGGTTGATCACGCGCAGCAGCCTGTACCCCTTGATCTGGGGCAGTGGTGCGTCGTTGTCCGGCATGTCGTTCATCAGGTCCCCTGGTGCGGTCGCAGCATAGCGCGGTGCCGTTGCGGCTGGCACACCGGGTATCGTGCGGAGAACGGGCCATTTCCCCGGAATGTGCGACCGTCGTCACGCGGTACGATGTCGCCGCGCAGGAACGTCACACTGGCTCAGGCCAGGGCCTTGAGCCTGTACAGGGCTTCCAGCGCCTGTTTCGGAGTCAGTTCGTCCGGGTCGATGGAGGCCAGTGCATCCATCGCGGCGGTGGATGCTCCGAACAATCCGAACTGCTGGGGCTGCTCCAGTGCCGCGGCCGCCATCGACGGGCCCGGCGAGTCGCGGCCCTGCTGCTCCAGTTCGCGCAGGCGTCCACGCGCATGACTGATCACCTGGCGTGGCAGTCCCGCGAGTGCCGCCACCTGAAGCCCGAAGCTGCGATCGGCTGGCCCGTCTTTCACCGCGTGCATGAAGACCAGTTGCTCGCCGTGCTCGACCGCGTCCAGGTGCACGTTGGCGATGCCGCTGCCAGCGCCTGCCAGCGCGGTGAGCTCGAAATAGTGCGTGGCGAACAGCGTGTAGGCGCGGTTGCTGTGCGCAAGGTGCCGTGCGCAGGCCTCCGCAAGCGCCAGGCCGTCGTAGGTCGATGTGCCGCGGCCGATCTCGTCCATCAACACCAGCGACTGGTCGGTCGCGTGATGCAGGATGTAGCTGGTCTCGCTCATCTCGACCATGAAGGTCGACTGGCCGCGGGCGAGATCGTCGCCCGCGCCGATGCGGGTCAGGATGCGGTCGATGGGTCCGATCACCGCACGCGCGGCCGGCACGAAGCTGCCGATATGCGCCAGCAGCACGATCAGCGCGTTCTGGCGCATGTAAGTGGATTTACCGCCCATGTTCGGGCCGGTGATCACCAGCATGCGCCTGTCGATATGGTCCGGGGCGCAGTCGAGCACCAGGTCGTTGGGTTCGAAGGGTTCCGGCCGTACCGCCTCGACCACCGGATGCCGGCCCCGCTCGATGCGCAGTCCAGCGCCGTCGGCCAGTTCCGGTCTCGACCAGTCCAGCGCCTGTGCGCGTTCGGCGAATGCCGCCAGCACGTCCAGTTCGGCGAGCGAAGCCGCGCAGGTCTTCAGGGGTTCGAGTTCGGCGTTGAGCGCGTCGAGCAGTTGCTCATAAAGAAGGCGCTCGCGGGCGAGTGCACGCTCGCGCGCGGAAAGCACCTTGTCCTCGAACTGCTTGAGTTCCTCGGTGATGTAGCGCTCGGCGTTCGCCAGCGTCTGTCGACGCGTGTAGTGGACCGGCGCCTTGGCCGCGTGCTGCTTCGACACTTCCAGGTAGTAGCCGTGCACGCGGTTGTAGCCGACCTTGAGCGTGGCGATGCCGCTGGCGGCGCGCTCGCGAAGTTCCAGGTCGACAAGGAACTGATCGGCGGTGTTCGACAGCGTCCGCAGTTCGTCCAGTTCGCCGTCGTGGCCCTCGGCGAAGACACCGCCATCGCGGGCAAGCACTGGCGGTTGATCGACGATCGCCGAGGACAGCAGATGCGCCTGCGCCTCATGTTCGCCCAGCGCATCGGCGAGCTGCATCAGGCGCGGTGAGTCCAGCGGTGCCAGCTCCGAGCGCAGTGCCGGCAGCAGGGCCAGTCCGTCGCGCAGGGTCGACAGGTCGCGCGGACGAGCGCTGCGCAGCGCGATGCGGGTAAGGATGCGCTCCAGGTCGCCGAGCGCACGGAAGCGCTCGCGCATGGTCGTGGCTGTGCCTGACTCCAGCAGCGTCGCGACTGCATGGTGGCGCAGTCGCAGCGGGGCGCGTTCGCGCAGGGGCCGGTGCAGCCACCGCCGCATCAGTCGGCCGCCCATCGGGGTAATGGTCGAGTCGAGCACGCCCAGCAGCGTGTGCCGGTTGTCTCCGTCGATGCGGCTGTCCAGTTCGAGGTGGCGGCGCGTGGCGGCATTCATCGCGATCGCGCCGTCGCCCGACTCGAACAGGATGCCGGTCAGGTGAGGCAGACGCTGTTTCTGCGTTTCCTCGACATAGCCCAGCAGCGCGGCCGCGGCTGCGACGGCCAGCGGCCGGTCGTCCAGGCCGAAGCCCGACAGGTCGTGCAGCGCGAAGAATTTCAGCAACTGCCGGCGACCACTGTCGGCATCGAAAAGCCACGGGGCGCGTCGGCGCAGGCCGCTGCGCCCGATCACGCTGGCCGGCCAGCCGTCCTCGTCGGCGACAAGCGTCTCCGCCGGCTCCAGCCGCGCCAGTTCCGCCTCGAGCGCGTCCTCGTTGACGACTTCGGTGACCAGGAGGCGGCCGCCAGCCAGGTCGGCCCACGCTACGCCGAACCCGTGTTTGCCGCGGGAGATCGCCAGCAGCAGGGTGTCCCGGCGCTCGTTGAGCAGCGCCTCGTCGGTGACCGTGCCGGGGGTGACGATCCGCACCACCTTGCGCTCGACCAGGCCTTTGCTCGCGGCCGGATCACCGATCTGTTCGCAGATTGCGACCGACTCGCCCAGCGCGACCAACCGTGCCAGATAGCCCTCGGCGGCATGGTGAGGCACGCCGGCCATGGGGATCGGCTGGCCGGCGGAGCTTCCGCGCTGGGTCAGGGTAATGTCGAGCAGCCGCGCGGCCTTGCGCGCGTCGTCGTAGAACAGTTCGTAGAAGTCGCCCATCCGGAAGAACAGCAGTACGTCCGGGTGCTCTGACTTGGCGGCGAAGAACTGGCGCATGAGCGGCGTGTGCGGGGCGGTGCCTGACTCCACGGCCGTGGCTTGTCGGGGGTGATCCAAAAAAAGGTTCGCAGTGGGTGGGATCGGCCGAAAAGTGTAGTGCACGCCGGGACGTCAGCACGACAACAGGTTCCGAAGGGCGATACAACCTTGGCTCGGGCGACCTACGCGTGACATGCCGGCAGCGGCCGATTCCAGGTCCTAGCACCAAGCAAGATGCCAATGGAAGTGTCGCCAGTTGCGGAATTGAACGCTCTTGCTGCGGCGCAGCATTGCTTTATGTTAAAGCCGTGTTAGCGTCACGAACGCCGCCATACGTGAGCGTCTGGCGCGTCGCCGGGCAGCCGATAAATTCGATCAAGGGGAAAGGTACGATGGGTTCGCGCAAATTCAATCGCAATGGCCTGGTCCTGGCCATAACCGCGGCGCTCGCCGGGGCAAGCTTCATGCCGGCCATGGCGCAGGAAACGGCCCAGGAGCAGACGCAGGAAAGTGCCGCCGCTGCAGGCGCTCAGGACGAAGCTCCCACCACGCTCTCAGCCATTACGGTGACGGCGCAGAAGCGCGAGGAAGCACTCCAGGACGTACCGGTGTCGATGGTTGCGCTCGGTGAGCAGGTGCTCCAGGACACCGGTGTCCGTGACGTCAAGGATCTGCAGGTGCTCGTGCCCGGCCTGACCGTCACCAGCACCCAGAGCGACGCGCAGACCACCATCCGCATCCGCGGCATCGGCACGGTAGGCGACAACGCCGGCCTGGAATCTTCGGTCGGCGTCGTGATCGACGGCGTGTACCGTCCGCGAAATGGTGTGGGCTTCGGTGACCTGGGCGAGGTCGAGCGGATCGAAGTACTGAAGGGCCCGCAAGGCACGCTGTTCGGCAAGAACACCTCCGCCGGCGTCGTCAACGTGATAACCCGCCGTCCGCACTACGGCACGACCGTCGAAGGCGAGATCACCGTGGGCAACTACGATGCGCTCGGGGTGGCAGGCTCGTTCAACACCGCGATCGGCGACAACGCCGCGTTCCGCGTGTATGCCGCCAAGCGCAAGCGCGACGGTTTTCTCGACGTCAACACCGGCGCCGGTCCGCGCACGGAGACTGAAGACAACAATCAGAACTTCCATTCGCTGCGCGGGCAACTGCTGCTCGAGCCGACCGATTCGCTCGACATCAATATCATCGCGGACTTCACCAGCCGTGAGGAAATCTGCTGCGCCTCGGTGACCACCGTGCGTGGCGGGACGGCGAGCATTGTCGACGCCCTGGCGTTCGGTCCCGGCGTGGCGCCGGTCGCCGATCCGTTCGCACGCGTTGCCTACAGCAACCGCAGCACCGAGTCCGACATCAAGGACAAGGGCATTTCGATAGAGTCCAACTGGATCACGCCGTGGTTCGGCGAGGCAACGCTGACGTCCATCACCGCGCAGCGCGAGTGGGACTCCATCAATGGCCTGGACTTCGACTACTCCAGCGCCGACCTGCTGTATCGCCCCGCCAACGCGGACGAGTCGCTGACGGCGTTCGATACCTTCAGCCAGGAATACCGTCTCACCGGCGCCACCGAAAGCGTCGACTGGATGGTGGGCCTGTTCTATGCCGACGAGGACCTGGACCGCAACGAGTCCTACCGTGTTGGAAATGCCTACGAGCCCTACCTGTCCATCGCGCTGCTGTCCCTGATCAATCCGGCCTTCGGCGCTTCTCCGACCGCTCCGCGGTTCCTGGCCGACGCCAGCGGTCGTGCCCCCGGCACGGTGTTCTCGAACTTCAGTTCTCTCGACCAACACCGGCAGAACTCCAAGAGCCTGGCGTTGTTCACCAACAACACCTGGCACGCCACCGAAGCCCTGGACCTGACTCTCGGCCTACGCTATACGCGCGAGAAAAAGGAGTTGACCTCCAACTACAGCAATCCCGGTGGCAGCCCGGGCTGCGCCGCCATGCTCGGTCCAGGCGGCCAGCAACGGATCGCGGGTGCCTTGCTGGCCCGTGGCGTACCCGCGGCAGCCTTGTCCACGGTCATTCCTCAGGTGATCGGCTTCAGCTGCCTGCCATGGGCAAATCCGCTGCACAACGGCCGCTCGACCTTCCAGGAACGTGAGGAAAACGAGTGGTCAGGCACGGTCAAGGCGGCCTACCGCTGGAACGAGAACGTGATGACCTACGCCTCGGCCGCTCGCGGCTACAAGGCCGGTGGCTTCAACCTGGATCGCGTGCAGTCCAGCAACGGCCTTTCCAGTGGCGGGCAGGGCATCATTCCGGTGAACGATACTTCCTTCGAGGGCGAGTTCGTCGACAGTTTCGAGCTCGGTGCCAAGACCACCTGGGCCGATGGCAACCTCCTGCTCAATGCGACCTTGTTCCACCAGACCTACGAGGACTTCCAGCTCAACAGCTTCCTGGGCACCAGCTTCGTCGTGCGTTCGATTCCCGAAGCGGTCTCGCAGGGCATCGACACCGAGATGTTGTGGCAGCCTGCTGCCGTGCGTGGCCTGATGCTGCAGGCAGGTGTGACCTACGCCGATACCCGCTACGGTGACGAAATCCCCGGCGGAGACTTCGTCGAACCGACCGGCCAGCTGTACAAGCTGCCGGGCAGCCGCGTGAGCTTTGCGCCGCTGTGGTCGGGTTCCGGATCCGCGACCTACCAGTGGGATTTCGGCAACAGAATGATCGGCCGCTTCAACATCGGTACGAAATACATGTCCGACTACAACACCGGTTCGGACCTGGACGTCGAGAAGCAGCAGGAAGGTTTCGCGGTCTGGAACGCGCGCGTGGGCATCGGCGCCAAGAACCGCAGCTGGATGGTCGAACTGTGGGGTCAGAACATCTTCGACGAGGAGTACGTGCAGGTCGGCTTCGATGCCCCGCTGCAGAACGTCTCGCCGCAGCCCAACCATCCGTTCAATTCCTTCAACGCTTTCCTGGGCGCGCCGGCCACGTACGGCGTCACCCTGCGGGTCAACTACTGATCGCCTGAAGTCACAGCGACCGCGTGCGCAACCGGGCCCGCCACGAACATCGTGGCGGGCCCTTGCGTTTCCGCCGCGGCCCGCTTGTTGGCGTGACTGGTTATAGTGCGGCATGACCCAACCGACCTGCATCGAGACCGTCTTTACCGATTCCGACCTGCAACGCCTTGCGCAGCGTGTGGGGCAGTACGCACTCGACCACCATGATCGGCTGGTCACGGCTGAAAGTTGCACCGGCGGCTGGATCGCCAAGACCCTCACGGACGTTGCCGGATCGTCGGCCTGGTTCGAGTGCGGACTGGCTGCCTACAGCTACGAGGCCAAGCAGGCGTTGCTGGGAGTACAGCCGCATACCCTTGAGCAGCACGGGGCGGTGAGCCGGGAGACCGTGATCGAAATGGTCTCCGGAGCCCTGGTCCACAGCGGAGCCACCTATGCCGTTGCGGTCACTGGCATCGCGGGTCCGGGCGGCGGCACAGAAGAGAAGCCGGTCGGTACGGTCTGGATCGCATGGAAACAACGTGGCGGCTATCCGCGGGCCGACGTTTTCCACTTCGAAGGTGATCGTGAGGCGGTGCGCCGCCAGACAGTGGGCACGGCGCTGGCCGGATTTCTCCTGGAGCAGCCCTGACCGATTCGCCGCTTGCACACGCCAATGAGCGTTAGTAGTATTGCTACTAATGGAAATCACCGAAACCCAGCAAAGCATTTTGTCCCTGATCAGCACCAGGATCGAGGCTGAAGGCGTACCGCCTTCACAGAGCGAGATTGCCGCCGCGATGGGCTTCAGCAGCATTCGGGCTGCGCAATACCATCTTGAAGCGCTGGAGCAGGCGGGAGCGATCACCCGAACGCCTGGACGCGCGCGCGGCATACGTCTGAACCGGCCGGTGTCCGTTGCGGATTTCGACGGCGACGGTGGTCCGGCTTCTCTCGAAGCGGCAGTATCTGACGATGCGTTGCGCGTTCCGGTGCTCGGGCGAGTTGCCGCCGGAATGCCGATCGGCGCGGATATCGGTAGCGAGCAGGTCGTCCTGCTGGATCGCGTGTTCTTTTCTCCGCTCCCGGACTATCTGCTCAAGGTCCAGGGAGACTCCATGCGCGACGAGGGCATCTTCGATGGCGACCTGATCGGAGTGCACCGGACGCAGGATGCCCGCTCGGGACAGATCGTCGTGGCCAGGATCGACGACGAGATCACGGTCAAGCTGTTGAAGATCGGCAGGGATCGGATCCTGCTGCTGCCGCGCAATCCTGATTACTCGCCCATCGAGGTGTTGCCGGACCAGGACTTCGCGATTGAAGGCCTCTACTGCGGCCTCGTTCGGCCGAGCCGTTGAGCAAGCTTCGACGTCCGAAGTTTCCGTCCCGCGGTCGGGAGGTTTTCCGACGGTGCAGCGCGGCGCAATCGCGTGTTTTTCCATGCGACGGCGGACTAGATTCGTTTTCACGACCGGATGTCTCAGCTG
Source organism: Pseudomonadota bacterium (assembly GCA_030857025.1). Classification (GTDB taxonomy): domain Bacteria; phylum Pseudomonadota; class Gammaproteobacteria; order Xanthomonadales; family Xanthomonadaceae; genus Lysobacter_K. The sequence goes on along the minus strand of JALYOF010000084.1, from coordinate 61,493 downwards.
CTGCGAAAGCCGCCGGCTAGATTGGCCCCAATCACGCAATTCCACCTGAAGGAAATCCACGATGGACGAGAACAAGAAGCGCGCACTTTCGGCAGCCCTGGGCCAGATCGAGAAGCAGTTCGGCAAGGGGTCGGTGATGCGCATGGGCGATCGCGTCGTCGAAGCTGCCGAGGTCATTGGTACCGGTTCGCTGATGCTCGATATCGCGCTGGGGATTGGTGGTCTTCCGAAGGGCCGCGTCGTGGAAATTTATGGCCCTGAGTCCTCCGGCAAGACCACGTTGACGCTGCAGGCAATTGCCGAATGCCAGAAAGCCGGTGGCACGGCAGCCTTCATCGATGCGGAGCACGCGCTGGATCCGCTCTATGCAGCCAAGCTGGGCGTGAACGTCGATGACCTGCTGTTGTCGCAACCTGACACGGGCGAACAGGCGCTGGAAATCGCGGACATGCTGGTGCGGTCTGCCGCAGTCGACATCGTGGTGATCGACTCGGTCGCCGCGCTGACCCCGCGTGCGGAGATCGAGGGCGAAATGGGCGACCAGCTGCCCGGCCTGCAGGCGCGATTGATGAGCCAGGCATTGCGCAAGCTGACCGGCAACATCAAGCGCTCCGGCACGCTGGTGGTTTTCATCAACCAGTTGCGCATGAAGATCGGGCAGATGATGCCGGGGCAGAGCCCGGAAGTGACGACCGGTGGCAACGCGCTGAAGTTCTACGCTTCGGTGCGGCTGGACATCCGCCGGATCGGTGCCATCAAGCGGGGCGAGGAAATCATCGGCAATCAGACCCGCATCAAGGTAGTGAAGAACAAACTCGCGCCGCCATTCAAGCAGGTCATCACCGAAATCCTCTATGGCGAAGGGATCTCGCGCGAGGGCGAGCTGATCGACATGGGCGTGGACGCGCAGTTGGTCGAAAAGGCCGGTGCCTGGTACAGCTATGGCGACGAGCGGATCGGGCAGGGCAAGGACAACGCGAGGACCTATCTCAAGGAAAACCCGGAAGTTGCAGTGCGGCTGGAAGCGGCACTGCGCGCCAAGTTGGCGCCGGTCGTGGTCAAGGCAGAAGAGTCGGGAGCAGGCGATGAGGCCGATGCGGCCGACGGAGCTGTCGAGGCGACCCGCGCTTCGGGCGCGAAGCGTGCGAAGGCGCGCGCGGCCGACTGAGGGATCGTGGGGTGGTGGATGAAGTCCGCGGCGGTCGTAGAGAAGCCAAGCCCCGGCGCAGAGGTCGGGGCGCAGCCGAACAAACCCCGGTTCAGCGCGCCGTCGGCCTCTTGTCCCGCCGCGAGCATTCCCGGAGCGAGCTGACGCGGAAGTTGTGTGAGCGCGGGATCGCGGCGGACGATGCCGAAGCCGCGGTGCAGAAGCTCGCTGGCGAAGGCTGGCAGGACGACGCAAGGTTTGCGCAGTTCCTGCTGCGCAGCCGGGTCAGCGGCGGTTATGGACCGATTCGCATCCGGGCCGAACTGGCGATGCACGGGTTGGACCGAGACGCCATCGACTCGACACTGGAAGCCTTCGATGGAGACTGGCTGCAGAACGCGCGGGATCTGGTCGCCCGGCGCTACGGGAAGGATGTTGGGGCCAGCCCGAAGTTGCAGCGCAAGGCAGCTGACTTCCTGCTGCGCCGCGGGTTCGATGGCGAATGCATCCGTCGTGCTACGAGGTACGACCCAGGGGAGTGACAGGGCAGGTCGGCCAAGCGCCTCCTGCGCCTGCTGGGAAGAGCGGCGCTGCGCCGAGTGGAAGCTGGTGAGCGCCGCCGTAGCGAATGGCTGCGGGTCCGTATGCCGGCCTGCTAGGCTAGACGGCCGGATCTGAAAGCCTGCAGTGTCGCGCCCTCCCGAGGCGTGCGTCAGGCATTCCTGTCCCGTTCCCCCAATCCAGAAAGCGGCCGGCATGAAAACACCCAGCAGCAAAAGCACGTCGCAGATCCGCGGCGACTTTCTCGAATTCTTCCACGGGAAGGGGCATACGGTTGTGCCTTCGGCGCCTCTCGTCCCCGGCAACGATCCCACCCTGTTGTTTACCAACTCGGGAATGGTGCAGTTCAAGAACGTGTTCCTCGGCAGCGAAAAGCCCGGGTACGTGCGCGCTACCGACGTGCAGCGCTGCTTGAGAGCCGGTGGCAAGCACAACGATCTCGACCAGGTCGGCTACACCGCACGGCACCACACCTTCTTCGAGATGCTCGGAAACTGGTCCTTCGGCGACTATTTCAAGCGCGATGCGATCGCCTGGGCCTGGGAGTTGCTGACCCAGGTGTGGGGAATCGCTCCCGACCGGCTGCTGGTGACGGTGTACCAGACCGATGACGAGGCGTTCGCCATCTGGCGCGACGAGATCGGACTGCCAGACGAGCGCATCATTCGCATCGGCGACAACAAGGGTGCGCCGTTCGCGTCGGACAATTTCTGGCAGATGGCCGACACCGGGCCCTGCGGCCCGTGTACCGAAATCTTCTACGATCATGGTCCGCAATATGCTGGCGGCCCCCCGGGTTCGCCGGACGAGGACGGCGACCGTTACATCGAGATCTGGAACCTGGTGTTCATGCAGTTCGACAGGCAGCCCGACGGTAGCCTCATGCCGCTTCCAGCTCCCTGTGTCGACACCGGCATGGGCCTCGAGCGACTTGCGGCGGTTCTCCAGGGAGTGCACGGCAACTACGAAATCGACGTGTTTCGTCGGCTGATCGGGGCAGCCGCGGAACTCACCGGCACCACGGATCTGGGTAACAAGTCGCTCCGCGTCATAGCCGATCACACACGGGCCTGCAGTTTCCTGATCGTCGACGGTGTGTTGCCCGGAAACGAGGGTCGCGGCTACGTGTTGCGCAGGATCATCCGGCGCGCCCTCCGCCATGGCTGGATGCTGGGGCAGAAACAGCCGTTCTTTCACCGCATGGTGGCCGCTTTGGTCGATGTCATGGGAGAGGCGTACCCCGAGCTCGTGGCCAGGCGCGAACTCGTGGAGCGCGCACTGCTCGCCGAGGAGGAGCGCTTTGCGGAAACACTTGATGCCGGCATGCGGATGTTCGACGAGGTTGCCGCACGCTCGACCGCGTCGGGTTCGGGCACGATCCCGGGCGCCGATGCCTTCCGCCTGTACGACACCTATGGATTCCCAGTGGACCTGACTGCGGATATCGCGCGAGAGCGCGGGCTCGGGGTGGACATGCCCGGGTTCGACGAAGCGATGCAGCGGCAGCGTGACACTGCCCGTGCCGCCGGCAAGTTCGGCGGTGGGGTGACCTTGCCCGCGGAACTTGTGGCTCAGCTCACGCCTACCGATTTCCTGGGTTATGACAGGCTCCAGGAGGACGGGCTGGAAGTTGTGGCCATGCTCCGCGAGGGTCGTCCCGTTGACCGTGTATCCGCGGGCGAGGAAGCCATCGTGCTTTTGGATCGGACCCCTTTCTATGCCGAAAGTGGCGGCCAGGTCGGCGACGCGGGAGAGCTCGGGCGTGATGGTACGCGCTTCCAGGTGAGCGATACCCTGAAGCTCGCCGGCCAGTACCACGCGCACGTCGGCGTGCTCGGCGAAGGGTCGCTGCAACGCGGTGACCGCGTTACAGGCCTGGTGGACCAGAAGCGGCGCAAGGCAACGGTACTCAACCATTCGGCCACGCACCTGCTGCATGCCGCATTGCGGCTGGTTCTGGGAGAGCACGTCACGCAGAAGGGCTCGCTCGTGGCACCGGAGCGTCTGCGTTTCGACTTCGCCCATTTCCAGCCGATGAGCGCCGATGAACTCGCGCAGGTGCAGCGACTGGTCAACGACGAGGTCCGGCGCAACCACGCCACGCAGATCCACCACATGGGCATGCAGGAGGCGCTCGAGTTCGGTGCGCTGGCCCTGTTCGGGGAGAAGTACGGCGATCAGGTCCGGGTGCTGAGAATGGGCGATGGGTCGATCGAACTGTGCGGCGGCACCCACGTAACCCGAACCGGCGATATCGGCCTGTTCAAGATCGTGTCCGAGGGCGGGGTCTCCGCTGGCGTCCGCCGGATCGAGGCGGTTACCGGGCAGGGCGCGCTGGACCACGTGTCGATGGAAGAACGGCGACTCGATGAAGCAGCCCGGCTGCTGGGAGTCAGCCAGGCGGAGATCGGAGACAAGCTTCGCGCACTGCTGGACCGACAGAAGCGGCTCGAGCGTGACCTGGACACTGTCAAGGCAAAGGCCGCCTCCAACGTAACATCCGACCTGGCCGCATCGGCCGTGGAGGTCCAGGGAATACGGGTGCTGGCCGCTCGCATCGAAGGGCTCGACGCCAAGGCGCTCCGGGACGCGCTCGATCGGCTGAAGCAGCAGTTGCAGGATGCGGTGATCGTGCTTGCCGGCGCGGCGGGTGGCAAGGTTGCGCTCGTGGCCGGTGTCGGAGGTAGCGCGTCGGGGAAGATCAAGGCGGGGGAGTTGCTCTCCCATGTCGCCGCCCAGGTCAACGGCAAGGGTGGAGGCCGTGCCGACATGGCGCAGGGCGGGGGCGACGACAGCGAGCAGCTGATACAGGCACTTGAAGCAGTCCCCGCCTGGGTCGGTCAGCGCATGTCCGGATGACCACAGGATGACCAGTTCGCAGTCAGCGCCGTGGGAGGTTCAGATAGCGGTCGCAGCGGGGCTTTGATTCAGTACAATTGCCGGCAGCCGCCGGTGCACAGAGTGCCGGCATAGGAGACTGTAAATGTTAATCCTGACGCGCCGCGTCGGTGAGACCCTGATGATCGGCGACTCGGTGACCGTGACGGTACTCGGCGTCAAGGGCAACCAGGTACGCATCGGCATCAATGCCCCGAAAGACGTCGCCGTTCACCGAGAAGAGATCTACCAGCGCATCCAGCGAGGCGAGACGGCGGGCAGCGCCGACACGCCGGGAATGCCCGACGACGCTTGAGCATTGCCCCGCCGGTGGAGAGCCGTTATGCTGCCCGCCCGCAACACTTGTGTGATGCGGAGAGTTGCCCGAGCGGCTGAAGGGGCTCCCCTGCTAAGGGAGTATGGGGCTTAAAACTCCATCGAGGGTTCGAATCCCTCACTCTCCGCCAGTTTTTTGGCGGTTGTTGTATGTCCGACAGTCAACTTCCAAGGGGGGATGGCGGACAAGCAGTAAAGATAAAAAGTAAAAAATGGTTTGACGGAATCCGCGTCCAACCGCATACTTTTTGGATAGCGCGCCCGTAGCTCAGCTGGATAGAGCACCAGGCTACGAACTTGGGGGTCGGAGGTTCGAATCCTTCCGGGCGCACCAGTAAAAAAGCACGAGGGCCAATGAGTCAACGCTCATTGGCCCTTTTGTTTTTTGTGCGCATGCGAGTTCGTGCAGCGGGGCGGGATAGCGGACAGGCCCTTGCGCATCGCCAGATCACCTGGCCCACGCACAAGTGTCCAGGGCAGGAACATCGGCACCTGCGGCATTCCCCAGTTCTCGCTAGCGGCGCGGGTCGGAACATTGGAGGCTGCTGCCTACGGGGATGTCGCCTTGCGAACCGCGGCGATGAAATCCGGGTTCCAGCTCGATGTCAGCCCGCGCCGCCGCATCGGCGTCAGGATCGCATGCTCGATCACGACAGGGTTTGGCGTAGCGTAATTCGCAACGTCGCGAACGCGTCAGTCACAGGCAGCGTGTGCGCCCTCTTCCTCGCGCGAATGCGTCACCGCGTGGTACCAGCCGAGCAGGGCGTGTCCGCGATCAGGAACGGCACGCTGAAATCCGACCACACCCACAGCGCTGGCGCCGGCGTGTTCCCGATCAGCGGCTCGTGCGGCCAGTGGTTGGTGTAGGTCACCGGCCGATCTGGATCAAGCGCCCGCCACGCCTCGCCGCAAGACCGCGACCGCACATGCAGCTGTTGCAGATTCGCGCAGGATTTTCAGTCTTGCTGGTGCATGGCGACGGCTGGGCGGCGTGCCACCCGCCGGTTGTTCTGGCACGCCGCTTGCGCCCCATCCGAAGCGGCCGCCGAAGATGCAAGGGCGGAGGTGGCTGCTTTCATCCAGCAATCGACATAACGGAGGCACGGCCATGACCCGAGGTGTAGGAGGACAGTCACCGGCGAACGTCCAGAAGTATCTCAAGGGCGTCGAGTACCCGAGCAACAAGGAAGACCTGATCCGGCAGGCGCGCGGAAACGGGGCGCCCGAGGAGGTCATCGACACCATCGAAGGCTTCGAGGACGACGAATTCGGTGGTCCACAGGACGTCATGAAGGCATACGGAAACACGCACTGAGCAGTTGGACCTCGGGCAGGGACGCCCAGGTCGTGTGCTCACGAGGTTGCACGAGCGCAGTGCGCCACAGGAGCGGGGTGCGTGGTGATGGTGAAGTCCTGCCGCCGCCGACGGCGTCCCGGCCGACGCCTGCGGAATGGGGCTGCAACAGGGGCCCGCACCGGTCGCGTTTCGTGCGCCAAGGCGCGAAATTCAGCCCTCTCGCGATAATATGCAGGTCGACCGGCGCCATTCGCTTCCGTACCGTTAAGTACGGTACTGGCCGCCGGCGCGTTGCGCGGGATTCGCCCCGCGGGCGCGAGCCGCGTACTCCCACAAGGGTCTGACAGACTGATGATGCAACCTTCCTCGCTCGACTACGAGCAACTACTTACCTGCGCCAACGGCACGATGTTCGGGCCGGGCAATGCGCGACTTCCGTCTCCACCGATGCTGATGTTCGATCGCATCACCCACATAGCCACGGAAGGGGGCAAATACGGCAAGGGCGTGATCGAGGCCGAACTGGACATCACGCCGGATCTCTGGTTCTTCCAGTGCCATTTCGAAAGCGATCCGGTGATGCCCGGGTGCCTGGGCGTCGATGGCCTGTGGCAGCTGGCCGGCTTCTATCTGCCATGGCTGGGAGAGCCAGGTCGTGGCCGTGCCCTCGGAGTGGGGCAGGTGAAGTTCACCGGCCAGGTGCTGCCTGACGCGAAGCTGGTGCGCTATGAGATCGACATTCGCCGGGTCCTGCGCGGCAAGCTGGCACTGGTCATCGCCGACGGACGGGTCCTCGTGGACGGCCGCGAGATCTACGTCGCCAGCGATCTGCGCGTCGGGCTGTTCACTTCGACAGAGGGCTTCTGAAAATGCGAGACGGATCCCAAAGACGCGTCGTGGTCACCGGCATGGGCATCGTCTCGTGCCTGGGCAATGACGCCGCTGTCGTTTCGTCGGCGCTGCGTGAAAGCCGCCCCGGTATCCGCCACATGCCGGAGTACGCCGAACTCGGGATGCGCAGCCAGGTCGCCGGCGTGCCCGAGATAGACCTGGATGCGCAGATCGACCGCAAGCTCAAGCGCTTCATGGGCAATGCCGCGGCTTATGCCTACGTCTCGATGCGCGACGCGATCGCAGACGCGGGGCTCGATGACGACCAGGTGCGCGCCGCGCGGACGGGTCTGATCGCCGGCTCCGGCGGCGGTTCCCCGCAATGGCAGATCGCCACCGCAGACCTGCTGCGCGCCAAGGGCGTGCGCAAGGTCGGTCCGTACATGGTGCCCAGGACGATGTGCTCTACCGTGTCGGCCGCGCTGGCGACCGCATTCGGGATTCGCGGCGTGAGCTATTCGATTGCTGCGGCTTGTGCGACATCGGCGCACTGCATCGGCGCCGCTGCCGACCTCATTCGCCACGGTGTGCAGGACGTGATCTTCGCCGGTGGCGGCGAGGAGGAGCACTGGGGAATGAGTTCGCAGTTCGACGCCATGGGCGCGTTGAGCACGCACTTCAACGTCACCCCGCAGTCCGCCTCGCGGCCGTACGACTCGGATCGCGATGGTTTCGTCATCGCTGGCGGCGGCGGCATGCTGGTGCTCGAGGACTACGAGCATGCACGCGCCCGCGGCGCCAGGATCCATGCCGAACTAGTCGGTTACGGTGTTACCTCCGACGGCGTGGACATGGTCGCGCCGTCGGGTGAGGGCGCGGTCCGCTGCATGCGCATGGCAATGGACGGGCTTGGTTCGCCGATCGACTACGTCAACACCCACGGCACGTCCACGCCGCTGGGCGACGTCGTCGAACTGAACTCGCTTCGCGACGTCTTCGGCGACGACGTGCCGCCGCTGTCGTCCACGAAGGCGCTGTCGGGCCATTCGCTGGGAGCGGCCAGCGTGCACGAGGCGATCTACAGCCTCTTGATGATGCAGGGCGGCTTCATGGCAGGTTCGGCCAACATCCAGACGCTGGACCCGCGCGTGGAGGGATTTCCGATCGTGCGTGAGAGCCGCGAGGCCCAACTCGACACGGTGATGTCCAACAGCTTCGGTTTTGGCGGAACCAACGGCAGCGTGGTGTTCGCACGCCACGGGGACTAGCGCGGCGCGTCGAGAATCGAACCGTTGTGACCGGGACGTTGCAGTCGGCGAGCCGCCTTGCGGCACGAGACGGCATTTCTTGCATCCACGGACGGTCGCCCTTCGGGGTCCCGATGACGACCCCGCGCGTCCGTCACCGCGCCTGCATCTTTCGCGCGGTGACCGCATGGATCGGACCGCAGGTCGCGTGCTGTCCCGGCGCGACCGCGCTTCGCTGCCTCCTGCGGGTTCGGGAAACCGCACTCTTCAGCCGCGGTGAGCCGCATCGAACAGCCTCGCCCTGTCCGAAGTCCTGCGTGCTTCCCCTGTGTGCCCGCGGCTTGGGTCGCGGCGGGTGCGCCTTGATGCCGGGCTATCGATGATCTGATCCAGGCATCGCGGTGCCGGTGCCGGCTCCGGTGCCCGGACTTAGGACCCACGGCAGGACGTCGCTGCCGTGCATGGGACTTCTGCGCGGCCTGTGCGGCCGTCGCGGTGCGTTGGTCTGGTGACAGAACAGCGTTCCCGCTGCCCGAATCCCGGGGTCATTCTGCGGACGTGGATACACGTCCTCCTCCACGAACGGAGCAACACATGAAACAGCCCGCCACCCGCCGCATCAGTCGGCACCTTCGCGCGATCGTCGACGACGTCGAGCAGATCCTGCACTCGTTGTCGGAGGAGGCTTCCAGCCGCGCCGACCGGTTGGGCATCCGGGCCGGCAGGCAACTCCATGACGCCCGTGACCGGATCCAGGAAATGGAGGTGCGGACCTCGCGGCAACTGCGGCGAGCGGGCCGGGAGACCAGGGGCTACGTCAGCGGACATCGCTGGCAGGCCGTGGGCGGAGTGGCGGTGCTGGCGCTGGCTGCGATGATGCTTGCGCGCAGGCGCCGCTGAATCGAGGAAGGGGTGGAAGGGGCCGCTTCCAGCCACCCGTGCCGTTGGCGAAGGACGGCGGGAGCGCGGAATCGTCCAGTCGCTGCATCAACTGCGAGGGATATCCGGTAACACGGCCAGCCGCTGAGCGCAGCACCAGTGAGCGCCGACGCCAGCCCGGCGCGCGGGCCCAGGACCAACCGAATGCGATCGTTTCCTCGTTTCAGCCCGTTGCTGATGAGCGTTGTCGTACTGGCCGCCGCAGCGGCAGCGGCAGCGACCTGGCTGTTCGTGCAGTCGCCATCGCTCGCTGCGGCGCTGGCCGCCATCGGGTCCGCCGCCGCCACCATGGCCCTGCTCGCAGCTGCGGTCAGGTCCCTGGGCCGCGACTCGTCCCCGGCGTTGCACCCGGGATCGGCAGATTCCCGCAGTCCGCAGTTGCAAGTGGCCCTGCGGGATCTGGAAGCCGCCAATCGTGCTGCGCGGATGGGGCAATGGGAATGGCGCCTGCGTGACGATGCGCTGTGGTGGTCTCCCGAAGTGTGCGAGATACATGGTGTCGGCGGCGACGTGGGCCCGCAACGAATGGATGACGCGTTGGCGCTGGTGCACCCTGATGACCACGCACGAATATCGGAAATGGCGCAGCGGGCGCGGGATGGGAGCGAGGATGTGTCATCCCGGTTCCGTATCAGGCGCCCGGACGGCGGCGTACGCAGCATCCTGGCCGAGGCGAGGGTTGCCGAAGCGAGTCCAGGCGACATCGTGATCCGAGGCGTCCAGCGCGATGTCACCGACCTCACGCAGGCACTTCGCCGCCTGCAACTGGCGGAGGCGCAGTACCGATTCCTTTTCGAGCACAGCCCGGTCTCGATGTGGGTGTTCGATCGCGACACCCTGCAGTTGCTCGCCATCAACGAAGAGGTGTCGCGCAGGTTCGGCCATGACGCCGAAGGCGAGCCAGGGTCGCTGGTGATGCAGGACTTCAACCGCTTCGAGCATCCCGCGGTGCATCAGGCCCGCGAGCATGGCGCGTCCGATCAACAGGAAAGGATGTGGACCTACCGATACGACGACGGCACCACGCTGCACTCGATGCTCCATTCCCAGAATCTGGAATTCGAAGGCAGGCCGGCGAGGCTGGTCAGCGCACAGGATGTGAGCGAGCAGGAGCGGGGGGACAACCTCTACCGGCTGGTGGCTGCTGCCACCAACGACGCCATTTACGAGTGGGACATCACCCGCAACGCCCTTTGGATCAGCGACGGGTTTTTTCATCGCCTCGGTTACGAACGGACGGACTCCGCACCCACCATCGGGATGTGGAAGTCGCGCATCCATCCCGACGACCTCTCACGGGTGATGAGCACACTTGCCGCCACCGCCACCGCCACCGCCACCGCCACCGCCACCGCCACCGCCACCGCCACCGCCACCGCAGATGCGGAGAAGTGGGAGTGCGAGTACGACCTGCAGCGTGGCGACGGCAGCTATGCCAGGGTGCTGCACCGTGGATACTTCCTGCGCGACCATGATCGCAAGGCTCTGCGCATGGTCGGCGGCCTCATCGACCTCACGGAGCGCCTGAGGCTCGCAACGGACCTGCGTCTGTTGAGGCGGGCGGTCGAGTCGATCACCACGGGAATCCTGATCGCCGAAGCACTGGGCGACCGGCGGCAGATCGTGTACGCCAACAAGGGCTTCGAGTCGATCACAGGCTATCCCTCCGTCGAGGTGATCGGGCGCGACTTCAGCTTCCTGCAGCCCGACTGGCAGGACAGCGCCGCGCTGGTCGCGGTCCGCAATGCCGTGGTGGAAGAGCGAGAGCTGCAGGTGACCCTGCGCAACCACCGCAGGAACGGCGAGGTTTTCTGGAGCGAACTGCACCTTGCCCCGGTTCGCGACGAGAGCGGCACACTGACCCATTACATCGCGATCGTCACCGACATCACCGATCGCCACCACTACGAAGAGCAACTGGCCTATCGCGCGACCCACGACGATCTGACGGGCCTGCCCAATCGCCAGCTGGTGGTGGACCGCCTGGGCCATGCCATTGCCGCGGCGCGGCGTCGTCGCGGTACCGCGACCGTGATGTTCATCGACATCGACAATTTCAAGATGATCAACGACACCATGGGCCATGCGACGGGCGACTTCGTCCTCACCGCCGTGGCCGACCGCCTCGCGGGCGTGATCCGGGGCACCGACTCGGCAGGCCGCTTTGGCGGAGACGAATTCGTACTGGTGCTGGAGGATCAGGCCGCGCCGCCCAATGTCGGGGTGGTGGTGGAGCGCGTTACGCGCGCGCTCACTGCGCCGCTGGACATCGGTGGTGCGTCGACCGCACTGACGGTCAGCATCGGCCATTGCAGCTATCCGACCGACGGCGAGACCGCCGATGCGCTGCTGCTGCATGCCGACATCGCCATGTACCACGCCAAGCGCCGCGGCAGGAACCGCGCAGTCGCGTACGACCCCGGGTTCTCCGAGAGCGACTCCACACAACTGCAGCTCGTGTCGCGCCTGCGCGAGGCCCTGCACCACAACGAGTTCGCGCTGGTGTTCCAGCCACTGTTCCTGCCCGGTGGAGAGGCGGTCGCGCTGGAAGCCCTGATCCGCTGGGATCATCCCGAAAAAGGTCGCCTGCTCCCCGCGTATTTCATCGGAGCATGCGAGGACAGCGGCCTGATCGTCGCACTGGAGCGCAGCGTGCTGGCGTCCGCCGCGCAGCATCACGAACTGCTGCGCGAAGCCGGTCTGGGTCACATCCGCATTGCGGTCAACGTGTCCTCGTCCCACTTTGTCCGCGATCTGTATGCGGACGTGGAAAACGTCGTCGACCAGTTCGATCTGCCCGCCGGGGCACTGGAGCTGGAACTGACCGAAAGCGTGATCATGGAGAATCCGGAAAGCGCCATCGCCACGATGACGAGGCTGGCGGCGCTGGGCGTCAGCACGACGGTCGACGATTTCGGCACGGGATACTCGAGCCTCGCCTACCTCAAGCGACTACCGATAATGCGGGTGAAGATCGACCGCGCGTTCGTGCGCGACCTGAACAGCGACCTCAGCGATCGCTCCATCTGCGAGTCGATCATTTCGCTCGCCCGCTCGATGGATCTGCGAACGGTCGCGGAAGGTGTGGAAACCGAGTTTCAGCTCGACTGGCTCAGGGACCACGGGGTAGACGAACTGCAGGGCTACCTGCTGGGCCGACCCGTGCCGTTCGACGAAGTGCTTTCTCAGCTTCTGCACAACCGATAGTGCCTGGACGGGCTTGAGCGCGAACACGTAGCCACGCGGAGCCACCCGGACAGGACTGGTCTGCCGGTGGAAGACAGTGCTGGAAGCGGGCGAGGAGCCGGCTGGGTCGCGGCCAGGAAGTGGCCGAACACCTGCACGTACCCCGTCACATTCGAGGGTGACTTCCTGCTGACAACGGAGTGAATGATGGACGTTGCTCCGGCGCGACTGCACTACCTGGACACGATGCGTGGCGTGCTGATGCTGCTCGGAGTGGTGCTGCACTCGGCGCGGCCGTACAGTTCGGGAACGTGGCGCGTCAACGATGTCCATGAGATCCCGGCGCTCGATCTCCTGGGATCCACTCTGCATCTGTTCCGCATGCCGGCGTTCTTCGTCGTGGCGGGTTTCTTCGCTGTATACCTGATCTGTCGAAGACCGACTTCCGTGTTCCTGAGCGAACGCATGCAGCGGGTGGGAATCCCCCTGCTGGTGATGTTGTTCAGCGTCAACCTTGTGCAGCTGTGGTTCCTCTCGGCGTCTGGTGCCGGCTCCGCTGGTGGTGCGGGTTCCGCGGCTCACTTCTTCAGTGAGACGCTGCCACCCGCGATCATGAACGGAAATCTTGCGTCGCACCTCTGGTTTCTCGCCTGCCTGGGAATCTACTTCGCGCTCACCGCGACATTCGCGCCGCAGCTTCGGCGGGTGGCATCGAAGAGCTCGGAGGAACGTTCCCACCGTGCCGCAATCTCTATTTTCCCGTTGGTGCTGGCGGCTGCGGCCATCGCGCCGCTGGCCACCGCCGTGGCTGCCAAGCTGATACCCGGCCTCCACGCCTACGTCCTGGGACTGGTGCGGTTTTCGACGGTGCTCGAGTACCTTCCGTTTTTCGCCGTCGGGGCGATGCTTTGCGCGTACCCGCTCATGCTCGACCGCTTCGCGAGGATCACTCCCTGGGTGATCGCGATCGCGCTCGGCGCAGGGGCAGGCATGTACGTCGCGTCAGGCCACGAAAGCCTGGCCTGGAAGGCAATGTTTCTGTTTTCGCGGGCGCTGCTTGCATGGATGGTCGTCCGGGCAGTCTTCTGGTTTTTCCGGCGCTATCTGGATCGGCCGTCCGCCGCGTTCCGCTATCTTTCCGACGCCAGCTACTCGGTCTACCTGTTCCACCACATCGTGGTGATCATCACGGCCACCTGGCTGCTGGGCGTCGACGCCAGCGGCTGGAGAAAATTCCTGGTGGTCATGACCGCCGCGTCACTGGTTCCGCTGGCGGTGTATCACTTCGTCATCCGGCGCCGTTCATGGCTTGCATACCTCTTCAACGGAGCTGTCCGGCCGGGCAGTTCCGCGACGGGGCGCCGCTTGGCGAGGGAATGAAAACACCAAGCTGAAACAGGTCTTGCACGATCGTCAACCCGGACCCGTGGGAGCGGAGGCGCTGATTGTCGCGAAACTGCGATACCTGCTGGCCGGTGACTGGAAAGGCGCTTCGTACCCGCAACTGCGGCCGTCAGCACGGCGCTGGCGCGTTGAGATCCGTGTGCCTGGATGAATTCGCGCGCACGAAAAAATGGCGTCGGCTCTTGAGTGGCTTCGGCCGCCGGCTCTTCTGCATACGGACAGTGGAACTTGAACATGAAGGCAGCACTTGCAAGTCGAAAAACCCTCGCGACCCGGCTGCTCTGGTTGATCGAGATGGCGCTGATCACGCTGTCGATCGTTGTGGCTGCCCGCGTGCGTTTCGTCGATTCGCCTGACAGCTACGCGCAATTCCTCGCGGGCAGTCCCCTGCGCATCCTGCTGGTGGCCCTGGTGATCACCACCGCAATGGCGGCATTCGGCCTCTATCAGGTTCATGTGAGACACAACCGTCTGGAGTTCGCTGTGCGCTTGATGCTGGCGTTCGCTTTCGGCGGCATTGCGTTGCTGGTGATCTACTACCTGATTCCAGCCGTCTACATCGGCCGCACCGTACTCGTCGTCGGGCTGGCAGTCTCGTTCGCCTCGGTCGTTGCGGTGCGCCTGATACGCGTGCGCCTGTTCGGGATCAAGGCGTTCAAGCGGCGCGTCCTGGTGTTCGGTGCGGGGAAGAACGCCAATCTCATCAACCGGCGCATGCGCAGGAACTCGGATCGACATTCATTCGTCGTCGTGGGCTTCGTGCCTGTCGACAACCAGGCCATCGAAGTCCCTGAGGACATGCAGGTGAACAACCTGTCCAGTCTTCCGGACCTTACGGAATCGCTGAACGTCGACGAGATCGTCGTGGCACCCGATGAGCGCCGCGGCGGACTGCCGATGGATGCGATGCTTTCCTGCGCGCAGCGCGGCATCGTGGTGTCGGATTTGTCGACTTTCTTCGAGCGCGAGGCAGGGATGGTGAGCCTGGATGTGTCCGATCCGTCATGGCTTGTCTTCTGCGGTGGATTTGACCACTCGATGCCTCGACGCGTGAGCAAACGTTTTTTCGACCTCCTGGCGGCGGGTTCGCTGCTGCTGGTCGCCTGGCCGATCATGCTGCTGGTTGCGCTGGCCGTGCGGATCGAATCCAGCGGCCCCATCCTGTATCGGCAGACGCGCGTGGGCGAACACGGGCGGAGTTTCGAAGTGATGAAGTTCCGCAGCATGCGAGTGGACGCCGAGCAGGACGGCATCGCCCGCTGGGCCACGCGCGAGGACGACCGAACCACACGCGTGGGGCGATTCATCCGCAAGAGTCGACTGGACGAATTGCCGCAGCTGTTCAACATACTGAAGGGCGACATGAGCTTTGTCGGCCCCCGGCCAGAGCGCCCGCAGTTCGTGGAAATGCTCACGCAGGAGATCCGCTACTACGGCGTCCGCCATTCGGTGAAGCCGGGCCTGACCGGTTGGGCGCAGGTGCGCTATGCCTACGGCGCGTCGATACAGGACGCCGAGGAAAAGCTCACGTTCGACCTGTTCTACGTCAAGAACCAGAACATGGTATTCGACCTGTTGATCCTGCTGCAGACCGTCGAGGTCGTGCTGTTCCGCCGTGGAGCGCGCTGAGAAGTCGCAAGCGGTCGGCTGCATGCACGCCAGGTGGAGGCGTCATCTGACGAACTCAGGCGATGCACCGTCGCGGGGATCTGCGGTCAGCCCAGCGGTCCTGCCGCAAGCCAGTTCCAGAAGGCTCCCAACACCATCAGCGCGATCAGAACCACCACCAGTATCCACGTCGACCTGTTGCTGGTTTCGCCTTCTTCGAACTCGGAAAACCTCTCTGGCGAATGTGTGCGCAATGGCGTGCTTGCAACAGGGCAGTTGCGGTGCCGGGGTCCGGCCGCCGCTCCAGGCATGCGCCCATAGCGGCGGTAGAAGCGATTCACGGTGGCATGCATCCAGATGAGGTGGCGCAACTGCGTACGCAAGTCGGTCGATTGCTGTGCGTCCTGGTTCCGGTCCGGATGCAACTCGCCGATCCGGCGGCGATAGGCGCGCTGGAATTCCTCCAGGCTGCAGTCGGGCTGGAGATCCAGTTGGGAATACAGCGATTCCAGATCCGGCTTCATGAGATCCCTCGTCGAGTTTCCATGCTAACGCGTCAACCGTGTGCGATGCATCCGTGCCCATCGGACATGGCCGAATTGCGCATTCCCGTCCGTTCGTTTCAATGGCCGGACGCATGCAATGGGCCGGAGGAAATTCATGTTTACCAGAGGTGTCGGCGGCTTTGCCGTGGCGGTTTGCGGATGCGTCACGAACGGCCATCCGCCCGCATCAGATCCACGCTCCCGACCACTGTCCTGTCCGCGCGCTGGCACCTTGAAGGCAGGGCGATCGGTGTTCCTCGTGCCGCATGGCCCGACGTTCCGTGCCAGTAGGTCGGCGAGCAGCGCGGACGGAGGTCGAACCGGGTCGTCCCGTGTGCGCGTGAGCCGTCGACGAGTGAGCAGGGGAGGCGGAGTGCAGAGCGAATCGATCGGCGTAGACGAGGGCGAGCAGTGAGGATCGACAACTTCGAACCACTTTGGCTCGATCCGCAGGGTCGGTGCATCTACGCCGCACTGCACACGGTGCTCGATCGCGCGCGAACCGGCGTCGTGATGGTGCCGCCGATGCTGCATGAACTGGCGACCAGTCGACGTTTCGTGGCCGAGATTTCCGCGGTGCTCGCCGATCAGGGCATCCCCAGCCTTCGCTTCGACTTCTTCGGGACGGGAGACTCCTGCGGCCGGGGCGACCAACTGGACTTCGGTTCCATCGCCACCGACCTGGAACTCGCCGTGGCCACCCTGTGCAAGCGGACGGGCGTTGAGCGCGTCGTCCTGCTGGTCTGGCGGGGGGCCGCACTCCCCGTGGGTCGCTGGCTCGAGCGCGGGGGGCGGGCGGACCTGGTGGTCCTCTGGGAACCCATTACCGATGGCGCTGCGTGGCTCCGGGAACTCGAGCTGGCCGACGCCCAGGAGCGTGCCACCCGCCCCGGGCCGCGACCGGGAGCCAGGTGCGTTGCGGCCGATCCGGCCGATGGGCAGTTGATGGGCTTTGCGGCGTCCTCGCGCCTGCGCATGGAACTGGGTCAATCGTGTCTGGAAAACCACCTGCTCTGGGGTTCGGCGCCCGTGTGGGTGATCGGGCGGGGCGAGCTCGCGGAACTGCAGCCGGGCGTGACCCGGGTGCTGCCTCTTCCCCCGGCAGCGCCGACCTTTGGTGGTGGAGCAGCCATGGACAAGACGTTCTTTCTCACCCCGGCCGTCCGGAAGATGGTCGATCAGCTCGGCAGGTCCCTGCAGGAGTCCACATGGAAGTGAATGCGATCCTGCGCTTCGGGCCAGAGGACCGCCTGACGGGCGTGCTGGCCGGGCCACCCGGACAGGGGCCGATCCTGCTGCTTCCCAGCGCCGGCCTGCAGCCCCGCGCAGGTCCTTTCCGGTTGCATGTGGAACTTGCCGAGCGACTGCGAGCCCGAGGTATCCGGAGCTTTCGCTACGACGTGCCGGGCGTTGGCGAAGCGCCTCGCCTGCATGGCTGCGATGCACAGCAGGCGACGCTGGCCGCGATCGACCGCCTCGAGTCCACGCAGGGGTGTAACAGCTTCGCCGTCGGCGGGATTTGCAGCGCGGCGGATACCGGATGGGAAGTGGCCAACATGGATCAGCGGATAACGGGTGTGCTGCTGCTGGACGGCGTCTGCTGCACGGGTCCGTGGTACCACTGCGCCCGCGTGCTCGATCGCCTGCAACGCTTTCCCACCGAGTGGCGGCGGATGCTGGGTTCTGCTCGAGAGCGTTTCGGCAACAAAGGTCCGGAGCTCGATGCCAATGCATTCCGCACGACTCCGACCCACGCGCAGGCGCGAGAACAGTTCGCCGAACTGGTGGCGCGCGATGTCCGCCTGTTGTGCATCTACAGTGGCGGCTACGCGGAAAGGTTCATGCATCCCCGGCAGTTCGAATGGACCTTCGGTCCGCCCGTGCACGACCCCCGGGTGACCATGCATTTCTGGCCGGACTGCGACCACACCTACTTCGGTCGAGCGCATCGCGACCGGCTGATCGGCACCATCGAGGACTGGATGGTGGGACTCGCCGCCGGGGCTGGCTCATGAGCTTTGGAGACACACAGCCCCGGACATTGCTGTACACCACGCCTGATGGCCTTGAAAGGCCGCTGCGCGTGGCGCTGGTGGCCGTTCGGGAAATCCCCGGCTGGGTGCGAACGTTCCGCGCGCTGGCGCTGGAGAACGACTGGATCGATCTCGTTGCAGTGGAGATGCCCGGGGCCGAGGTGTTGCCGGGGGTTCCGGACGTGAGCCTGGATCTGCGTGCGTTCCTGGCATGCGAGCGTGCCGTGCACGGGTTCACCGGTACCAGTCTGGTTCCAGGACCGATAAAGCCCGATTCTGCAAAGTCCATGGCGGAGCAGGATACGCAGGCGTCCTTGCTGATGCGGATCGGTGCGATGCACCCCGATGTGGTCATCCTGCTGGGTCCAAAGGCGTGGGCATCCGCGCTGGCCGCAAAAGCGCCGTGGGGATGCTGGCATGTGGAGGCGGGCCTCACCGACCAACACCATGCCGGTCTCTCCTTGCTCGCTCCGATGTTACGGGGCGAGACGGCGACGCAGATCGCGTTGGTGCTGCGAGTTTCCGGCCAGGAAGCCATCCACCTTGCTGGCAGTTGGGGCAGGACCCGTGCGGCCTCGTTCCTGATGCAGCGTGAGGATGCCTTCCGCAAGCTGCCTCCGCTCTTGTTGCGCGCATTGCGTCGGCTCGCAGCAGGGAAAGTCCGCGTTGGCCAGCATGCCGTTGCGTCTATTGAACTGCAGTCGTCCAGGTCATCCCTGGGGCGTGCCGCAGGCCTGCGCGCGCTGACCTCGACCATGTGCAATGCGGTGCGCTCGGTGATAGGCCGTTCCAGAAACCGGAACCGGCAGTGGATGCTGGCCTTGCGACACGGTGGGCCGAATCTAGATCCCGGTGCGCCAGTGATCGGGCCACACACCATCCTGAAAGCATCGAAAGGGTGGTGGGCGGATCCCTGCGTGGTCGTTGCAGGAGGTCGGAGGCTGTTGTTCCTCGAGGAAATGGCGGATACCAGTATCAACAAGGGCACCATCGCCTGCGTGGAGCTGTTCGACGGCGCGGCGCGCCGCCTGGGAGTGGTGATCGAGGAGCCCGGGCATCTATCGTTCCCGCAGCCGTTCCTGTGGGAGGGTCAGTGGTACCTGACGGTGGAATCCAGCTACGCGCGGCGTGTCGGCCTGTATCGGGCCACGAAATTTCCCATGGAATGGGCCCGTGTCAGGGACCTGGTCACGGGGCGGATCTGCGTTGATCCGTCGCTGCACCATCACGATGGGCACTGGTACCTGTTTGCCAATGTCGCCGAAAGCGGCAACAGCACGTGCGACGACTTGTTCCTGTTTGTTGCCGAGTCGCTGGAAGGGCCGTTCAGGCCGCACCCGGCGTCGCCCATCGTGAGCGATGTCCGCCGCGCGCGACTGGCCGGACGGCTGTTCCATGATCGCGGCCGCCTGATCCGTCCAGCGCAGGATTGCACCCCCATCTACGGCAAGGCTGTGGTGTTCAACGAGGTGCTGGAGCTGAGTCCGAAGGTCTATCGTGAACGCCCGCTTTCGCGGCTGGAGGCCGATTGGGCGAGCACGCTCGATGGATGCCATACCTACACCTCACAGGACGGTGTCGAAGTCCTGGATGTGCGCGGGCGTCCGCCGGCAGATGCGGAGTTCCTGCTCCTGATGCCCGATGGCGAATCGGAGGCTCCCGCGGCAAGCGTGTGCCTTCCCGCCGCCTCTGCCTCCGCTCCCGCCTCCGCAGTTCGGGGGACCGACGGGGATTCACTCTCCCCCTCCTCGGATGAAGAAAAACGTGGGCTGACACCCCCCCGCGATTCGGTCCCCATGACGCGCAAGGATCCTTCCCGGCGAATGTGGCTGGGCAGGGGAAGTGCCAAGCCGGCGACCGCGCAGGCGCCCGACGGCAATCTCCCGCCCCCCCGGCAGCTGCCGGGCATCGGCACCCATTACCTGCGCTATTCGATGTCCAACGGCGTGATCCTGCTTGCGGGGTTCATATCCTTCCCCGTGCTCACCCGGTTCCTGGACAACACCCAGTTCGGAATCCTGCGCTACTACGACACTTTGATGCTTCTGGGCGTCGCGCTGATGAAGCTCGGATCGCAGCATTCGATCGTGCGTTTCTATCCCTACAACGGCGACCCGCACAACGTTCGAGTGTTCGGCACCAACCTGGTGATGATGCCGCTGATGATGTCCGGCACGCTGTGGCTGCTGTGCGCCATTGGCCTGCTGTCGTGGTGGTGGAGCGGGGGCACGGTGCATCCGGTGTTCTGGGGCGCGATGATGCTCATGCCGATGCTGGCGACGGGCAATGTCGTGCAGATGGTCGCCCGCGCCAGCGAGCGCTCGGACATCGTCATGAATACGCGCATCGCCGGCCGCATGCTGGAGTTGCTGCTGGTCATGGGTGCGGTGATCCTCGTGCAACGCAGTGCGCTCGCGGTGTACGGCGGGAAGATCATCGCCACTGCGCTGCTCCTGGTTTGGCTGCTGAGCTGGATGCGCCGCAATCTTTATGTCTCACGCGATGCCGTCGACCGGCAGGCATTCCGTACCGGCCTTATCTATGGGCTGCCCCTGATGGCGCAGGAACTGGCGCACGGAATCCTGAACAACTTTGACCGCGTGCTGCTGAAGGAGATCACCGGCGACTTCGCAGCCGTGGGCATCTATGCCATCGGGTACGCGCTGGCGATGCAGGTCAACGTCTTCATTTCGACCACGCTTTCGGAGGCTTTCACCCCGGTGGTGACACGCGCCTTCGAGACCGGTGGCAGCAGCGCGGTTCTCGCCTTGAAGGAGCGTGTGCTGCTGCCGATGACCTATGCCGTGGTCGCCATCGTCGCCATGCTGCTGATATCCGGGCAGGACCTGCTGGTGGCGCTCAGCGGGCCGGAAAAAGCGGCGTCTGGCGAGGTGTTCGTGGTGGTCGGGATCACGCTGTCCCTGTACGCGCTGTTCGCCATTTCCAACTACGGCCTGCTGCTGAAGAAGCGCACGATGCTGCTGCTGGCGATCGTGCTCGGAGCTGCGGGACTGAACGTCGCGATGAATTTCCTGCTCATCCCGGCAATGGGCTACATGGGCGCGGCGTGGGCGACGGTGGGCAGCTACACCGCGTTGAGCATCGCGCTGTTCATCACCTGTCCCAAAGGACTGGCGCGGTTGCCCGACGCCCGTTCCACAATCCTGTCACTGAGTTGCGCGGCGTTGCTGGCCGCCGTGGCCTTCGGCAGCGACATGCTGGGCCTGGAAGGTGCATGGCCGAGGCTCGTGGGCGCCGGGATGTTGTTCCTTCTGTTGTATGCGCTTCCTGTCCTGGCGCTGGACCCCACGCTGCGATACGCGGTCCAGAATTTCCGCAAGCCGGCTACCTGACATGGTGGCCTGGTTGTTGTCGCCATTGGCGTGGTTGCTGCTGGCAGCGGTTTCGCTGCTGTGCTGGTCGGTGTTCGGAAGGGGACGCGCATGGCTGCTTGCCAGCGCCCTCGTGCTGCTCGTGTCGGTGGCAGGGATGACGCCGCTTGTTGCCAACCTTCTGTCGGCCCCGCTCGAGCGTCCCATGCCAGTGCCGCAGTCGTGTCGCGACTCGCCTCCAACGACCGCGATGGTGCTGGCCGGTGGCGCGCTGGGGCACCCGACACACAGCGCCGACTACTCCGTGCTTAATCTCGCCAGCAGGCGCCGGATGGATCGGGCGGTCGGCTGGTGGCGCGAACACGAAGGCAGAGCGCTGGTGCTCGTTGGCGGTGGTGGTCACGATGATTCGCCGGCACTGGCCAATCTCATGGCGACGTACGCAATGGCCTTGGGGGTTCCTCCGCGGGCGTTGCATCTGGAAACGGATTCGCTCGACACCTGGGAAAACGCGCGAAACAGCGCCAGGCTGGAGCCGCCACTGCCCCGGCGCATCGTGCTTGTGACCTCCGCCATGCACATGCCGCGTGCGCAATTCGCATTCGCCGAGGCGGGATTCGAGGTATGCCCCCTGCACGGAGACGTTCGCCGATTGCCGTCGCGCCTGCCCTGGGCACTGGTGCCGCGCTCCTCGGGACTGGAGCGGGCCGAGGCTGCGCTGCACGAGTGGGTGGGATTGACGTACTACCGACTGCGCGCGCAGTGACAGGGCGCCCGGAGTGACGTGACGCCCGGACCAGCGGAGTGACGCGACGCCCGGACCCGACGCTCGGATCAACGCCCGGACGAATAGAAAAAGCAGCTTCGAACCGGAGTTCGAAGCTGCTTCGGGTGCTTGCGATGTTCCGCTTACTTGTAGACGGAGAAGCTGGACTTTGCTGTTGCCGTCATGCCGCCGCTGGTGGTGCTGGCCGCCAGCTGGTAAGTGCCGATCGAACTCGACCCCCTCCCTGACACGAACGAATCACGCGCATAGCCGTAGCTGTCGGTGGTGCCGCTGAGTTCGATCGTGTTGACGCCGTTGGGCTTCAACGCGACGAAGTTTACGCGGGTGCCGGATACCGCAACACCGTTGATGAGCACCCGCGCCTTCACATACACCGTCTCGCCAGCGGCATAGGAGGTCTTGCTGCTGGTCACGGTCTGGGTGAGTCCGGTCCCCTCCGGCTCTTCCACCGAAAACGCGGAAGTCCCGGTGGCCGTCAGGCTGTTGCTGCTCGCAACCGCTGTCAGTTGATACTCACCGATCGAACTGGAACCCGTGCCTGACACGAATGAGGCACGCGCATATCCATTGCTGTCGGTGGTCGCACTCAACTTCACAATGTTGATCGAGTTCGGCTTGAGGGCATCGAAAGCAACGCTTGCCCCCTGGACTGCCACGCCGTCCTTCATTACACGTGCACTGATGTACACGGTGTCGCCGGCGACGTAGGAGGTCTTGCTGGTGCCGACCGAACTGGTGAACTCCACCGTCGCCGTCTTCTGGACCGAGAAAGTCGATGTCGCCTTCATGCCCAAGCTGCCGCTGCTGGCCGTGGCGGTCAGCTGGTAGGTACCAATCGAGCTCGGGCCAGTGCCAGACACGAAGGATGCACGGGCGTAGCCATCGCTTCCGGTGGTTCCATTGAGCTTGACGCTGTTGATGCCGTTCGGCTTGAGCGCCGCGAACTTGACGCTGGCCCCGGAGACCGGAAGGCCACCCTTGAGTACGAGTGCACTCATGTACACGGTCTGGCCGGCGACATACGTGGATTTGCTGGTGCCGACCGAGCCGGTGAGCGACGTCGACTCGACCGAATCGACCGCCTTGACGGAGTAGCTTGCCGATGCGCTGGCGGTGTGGGTGCTGCCAACCGAACTGCCTGCTCCAACGCCGATGTTGTAGGTGCCGGCCGCCGTGCCGCTGGCGGATGTCACAGCCAGCGTCGGGCTTGCGGAGGCACCCGGTGCAAGAGCGACGCTGCTGGCGCTGAGCGTTCCGGACCAGCCGCTGGGAACCGTGCGTGCAAGGCTGAAGCTGGTATTGCTGCAGCCGCTGCTGTCGTTGTTGCGCAGTGCCAACTGGTATTTGACCGTGGAGCCCGCGGCAACCAGGGTGGTTGGCCCGGTCAGCGACAGGGTGGGCGCAGCGCGGGTGCAGGTCGGCGTCGGCTCAACAGGATCCGTGGGCGCGGTGGCGCCCGCACCGTGCTCGTACGCTCCGATGTCATTGGCGGCGCCGGTGGGACGTTTGCCCATCAGGAAGTCGGTTGTCACCGCACTGATCATGGGTGCCTTGTCGACCACCGGGCTGCCGGTGAGTGGCTCGGCATTGAACGTGGACAGAGCCATGCTGGTCAGCTTCGGATCAACGCCACAGATGTTTCCCGAAGGGCAGGAGCGCACGTTCCACGCCATGTTGCCGGAGAAGTTCTTGGCCGCTGGTGCCCTGCCGCCGCTGAAGAGGGTCTGCACGCTGGTGTCGGCAAAATAGGGAAAGCCGACCATGACGTTGTTCTGGATGTGGATCTTGTCCGAGGAATCGCCGTCGGTGTAGCCGATCTGCACATCGCCCTGGCCGGCCAGCGTGTTGTGGCGCAGGACCGCCGTGTCGTTGCCGGTCAGCACAAGCAGCACGGTGCTGCCGTAGGCCCGGCAGTGGTCGCCGTCGACCATGTAGTACTTGCCCTTGAAATACGTGCAGTTCCCGACCAGCACCGAATTTTCGAGCAGCGAACTGCCCCGGACCTTGACCTGGTTGCCGGCGTTGTTCACCGCGTGGATGCGTCGCATGGTCACGTGGGTGGTATCGGCGCCATCCATGTACCGCAGGTCCAGTCCGTCGGAGGTGTTGTGGTGGATGAAGGCATCCTCGATCAACCACTGGCCCCCGGTGGTGGTGGTTCCCAGGCCGTCGCCGTAGCCGCCGGTCTGCTGTGCCCAGCAGGCCCACGGCTCGCCGGTGGAGACGCGTTCGCCGCAGCCGTTCCAGGCGATCTCGATGTCACGCATGACCATCTTTCCGGAATTGGAGCCGTCGGAGCCGACATTGCCGTCCCAGCCCGCCACGCCGTTCCTGTTGATCTTGATGCGGTCCATGGTCCAGTCGGACAGCGCGCCAGCCTGGATGCCGCGCGCGGCCATGCCGTGGATGTTGACGTCGTGCATCTTCACGTTTCGCGAGGCGCGTGCGTACAGGCCGACCCGCGCCCAGGGCATCGAGCTGGTGCAGGCCGCACCGGAATTGGAATGACCATAGACACAGTCGCTCCTGTCGGTGATCTCCAGGTTGCCGAGCACGACGTTGGAACTGCCGTCCATGTTGATCACGCGATGGATGCCGTTGATGCCGGCCAGCTTCGGTGCAGTCGCGCCGGACTTGCCCATCACGCGTGTGGGCGTGGTGGTGGTGCCGCTGGGAATCGGCTGCATGTGGCCGCCGCTACCAATCAGATAGGTGCCGCTGCCGATGAGCAGGGTGTCGCCGCCGGCGATGCGAAGCGCGCCCGACGGTGGCAATGCGATATTGGGGTTTTTCCAGGCGCAGTTCTGCGCGGAACCCGAACCGGGATAGGCGGCGTCGCCGCGGCCGGTGCACTGGGTGGCATCGCCACCGTCGGTGCGTACGTAGTAGGTGGCAGCCTGGGCCGAACCAATCGCGCCAAGGCCAATCGAGGCGGCAAGCAGTACTGGCGCCAGGCGGGGCCTGGCGATCGAGCGGTCAAAGGTCATCAAGGAAGCTCCGGAAGGGCAGGAAGGCAGGCCCTTCCGTGGTCCGGAGCGAACTCTATGTACCGATAACCCGAGTAATTGGGGGGTGGGTCACATCACCCTCACGCGCCACTCGATAGCGATCACACTTATGTGTGAGCTGAAGGTCAAATTCAGGGGGCGTTGAGACTCACAGCGGCGATAACTGCCGCACAAGGGCAGTGATCGTGCTCGAACCCGGGAAAAACCGGCGCGCAAGCGCCAGGCGCAGGCGCAACGCGGATTCTCGAGGTCGCTGTGGGCAGCCGTATTTCGGGTGCGGAGTGCATCGCTTCGGGTTCGCGCCGCGCCCCTTGTCGTTGACCGGCACTGCATGGGACGTGGCCAGTCCGCGCCGAGCGACCCGAGATCCTGGTCCGACACCGGGGCTCGCATATCGCTAACGCTGCACTGATCACCGGTCAGGTTGCGTAGCGCACGTTCGCTCGAGATCCGGCCGTCTGGAGCCACCTGAACGCTTCATGTCCGCTGCATGACAGCAAGTGCGTTGCTCATGGGGACCTGTTTCCTTCCTCTCGCTCCAACTCCGCGGCCGGGTCGATCCCGTGTGATCGGTCCACATCTCAGGACACGGGTCGCCGCTTGCCGTTCTGATCAACCTCCCGGGATGGAGATCGCATGTGCGGATTAGCCGGCTTTCTGACGCGCGCACCACTGAACCTCTCCGCCATCGCCCGGCGGATGGCCGACACGATCCAGCATCGCGGGCCCGACGATGGCGGGGAATGGATCGATGCGGAGGCAGGCGTGGCGATGGCGCATCGCCGGCTGTCGATTGTCGATTTGTCTCCGGCAGGCCACCAGCCCATGGTCTCCGCAGGCGGTCGCTGGGTATTGGTCTACAACGGCGAGGTCTACAACCATGCCGACCTGCGCCGACGACTTGAAGTGGAGAATGCGGCGCCGTCGTGGCGCGGACACTCCGACACCGAAACCCTGCTGGCAGCGGTGGAGGCCTGGGGTGTCGAGAAGACCTTGCAGCTGAGCAGAGGAATGTTCGGTCTGGCGGCCTGGGACCGAAACGATCGGGCGTTGTGGCTTGCGCGCGATCGTTTCGGCGAGAAGCCGTTGTATTACGGGTGGCAGGGCGACACCTTCCTGTTCGGTTCCGAACTGAAGGCGTTGCGGGCCCATCCGGCATTCAATGCCGCCATCGACCAGGGCGCGTTGGCCCTCCTGCTGAGGCACAACTACATTCCTGCGCCCCACTCCATCCACGCCGGCATCCACAAGCTGCCACCGGGTACATGGCTGCGCCTCGCGGCAGGGCAGCGTGAGGTCGAGCCGGTTGCGTACTGGTCGCTGGCAGATGTAGCCGAGCGCGGCACGGCGAACCCGTTCGAGGGAACCGAGGCGGAGGCGTTGGACGTGCTCGAACGGCTCCTGGGCGATGCCGTACGTGGACAGATGGCCGCCGACGTTCCGCTGGGGACCTTGCTCTCCGGGGGTATCGATTCGTCCCTGATCACGGCATTGATGCAGGCGAGCAGTCCGCGGCCGATACGCTCCTTTACGATCGGCTTCGACGAGCGCGACTATGACGAGGCAACGCATGCGCGGGCGGTGGCGAAGCATCTGGGCACCGACCACACCGAACTGCGACTGGGCGCGGGCGATGCGCTGGCCCTCATCCCGCAGCTTCCCTCGATGTACGACGAACCGTTTGCCGACTGCTCTCAACTGCCGACCCATCTCGTCATGAAGCTCGCTCGGCGGCACGTGACCGTGGCGCTGTCGGGTGATGCCGGTGATGAGATTTTCGGCGGTTACAACCGCTATTTTTTTGCCCCGGGGATCTGGCGCCGCGTCGGGTGGATGCCGCAGCGACTGCGAGGGGCTCTGGGGGCGGGACTCACCTGCCTGTCCACGGCTTCCATCAACCGCTGGGCAGGCCCGCTGGCTCGGCACGCCGGAATTGCCCAGCCCGGGGAGAAGGCGCACAAGCTCGGCTTGCGCATGCGTGCGGCCAACAGCCTGGACGAACTCTTCGTATCGATGACTTCGGAATGGCCGCATGTCGAACGCATGGTGGTGGGTAGCACCGTCCCACCGTATCTGCTCGGTGACCGGGCACGCTGGCCCGACCTGGCCGACCCGGTGGCGCGGATGATGGCGGTCGATGGCTTGACCTATCTACCGGACGACATATTGGCCAAGGTCGATCGCGCCTCGATGGCGATTTCACTGGAAACCCGCGCGCCCTTCCTCGACCGGGATGTCGTCGAATTCGCCTGGACCTTGCCGATGTCGATGAAGGTGCACGGTGGCAAGGGCAAGTGGCCACTACGGCGATTGCTCGATCGTCATGTGCCAAATGCGTTGACCGAGCGCCCGAAGATGGGGTTTGGTGTTCCGATCGACAGCTGGTTGCGTGGGCCGCTGCGTGAATGGGCGGAAACCCTGCTGGCCGAAGACCGCCTGAATCGCGAAGGTTTTTTCGATCCGAAGCTGATCCGGATGGCGTGGAGCCGCCACATGCGGGGCGAGGCAGCGCTGGGCCTGCGTCTGTGGTCCGTGCTGATGTTCCAGGCATGGCGGGCCGAACAGTTGGACGGCCCACGGATTCCACCGGCCCATCGAGATGATCCGTCATCGGCTGTGGCGCCGGCCGGTGAACGCCTGCGTCCGGACGTCCTGGGAGCCTGAAGCATCCAGTCCTGACCCGCGCTTGAGTCTCGACGCACGCGAGCGTCGACCCCGGAAAGGCTACGGGTAAGCGGCCTGGATGGCTCCGATGTCGGCAGGAGCCACGGCGGGACGTGCGCGACGCAGGAAGTCCACGCTGGCGCAGGGGGCCTCAACCGCTTTGTTGATCACTGGACTGCCGGAAAGCGGTTTGGCGTCGAAGGTGGGCAACGCCATGTCGGTCAGCCTGGGATTCGTGTCGCATGTGGTGTCGGCCGGGCAGGCGCGGACGTTCCACGCAAGGTTGCCGGAAAATGTCTTCGCTGCAGGCGCATTTCCACCGTGGAACCGGGAGGGCGAGCTGCGTTTCCGGTAGTACCCAAATCCCACCACCACATTGTTCTGGGCAAGGATCCTGTCCGAGCGGCCGCCCTCGCTGTGGCCGATCTGCGTGGCGCCTTCCCCGGCCAGGGTGTTGTGGCGCACCACCGCGGTGTCGTTGCCGGTCATCACCAGTTGCAGAGTGCTGCCGTCGGAGCGGCAAAGGTCGCCTTCGGCCATGAAGTATTTGCCCTTGAAGTAGCTGCAGTGGCCCACCAGTACCGAGCTCTCGATCAGCGAGTTTCCCTTGACCTTCACCTGATTGCCGGCATTGGCCACCGCGTGGATTCGACGCAGGGTGACGTGGGTGGAATCGGCTCCGTCCATGTAGCGCAGGTCCAGGCCGTCGGAGGTGTTGTGGTGGATGAAGGCGTCCTCGATCAGCCACTGGCCACCGGTGCGTGTCGTTCCAAAGCCATCGCCATAGCCGCCGGTCTGCTCTGCCCAGCAGGCCCAGGGCTTGCCGGTTGCCACCCGTTCGCCGCAGCCGTTCCAGGCGATCTCGATGTTGCGCAGGATCATCTTCCCCGAGTTGGCCCCGTCGGCGCCGACGTTGCCGTCCCAGCCCGCCAGGCCATTGGTGTTGATCCTGATGCGCTCCATGGTCCAGTCGGCCAGACCGCCCGCCTGGATGCCACGGGCGGCGATGCCATGGATGTTGATGTCGTGCAGATGGACGTTGCGCGATCCGCGGGCGTACAGCCCGACCCGGGCGAACGGCATCGAGTCGGTGCAGGCGGCAGCCGCATTGGAGTGGCGGTAGACGCAATCGCTCCGGTCGGTGATTTCCAGGTTGCCCAGCACTATGTTGGAACTGCCATCCATGTCGATCACGCGATGAATGCCGCCGATGCCGATCAGTCTGGGCGCCGGCGTGCCGGACCTGCCCATCACGCGCGTGGGCCTGGTCGTGGTGCCGCTGGGGATCGGCTGCATCTGCCCGCTGCCGCCGATCTGGTAGGTGCCGCTGCCGATGAGCAGGGTGTCGCCGCCGGCGATGCGCGGGGCCCCCGATGGCGGCAGTGCGATGTCGGGACTCTTCCAGGCACAGTCGCTCGCTTCACCCGAACCCGGATACGCGGCATCGCTGCGGCCGGTGCACTGCGTGGCGTCGCCGCCATCGGTGCGTACGTAATGGGTCCTGCCGTGGCCGCGCGGCTCCTGCGCATGGCGCGCGCGTTGGGAGTCGGCGAACGCGACTCCAGCTTCCCCGTGCTCGGGACAGACGGCGGAACGCGGCACTTCCGCACGGCACGCAGTCAAGGTGAAGACGGTGATCGCCAACACCGCATTGCTCGTCAGCAGGTGTCGTGAGGTGCGCGGTGTCATCGTGGAGTCAGTGAGCGGCGAGTGTTGGAGAGGCCGGGAATGGCCCGTGCCGCCAGCGGGAAGTGGGCGGCACGGGCCGTCGCGGGCAGCGGTGCCTGGCTTGCGGCCGCCACGGATACCTCGTGCGCCTGGGCGATCCCGTACCGCTCCATCAAGCCGCAGAGGATCCAGAAGTTGTACATCACCAACCCATCCACATAGGGACTGCCATACATGTTGCCCAGTGCCATGGAGACCACCGCCACGGTGAAGCCCACGGCAAGAGGACTCGCCTCGGGGCGAACGCCGGCCGCGGCGGAACGTCGCAACCCGCGCGCCAGCATCATCAGCCGCCATATAAGCCACAGCATCATCGCCAAGCCCAGCGGTCCGGTCTCGGCCAGCATGAGTACGAACGCATTGTGGGCGTCCATACCCGAATGGACGGTGTACTCGCCGATGTGTTCGCGGAACTGGCCAAGGCCCACGCCGAACGGGTGGTCGGCCAGCATGTCGAGCGCGCCTCCCCAGATTTCCAGGCGACTCTGCGTGCTGGCATCGTAGGAAATTCCGCCTCCAGTGCCCACCTGCCGTGTTTCTCCCATTCGCTGGGTCACGCTCTCGGGCAGCAGGCCGGCACCAACCGCCAGCACCGCAACCAGTGACGCCAGCGCCATCATCGGCACGCCGCGATGGAACAGCAGAATCAGGATGCCGAACAGCGCAATCAGATAAGCCTGCCTGGAGAAGGTGAACAGGATCCCGGCGATCAGGATCGCGCCACCGGCAGCGGAGAGCCAACGGACAATTCCGCGATGCCCCGGCTGCAGCGCCACGGCCACCAGGATGGGAAGGAAGATGGCGAAGAACACACCCGCCCGGTTGGCCGTATTGGCGTCGCCGAAAGGTCCGGTCGCACGCTGCTGATCGGCGAACTTGTCAAGGTTGAACTGCAGTCCCTGGGTGACCGCCTCCAGTCCCGCGAGCGCTGCGACGGCAAGCACCAGCACGATCAACTGCCGGGTCGCCCTGAGGTCCAGGCCGGATCGCCGGTAGGCGAGATACAGCAGCGGATAGGTGATCGCGTACTTGGCTCGCAACAGGTCTGCGAGCGCCGTGGACGTGTCGTTCCACTGCCCGATGATGTAGCCCAACAGCATCGCCAGCGCCAGGCCTACCAGCGCAGGCGTGAGATACCCGGCTTTCGGGAAGTAGGGCGGGTCTTTCCGGGAGAAGATCGCTGCCACGACCAGCAACGCAATCGTTATTCCCACGGCCACGTTGGGCGGCAGGTGCAGGGTGTTGGGCAGGAACACGATCGGCAGGGCGTAGAGCAGGCGCATGGTTCAGTGCCTGTGGTGCACGGCGGGACGGACGCACTCGTTGCACTCGCCTGACGGTGGCTCAATCGGAGCGACGATGCCCAGGCAGCGCTCATAGACCGCCGAGGTCGCGTCCGCCAGGGCTGCGGGGCTGTGGTTTGTTGCCACATGTTCGCGAGCCGAACGCGCCAACCGCATGCGTAGGTCCGGTTCCGAGACGAGACGAGACATCGAGGCTGCCAGCGCGTCGGCATCGTCGGTCGGGAACAGCAACCCGGTGCGACCGTCGTGCACCAGCTCCGGTGTGCCGCCGACGTTGGAAGCAATCACGGGACAGCCTGCCGCCATTGCCTCCAGAACGGCATTGGACTGTCCTTCGAAGTGCGATGGCAGTACCAGGAAGTCGACAGCCTGCAGTAGACGGGGTACGTCGCGGCGTTCGCCGAGGAAGCCGATGTCTTCCGCGACGCCCAGGCGCGCGGCAAGCTCCTCGAGTTCGTCACGAAGGGGGCCGCCGCCGGCCAGTCCCATCCATGGCCGCTGCGCCGATGGCAGGCTCGCCAGCGCCCGGACCAGGCAGGGGAGGTTCTTTACCGCCACAAGCCGTCCCACGAACAGACCCATGGCGCGTGTTTCGGGGACCCCGAGTTCCGCGCGGAGCGCGGCCCGTTCAACGCCATCGATGCGCGCGGGCAGTTCCACCCCATTGGCGACTGTCGCGAACAAGGCCTGGGGCATGCGGGTTCGAAGCGCCGTCGAACGCGCCCCGATCGCCGAGTTGGCGATAACCGCCGTGCTTGCGCCGAACACGATCCGCTTGAGCAGCCAATGCCAGGCAGGTTTGGCAAGATAGAAGCTGCGCTCCGAGGCGATCAGCGGTGGCGATCTGCCAGCAAGGCCGCGCGCGAGTACCGCCCACAACTCAGCGGTGAGCGAAAACGCATGCACCAGCGCATAGTCGCGACGACGCAGGAGGCGCGCGAACGCAAGCAGGAACGGCAGGTCGATCCGGCGTCTTTTGGGGAGGTAATGCACGGGGATGCCGCTGTTTCGAATCGCCTCGACCAGATGGGAGTCGCATCTGAAATAGGCCAGCTCCGGCTCCCAGTGTGCCGGGTCCAGGCAGGCCAGCAGCTGCTGGATCTGGCGCTGGCTGCCACCCACCTCCATTCCGTCGATTACGACCAGTACCCGACGTCGCTCATGCATGGCACGACGATCCGAAGTGTTCGAGCAGGCGCCCGGCTTCGATGCGCACATTGAAATCGCGCTCCACCTTGCGCCGACCGGCTTCGGCAAGGGACTGGCGCCTGCGAGGATCTCCCAGCAAGTCCTGCACCACCTCGGCCAGGGCAGTCGCGTCGCCGGGCGTGACCAGCCGCCCGCTCACGCCGTCCTGGATCAACTCGGGAATCCCGGAAATATGGGTGCTGATGACCGGCAGGCCGAGCGCCATCGATTCCGTCAGGACGTTGGGAATACCGTCGGACTGCCCTTGGGGCGTCACCACGCACGGCAATACCATCAGCGTGGCCGCGCTCATGTGCCTGATCACCTCGTTCTGCGCCATCGCTCCGGGGAATTCAACAAGCTCGTCCAGGCCGAGGGAGGTGCTCAGGCTTTCCAGCCGTCCACGTTCCTCGCCCTCGCCGATGACCGTGCACGTGAACTCCACGCCACGGGCGCGCAGCTCCGCCAATGCCCTCAGCAGCACATCGAACCCTTTCATGGGGACGAGCCGGCCGACCGAAAGCAGCTTGCAGGGCAGGCGAGCGCTGCGCACGAAGGGAAGTTGGGCCGGGTCGAGCGAAGAGTGAATCACGCGCACCGGTATCGCACCCGGGTAGGGCATCCAGCGCGACATGAAACGGACGTTGTGTTCGGTGATGGTGATGGCCAGTGCGGCGCTTTCCAGTTTGCGCGGCATCATCTGGTCGGCAGCAAAGACGTCATGCGCCCGACTCGTGAAGCTGAAAGGACGATCGAGCAGCCGCGAGAGGAACCATGCCACCGTCGCGGGGTAGTTGGCCCACGCCGCGTGCAGCAGTTGCGGATCGAATGCACGGATGTCGTCGAGACGACCGAGTGCGCGAAATACCGCCACCAGACTCTTGGCGAACGTGGTGGGTTGGCGCCACAACTCGCGCAGCAGCATGGCGAGGAACTGCAGCGTGGGGGCCGGCTTCCGCAGGATTTCGCCGCAGACGGCGGCCATCATCCGCGACCGGGTGGCGGGATGGAGGACACGGTCGAGCAGGGCCGCCGCCCCGGGTTGCACCATCGCTTCCTGTGCCGGCTTCAGCGACAGGATGCGAATGTCCACGCCATGTTCGATCAGCGCATCGATCTCGCGGACCACGAATGTCTCCGATAGCGCCGGAAACAGGGAAACGACATAGAGCACTCGCTCGGGCGGATTGGCGGGGCCGGTGGAAGCGGCGTCGGCGCCGTGGCGCGCCGGAAGCTCGTGAGCGGTCGGCGTGCGCATGCAGGTTTCAGCGTTTTGACCCGCCGCGTCCGTCGACCGCTGCGGCCCCGGTGTGTACTGATCATTCATCTCAGGGGTCTCCATGTCAGTACCCGCTCGCCACGCAGGAACCGGACGATGCTTATGGCAGAAGCCACGTTGGTCAGCAGGAAGTAGTAGGGCTGTGCGGTGAGTGGCGATTGCCTGAAACGCCAGCCAGGAATGAAACCGGTAAGACCCGCCGCCCCCGTGGCGATCTGCAGTGCCATCAGCAACTGGTACTGGCCCTTCAGCGCCAGTGCGAAGTTGCTCCCCGCGGCGAGCAGCACGAACACCGGCGACAGGTATCGCAGCAGCTTGTGCGACCACAACTGCCAGGCGAAGACGCCATAGCGGAACGGATTGAGAAAGCGCCGTCGGCTGGCGAGCGCGGAAAGGCTGCGCAGCCCCACGCGGATGCGCATCGAGAGCTCGCGATCCGGCCTGTCCAGCGTCGTCTCGCTGCAGATCGCGGTCGGCTCC
This sequence comes from Pseudomonadota bacterium, assembly GCA_030857025.1. Taxonomy (GTDB): domain Bacteria; phylum Pseudomonadota; class Gammaproteobacteria; order Xanthomonadales; family Xanthomonadaceae; genus Lysobacter_K. Next base: position 27,712 of record JALYOF010000084.1, on the reverse strand, counting down.
AGTACGGTGCGCAGGTGCTGGTCGCGCATGTCCATTGCGATCACGAAATCGCTGATCAGGTCCGGCGCGATTGGCCGGTAGGCTGAGCGTCGTACCGCATACAGGCATCCGCTCACGCCGACCAGCGAGCCAAGTGCGCTTTCAGCCAGGCGCAGCCGGGTCTCATAACCCCAGTAGGAGGTCCCTCCCTTGCCCGTCGCATCATCGCCCAATACGAGATAGACCAGCCGACCGGCCACGCAGCCCACCTGGGGGTCATGGAAGTTCGCTGCCATCACACGGAGCGACTGCTGCTCAAGCATGGTCGTCGCGTCGGTAAACACCAGCAACTCGGCGGACGACGCCGATGCCGCCGCATTCTGGCAAGCGGTTTTTCCCTGCCGTCCCTCGACCCGCAACAGCCGGATATTGGGTGCACCGAAGTTGCTCACGATTTCATCGGTCGCGTCGTCGGAAGCGTCCGACGCGACGATGATTTCCAGGCTGCGACCGGGATAGTCCAGTGCAAGCACGTTGTCGATCTTGTCGGCGATGTGCCTTTCCTCGTTGTACGCGGTGATGACCACGGTGACCGACGGCAGCTCCGCTGCCTTCGAGACGGGCCGTTCAAACACTCGCCCCAGGATCATGGCCAGCACGGGATAGCCGACATAGATGTAGGCCAGTACGGCAAGTGATCCCAGGAGGATGATCTCAAGCATCTGTGCGTTTTCCGCTTCGAAGGACTTCTGCGGTGGAGCTATCGCTGATAGCTGAAGCTGACCATCACCGCGTTCTCGTCGTAGTTGCGACCGGCGATGCTGCTGTCGCGTTCGCGCCGCTGCACGTCTATCCGCCCGGTCCAGTGGCGGGTGAAGCGGTTCGCCAGACCGACGCTGAGGAGCAGGTTGTCATCGTTGCGACCGAGATCGACGAATTCCCGGTCCTCCATGACAGCGAATGCCTGGAGCGTCATTCGGGGCCGCACGCGGTAATCCAGGTTGACCGAAAGACCGCTCCTGTCCTGGCTGTCCGCCATGTCCTGCAGGTAGCGGATTCGACGGTGGTAAGGGGTGACCCGCAGGGTCGCGCGCTCGGTGGCGTAGGTGTAGCGAACACGAGCAAGGCGTTCGCGGAACGGCGTCGGTTCGACCAGCCCGTTGACGACCCGGAAGTCGCTGAATTCCCGCTCTCCAAACTCCAGGGGCGTTATCAGCGCCCCGGTCGCATCGTTGAGCTGGTAGTTGAGCGTGGTGGTGAACACGCTTCGGGGCGAAGCCCGCCAGTCGATTCTCGCGCGCACCAGCGGATACGATTCATCGTCGTTGCCGCCGGTGGTGCCCGCATCATCGAATTCGATGCGCGAATATCCGAGGTCCAGGGACAGGTCCAAGTGGTTCCGCTCAATGGTCGAGTTGACGTATCCATCCTGGCGCCGGTAGTCGGATGCGCCAGCCATGACGTCGAACTCCACGTCGGTCGACTCGAAATTGGCGGAGACAGCGTGATTGGAGTTGAGCCGGTGAACGAGGCGAGCTGCGGCGTTGAAACGATCGCTGTCGAAGTCGTCCCGCTCCTCGGCATACGCGTTGGCGTAACGCAGATCGATCTGCGCGCGCGTCCTGGGGCTGAAACGTGCATACAGCGTCGGGCCCGCAATGAAGATGTTGACCTGCTGCTGGTTTGCCGGAGAGAACGCAGCCTGATCATTGATCGGCTGCAGGCTGAGGTAATCCTGCACCACAAAGTCGAGGCGCTCGGGCAGCACGACCCAGTTCGCGGTCCCGGCAAAGCTTCCGCGCAGTTCGTCGTCGAAGGTGTCACTGACGTAGTGGCGATACTGCAGGTCGCCCTCGGCCGACAGCTGTACCCTGCGCCCGCTCTGGGAGGCCTGGAAAAACACCCGCGGAGCGACCATCGTGTCGCTGACAGGATCGCTCTCACTCAGGCTGATGTTGTCGCTGTGTCGTGCGGCCACGCCAATCTCATAGTCGAGATCGAGCGCCGCGGCGGAGCCCGAAAGCACGGTCAGCAGGGCGAGCCAGAGCGGTGCCTTCACGTGCCGGCCCTGGCGCCGGGAAACATTCCCCATGGTCGATTTTCCCCTAGGAGTCTTCATTGAAGACCACGCCCGCGAACTTGTTCGGATCGAAGTTGGCGGCGGCCTGCGCGATCGATGCGGGACTGTCGCGGCCATAGCCGGCGACGAGAACCACAACATCGGCCAGGTCTGAAAGGATGCGCGCGTCCGGCGCACCGCGGACCGGCGGACTGTCCAGGAACAGGTAGCGATCCGGATAGCGGCTGCGGAGCGAGTCGAGCATCAGCCGCATGCGGAACGAGGAGAAATACTCCACTCCCAGCTGCGGGGCGCTTCCTGCGGGAATCACCCGCAATCGGGGGATTCCGGTGTCGTAAAGGACATCGGAAATTCGTACGTCCGGATTCTCGAGGTAGTCGATGAGCCCACCGCGTTCGGCGTTGATGCGCATCGTGGATTGCTGCGACGGCTGGAAGAGGTCGCAGTCGAGCAGCAGGGAATGCTTCGATTCGTCGAAGGCGAACGTCGCCGCGAGATTGCGGGCCACGAAGCTGCCTCCGCTGCCGCGGCTGACGGGCGCCACCAGCGTGATGATGTTGAGGTCGCTCGCAGCCGCCAGCAGGCGCGTGCGCACCTCGCGGAATGCGTCGATCTGCGGCTTGGATGCAGCCGTGTGCGACACCAGTGAGCGTTCCTGCATCTGCGCGGGGGTGAGGGTGGTGCGCTCGAAATGCCGGGCGATCCTGCGGCCTTCCGGCGGCGGTGGGCTGGGTTTGTCGACGATGGTCAACGGGTCGCGATTTGCCATTGGATTGCCTACCTCAGGGAAAGGGCGAGGGCGTAGGCCAGCGGCACGGCCAACACGAGGGCGGCGGCGAGCGTCAGCTTTCTCGACTGCCCGATGGCTCCGCCGGTGGAGGTCCTGCGCATCGGGATCGAGCCGAGTACCGGAAGGCCGGCGATGTTTTCGATCTGTATCGGGGAGCGCACGCGCGAGTCGTACCTGACCCACGCCAGCAGCAGCACCAGCGGGATCGCCACGGCCAATACCAGGCCGGCCAGGGCAATGTGCATCAGGCGCACGCCGGTGGCCTGCAGCGGCAGCGACGCGGGTTCCTGGACCCGGAAATTCAGGCCGCCGTTCTGCGCATCCAGGTTCATCGACATCCGCGCGTTCTCGCGACGGTCGAGCAGGTCCTGGTAGAGATTGCGGCTGACCTCGAAATCGCGCGTCAGCCCGCCGAGTTCGCCGGCCGAAGCGGCGATCCGGTTGCTGCGCTCCAGTTCCTGCGCCAGAAGCGTCTGGCCCAGCGCCACGCGAGACGCCGACGCCGCGCTGCGGCTGCTGGCGTCTGCCATGCGCGTGCGGATATCCGAGTAGGCGGGGTCGTAGGCGGATGCGGCGGTGCTGCGTGCAACGGTGGCGCCTGAACGGGAGCCGCCGGACCGCTGGAGATCCTCGATCTGCTGCTGCACGCGAACCACGTCCGGATGCTGGTCGGTATAGCGCGACAGCAGCGAATCGCGTTCCGCCTGCAACGCGAGCAAACGCGAGCGGTTCTGGCTGTCCTGGGCACCTGCCGGCCCCAGCCGCGCCTCACGCGACAGGTGCGAGCGCATTGCGCCGGCCTGCGAACTCTGGTCCACCAGTTCCATGCGCGATCGGTCGATCTCGTTGCGCAGTTCGGCGATCCTGGCGTTGACCTCTTCTTCGCTGCCCGGCCTTGCGTCGGGGTGAATCTGGCGGTAGTCGGCAAGCTTCTGCTCGGCGTCGGCGAGCATCGTGCGGTATTGGCCGACCTGCGAATCGATGAACTCGTAAGCCTCACGGCTTTCGACCTGCTTGGCGAGGGAACTCTCCTCCATGATGAGTTCGGCAAATCGCCTGGTGACCACCAGCGCGCGCTGCGGATCGCTGTCGGAGTAGCTGATGCGGATGAGGTTGAGGTTCTCGCGCGGATTGCTGATTTCGGTGCGCTCGGCGATCTGGTTGATCAGCCGCTCCCTTTCCAGCGGATCCGGGTTTTCCTTCAGCCATCCCCCGGCGGCCAGTATCTGGTTCATGACCTTGCGGCTGAAGGCTACTTCGCGGGCGATCGCGGCGCGGTCGACGACCGTGGTCGGCACGGCACGGCCTTCCATCAGCGGCGCGATGATGTTGCTGTCCTCGACCAGCATCGTCGTCGACGAGGTGAACCGCTTGGGCGTGGACAAGCCAAAAGCCAGCATTGTCAGCGCTACCAGAGCGAAGACCGCGGCGAGCACTACCGGCCGGCGTCGTGCTTCCTCCGCGGCGATGGGCAGGATGGGAACCGATCCGCCGGAGCCGCCACGTGGCGCCGACCATTCAACCAGTTGGCTGCTCACAGGGTGCGCTCGGCCACGGTAATGACGTCTCCCGGCGCGACGCTGAAATTCGTCGTGAGATCACCGTTGTTCAGTATTTCCTGCAGGTTCACCTGATAGCTGCTCGCGCCGTCGGCGCTCTTGCGGTACAGGCTGGAGCGGTTCGGAGCCGCAAATTCGGTCGGCCCCCCCGCAGCCAGCACGGCGTCCAGCACCGTCATGCCCTGGCGGTACGGAATCGAGATCGGCTGGCGTACCGCACCGGTGACCCGCACGCGAGAGAGGTATTCATGACTGCGAAGTTCGGTGAGGATCACCGCAACCTGCGGCGACTTCACGTAGGCAGCCAGGTTGGTCTCGATGTCCTGGGCGACTTCCGTCGGCGTCCGCCCTCCGGCTCGCACATCGCCAAGCAGGGGCACCGAGATCATGCCGTCGGGGCGCACCGGCGCGGTGATGCCCAGTTCCGGGCTGCCCCAGACCGCCACCTGCACCATGTCGTCGACACCGATGCGGTAGGCGTCCGCCATGTGATCGCCATCAGGTGGTGCTCCCGCGCTGGGATAGCCCGAACTGGCGCAGCCGCCGAGCAGCACCGAAAGCAGGAAGACGAGTAGGCAGGGAAGGGTGCGCTTCATGGGATGTTTCTCCTGTGTTCGGACTTGTGGAACGCGGCGGCAGCCATGGCCCGGCCATCACCTGCCGCTCGCGACGCGCGCATTCGGGCCCCGTTTGCGACGGGTTCAGTGGATTGCGGGGGCAGAGGCCGAAAGCGACATTCGCTCGCGTTCACCGGTACAACCACGAGGCCGGAGTGCGATCGGAATGACGGGATTCAACGCGGAAAAGGGCACGACAACAGCCGCGGGTCCGTCGGGGTCGCCGCACCACGCTTACCCGCCGCACGCGCGCGAAAGCGCCAGGCGGATGCGCATCCTGGTGACCGGCGGCACCGGCTACATCGGCTGCCATACCTGCCTGGTTCTGCTCGCACGCGGTCATCACGTGGCTGTCGCGGACAACTTTTCGAACAGTTCGCCCGAAGTCGTCGAACGGCTGCAGCGACTGAGCGGCGTGAGCATCGGGCTTCACCGCGTCGACATCCGCGACGAGTTCTCCATGCTCAAGTTGCTCAAGTCGGGGCACTTCGACGCAGTGGTGCACTTCGCCGCGCTCAAGTCGGTCGGTGAGTCGTGCAGGGAACCACTCGAGTACTTCGACAACAACATCGCTGGATCGATTGCACTGTTGCGCGCAATGAAGGCGGCAAAGATCCGGCGGCTGGTCTTCAGTTCCTCGGCCACCGTGTACGGCGATCCCGCACAGGTTCCGGTGCGCGAGGATGCCGGTCTGCAGGTCACCAGCCCCTACGGACGCACCAAGCTCGTGGTGGAGCAGATGATCGGCGACATGTGCGAGTCGGATCCACGGTTTCACACCGCAAACCTGCGCTACTTCAACCCGGTCGGCGCGCATGCGTCTGGAATGATCGGCGAGGAGCCGGCAGGCATTCCGAACAACCTCATGCCCTACATCTGCCAGGTTGCGGTGGGGCGGCGCGAGGCGTTGAGGGTGTTCGGGAATGACTATCCGACGATCGACGGCACCGGCGTGCGCGACTACATCCATGTGGTCGACCTGGCGCGGGCGCATGCCGATGCCCTGGACTACCTGGAGAAGTCGGAGCGCAGCCTTACGGTGAATCTCGGAACCGGTCGTGGCGTGAGCGTCCTGCAACTGGTCCGCGCCTTCGAGCAGGCCAGCGGCCAGTCGATACCACTTGAATTCACCGCGCGTCGTGCGGGTGACGTCGCAGAGGTCTACGCCGATCCTTCGCTCGCCAATGAGTTGCTGGGGTGGCGATCCGAGCTGGGCCTGGACGCGATGTGCCGTGATGCGTGGCGTTGGCAGCAGCTCAATCCCAATGGTTACCGGGACCGAGGCGCGGAAGAAACCGTTCCCGAACCGTGGCGCATCGCGGCCCCGCCAGCGGCCGGCGCGCGCGTGCAGCCCTAGGCGATTCCCGCGCCCGGCAGCCCGTCGCCGACCAGGCATCGGGCGACGCGTTCGGGTCGCCGCATCCAGTCGAAATGGTCCGCGCGTGCACCGAGTTCGGCCGAGTCAAGCACGCTCACGCGGGTGCGCGACAAGGGCATCTTCGAGGCAAGGTACTGAAGCGACGAGGGCGGTGCGAGCCAGTCGCGGGTGAACAATACGCCGCGTAGTTCCGCGGTCACGGTGGACAGAGCCGACTCCAGATCGATGTCGATCCCGTTGCCACCGTAGCGCCCGCTGCGTGCGGTCCCTGCCCAGTCGCTCATCACGCCGCGCGCCTCGCTGCCGCCGAAGCCGATCCGCCTTCCCGGCAGTGCGCCGTTGCGCTCGGCGAGCCACGGGAGCAGCCGATAGCCGAGAGGCAGCGCGTAGCGCGCGGGTATGGGGAACGCACGCCAGTAGGGAGAGCCGCTCGCCACCAGCCACAGGCCATTGGCTGCCTCGCCATCCATCGCCACCCTGCAGCAGGCCAACTGGCCTCCGAGGCTGTGCCCGCCGAGTTTTTTTTCAACGAGCGGAAGATAGCGGGCGATCGCCTTCTGGCTTTCTGGGATATCCACTTCCAGCAGCTCCCGATAGCCCCAGTCCCTTCCGTGGCCGGCCCGCAGATTGCTGCTGCCGTGCCCCCGCCACTCGTGGACAAAGACCGCGACGTCGTGCGCCGCCAGTTCCTCGGCCAGCAAAAGGTAGTGCCGGGCCGCGACGCCGAGCGCCGGCAGCCACAGCAGCGTGCAACTGGGGCTGGATGGAACCCGTCCTGGCAACTGCCAGGCGTGGCCATCGCCGGCTTCGATCGGCAGCAATGCGGTGGTCGCGCCTTCAGCCATCTTCGGCAGCGCCGAAGTGATCGAGCACGACGATCTCCCCGCGGCCTGGACTGTAGCCCTTCGACAACGCGGCGTGCACGTAGTCGGTCGCGTTGGTGCATGCATCGGACAGTCCGTGACCGAGGCAGAGGCCGGCCGCCACCGCCGAGGCCAGCGTGCAGCCGGTCCCGTGGGCTTCCAGTTCAAGCCGTCGGTGCCGTATCTCGATGCGTCCGCTGCCGTCTGCCAGCACGTCGACGACATCGCCGGGGCCCGGCAGATGGCCGCCTTTGAGCAGCACCGCCTGCGCGCCTGAAGCCAGCAGCCGGTCGCATGCCTCGTGCATCGAGTCGAGGTCGCGAATCGGGCACCCCAGCAGCAGTTCGGCTTCGGGCAGGTTCGGAGTGATCACGCTGGACAGCCGAAGCAGCCGGCTGCGCAGCGCATCCAGCGCGTCGGCCTCCAGGAGCCGTGCTCCGGAAGTCGCCACCATGACCGGGTCCAACACCACGTGCGGCGGTCGATGTCTTTCGAGTGCATCCGCGACCGCATGAATCACCTCCGCGTTGGCCAGCATGCCCAGCTTGACCACACCGATCCGGAAGTCATCGAAGCACGCATCGATCTGCGCGCGCAGGATTGCCACGGGCGGCACGTGCACCGCAGTGACGCCGCGGGTGTGCTGTGCGGTGAGTGCGGTGATCGCGCAAAGCCCGTGCACGCGATGCGCGGAGAAGGTCTTCAGGTCGGCCTGGATGCCGGCGCCACCGCCGGAATCGGAGCCAGCGATCGTCAATGCACACGATATCCCGATGTTCATCGAGCGTGCGATCCATCAGCCGGATGCAAACTCAACTACAGCACCTCGGAGGCATAGTCGGCCAGGCGCGAGCGCTCGCCGCGGCGCAGGGTGACGTGGGCGCTGTGCGGCCAGTCCTTGAACCGGTCGACGGCATAGGTGAGGCCCGAAGTTGTTTCGGTGAGGTAGGGCGTGTCTATCTGTTCGACGTTGCCGAGGCAGACGATCTTGGTGCCGGGGCCGGCGCGCGTGATCAGGGTCTTCATCTGCTTCGGGGTGAGGTTCTGCGCTTCGTCCAGGATCAGCCAGCGGCTGAGGAAGGTCCGCCCACGCATGAAGTTCATCGAGCGGATCCTGATGCGCGAGGCCAGCAGGTCGTTGGTCGCCGCACGGCCCCAGCTGCCGCCTTCCTGGTTGTGGGTGAGCACCTCGAGGTTGTCGGTCAGTGCGCCCATCCACGGCGTCATCTTTTCTTCCTCGGTGCCCGGCAGGAAGCCGATGTCCTCGCCGACGCTCACCGTCGCGCGGGTCATGATGATTTCGCGGTAGCGCTGCTGGTCCATCGTCTGCGCGAGTCCCGCGGCCAGCGCGAGCAGGGTCTTGCCGGTACCGGCGGTGCCCAGCAGGGTGACGAAATCGATGTCAGGATCCATCAATGCGTTGAGCGCGAAATTCTGCTCGCGATTGCGCGCGTTGATGCCCCAGACCGCGTGCTGGTTATGGCGGAAATCGTCGACGATCTGCAGGGTGACGCGCTCGCCGCTGACCTTGGCGACCTTCAGTTCGGCCTCGTCGTCGCCGGGCAGGTAGAGGAACTGGTTCGGGTACCACTCCTCGTCTTCGCTGCTTGCGATCTCGTAGTACGTGCGGCCCTTGTCGGTCCATGAGCGCAGGTCGTCACCATGCCGCTCCCAGAAGTTCTCGGGGAGGGCGGTCGCGCCGGTATACAGCAGGCTGAAATCGTCGAGCGCGCGATCGTTCTCGTAATCCTCGGACACGATCTTGGCGATCGCCGCCTTGATCCGCAGGTTGATGTCCTTGGAGACGAAAATCACGTCCAGCTCGGGTTCGGCCTCCTGAAGGGCGAGGATGGCGCCGAGGATCTGGTTGTCCGGGATCACCGTGCCGAAGCGCTTGCCGGCCTCGAAGGAGCCGGTCTGGAAACGCAGCTTTCCGATCGACTGGGCTCCTCGCAGCTGCAGGCCGTTGGGGCGGCTCAGCGTCAGCCCGTTGGCGATCTGGCCTGTACCTTCGGCCTCGATCAGTTCATTGATGAAGCGGCTTACCTGGCGCGCGTTGCGGCTGGCTTCGGTGGTGCCTTTCTTGCCGTTGTCGAGCTCTTCAATGACCTGCATCGGCAGGTACACGTCGTGCTCCTCGAAGCGGAACAACGCGGTGGGGTCATGCATCAGCACGTTGGTGTCGAGCACGTATATCCGCTTGCTTTCGGTCATCGCGAACTCCGTCGTTGATGGGAGCAGGTCGGTACTTCGATTATCCGGGGCTCCCGGACGCCGGGAGCGCGCAGCGCCATGCCGCGCCGGCCCGCACGCGGGCAGTCGCCAGTGTCACGCATGCGTGGGTTGTCACTGTGTGGAGGCGGCCTTGAGTGCGTCGAGAACCGCCTGGGCATGGCCGGGCACTTTCACCGGCCGCCATGACTGCACGATGACTCCCGAAGGGTCGATCAGGAAGGTGCTCCTCACGATGCCCATCACCTTGCGTCCATACATGTTCTTTTCCTTGATCACCCCGAACGCCCTGCACAGGGTCTCGTCGGTGTCACTGACCAGGTCGAAGCCGAAGCCGTGCCTGGCGCGGAAGTTCTCATGGGTCCTGGCCGAGTCGCGCGAGACCCCCAGCACGCTGGCGCTGCAGGCTTCGAACTGCGGCAGCAGTTCATTGAAGTTCTGGCCTTCGGTGGTGCAGCCGGGGGTGTTGTCCTTCGGATAGAAGTACAGCACCAGCCATCGGCCCCGATAGTCGGAAAGCCGTGCGGCGATGCCGCTCGACAGAGCGAGCGGCATGTCTGGAACGTCGGGTCCGTATGCGAGATCGCCGGTGTCGGGCATGGTCAGAATTTCATCGGGTCCATGATCGCGTCCAGGTTCAGATGGTCGCAGAACTCGAGGAAATCGTCACGGAGCGCAGCGATGTGCATGCTGGCCGGCACCCCGATGGTGATCTGCGACGAGAACATGTCCGCGCCGGTCTGCATCGCACGGTATCTCGAACAGTGCAGGCTTTCCACGGTGATGCCCTGGCGATCGAAGAAGTCGGCCAACTGGAACAGGATGCCCGGCTTGTCGGCGGCCACGACTTCGACGATGTACGGCAACAGGTTGGACTGCACCTGCTTGGGTCCGGTGCGATACCAGACGAGCTTGAGGTTTTCCTCGCGCTCCAGCCTGGTGAGCATCGCCTCCAGCTTGGCCACCGCGTCCCACGAGCCCACCGCAAGCGCGGTCACCGACACGTCCCGGCCAACCGTGGACAGGCGCGCGTCCACGAGGTTGCAGCCGCTGTCCGTGATCCTGCGGCTCACCGACAGCAGGGGTGATTCGGGATGCGTCGTATAGGCGTTGATCAGCAGGTGGTTTTCGTTCGGCGACGGCCGGGCGGTGGAATCGGTGTCGGTCAAGGCGGCGCCTGCAAATGGTGGGGCTGGCCCCGCGACAAACGCGCTGCGCGGAGCATGAATGGGAGTACAGCTTAGTGGATGCAGCGTTCTTGCAGCATACTTGCCCGTGCTTTCGCGCCGCAAGTAACATCGGTCGGTGGCGCGAAACGCCCGCACCGACATCCCCCACACATTCCAAAGAAGGTTATCTCCGTGCAGGCAACCGGCAGCATCACCGCTCTGGCGACGCCATTCAGCGCCGATGGCGAATTGGACATGGATGCCTGGCGCAGATTGCTGGACATGCAGATCGAAGCCGGCACCCAGGGCATCGTGGTCGCCGGTTCCACCGGCGAGGCCGCCGCATTGCTGGACAGCGAATTCGAAGTGCTGCTGCGTTGTGCTGTCGAGCACGTGCTCGGACGTGTCCCGGTATTGGCAGGTACGGGACTGTCGAACACCGCCAAGACGATCGAGCAGACGCGGCGTGCCGCGGCGCTGGGCGCCGACGCTGCACTGGTGGTCACGCCGCCCTACGTGCGCCCGACGCAGGCGGGACTGGTCGCGCACTATCGCGCCGTCGCCGACGACGGCGGCCTGCCGGTGATCCTGTACAACGTGCCGGGCCGAACCGGGGTCGACATGCTGCCCGAGACCGTCGAACAACTGGCAGGGCATTCACGCATCGTCGGCATCAAGGAGGCTCGGGATGATCCCGGGCGGATGGAGGCCTTGCTGGCCTTGCGCGGCCGTTCGTTCGTCGTGCTCAGCGGCGACGACCCCACGGCATGCCGCGCGATGCTCGCTGGCGCCGATGGTGTGATCTCGGTCGCGTCGAACGTTCTTCCCGCGTCGTTCCGGCGTTTGTGCGAACTATCGCGCGGCGGCAAGCGCAAGGACGCCGAGGACTGGAATGCGCTGCTGATGCCGGTGTGCGACTTCCTCGGCGTGGAACCAAACCCGATTCCGATCAAGGCCCTGCTGACCCGGCAGGGCATCGGTCACCGCCTGCGTCTACCGTTGCAGGTGCTGTCGGCTACCCACGCCGATGCCGCCGCGGCCATGGCCGTCGTCGTCCGCGATCTGGAACACGCCTGCCGCGACCCGCTCGTGGCCTGACCCAAGCAGGAGATCCAAATGCCTTCGTCCCTCGTCCGTTCCGCATCGAACACGTCCATCCCGAACACGCGCCTTGCACTGGGCAGCGTGCTGCTCCTGAGCCTGGTCGCCACTTCCGGCTGCGCCTGGTTCCGCAAGACCGATGATCTCTACGCCCAGAGTCCGGAAAGCCGGCCGCTGGAAGTTCCACCCGATCTGGATCGCCCCAACACCTCGGCGTCGCTCAGTTCTCCGGCGCTGGCCTCCGCGACAGCCACCGCGGCGCCACCACGCCCTGCCGCAGGAACGGCCGTCGGATTCACCACCGGGGGCACGCGGGATGAGGTCTATTCGCAGGTCGAGGCGGCGCTGGCCGGGATTGAAGGCGTCAATGTCGTCAGTCGCGCCATCGGCCTTGGGGTCTTCGACGTCAACTATCAGGACAGCAACTTTCTTGTACGGGTCAGCGAGGTCGGGCCGTCCGTGTATGTGTCGGCGGTTGATCCCCGCGGCCTGCCTGCGAGCGGCGAGGCGCCGACCCGGCTGATTGCCGCGCTGCGTGGCGCCATCGCGGGGCAGTGAGCAACCGCCGGGCGGCGTGCGGCTGATCGCACGCAGCAGCGGCCATGCGCCGGCTGGTCGGGGACAAGACGTCGGCCGACCGCCGTCTTGTCTCAGCGCTCCAGCAGATCGAGCTTTCCGGTCTTGTCGTCCCACTCCTTGGCGTCGGGCGGCGGGTCCTTGCGCATCGTGATCACCGGCCATGCCTTGGCAAGTTCGGCGTTCAGCGCAACGAACACTTCCTGCCCGGCTGGCACGTCGTCTGCGGGGTAGATCGCATTGACTGGACACTCCGGCTCGCACAGCGTGCAGTCGATGCATTCGTCCGGGTCGATCGTCAGGAAGTTCGGCCCCTCGTGGAAGCAGTCGACCGGGCACACCTCGACGCAGTCGGTGTACTTGCACTTGATGCATGCTTCGGTGACTACGAATGGCATGGGAACTTCCGCGGGGTGGCTGGACCCCGATTGTAGCGACCGGGACGTGGGGCGTGGGCATCGGGCGTGGAGCGGGAGACCTGCCATGCGCCAGAGCGGCGGACGCCGGCCGTTTCAATGCATTCCTCTGGCGGCTTTCGCGGCTTTTCTGCTGCGGCTTCGTTCTGGAAATGGGGGCAACTCTGGTTGTTGCCCCCGAGCTGTCGGCATAAAAAAGGGCCCGCGCATTGCTGCGCGGGCCCCTGCGAACTACTCGTTTGTACAAGTCGCCAAAGTAGCGGTCGCTTAAAGTGGTGCTCCCAACGAGATTCGAACTCGTGTTTTAGCCTTGAGAGGGCCACGTCCTAGGCCTCTAGACGATGGGAGCGAATCCCGCGTCGGACTCTCAACGTTACGCGGCCTGCTAGTATAGGCGGCGCCGTTGCCCCCGGCAACGGATTTTCTCCAGAAATCTTCAGCTGCGGTGATCCCCGCTTGATGCCAGCCAATCTCGATCTGCCGGACCCGAGCCTTCGGGTCATCCCGCGCGACCAGCACAACGTGTCGCGCAAGGACATCAGTCCCAATGCCCTTCGGGTGCTTTATCGCCTGCGCGAAGCAGGTTTCGACGCCTATCTCGTCGGTGGGGCGGTGCGCGACCTGCTGGTCGGCGGTCATCCCAAGGATTACGACGTCGCCACCGACGCGACCCCCGAACAGGTCAAACAGCAGTTCAGGAACTGCAGGCTCATCGGCCGCCGGTTCCGCCTGGCGCACGTCGTGTTCGGCCGCGAGATCATCGAGGTCGCGACCTTTCGTGCGAACGTCGACGACGGCAGCGGAGACCGTGAGTTGCACGAGGGCGGGAGGCTGCTTCGCGACAATGTCTATGGCCTGATCGAGGAAGACGCGATACGCCGTGACTTCACCGCCAATGCCTTGTATTACGCGATCGAGGATTTTTCGGTGCGCGATTACACCGGCGGATTCGAAGACGTGCAGAACCGCCTGATGCGCCTGATCGGCGACCCGGAGACGCGCTATCGCGAGGACCCGGTGCGCATGCTGCGCGCGGTTCGCCTTGCCGCAAAGCTGGATTTCCAGATCGAGGCCGCGACCGCCGCGCCGATACCGCAGTTGGCGCCCCTGCTCGCCGAATCCGCTCCGGCACGGCTGTTCGAGGAATGCCTGAAGATGTTCCTTTCCGGGCATGCGGTGGCAAGCTTCCTCGCGCTGGAGCAGCACGGGCTGCTGCCGGCGTTGCTGCCGGAAAGCGCCGCGGCACTGAAGTCCAATCGCAGCGGCGCGCTGCGGCGGATGCTGCTGGAAGGTCTTCGCGGTACCGACGAGCGCGTCGCCAACGACGAACCCGTGTCGCCCGCGTTCCTGTTCGCACTGCTGCTCTGGCCGGCGTACTGCCGCGCACTGATGTCGCTGCAGGCGCAAGGCATGAATGCGATCGAGGCCGAGCGCCGCGCTGCCGATCGGGTGACGGTGCACCAGTTGTCCACGCTGGCGTTGCCGCGCCGCTTCTCGCTGCCGATGCAGGAGATATGGCTGCTGCAGTCGCGCTTCTCGCAACGCCAGCGCAAGCGTGTGTTCCGGTTGCTTGCGCATCCGCGCTTTCGCGCCGCGTTCGATTTCCTGGTGCTGCGGATGGCGGCATCGCCGGAGCATGGCGAAGACGTCGAATTCTGGCGCGAGGCGCAGACCCAGCCGGGTGATGCGCTTTCATCGCAGTTGGAGGGGAGTCATGTCAGTGCGGAGGCCGGTGACGGCGAGCAGGGCGAGACCGGTGCCCCGCGCCGCCGTCGGCGTCGTCGGCGTGGATCGACCAGCACCAGCGAATGAGCCTGTGTCCCCTGGATGATGCGCCGGCCGGAATGGTCGCGGCCTGTGTGGGTCTGGGTAGCAACCTGGGTGAAAGCGCGCGGATCATCGAGCGCGCGTTCGCCGCACTCGACCGGATTCCCGACACGCGGCTGGTGCGTGCTTCGCGGCTGTACCGCACCGCAGCCTGGGGTATGACCGCGCAGCCGGACTTCATCAATGCGGCGGCCCTGGTCCACACAGGCCTGGGCGCGCACGAGTTGCTGGCGGCGATGCTCGGCATCGAGCGCGAGGCCGGGCGTGAGCGTGGCGAGGACCGCTGGGGTCCGCGCACTCTGGACCTGGACCTGCTGCTGTACGGCGAGGAAGTGATCGACGAGGCAGGCCTTTGTGTGCCGCATCCGCACCTGCATGAGCGCGCCTTCGCTTTGCTGCCGCTGGTCGAGATCACGCCATTGATCGCGATTCCCGGCATCGGGCCGGCGCAGCGTGCGCTGGCGGCGCTGGCTGTCGGCGACATCCGCGCGCTACCGTGTGCAGATCCGTCCGCAGCAGCCTGAACCCAGCCAAACCCCCGGCGCACCGCCCCTCCAGGATCCGCAACATGTACACCTCGACCACGACCGAAAAACCATGGACGGTTCCCGCGCTGCGCGATGCCAAGCGGGCTGGCCAAAAGCTGGTGATGCTGACCTGCTACGACGCGGGATTCGCGCGAACGCTCGATGCTGCAGGCACCGACCTGGTGCTGGTCGGGGATTCGCTGGGCATGGTCGTGCAGGGGCACGGCAGCACCCTGCCGGTGAGAGTGGGCGACATCGAATACCACACGGCCTGCGTCGCCCGCGGTCTTGCCCGTGCCTTGCTGGTGGCGGACCTTCCTTTCCAGTCGGATGCGACCGCCGAACGCGCGCTGGATGCATCCACGCGCTTCCTGCAGGCCGGCGCTGCGATGGTCAAGCTCGAGGGCGCAGGACACAAGCTGGATACGATCCGTTTCCTCGTTGATCGCGAGGTGCCGGTGTGCGCGCACCTGGGCCTGACACCGCAGTCGGTGCTTCGCATCGGCGGCTACAAGGTGCAGGCTCGCAATGAAGCGGCCGCTGAGCGCCTGCGTCAGGACGCGCGGGAAGTCGCGGCAGCGGGCGCATCGATGCTGGTTCTGGAATGCGTTCCCAGCGGCGTCGCCGCGGCGATCACGGCGGACATCGGCATTCCGACCATCGGCATCGGTGCCGGCTCGCAGTGCGACGGACAGGTGCTGGTTCTGCACGATCTGCTCGGGCTGGCAAGCGGTCATCGCAGGCCCAAGTTCGTGAAGGATTTCCTCTGCGAGGGCGGCTCGGTGGCTGGAGCGGTCGAAGCTTTTGCCCGGGCGGTTCGCGACGGCAGCTTCCCGGCCGCGGAAAACTCCTACGCCTGAGCGTCGCCTGCGTCGCCTGTGCCTGCACTCGGGCCATGCACGCGGCCGCTTCTTCGTATGGCCATGGCTCCAATCCTCCGCTTTCAGCAACCGAACTGCAGCAGACCCCATGATCGAGACCGTCCGCGAACTTTCCGACCTGCGCCAGCGCATTGCGCAGTGGAAGAGAGACGGTCAGCGCATCGGCTTCGTGCCGACGATGGGCAATCTTCATGCGGGCCACCTGGCGCTGGTCCACCAGGCGCTCGAGAATGCCGACCGCGTCGTGACGAGCATCTTCGTCAATCCCACCCAGTTCGGCCCGACCGAAGACTTCGCCCGATACCCGCGCACGATCGAAGCCGACACACGACAACTGGATGCCGGCGGATGCGACCTGCTGTGGCTGCCATCAGTGGCGACGATGTATCCGCTTGGTGTGGACGCAACCGTCCGGGTCAGCGTTCCCGGCATAAGCGACTCTCTGGAGGGCGAGCACCGGCCCGGTCATCTCGATGGCGTGGCGACCGTCGTCGCGCGGCTGCTGAATCAGGTGCAACCGGATGTGGCGGTGTTCGGCTGCAAGGACTACCAGCAGTTGGCGGTGGTGCGATACATGGTGCGCGATCTTGCCTTCCCGGTGGAGATCATCGGTGCGTCGACCGTTCGCGAGGCCGACGGCCTCGCGATGAGTTCACGCAACCAGTACCTCACGCAGGAGCAGAGGCCCCTCGCGGCGGGCATCTTCGAATGCCTGCAATGGATGCGAGCCTCCGTCCAGGGCGGCGTCGCCTTCGCCGAAGTCGAGGCTGGCGCGACGCAAAGGTTGCAGTCGGCCGGGTTCGCGGCCGACTACGCCGCGATCCGCCAGCGCGATCTGGAAATGCCTGCCCAGGGAGCGCTGGTGGCGCTGGTGGCGGCGCGGCTGGGTGGAACCCGGCTGATCGACAATCTGGAGTTCGAATCCTGAACTGGCGCGAGAGCGGCGGTCAGCGTTGCATTACGCCCCGGTCATGTTGCAACGCGCCATCCGCTGCTAGACTTTGGTCCGAGACGGCCGCAGTTCGCGGACGGAGCCCGAGTCGATGCAACTGAACCTGCTGAAAGCGAAGATCCACCGTGCCACGGTCACCCATGCGGAGCTGCACTACGAGGGATCGTGCGCGATCGATTCCCGGCTGCTGGATATCTCAGGCATTCGCGAGTACGAGCAGGTGCATATCTACAACATCAACAACGGCCACCGCTTCGTGACATACGCGATTCGCGGTGAGGCAGGCAGCGGTGTCATTTCAGTCAACGGCGCGGCCGCGCACATGGCCCAGCCCGGTGATCTGGTGATCATCTGCGCCTACGGGCAGTGCGACGAGGCCGAGGCGGCCAGTTTCAAGCCGACGCTGGTGTACGTGGATCGCGAGAACCGTCTCACCCACACCAACGATTCGATTCCGGCGCAGGCGGCCTGATTTCCCGCAGCCGGGTACTCTCCCGCCGGTTGCCGGAGTCATGCGGAAGCGGTTTGTGCCCGCATCGGCCGCAAGCTCGCAACACCGTTCGCGCAACTGACCTGTGATTGGCCCGTTACGGGATTCCGTGGCGTTCCAGCGCCCATTCGACGTGTTCGCCCACCAGGGTGTGCGCGCCTTCCCGCCTCGATAGCAGCGCCGCAACCACCTCCGGCGTCGTGGGCGCATTCCCCAGTGCGATGGCGATGTTGCGCAGCCAGCGCTGGTGACCGCTGCGGCGAATCGCCGAACCTTCCGTGCGTTGGAGGAATTCCGCTTCCGTCCACGCGAACAGCTCCGCCAGTGTCGCCCGGTCCAGGTCGTTCCGGGCGCGGAAATCCGGTTCGTCGCTGCGCCTGGCGAACTTGTTCCACGGGCACACCAATTGGCAGTCGTCGCAACCGAAAATCCTGTTACCGATCGGCTCCCTCAACTCCGTGGGGATCGCGCCCTCATGTTCGATGGTGAGGTAGGAAATGCAACGCCGCGCATCGAGGCGGTTCGGTGCGGTAATCGCTGCGGTCGGACAGACATCGATGCAGCGGGTGCAGGTGCCGCAGTGGGCGCTCGCGGGGGTGTCGACCGGCAGCGGCAGGTCGATGTAGATCTCGCCCAGGAAGAACCACGAGCCGCCGTCCTTGTCGATCAGGCAGGTATGCTTGCCGATCCAGCCCAGCCCCGCGTTGCGCGCCAGCGCCCGCTCCAGCACCGGGGCGGAGTCCACGAACACGCGGTGGCCGAACGGGCCGATTTCCGCCGCGACGCGGTCGGCGAGGCGCTGCAGGCGCTGCCGCATCAGCTTGTGGTAATCGCGTCCCAGCGCATAGCGTGCGACGTAGGCCCGCTCGCCTTCGTCCAGGTTCTGCCAGGCCTGCTCGTCATCGCCCCGTCCGTAGTCCAGCCCGACCGAAATGACCCGCACCGTGCCGTCCAGCAGTCGCTCCGGATGCGCACGCAGTTCGCCGTGACGGGCCATCCACTGCATCGTGCCGTACAGCCCCTGGGCGAGCCAGTCGCGCAGGTGTGCTTCGTCTTCGCCCAGTTCTATGCCGCTGATGCCGCAGCGCTGGAAGCCAGCCTCGACCGCCAGCGCACGCACGCGTGACGCCACGGCAGCCAGGTCGATCTGGCGAGTCCGGTTTTCCGGCATGTTCGCTGCCGCTGCCACAGCCCCGGGTAGGCCCTGCGTGGCGATGTACTCGAGCGGAATCGCTCGTGATCGATCCGGGGAGTTCGCCATGGCCGCAAGTATAGAATCGCGGCATGACGCGTGCCCCCGCTCCACCACCTGCGTTCACCGCACTTTATGACTTGCACGCCCTGCGCGGGCTGGAAGCGCGGGCCGCGCAGCTGCTCGACGATCCTTACGAGCCGATGCGGCGGGCAGGGCAGGCCGCGTGGCGCGCGGTGCTGGCCCACTGGCCGCAGGCGCAGCGGCTGCTGGTGGTATGCGGAAGCGGCAACAATGGTGGCGACGGCTACGTGCTGGCGCGCCACGCACACCAGTCGGGCAGGCGCGTGACCGTCATCGCGCTGCCGCAGGGAGCGCCACGGGCCGAGATGGCCAGCCGTGCTTTCGCGGAGTACACCGCGGCCGGCGGACTCGTGGAGCCGTTCCAAGGCCGGCTCGACGAAGCCGACCTGGTGATCGACGGGCTGCTGGGCATCGGCATGGACCGTGCTCCGCAGGGAGCCTGCGCCGAGGCGATCCTTGCGATCAATGCCCATCCGGCGCCGGTGTTCGCGCTCGACGTGCCCAGCGGGATCGATGCCAGCACCGGGGCGGCTCCAGGCGTTGCCGTGGTCGCGACCCGGACGCTGGAGTTCCTCGCACCCAAGGCCGGGCTGCGCACCGGCGCGGCCCTGGACCACGTGGGCGGCATTGACCTCGCGGAGTTGGGCCTCCCCGCGCGCGAGTCCGACGACGCCACGCCATTCGCCGAGATGCTGGTAGCCGACGATCTTTCGCGCTGGCTGCGTCGCCGTCTTCGCGACAGCCACAAGGGCGATCATGGCCGGGTGCTGTGCGTCGGCGGCGACCACGGCCGCGGTGGCGCGATCGTGATGGCCGCCGAGGCTGCATTACGGTCCGGTGCGGGGCTGGTGGATGTCGCCACGCGCCCCGCACATGTATCCGCGCTGCTGGCACGGCTCCCCGAAGCGATGGGCCACGCACTCGACGACGAGGGCGATTGCCTGGCAGGCGGGCTGCTGGAATCGGCTGACGTGATCGCTGCCGGTCCCGGACTGGGCCGCAGTCGCGCGGCGCGCATCTGGCTGGCGCAGGTGCTCGATGCGGGAAAAGCACTGGTCCTCGACGCGGATGCGCTGAACCTGCTCGCGGAAACGCCGCAGTTCCTGCACACGGAAACCGTCCTTACTCCGCACCCCGGCGAGGCTGCGCGCCTGCTGGGCGTCGACACCGCGCGCGTGCAGCAGGACCGCTACGCGGCCGCGCTGGCGATCTGCCAGGACCACGGCTGCGTGGTGGTGCTCAAGGGCGCCGGCACGATGATTGCCGCACCGGGGCGGGTTCCCAGGGTGATCGCCGCCGGCAATCCCGGCATGGCGGTCGGCGGCATGGGCGATGTGTTGACCGGAGTGATCGCGGCGCTTCGCGCACAGGGATACGGCGCATTCGATGCCGCCGCCCTGGGCGCGCTGCTGCACGCCGCAGCCGGGGATGCGGTTGCTGCCGACAGCGGCGAGCGCGGTCTGCTGCCGACCGACCTGATGCCGTGGTTGCGCCGACTCGGCAACCCGGAGCCACGACCTTGATCGGCGGTTGGCTCGCCTCTGCGGAGGACACCGACCGCTTGGGGGAGGCGCTCGCCCTGGCCCGCCCTCCCCATGCGGTCGTGCACCTGCGGGGGGAGCTTGGGGCCGGAAAATCGACGCTTGCACGGGCGCTTCTACGGGCGCTCGGCGTAGAGGGTGCCATTCGCAGCCCGACATACACCCTGGTGGAGCGCTACCGGCTTGCCGATGGCGACGAAGCCTGGCACCTGGACCTGTACAGGATCGGGGACACCGCCGAACTCGAGTTTCTCGGACTCGACACCGGGGAGGCGGCGCTTTGGCTGGTCGAATGGCCGGATCGCGGCCGTGGCGGACTTCCGCCGGAGGATCTGGTGATCCGTCTGCAGGTCGAGGGCGACGGCCGGCGGGTGCAGTTGCTTCCGGCGTCGCCGGTCGGGGAAGCCTGGCTGGCCCGAGTGGTTCACTTGGAGGCGTTCAGACTCACGCACTTGGAGTGAACTCCTGACCTTGTTGGCAGAAAGTCAGGGCAGGTGCTGGATTGTTAAGGGAAAAATCGCTTGCAATCCGGGTGGTCGGGTGCTTGACTACGGCTCATGCGAGCCAATGGAGCCATCGTGCAGTACGTTCTGTCGGGCCTTATGCTGGTGGGCGGGCTGTTATGCAGCGCCTCACAGGCTGCCGAGATCAAGGGACTGGAGATCAGCAACGGTGCAACCGGGACCCGCGCCGAGATCGTTCTGGACGCTCCCGGTGAGTTCAAGGTCATCCGCCTGCAGGGACCCGATCGCCTGGTGATCGACCTGCCGGCATCGAAAGTAGGCTCCGCAGTCCGAGTCCCCGCCCCGGTGGGAATCGTCACTTCGATTCGCACCGGTCAGCCTGTGCCCGGCACCGCGCGTGTCGTGTTCGAACTGGCCGAACCCGTCGCGGCACTGCCACCCCGGCTTGAGAGCGGCACGGGCGGCTCGCGCGTGATCCTGGAGTGGCCGGGCGACAACACCGACGCGATCGCCAGAATCATCGCCACCCAGTCGCCTGCCTCGCCAGCGGCGCCCGCTCTGCAGCCGACTCCTGCGGAGCAGAGCGCCAGGTCGGCTGAAGCGACCAGCCGGCTGATATCCCAGTTGGCAGCACGGACGCCGTATCCGCCATCCGCTACGCCCGCTCCAACTCCCGCACCAGCGCCGCAGCCGGCACCGACCACTGTCGCGGCCCGCATACCGACGACGATCGCTACGGGCGTACCCACCCGAATCGCCACCGGGGTTCCCACCACGGTGGCCACCGGAATTCCGCGCGCCATGTCCGCAGCCGCCACTCCGGCGCCTGCGATCGCGGACATCGGAGCCGATCCGGTCAAGACGATCCAGCAGGTGATGCAGGGCCGCGGCATGCGGCCGCTGGTGATCGCGATCGATCCCGGTCACGGAGGCCAGGATCCCGGTGCGATTGGTCTCAAGGGCAGCCGCGAGAAAGACGTGGTGCTGGCGATCAGTCGCGAGCTTGCCCGGCAGATCAACGCCACGCCCGGCATGCAGGCCTACATGACCCGCGACAACGACATGTTCATTCCGCTGGGCAAGCGTGCCCAGTTGGCACGCAAGGCCAGGGCCGACATGTTCGTGTCGATCCACGCCGACGCCGCCGAAAACCGGAAGGCCACCGGCTCCTCGGTGTACGTGCTGTCGCTCAAGGGCGCCTCCTCGCAACGCGCGCGCTGGCTGGCCGACAAGGAAAACTCGTCCGACCTGATCGGCGGCGTGCGCATGACGGCCGAGAACAACACGCTGGCGTCGGTGCTGCTCGACCTGACCCAGAGCGGTCAACTCAAGGCGTCCGAGGATGCCGCTGGAGAAGTGCTCGACGGGCTGAAGCGCGTCGGCAACAACCACAAGCCGCATATCGAGCGCGCCAACTTTGCGGTGCTGCGCAGTTCCGACATGCCGGCGATGCTGGTGGAGACCGCCTTCATCTCCAATCCCGAAGAAGAGCGCCGGCTGCTCGATCCGGGTTTCCAGCGCAAGCTTGCTGGCGCCGTGCTGGATGGCATCAACACGTTCTTCACCCGACAGCCACCTCCCGGCACGATGTTCGCGGCACGCGCGGCGGCGGCGACAATCCCCTTGTCCGGCAGCGTCGGCGGCAGTCCCTAGTATCATCACCGCTGATCCTTACGACGGCGCCCACCCAGGTGCCGCCCCCGCCGTGCAGATCCGTCAGCTTCCCGACACCCTCATCAATCAGATCGCGGCCGGCGAGGTCGTCGAGCGGCCTGCGTCCGTGGTCAAGGAACTGGTCGAGAACGCGCTCGACGCGGGTGCATTGCGCGTCGACATCGATCTGGAAGAAGGCGGCGTCCGCCTGATCCGGGTGCGTGACGACGGTGGCGGCATTGGCCCGGCGGACCTGCCGTTGGCGATCTCCCGGCACGCGACCAGCAAGATCGCGTCGCTGGACGATCTGGAGGCGGTCGCCACCCTCGGGTTCCGCGGTGAAGCGCTGCCTTCGATCGCATCGGTCAGCCGTTTCTGCCTGACGTCGCGCCTTCGCGACGCCGAGCACGGCGCGGCGCTCGAGGTCGAAGGCGGTCGGGTTGGAGAGGTTACGCCGAAGCCGCATCCGCAGGGCTCCACCGTCGAAGTGCGCGACCTGTTCTTCAACGTACCCGCGCGGCGCAAATTCCTGCGTGCCGAACGCACCGAACTGGGCCACATCGAAGACTGGCTGCGCCAACTCGCCCTCGCGCGGCCCGACGTGGAGTTGCGGGTCTCGCACAACGGCAAGCCGTCGCGGCGCTGGAAAGGCGACAGCGATCTGCTCTCGGACGCGCGCCTGCACGAGGCGCTCGGCGAGGAGTTCGCGCGCCATGCGCTGCGCGTGGACCACAGCGGCGCGGGCCTGCGCCTGCACGGTTGGAGCGCACAGCCGGCATATTCGCGTGCCAGCGCCGACCAGCAGTACCTCTACGTCAACGGCCGCGCGATCCGCGATCGCAGCATCGCCCACGCGGTGAAGCAGGCTTATGCGGACGTGTTGTTCCATGGCCGCCAACCCGCTTACGTGCTGTTTCTGGAACTCGATCCGCGCCGGGTCGACGTCAACGTGCATCCTGCCAAGCACGAGGTGCGGTTTCGCGACTCGCGGCTGATCCACGATTTCGTCTATCGCACCCTGCAGGCGGCGCTGGCCGAAACGCGAGCCGGAGCGACACCGTCGCCCGCGTTCGCCGGTGATGCGCAGGGCGGCGCATCGACGACCCCATCCGGATCAGCTGCGGCGGGATATCGATGGACGCCGCCACAGCCGCCACTGGCGCTTCAGATCGAAGAGACGCGGGCCGGCTACGCCGCCCTGTATGGCGGGGCTTCCTCCGGATCGCAGGCGGGTTCGACACCGGCGAATTTTGCGGCTCCGGGACCGGCCGATGCCGACCGCACGCATCCACCGCTGGGCTACGCCATCGCGCAGCTGCACGGCATCTACGTGCTGGCAGAAACCGCAGAGGGCCTGATCGTGGTGGACATGCACGCCGCGCACGAGCGCATCGGCTACGAGAAACTCAAGACCGCCCACGACGGCGAGGGCCTGCGCAGCCAGCCGCTGCTGGTGCCTACCCAACTCGCGGTTGCCGAGCGCGAGGCCGAGGTGGCCGAACGCGAGGCCGCCACGCTGGCCACACTGGGTTTCGAGGTCACCCGCAGTGGTCCGCAGTCGCTGACCGTGCGCAGTGTGCCGGCGCTGCTCGCGCACGGCGACGTCGAAGCGCTGCTGCGCGATGTGCTCGCCGACCTGCGCGAACACGGTGCGTCGCCGCAGGGCGGCGACCGGGTCACGGCGGCACGCGACGAACTGCTTTCGACCATGGCCTGCCATGGTGCCGTGCGCGCCAACCGGCGCCTCACGCTTCCGGAAATGAATGCGCTGTTGCGCGACATGGAAGCGACCGAGCGCTCCGGGCAATGCAATCATGGTCGTCCGACCTGGGCGCGGTTCGGCCTGGCCGAAATCGACCGCTGGTTCCTGAGAGGGCGATGAAATGATTGCCGTGCCACTTCCGATCCGATCCTTGCTGCTGTCGACGGCGACGGTTTTTCTGATGCTCGCCGGCTGCCAGCGCGGCGCAGACCCCACTTCCCAGGACGCGCGCATGTCACCTGAGGCAATCGCCTTTTCCGTCCAGCAGCAGGTATGGCGCGATCAGCGTCGCGCCGACCTGGTCCGCCCCGACGGCTGGACCAGCCTCATCGGTCTGCACTGGCTCGATCCGGGATCGCATTACGTCGGCAGCGACCCGGACAACGGCATCCGCCTGTCGATGGGTCCGCCGCAGTTGGGCATGCTGGAACTCGGCGAAGAGGGCATCCGCCTGGTGCCGCATCGCGACGCGCGGCTGTTGCTCGACGGCGCGCCGATCGTCCAGGCGATCGAACTGCAGTCCGACGAGGACGGCGCCACGCCGAGCAGGCTCGGCTTCGACAAGGGCCTGGGCGTCGCGACGGTGATCAAGCGCGGCGATCGGCACGCGCTGCGGGTGAAACACGCCGACGCGCCGACCCGGACCGGTTTCGCCGGACTCGAGTACTGGCCCGCCGACAGGCAGTGGGCTGTCGACGGCCGCTTCATCGCGCATCCGGACGGCCGCACGATGCCGATTGCGAACATCCTGGGATTCATCGAGCCGACTCCCAATCCGGGAATCGTCGAGTTCGAGCACGGCGGCAACACGCACAGGATCGAGGCACTCGCAGGTGGCGACGGCACGCTGTTCCTGGTGTTCGCCGACCGCACCAACGGACAGGGAAGTTATGGCGCCGGCCGTTTCCTCGACACGGCCAAACCGTTGCCCGATGGCAGCGTGGTGGTGGACTTCAACCAGAGCTACAACCCGCCGTGCGCGTTCACTGCGTTTGCCACCTGCCCGCTGCCCCCGCCGGAAAACCGCCTGGACCTGATCATCGATGCGGGCGAGAAAAGCTACGCAATGCCCGCTGCCAAGCGCCCCTCCTGATGCGCATCAAAGGAAACCCCGTGCCCATGCGCCATCTCCATCACCGTGCCGGCCTTCTGTTTGCCGTCGCCGCGCTGACCGCGGCGGCAGCGATCGCATCTCAGGACGCTCCGTCGACACTCGCCGAACCGTCCACGCCTGCCGCAAACCAGGGCGCCCAGCCGGCGCCGCTGCCGCTGCTGTGGAAGGTGTCCGATGACGATAATGCCGTGTACCTGCTCGGTTCGTTCCATCTGCTCAAGCCTACCGACTACCCCGTTTCCGACGATGTCGAGGACGCGCTGGCCGCCGCGGGCAAGGTCGTGTTCGAGGTCACTCCGGAAGAACTGCGGGATCCTGCAAACACCCCCAAGTTCATGGAGGCGGCGGGCTATGGCGACGCGCGCACCCTGAGCGGGGTGCTGCCGGCGGAGATGCTCGCGCAACTCGCTGTATTGCTGGCGCCGAAGGGGATCACCGTCTCGCAACTCGAATCGTTCGAGCCATGGTTCGTGAATCTCACGCTGGTGATGGGCCTGGCGCAGTCGGAGGGGTTCAGTCCCGAGCAGGGGCTGGACCAGCACCTGATGACGCGCGCCGCGGCCGCTGGGAAGCCGATTGCCGGACTGGAATCGATGGAGGCGCAACTGGCGGCGCTGGAATCTTCACCGATGCCCGAGCAGCTCAAGAGCCTGGCCGACTTCCTGGACCGCTCCGAAGAAATGCCGCAGATGCTCGCCGACCTGCACCAGGCGTGGCGCGAGGCGGATGCCGAGCAGCTGGAGGCGCTGGCTGCCGCCGAGATGCGCGACAACACGCCCATGACCTACAAGGCCGTCGTGGTCGACCGCAACAATGCATGGACTCCACAGTTGCAGGCAATGCTCGATGGCGCCGACACAAGCGACACCCTGGTCGTGGTAGGTGCGCTGCACCTGGTCGGGGAGGACAGCGTCGTTGAAAAGCTGCGGGTCCGCGGCTACACCGTCGAGCGGATCTGTTCGGCGTGCGAGGCTGGGTCAGCCGCGCGCTGAAGCGATCAGTCGCCGGTTGCGGTATTTGTCGCCGGCACCAGCACGATGCAATCGACCGGACAGGCCGGAACGCACAGCTCGCAGCCGGTGCACAGCGGCTCGATCACCGTGTGCATGTATTTCGCGCCGCCGATGATGGCATCGACCGGGCAGGCCTGGATGCACTTGGTGCAGCCGATGCAGTCGGCCTCCACCACCAGGGCGACCTGCGCCGGCTTGTGTTCGCCCCGACTCCGATCAAACGGTTTAGGAGCTGTGCCGAGCAGCCGCGCGAGCGATCGGGCGCCCGCGTCGCCACCGGGCGGACACCGATCGACATCGGCTTCGCCAGCGGCCATCGCTTCGGCGTAGGGGCGGCAACCGTCGAAGCCGCACTGGCCGCATTGCGTCTGCGGAAGCAGGCGGTCGAGGCGCTCGGTGAGATCGGGAGGCGTCGTCGGCATCGGCTTCATGGCGGCGTCTACCGTAACCCCTGGAATCAGCGAACCGGCATTCCCGGCTGCGCACCGGCATCGGCGTCCAGCAGGAACAGTCCGCCCGCGTCGAAGCCGGCCGACAGGATCATCCCTTCGCTCATGCCGAAGCGCATCTTGCGCGGCGCCAGGTTGGCGATAAACACAACCTGCCGGCCTACCAGGCTGGCCGCATCCGGATAGCCGGCGCGGATACCGGAAAATATCTGCCGCTGGCCGAGCTCGCCGGCATCCAGGCGAAAGCGCAGCAATTTATCCGAACCTTCCACGAGCGCGCATTCGAGCACCGTACCGATGCGCAGGTCCAGTCGGGAAAAATCCTCGATGCCGATGGTGGGCGCGGTTTCAATGGGCGCGGGCTGCGCGGTGGAGGGTTTCAGATCTTCCATGGAAGCCTCGATCATGGCCTTGACCTGCGCAAGGTCGATGCGCGTGAGCAGAGGCTGGTAGGGAAGGATGCGGTCAGGAAGTTGCGCGAGCAACTGCTCCAGTTGCGCCGGCACGCGACCGAACAAGGCCAGCGCTCGCGTACACAAGCCGGGCAGGATCGGCAACAGATAGGTGGACACGACGTAGAAGCCCAGCAGGCACTCGCTGCAGACCCGTTGCAGCACCGCCGCCTGCTCCGGATCCTTGGCCAACAGCCAGGGTTTGGCCTCATCCCAGCGCTGGTTGAGGAGGTCGCACAGGTGCATGCATTCGCGCGCGACGGCGGCGAAATCGCCAGCCGCGTAATGCTGGCGCACCGAATCCGCACTGGCCAGTGTGTCGTTGACGCGATCACGGCCCGTGCCCGCCAGGTGGCGGTTCAGCTGCCCGTCGAAGTGTCGCGTGGCAAAGCCCGAGGCACGGCTGGCCAGGTTGACGAACTTGCCGACAAGGTCGGAATTCACCCGCGCCGTGAAGTCTTCCAGGTTCAGATCCAGATCATCCACGCCGGCCGCGGACTTGGTGGCGAAGTAATAGCGCAGCGCTTCCGGGTCCAGCCCGACATCAAGGT
>JALYOF010000031.1 GCA_030857025.1 Pseudomonadota bacterium | reverse complement strand
TTGGGCATGGCATAATCGGAGATGATGAGGTCGAGCCGGCGGCCTCCGTCGGCGACCAGCGCAAGCGCATCGGCGCCGTTGGTCGCTTCGACCACCTTGTGACCGAGATCCTCGAGCGTGCCCATGGTCGCCGTGCGCACGTCGTCATGATCGTCGACCAGCAGGATCGACAAGGCGCGCTGGGCCTTGGCCTTGCGCCTGGCGACCAATCTCGCCGGTTCTTCCGCCGGCCGCGGAGCGGAGCGCGGCAGCCACAACTCGGCGCGGGTGCCTTCGCCCAATTCGCTGTCGAGATGGAACGCGCCGTTCGACTGCTTGGCGAAGCCGTAGACCATCGACAGGCCAAGCCCGGTGCCCTTGCCGACGTCCTTGGTGGTGAAGAACGGCTCGAGCACCTTGTCGATGTTGTGCGGCGCGATCCCGCAACCCTGGTCGGCGACGGTGAACAGGACATAGTCGCCGGCGGCGAGCCCGACGGTGTCGCCGGCGCCGACCGTGCGGTTTTCGGCGCGGATGCTGATCTTGCCGCCGTCGGGCATGGCGTCGCGGGCATTGATGATGAGATTCATCAGCGCCAGCTCGAGCTGGGACTGGTCGGCAAAGGCGCACCACGGCTGGTCGTCCGCCTGCCAGTCGAGTTCGACCAGCCCGCCGAGCGTGTGGACGAGGAGGTGGTTGACCGCTTCGGACAGCGCGGCGACCTCGATCGCGGCCGGCTGCAATTGCTGGCGGCGGGCGAAGGCGAGCAGGCGCCGGACCAACTCGCTGCCCTGGTCGGCGGCGCGCTTGGTCATGGTGAGGATTTTGTGATGCTCGTCGTCAAGCTGCGCGCGGCGCTCGAGCAGCCCGATCCCGCCCAGCACCGCAGCCAGCAGATTGTTGAAATCATGCGCAATTCCGCCGGTCAGCTTGCCGATCGCGTCCATCTTTTGCGCCTGGACCAACTGACTTTCGAGGCTGCGTCGCTCGGTGACGTCGGTCAGGGTGCCGGCGAACTCCATCGGCCCGCCGTGCAAATCTTTCACCAGCACCGCCTGGTCGTTCAAATGCTTGTAGCTGCCGTCGGCCGTCTGCCAGCGATATTCGACCTGGAATCGCCCCGACGTGCGACGCGCGTCGAGCGCCGTTAGCACGCGATCACGGTCCTCGGGGTGGAGCCGCTCCATCCAGATCGACGGCTTGTCGAGAATCTGCTGGTGCGAAAAGCCGGTCATTTCGACCAGATCGCCGCTGATGTAATTGGGCCAGCGCGGGTCGGCGTCGAACGGCTCGAGATAGAGAATGATCGGCAATGACTGGATGATCGCGGCCTGGCGCTGCTCGGCGCGGCGCAGTTCCTGCTCGGCGCGCAGCCGCTCGGCGTTGGCGCGGAGGTTGGCGTCGAGCAGGGCCTGCTCCTGACGCGCCTTGCGCTCGATCTCCTTGGTCTTGGCGAACAGGTCGACGAACACCGCGATCTTGGACTGCAGGACGATCGCCTCGACCGGTTTGAAGACATAGTCGACCGCGCCCATCTCATAGCCCCTGATGAGATGCTCGGCCTCCTTGTTGACCGCCGATAGAAAGACGATCGGGATGCGCTTGGTTTGCTCGCGGCTGCGGATGATCTGCGCCGTCTCATAGCCGTCCATCCCGGGCATGAAGACGTCAAGCAGGATCACCGCGAACTCGCCCTTGAGCAAATGGCGCAGCGCTTCCTCGCCCGATTTGGCGAGGATCACGTCGCCGACATCCTCGAGCACGGTGCCGATGGCGAGCAGATTGCGCTCGTCGTCGTCGACCACCAGCACGCGCGGTCGCTCGACCGGCTCGTCGGCCGGCGCCACCGGTGTTCCATCGGCGAAAATCTCGGCCGAGGATTCGTCTAACGGGGTCGGCTCGTCCACTATTCGGCCGCCGCCGCATTGGCCTGGCGGGCGCTATCGCGGGAGCGCGCGATCCACACCCTGAGCAGTGCCAGCAGCAGGTCGATGTCGACCGGTTTGGCAATGTAATCGGAGGCGCCGGCATCGAGGCATTTCTGACGGTCGCCTTTCATCGCCTTGGCGGTCACCGCGATCAACGGCAGGTCGGCCAAAGCGTCACGGCGGCGGATCTGCCGCATCGTCTCATAGCCGTCCATCTCGGGCATCATGATGTCGATCAGGCCGACATCGATCCCCGGCATGCGCTCGAGGATGGCGATGCCGTCCTTGCCGCGCTCCGCATGGAGCACTTCGACGTCGTAGCTCTCGAGCACGCTGGTCAGGGAATAGATGTTGCGGATGTCGTCGTCGACGATCAGCACCTTGGCCCCGGCCAGCTCCCGGAGCGAACGGCGAGCCTCCTTTTCGGCCTGCTCCTTGGACGGCCGCTTGGCGCGCCGCTTGGCGTTGGGGCCGACCTTCGCCAACAGAGTCTTGAACACCTTGATCAGCTCGCGGTCGTCGGCCGGTTTTTCGGTCACGCCGACGGCGCCCATCGCGGTCACCGACGCCGCTTTGTCGGCGCCGGAGATGACGTGGATCGGCAGATGGCTGGTCTGCGGGTCGTGCTTGAGGAGGTCGAGCAGGACGAAGCCGTCAATGTCGCTCAGCCCCAGGTCGAGCGTGATCGCGCTCGGCTGAAGCTTGCGCGCCATCGCCAGCGTGCCCGCGCCGGCGGTCGAGACCACCCCCTTCATCCCGGCCTCATGCGCCATGTCGAGCAGGATCGCGGCGAACGTCGGGTCGTCCTCGACGATCAGCACGAACGGGTCGTCGCCGAGATCGTCGCGGTCGTCGGCGACCTCGAACCCGGTCGGCAGCGCGGTCGGGACGACAGCGCCGCTGTTCTCGAAGCGCGCGCTGGTCCCGGTCACGCCGACCGACGCGCCGGGAATCGCTTCGAGAGGGATGAACAAGGTAAAGGTCGAGCCGTCGCCCGGCTTCGATTTGACCTGTAGCTCACCGCCGAGCAGGCGCGCGATCTCGCGGCTAATCGACAGGCCCAGGCCGGTGCCGCCATATTTGCGGCTGGTCGTGCCGTCGGCCTGCTGGAACGCCTCGAAGATCAATTTCTGCTTGTCCTCGGGAATGCCGATACCGGTGTCGGTGACCGCGATCTCGATCGCCTGCTCGGCGCTCTGCAGCACCGGGTGGCTCTTGCTCCAGCCGCTGCTGGCGCAGCCGACGGCCAAGGTGACCGACCCACGCGCGGTGAATTTGAACGCGTTGGAGAGAAGGTTGAGGACGACCTGCTGCAGTCGTTTCTCGTCGGTGCGGATGGTATCCGGCATGCGCGCGTCGAACTCGATGTTGAAGGCGAGATGCTTGTCCGCGGCAAGCTGGCGGAAGGTCCGCTCCATGTTCTGCTTGAGGCTCGCCATCGGCATTTCACCGACTTCGATGCTGACCGTGCCCGACTCAATCTTGGACAGATCGAGGATGTCGTTGATCAGGCTGAGCAAATCGGAGCCCGCCGAATTGATGGTCCGCGCGAACTCGACCTGCTTGTCGTTGAGATTGCCCTGGGTGTTGTCGGACAGCAGTTTCGACAGGATCAGCAGCGAGTTCAGCGGAGTCCTCAGCTCGTGGCTCATGTTGGCGAGGAACTCGGACTTGTATTTGGAGGTCACTTCCAGCTGTTCCGCCTTGTCCTCCAGCGCGCGGCGGGCCAATTCGATCTCGAGATTCTTGGCCTCCACCTGCCGCTTTTCATTCTCGAGCAATTGCGCTTTTTCCTGCAATTCCTCGTTGGTCGTGTGGAGCTCCTCCTGCTTGGTGGTGAGCTCGGTCTGGCGCGCCTGCAGCTCCTGAGTGAGCAATTGCGACTGCTTGAGCAGCCCTTCGGTGCGCATCGTCGCGGCGATCGTGTTGAGCACGATTCCGATCGATTCCATCAACTGGTCGAGGAAGCTCTGGTGGGTTTCGTTGAAGTCGCTGAACGACGCCAGCTCGATCACCGCCTTGACGTCGTCCTCGAACAAGGCCGGCAGGATGTTGATGTTGGCCGGCTTCGAACCGCCGAGGCCCGAGCCGATGCGGATGAAGTCGCCTGGCACGTCCTTCAAGAGAATCGGCCGGCGGTCGGCCGCGGCCTGGCCGATGAGCCCTTCGCGCAGCGAGAATTCGCGCTTAAGCTGATCGGCGTTCTCGGCGCCGTAGCTGGCGACCATTTCGAGCTTGGTTTCTTCCTCGTCGCGGTTGGTGACGTAGAAAACGCCGTACTGGGCATTCACCAGCGGCGCGAGTTCCGACATGATGAGGTTGGACACGGTGGCGAGGTCGCGCTCGCCTTGGAGCATGCGGGAGAAGCGCGCGAGGTTGGTCTTGAGCCAATCCTGCTCGGCGTTCTTGAGCGTCTGATCCTTCAAATTGCGGATCATCTCGTTAATATTATCCTTGAGCGCGGCCATTTCGCCGGACGCCTCGACCGCGATCGAGCGGGTTAAATCGCCCTTGGTCACTGCCGTTGCGACATCGGCGATCGAGCGCACCTGATTGGTCAGATTGGCGGCGAGCTGATTGACGTTGTCGGTTAGGTCGCGCCACAGGCCGGCGGCGCCCGGAACGCGCGCCTGGCCGCCGAGCCGGCCCTCGATGCCGACCTCGCGCGCCATGTTGGTCACTTGGTCGCCGAACGTCGACAGCGTATCGATCATGAAGTTGATGGTGTCGGCCAGCGCCGCAATTTCGCCCTTCGCGTCGACCGTCAGCTTGCGCTTGAGATTGCCCTGCGCCACCGCGGTCACGACGTCGGCGATGCCGCGCACCTGGTTGGTCAGATTGGTCGCCATCAGATTGACGTTGTCGGTCAGGTCCTTCCACGTTCCGCCGACGCCCGGCACCTGCGCCTGGCCGCCCAATTTACCCTCGGTGCCGACCTCGCGGGCAACGCGCGTCACCTCCGAGGCGAAGCCGTTCAACTGATCGACCATGGTGTTGATGGTGTTCTTGAGCGCCAGGATCTCGCCCTTGACGTTGACGGTGATCTTCTTCGACAGATCGCCCTTGGCCACCGCGGTGGTCACGTCGGCGATGTTGCGCACCTGCAGCGTGAGGTTCGAGGCCATCGAGTTGACGTGGTCGGTCAGGTCCTTCCAGGTCCCGGCGACGTCGGGCACCTGCGCCTGGCCGCCAAGCTTGCCTTCGGTGCCGACCTCGCGGGCCACTCGCGTAACTTCCGCGGCGAAGCCGTTGAGCTGATCGACCATGGTGTTGATGGTGTCCTTGAGCTCGGCGATCTCGCCGCGCACGTCCACCGTGATCTTGCGCGACAGGTCGCCCTTGGCCACCGCGGTGGTGACCTCGGCGATGTTTCTTACCTGGCTGGTGAGGTTGGAGGCCATGGCGTTGACCGAGTCGGTCAGATCCTTCCAGGTGCCGGCCACGCCGGGCACGATCGCCTGTCCACCGAGCTTGCCTTCGGTACCGACCTCGCGCGCCACGCGCGTCACCTCGGAGGCGAAACCACGCAACTGGTCGACCATGGTGTTGATGGCCTCCTTGAGCTGCAGGATTTCGCCGCGCACGTCCACGGTGATCTTGCGCGAGAGATCGCCGTTGGCCACCGCGATGGTGACTTCGGAAATGTTGCGGACCTGCGCGGTAAGGTTGGACGCCATCTGGTTGACCGAGTCGGTCAGATCCTTCCAGACGCCGGACACGCCCTTGACCTTCGCCTGCCCGCCGAGGCGCCCGGAGGTGCCGACTTCCAGCGCCACGCGCGTGACCTCCGAACTGAACTCACCCATCTGGTCGATCATGCGGTTGACGATCGTCGCCGAACGCAGGAATTCGCCCTGCAGCGGTCGCCCGTCGGCTTCCAGCGGCACCGAGCGCGTGAGATCGCCCTTGGCCACGCCCGCCATCGCCTCCGTCATGGTCTCCACCGGCCGTACGAGATCGTCGATCAGGCTGTTGACCGACTGCTGCATGTCGAGCCAGGCACCGCTGCGATTGGGAGCCGCGATTCGCTTGCTGGTCTGGCCTTCGCGGCCGACCTTTTCGCCGACGCGTGCCAGCTCATCGGCGAGATGCCGGTTGTTGACCACGATTTCGTTGAAGCAGGAAGCGATCTTTCCCTGGATCCCGTCCCAGTGCACAGGCAACTGAACGCTGAAATCTCCATCGCGTACTGCGCAAAGCGCCGCCAGCAGACGCTGGTACTGCTCATCCTCGGAGCCGATTTCATGCACGGTCGATGACTTAACTTTTGTCCCCACGTGTGTTGCTCTCCCCGAGCGGCTGGTGTCGGCCGGCAAATGTCGCCGAAATTATCGCAGGCGATCGTGACGAAGCCTTCACTTTTCCGGCGATCGACAAACGTGCCTTTCGTGATCCGTCCGCGCAAGCCCCACCGCGGACGCGCGAAAGGCGGACCCCTTGCGGGGCCCGCCTTTCCGGGTCATTGCATCTACGCCCGCAGGCGACGATTCTTACGAGCGGATCGGCACCAGGGTGATTTCGACGCGGCGGTTCTGCGCGCGGCCCATCTCGGTGTCGTTGCTCGCGATTGGCCGCGACTCCCCCGCACCGACGAGTATGAAGCGGTCACGCATCAACCCCTTCGACATCAGGTAGTTGCCGACCGCCGCGGAACGGCGCTCGGACAACGCCTGGTTGTACTGGTCGGTTCCCTTGCTGTCGGTGTGGCCAGCGACCTCGACAACCGTCTGGTTGTACTCGGTGAGCGTGTCGGCGACGCGATTCAGGACCGGATAGAACTGCGGCTGCAGGTCCGAGCGGTCGAAGCCGAAGGTGATGTTTTCCGGCATGTTGAGCGTGATGTTGTCACCCTGGCGCACGACATCGACGCCGGTACCGGCCATGCGCTCGCGCAGCGCACGCTCCTGGCGATCCTGGTAGTTGCCGATGGCGCCGCCGGCAAGACCGCCGACACCCGCACCGACCAGGGCGCGCTGACGGCGCTCGGTAGCGTCATCGCCGGTGAGCAGGCCTGCCACCGCACCGGCAAGCGCGCCGATCACGGCACCCTTCTGGGTACGGTTGTTGTCGTTGTCCTGCTGCTGCGGCTGGCCGCCGTAATAACCGCCGCCAGCGCCCGTGGTCGCGCATCCTGCGAGCGTGGCGGAAAGGACCGCTGCGGCCATGGCGAGCTTGGTGTGGTTGTTCATAGGTTGGATCCTTTGGCTGTGTGGGCCTGATTGACCGGGCCAAAGTAATGATCCGGCCGTGGTGTTCAGGTGATGACAGGAACAGCCCATTCAGTTTCGGAGCCGAGTTCTCCTGGACAAAAGAATTCGTCGTAGAAGGCGATCAGCCGCGCCTCGCCCGGTAGGCCGCGAGCGCAGCCTGCCTGCCCTTCTCCAGATCGACGATCGGACGCGCGCGATAGTCGGGTGCCACCCGACGCAGCACGGACGGGTCTTTCCAGGGGGCGAAACGCAGTGGCAGCGGCAGCGAAGCCAACTCCGGCACCCAACGGGCGATGTAGCGACCCTCGGGATCGAATTTCTCGGCCTGGATCACCGGATTGAAGATGCGGTAATAAGGTGCCGCGTCCGCACCGGTGCCGCCGATCCACTGCCATCCCAGGGTGTTGTTGGCGAGATCGGCATCCACGAGAGTGTTCCAGAACCAGTGGGCGCCGTGCCGCCAGTGGTAGCGCAGGTGGCGGGTCAGGTAGCTGCCCACGATCAGCCGCACGCGGTTGTGCATCCAGCCGGTCGCCCACAACTCGCGCATTCCGGCGTCCACGATCGGCACGCCGGTACGCCCCTGCTGCCAGGCCTGCAGCACTTCCGGCACGACCGGCGCCCAGCCGAAATCATTGAACCGCGGATTGAAGTTGAGGTCCGGCGTCTGCGGGAAGTGGTGCAGCAGGTGGTGGGCGAATTCGCGCCACCCCACCTGCCGGATCGCAGCGTCGATATTCAGGCTGTTGGCACTGCCACGCTGCTCTTCCAGAGTCCGTACCACGCGCCACGGCGATATCTCGCCGAAGTGCAGGTGCGGCGACAGTCGCGACGTACCCACGCGATCCGGCCGGTCACGCTGCTCCCTGTAATCGCGCAGCGCGCCGTCGACAAAGATCTCCAGCGCCTGATGGGCACCCGACTCGCCAGGTTGCCACTGCTCCCACCAGGACCGGTCCCACGCAGGCCGAGGTTTCATCTTCAGTGCCTCGAGGGACACGCCGGCGGGACTGCCTTCCTCAGTGGCGGGGATTGAACGCGGCGCCTCCCACAGATCAACCTGGCGCCAGTCGGCCAGCACCGCACGCCAATAGGGAGTGAACACCTTGTAGGGCGTCCCCTGCCTGGTGGCGATGGTCCACGGCTCCAGGATGAGGTTGCCGCGGAAGCTCTCGGCGCGGACGCCCTGTGCGCGCAGCTCCTGTTTGATGAGCGCGTCGCGCTGCTCGATCGCGGGTTCATAGCGCCGGTTCCAGAACACGGCCTCCGCCCCGGTTGCCGCGATCAGCGTCTGCAGGGTCGCCAGGCTGGGGCCGGTGAACAGCCGAAGACGCGAACCACGCTGGCGAAGCTCCGCGTCCAGCACTGCCAGCGAACGGTGCCGCCACGCGTCGGAAGCCCCGCCCGGCCGCCAATGCCCCTCCTCGGCCGGAGCGTGCACGTAGACAGGCAGCGGCGTGTATCCGCCCTCCAGCGCGGAGCGCAGCGCCGGGTTGTCCTGCAACCTCAGGTCATTTCGGAACCACACCAGTGCGATCGGCATCGGAAAGTAGTGGGCGGCGATGTGCCCAGTATGCCCAACAACCTGCCCGCATCAGAGCTCCACGAAACGCACGCGCCGGGTGATCGAACAGGTAAGTTCGTAACTGATCGTCCCCGCGGCCGCGGCAATCGTCTCCACTGGAAGCTCGGGACTCCACAACGTCACCGGGTCGCCGACCGCTGCCTCGATCCCGCGGAGGTCGATGGTCATCAGGTCCATCGACACCCGGCCGATCAGTCGGGTTCGTTGCCCCGCGACCAGGACCGGCGTACCGGAAGGTGTCGCGCGCGGGTAACCGTCGCCGTAGCCGATCGCGGCCACCCCGACATCCATGTCCTCGGGGCATCGCCAGGTGGCGGAATATCCGATGCATTCGCCGCGCCGGACGCGGTTTACGGCGATAAGACGCGTGGACAGCGTCATCGCCGGACGCAGGCCGAAGTCATTCCCGGTAGTGCCCGGGACCACGGACATCCCGTACAACGCACCGCCCGGGCGCACCCAGTGAGCGTGCGCCTGAGGCCAGCGCAGCACCGCCGCGGAGTTCGCCAGCGAGCGCTCACCCGTCAGCCCGGCCGTGGCTTCTTCGAAGATCCGAATCTGCCGGAGCGTCTGGATGTCGTCATTGGTTCCCGACGAGCCGTCGGAGCCCATCTCTTCCGGAGCGATTTCGTCCGAACTCGCGAAATGGTTCATCAGCA
Source organism: Pseudomonadota bacterium (assembly GCA_030857025.1). Classification (GTDB taxonomy): domain Bacteria; phylum Pseudomonadota; class Gammaproteobacteria; order Xanthomonadales; family Xanthomonadaceae; genus Lysobacter_K. The sequence goes on along the minus strand of JALYOF010000031.1, from coordinate 2,450 downwards.
CGATGTCGTCGGAGACCCCGGGCAACGCCGTCAGGCGCGCGTGCGCTTCGCGCACCTGTTCGGGCGCGAACCCGAGCCGGTGCATGCCCGTATCGAGCTTGAGCCAGCAGCGGATCGGCTCGATGCCGGTCGACTGCTCGAGCATCTCCAGCTGACTGGAATGGTGAACCACCGTCTCGACCCCGAGACTGCGCAGGCGCGCCAGGTCTTCTGGCTCGTTGAACCCGGAGAGCAGCACGATGGGTTGCGACAACCCGGCTGCACGGAGCCGCTCCGCATCCGAGAGCGCCGCCACCCCGAACGCATCGGCACCGCCCATCGCCCGGGCGACGCGCTCCAGTCCGTGGCCGTAGCCATCGGCCTTGACCACCGCCATCACCCGGCTGTCGGGCGCCCGCAGCCGCACCTGACCGAGGTTGTGCCGCAGCGCGTCGGTGTGGATGGTGGCGGAGGTCGGTCTGGCCATGGCGGAATTCTAGCCCCGCGCGCGGCGCGCGGTCGCGGCGCCGGTACTACTCGAAACTGCCGATGGAATCGTGGGAGAGATTGTCGAAGCGCGTGTACTCGCCGAAGAACTTCAGCTTGAACGATCCGGTGGGTCCGTTTCGCTGCTTGCCGATGATGATCTCGGCCAGTCCCTTGTCCGGCGAAGTTTCCTTGTTGTAGTAGTCGTCGCGGTAGATGAAGACGATGACGTCGGCATCCTGCTCGATGGCACCCGACTCGCGCAGGTCGGCCATCACAGGGCGCTTGTCGGCGCGCGATTCCAGCGAGCGGTTGAGCTGCGACAGCGCGATCACCGGGACGTTGAGCTCCTTGGCCAGGTGCTTGAGCGATCGCGATATCTCGGAAATCTCCGTCGCGCGGTTCTCGCTGTTTCCGGGTACCGCCATCAGCTGCAGGTAGTCGATCACGATCAGACCGATGTCGTGCTCGCGCTTCAACCGACGAGCCTTGGCCCGCAACACGTCGGGCGACAGGCCGGGCGTGTCGTCGATGAAGATCTTGGCGTCGCGCAGCATCTTGATCGCACCGGTCACGCGACTCCAGTCCTCCTCCTCGAGCTGGCCGTTTCGCAGGCGCTGGGCGTTGATGCGGCCGTTGGAGGAGATCAGGCGCAGCGCGAGTTGGCTGGCCGACATTTCCATCGAGAACACGATCACCGCTTTCTTGGTGCGGATCGCGGCGTGCTCGGCGATGTTGAGCGCCAGCGTGGTCTTGCCCATGGCAGGACGCGCCGCAAGGATCAGCAGGTCGGTCGGCTGCAGGCCGGCGGTCATCTCGTCGAACTCGGTGTACCCGGTGGGAAGGCCGGTGACGGTGCCGCCATTGGCGTAACGCGTCTGCAGCACATCGAAAGCTTCCGACAGGGCCTTGTTGACGGGTACGAAATCGGTGCGGCCACGCGCCCCGGCCTCGGCGATCGCGAAGACCTGCTGTTCGGCGTTGGAGAGGATCTCGCTGCTGTCGCGGCCGTCGGGCTGGAAACCGTCGTTGACGATGCCGGTGCCGACTTCGATCAACTGCCGCAGCACGGCCTTGTCGCGCACGATCTCGGCGTAGGCCACGATGTTGGCGGCCGAGGGCGTGGTGCTGGCCAGTTCGATCAGGTAGGCACCGCCTGCGACCTGCTCGGCGAGGTCCTGCGACTCGAACCACTCACCCAGGGTCACCGCATCGAACGGCTTGTTCTTCTCGGCCAACTCGCGGATCGCGCGATAGATCAACTGATGATCGCGGCGGTAGAAGTCCGGTTCGGTCAACTGGTCGGCGACGCGATCGTAGGCGTCTGGCGCAAGCATCAGCCCGCCAAGAACCGCCTGCTCGGCTTCGATCGACTGCGGCGGCAATCTCAGGTGGTCGACGCGCTGCTCGGCACGGGTTTCGAAACGTTTGTCGCGACGGTCGCCGCGAAAGCCCGGGCGTGCATTCATTGACGGTGGTTCCCCTGGTGGTCGCCCGCCTGCGCTGTCGCGCGACCGGAGTGGCATCGTAGTCCCCGGCGCCAGCGGTGCGTTGCAGATAAGTCTGTGGATATCACGGGATAAGTTGTTCTTCGGACCAACACTTGCGGCACATCCACGCCCAGCCGTGTGCAACCGCCCCACCCCGCTTGATCGCATGCTGCCGTCTCACTGCCCGCGACCGCGGCCAAGCGCGAAGCGGCTCACTGCTTCGCCTCAGCCTTGGCCCAGGCCTGGCCGTTGCCGTTGCCGTTGCCGTTGCCTGTTGCCATTGCCATTGCCATTGCCGCTGCCTTGCCGTTGCCATTGCCATTGCCGCTGCCCTTGATTCCTCATCCACAACCGCCTCTCCGCAGTCGTGACCCGTAGGGCGCCGGGCATGGATGCCCGGCGGTTTCGGCCGAGCCATGGATGGCGAGTCCGAAACTCCCGCGCAGCAACTGCGCTTGAGGGCTGGTGATCTTGCGGGGAAAGCGTTTTTCTTTG
>JALYOF010000099.1 GCA_030857025.1 Pseudomonadota bacterium | reverse complement strand
GAGCGAAGGCAGGAGCGAAGGCAGGAGCGAAGGCAGGAGCGAAGGCAGGAGCGAAGGCAGGAGCGAAGGCAGGAGCGAAGGCAGGAGCGAAGGCAGGAGCGAAGGCAGGAGCGAAGGCAGGAGCAGGGGTTCCTTTACTGCCTCCGGTGACAGCCTTTATTTCGTGTGCCGGGCAGGTGGTCTACATGAAGCCGCCGCCGGCTCCGGTCAGTCGAAGGTCGCCGCGTAGCCGCTCCTGGCGATCCGCTGCTGAAGCAGTTCGCAGACCTTGATGTTGCCGGCCACCAGCGGGCGCGGATTGCTGCCGCGCACGTCCATCGGGCCGGTCGTGCGGCCCTTGTAGTCGCAGACCTTGCCACCGGCTTCGCGGACCATCAGCACGCCCGCGGCGATGTCCCACGGCTTCACGCCCGCTTCGAAGTAGGCGTCGACGCGACCCGCGGCCACGTACGCGAGATCCAGCGCGGCCGAGCCGGTACGGCGGATGTCCTCGATGTCGGTCATCAGGTCCTTGACGCAGTCCAGGTGCGCGCCGATGCGGCTGCGTTCGCGCGGGGGGAAGCCGGTCAACACCATCGCGCCGCCGAGATCCTTGCGGTCGGCAACGCGCACGCGCTTTTCGTTGAGCACGGTGCCGCTGCCACGGCTGCTCGTGAACAGCTCGTTGCGCAGCGGATCGAAGATCACCCCGTGCACGGGCTCGCCATTCTCGACCAGGGCGATGGAGACGCAGAAATGAGGGATACCGCGCAGGAAGTTGCTGGTGCCGTCGAGCGGATCGATGACCCAGGTAAACCGGTTGGCGCCGATCGGCCCGCTTTCCTCGCCCAGGATCGCGTAATCGGGCGTGGATCGACGGAACTCCTTGATGATTTCCTTCTCGGCCAGCATGTCCACTTCGCTGGCGAAGTCCATCCGGTCCTTCTCGACGACGTTCAGTGCGTCCAGCTTGTACATGTGGCGCAACAGCACGTTGCCGGCGGCACGGGCGGCCTTGACCATGAGGGTGACGGCGGGTTTCTGCATGGCGTGCGGTCTCGACAGGAGCGTGGGGACGGGCTGGAATGTAAAAAGAACGAACCGGAAGAGCGCACGACAGGGCGTGGCCGGGCCGCGGAGTTTACCATTCCCCTCCATGACTACCGACCCAACCGCGCCGGATCGTCCCGGCCCAACCGCAGGCGAGCCGGCCAAGACTTCCGACGGCCCGGCCGAGCACCTCCGCGTCGTGCTTGTGTGCACCCAGCATCCGGGCAACATCGGCTCCGCGGCGCGTGCCATCAAGACCATGGGGCTTTCGCGGCTGGTACTGGTGGGGCCGGAGCGGCCCGCGAGCGCCGAAGCGTCGGCGCTGGCTGCGGGCGCCGACGATGTTCTGGCCGACGCGCTGCGCTTCGAGACCCTCGCCGAAGCAGTCGCTGATTGCAGGCTGGTGCTGGGTTGTACGGCGCGCAGTCGTCGAGTCGCCCTGGACGAACTGCACCCGCGCGACGCGGCCGCGCGTGCAGTGGCCGACGCCGCCACAGGGGCCGAAGTGGCACTGGTCTTCGGTCGCGAGCGCACGGGGCTGACCAACGACGAACTGCAGTTGTGTCACGCGGCCGTGCACATCCCGGCCAACCCCGACTACAGCTCGCTGAACCTCGCCGCTGCCGTGCAGGTGCTGGCCTACGAGTTGCGGCTGGCGATACTGGATCGGGAAGGCGTCTCCGGCGGTGAGGTCGCCGGTACCGCCACCGGAGAAGGCAGGCGCGAGGACCCGCCGGCCTCGCACGCCGAACTCGAGGGCTTCTTCACGCAACTGGCCGGGACTCTGGACGCCATCGACTTCCACAAGGGACGGGCACCCGAATCGGCGATGCGCAAGTTGCGCCGGCTGTTCCTGCGGGCCGACCTGGACGCCCGCGAAGTGCGACTGCTGCGCGGGATCCTCGCCGACGCCGAGCGCATGGCCATGCTGGCGGGGCAGCGGCGTTGAGCAGATTGGTCCCGCGCTCGTATCGGCTGGCGTGCCATTCCTTTAGGCTCCGTAATCTGCAGCCGAACCTGGCTTATCCATTGATTCGACGCCTGAACAGTATCGCCCTGGTCGTGCTGCTCGCCTGCAGCGCGGGCATCGCCATGCCCGCAACGGCGGGGGAATCGCCGGTGCAGGCTGCCGCGCCCGGGACGCCGACGGGTGACCACGTGCTGGTGCTGGGCAGGATCAGCGACGATCCCAGGGCGCATTACGACCAGCTCAAGCCGCTGCTGGACTACGTGCTGCCGCGAATGGCGGATGTCGGGATCCGCCAGGGCAGGGTGCTGATGGCGCGTGATACCCAGCAGATGGCGAGCTACCTGCGCCGCGGACGCGTCGACTGGGTCACCGAGACCGCCGGCACGGCCATGCTCCTGCACAAGCGGGCGGATGCGCGGCCGTTGCTGCTGACCGAACGCGGTGGACGCAGCCACTACGCCAGCGTGTTCTTCGCCCGCCGCGACAGCGGCATATCCTCGCTGGAGGACATGCGCGGGCACAGCGTTGCGTTCCAGCGTCCGACCTCCACCAGCGCATACTTCGTGCCGGCTGCCACGCTGCTGGAGCATGGTCTTCACCTCGAAATACTGCTGTCGCCCAACGATGACGTCGACGACTCCGCGGTTGGTTACCTGTTCGCGCGCTCGGAGCTGAATATCGCCACGTGGGTGCACAAGGGCCTGGCCGATGTCGGCGTGATGAGCGACCTCGACTGGGACAATCCCCGGCGCATCCCGGCCGCGTTCCGCGAAGACATGGTGGTTTTTGAACGCACACAGGATTTCCCGCGCGCTGTGGAGATGGTGCGTGCGGGACTCGATGCGCGCGTCGCGGCCCGCCTGTCGGAGGTGCTGCTGGCGGCGGCGGACGATCCCGAAGCGTCCGTGGCGTTGCAGCAGTTCTTCCAGACCACGCGCTTCCTGCCGGTCGATGAAAAGTCCGCGCGCTCCCTGGAGCACATTGCCGTCGGCGTCGATCGCGTGCGCAGGGAAGTCGAGTGAGCATGCGCTACGGGCTGCAGGCCAAGTTCCTGGCGATCATGATGCTGGTCCTGCTGGTCGTGGCGTGCCTGTTCGCGCTGGTGCTGCAGCGGCAGGAGCGGATGCAGGAGGACGTGGAGAGCGTCAGTCGCGACGCCATGCAATTGATCGTCGCCGACGGGCTCCGCAGGCGCGGCGAGGGCACAGTGAGTCAGCTGACCCAGTCGCTTGCCAATCCCCTGTATTACTTCGACCTCGACGCGATAGGCGAGCTGAGCAGGGCGGCACTGCGGCAGCCGGCCACGCGCTACGTGGTTGTGTACGACGCCCAGGGGCTGATCGTGCACGACGGCAGCGACGTGATCGCGCCCTTCGGCCAGGCCATGGACGACGAACTCTCGGCGGGCGCCGTGGCTGCCCGCGACATGCACACCCAGTTCAGCGATTCGGTAATGGACGTGTCGGCACCGATCACGGTCGGCTCCGAACGCATCGGCGGAGTGCGCATCGGTTTCGACCTGCAGGAGTCGCGTGACCTGCAGAACCGCGCGGTCGCCGACCTGCGCGGTCGTCTGGGTGAACTCGCGCAGAAGCAGCTGTGGTGGCTGGGCGTGATCAGTGCGGCATTGTTCGCATTCGGCATCCTCATGGTCTGGTTGATCCAGCGCTGGCTGGTGCGGCCGATCGACGAGTTGGCGCGGTCCGCGCGCGCGATCGAGAACGGCATGTTCGACACGCATACCCCGGTCAGCATGCGCAACGACGAACTGGGCGACCTCACCCGCACGTTCGCCCGCATGGGCCAGAGCGTCGCCCGCCATGACCGGGACATCCGGCACATGGCCTACACGGACGCGCTGACGGGTCTTTCCAATCGCCTGGCCTTCCGCGAGGCGCTGGACCGGCGGTTGCTGCATTCCGACGGCGCGGGGCTGCAACTGGGCCTGCTGTTCGCCGACATCGACGACTTCAAGCGCGTCAACGACACCTTTGGCCATGATGCGGGCGATGAAGTCCTGTTGCAGTTCGCAGGCCGCATCCGCGCGGCGGTCGAGCGACTGGGCGGGGCTGACGCCATGGTGGCGCGATTCGGCGGCGACGAGTTCGTGATCCTGGTGCATGGGGGCATTGCCGGTGCCGATGACGTCCGCACCCTTGCCACGCGACTGGCCGACGCGCTGGTAACCGAGTTGGGGCTGCCGATCGGCGTCCGCGACCGGCAGGTGTTCCTCGGCAGTTCCATCGGCATCACGCTGTTTCCCGACGATGCGGCCAGCGCGACGACGTTGATGAAGAACGGCGACATCGCCATGTACCAGGCGAAGGTCGCGGGCAAGAACTGTTACCGCTTCTACAGCAGAGCGATGGACCAGGCCGCCGAGCGCCGCTCGCAGATGGAACACGAGTTGCGCGGGGCGTGGGGTCGCGGCGAGCTCAGCCTCGTGTACCAGCCGGTCTACCGTCTTTCGGACCACGCGATGATCGGAGCCGAGGCGCTGCTGCGGTGGAAACACCCGCAGCACGGCATGATCGCGCCTTCGGTGTTCATCGACATCGCCGAGCAGAGCGGGCTTATCGAGGTGCTCGGGCCACAGGTGCTGCGTAAGGCCTGCCTGGACGCGGCGGAATGGCAGCGGGCGGTTTCCGACAGCGAACCGCTGTTCGTTGCGGTGAACGTGTCTCCGCGGCAACTCCGCAGCGGCGACCTGCCCAGGATCGTGGCGGACTGTCTTTCCGATGCGGGACTGGACCCGCGCCGGCTGCACCTGGAGCTCACCGAAACCGCCGTGCTCGGCGACGAGGTCCATGCGAGTCGGCTGCTGTCGCAATTGCGCGAGACGGGGGTAAAGGTCTGGCTGGACGATTTCGGCACCGGGTTTTCCGGGTTGAGCCACCTTCGGCGCGTGCCGATGGACGGCGTCAAGATCGACCGCAGTTTCGTCGCCGATATCCTGCGAGACCCCGACGACCTCGCGCTGACCACCGCCATCATTGCCATGGCGCACTCCCTTGGCATAACCGTCGTGGCCGAGGGCCTGGAGACCCACGGCCAATACGTGCTGCTGCGTGACCGCGGCTGTGATCTGGCGCAGGGCTACTGGCTCGGCATGCCGATGCCTGTCGAAGGCTTCGCCGAGGTCATCCATGCGTCGATGCGTTCGCCCGCCTGACTGACGCGCAAGCCCGGGCCGGAGGATCAGATCAGCAGATCGACCCAGCGCGCTGCTGCGGTGGCCAGGCTGCCCGACAGTACCCCGAAGACTGTCACCGCGATCGCTCCGGCAACCCACGCCAGCGCCATCAGCAGGCCGTCCCGCTCGAGCAGCGCCAGCGCGTAAAGCAGCAGCAATGCGCCAAACAGGAAGTTGGTGAAGGGGATCGGGAGCAGCAACAGCACGCCCAGCAGCATTACCAGCAGGCCAGTCAGCGCGCTGGCAAGGCGGTGGTCCAGCAGCGCCGCCGCGCGAGGCCGGACCGTACGCTCCAGCCGCACCAGCCACGGCGAAATCCGGTCGCGGAACCCGGTCATCGCGCGCCGGCGCGGACCGCGTTCGGCCACGAAGCGGGGGAGCCAGGGCTTACGGAAACCGACCAGCAGCTGTATGCCGATCATCGCCACCAGAGGTCCTGCGATGGCGCCGCCGACGCCTGGGATGGGGAAGAAGGCCGGCAACGTCGAGAGGAACAACAGCATGCCGAACGAGCGCTTGCCCAGTCCCGCGAACACGTCGCCGAACTTCAGTACGTCATCGGGATTTCCCTGCGAGAAGACGTCCAGCAGGCTCCGGGTACCCGCCTCACCGTGACGATCAACCATTGGTGTCGTCGTTGGAAGGATCGTGGATCACGTGCCGCTGCAGCAGCAGCTTGTCGATGCGCGGACCGTCCAGGTCGACCACTTCGATTTCCCAGCCCGGCCAGGTGAAACGCTCGCCCACGTGCGGAATCCGGCCGAAATGGGCGATCACCATTCCTGCCGCGGTGTGGAAATCGTGCTCGTCCTCGTCGGGCAGCCGTCCGCCGCCGGTGAGTTCGCGCAGGTCCTCAAGGTGCAGCGATCCGTCGATCAGGTACGACCCGTCCGCGCGTTCGACCACCGGTTGCGAGGTTTCGTCGCCCTGTGCCGAGCGGATGCGACCGATCACCGCACCCATCATGTCGTTGACGGTGATGAGTCCTGTGACATCGCCGTACTCGTCCACCACCAGCGCCAGCGACTGCTGCTCCTCGCGGAGGATTTCGAGCAGTTTGAAGGCGTGCGTGGATTCGGACACGAACAGCGCGGTCCGCAGGTCGGCGAACAGGTCCAGTGGCACGCCCGGCGCCAGCGCGCGAAGCAGCGACTTGGCCTCGACCACGCCGATCACTTCCTTGTCGTTCCCGCGGTACACCGGGAAACGCGAGTACGGCGACTCGCGCATCGTCGCGAGGTTCTTGTCCAGAGGCGCATCGATGTCCAGCCAGGCGATCCGCGTGCGCGGCGTCATCAGGCTGTCGGTGGTGCGATCACCCAGGCCGAGCACGCGGTCCATCATCTTGCGCTCGTCGGCATCGATCACGCCCTGCTCGTGGCTTTCGCTGACGAGCATCCGGATCTCTTCTTCGCTGATGCTGGAAGCCTGCGTTTCCTGCAACCGCAGCATGCGCAGCATCCCGCGCGTGCTCACGGTCAGCAGCCACACGATCGGCGTGGCGATACGCGATATCCAGTGCATCGGCAGCGCGACGAAGCTGGCGATCTTCTCGGATGCAAGCAGCGCCAGTCGCTTGGGCAGCAGTTCGCCCATCACGATGCTGAGATAGGTGACCAGGCTGACGGCGAGAACCAGCCCGATCGCATCGGCATAGGCGCCCCAGCCGGGGAGCGTCTGCACGAACCAGACGCCGATCGAATCGCCGATCGAATCGACGAACATGCCGGTGAGGATCGCGATCAGGGTGATGCCGACCTGCACCGTGGAAAGAAAGCGTTCCGGATGCTCGGCCAGGTCCAGCGCACGCTGGGCGGTGGGACTGGTGGCGGCGTCCTGACGCAGGCGCGACTTGCGTGCTGTAACGACCGCCATCTCCGACATCGAGAAGAAACCGTTGAGCGCGATCAACACAAGAACGACGGTCAGCTCGAACATTTGAGCCTCATGGCCGGGTTGCGCATCGCGGGGCGCGGCCCCGGGAAAAAGTCCGGGTCTGGATTCGCAGGGGCAGGCGGAGGTTGGGGATCGTCGTCCATGTACCGGGAAAAGCGAACGCTCAAGGCGGGTCTGATGCGCGCGGATAGTAACAGGTGGCCGCAAACCCTTGCCGTGAAGGCGCGCGCTACTGCCATTAAACCGTCATAATCCGCCCGCCGCCGATCGGCGAGCCATGCCCAACCCCTGCTGCCGTGCACGCCGCCGGCGCAACGAGGTGAATGAAATGTTTTCCCTGCAGACCATGTTCGGCCAAGGCGCACAGTTTTTCACCCTGCTGGAAGAGGCGGCCGTGGCGGCGCACGACAGCACCAAGGCGCTGCACGCGATGATGCAGCGCGGCGAAAAGCAGCCGTCGCTGGACGCCTTCAAGCTGGCGCGCCAGCGCGAGCGCGACGCCTCCGAGAAGATCAGCCAGGCGCTGGTCGACAGCTTCATCACCCCGATAGAACGCGAGGACATCGAGTCGCTGGGTTCGGCGCTGTACAAGATCCCCAAGCAGGTCGAGAAGTTCGCCGACCGCTACTCGCTGGCGACCCAGCATCTGGAGCACATCGATTTCGCGCCGCGCGCGGCGATGCTGGAGCAGGCCGCGTCGGTGGTGGTGTTGATGGTGAAGCAGCTTCCGCAGCTCAGGCTGGAGCCGATGAAGGCACTCAGCGACCAGTTGCGCGCGCTGGAGAACGAGGCCGACAGGCTGATGCTGGAGCTTTACCGCGACATCTATTCCGGCCGGCTCGACCCGCGCCAGATGTTCCTGCTCAAGGAATTCTTTGAAATACTGGAGAAGGCCATCGATCGCTGCCGTGAGGCCGGCGTGGTCACGTACGGCATCGTCCTCAAGAACTCCTGAGGCCGCGCAGATGCTAACGCTGGTCATCATCGTGGTGCTGACGGCATTCACGTTCGAATACATCAACGGTTTCCATGACACCGCCAACTCGATCGCCACGGTGGTCGCGACCAAGGTGTTGTCGCCGATGCAGGCGGTCGCGCTGGCGGCGATCATGAATCTCGCCGGCGCCCTTGCCGGTACGGCGGTCGCCAAGACGATCGCATCGGGGCTGATCAACCTGGGCGTGGTCGAGGTCGGCTCGCAACTGATCCTTGCCGCACTGATCGGCGGCATCGTGTGGAACCTGATCACCTGGTGGAAAGGCCTGCCGTCGTCGTCGTCGCATGCGCTGATCGGCGGCCTGCTGGGCGCAGCGCTGGCCGCTGCTTCCAACAACCCTCGCGCGATCATCTGGTCGGAACCTGCCGATCCGTTCTATCGCAGCGCCGGCGTGCTGTGGAAGGTCATCGTGCCGATGGTCAGTTCGCCAGTGCTGGGCTTCATCGCCGGCTTCCTGGTGATGGGCGTGCTTTTCGCGCTGATCTCGCTGATGGCGCGCAGCGGCGGCGTGCTGGCGCGGGTCGCGCGCCCGCGATGGGTCAACGGGTTTTTCGGCAAATTCCAGATTGTCAGCGCCGCCGGCATGGGTTTCGCGCACGGTCTCAACGACGCGCAGAAGACCATGGGCATCATCGCCCTGGCGCTGGTCAGCGCGCAGGTGGCGGGCACCCTCGATGCGCTGCCGCCATGGCTGTCGTTCCTGCACCCGTCGCCGGGGGCGTTGGCCGAAGGCGACATCGATACCTGGATCAAGGTCAGCTGCGCGCTGGTGATGGCGGCGGGCACCGCCGCCGGTGGCTGGAGGATCATCAAGACGCTCGGTCACAAGCTGGTGAGGCTGCACCCGATCCACGGGTTTGCCGCGGAAACCAGCGCGGCCTCGGTGATCATGGCGGCGTCCTCACTCGGAATTCCGGTGTCGACCACCCACAACATTTCCGCATCGATCATGGGCGTGGGAACCGCCAAGCGCTTGAACGCGATCAAGTGGACGGTGGTGGAGCGGATGATCTGGGCCTGGATCCTGACGATCCCCGCTGCCGGCGGGATCGCCTACCTGCTTTTCGAGGGATTCATCGTGATGGGCTGGGTCTGACCGACTCCCCGGCGCCCGCTCCGACATCTGCGGTCCGGAGCGGCAGGTGGTTGGGCGATGTGCCTGGTTGCCGTCGCGACCAGAACGTTGAAAAGGACGCTCCGTAGCCGCGCTCAGGCTTCGCAACCGCCCGGTTCGCCGGGCGTCTTGTCCTTGTAACGGCACAGGTCGCGGATCACGCAGTGCGGGCAGTCGGGTTTGCGCGCGATGCAGGTGTAGCGGCCGTGCAGGATCAGCCAGTGATGTGCGTCGTGCCGGTATTCCGGCGGCACCGCCCTGAGCAGTCCATCCTCCACGATGCGCACGTTCTTGCCCGGTGCCAGGCCGGTCCTGTTGGAGACCCGGAAGATGTGCGTGTCTACCGCCATCGTCGGTTCGCCGAACGCGGTATTGAGCACCACGTTGGCGGTCTTGCGGCCGACGCCGGGTAGCGATTCAAGCGCTTCGCGGTCACGCGGAACCTCGCCGCCGTGCCGTTCGAGCAGAAGATCCGCCATCGCCACCACGTTGGCCGCCTTGTTGTTGTACAGGCCGATCGTGGAGATGTAGGGCTTCAGGCCGTCCACGCCCAGTGCGGCGATCGCGGCCGGGGTGTTGGCCACCGGAAACAGCTTGCGGGTGGCCTTGTTGACGCCGACATCGGTCGATTGCGCCGACAGGGTGACGGCGACCAGCAGTTCGTAGGGCGTGCCGTATTCCAGTTCGGTGGCCGGTTGCGGGTTGAGCTCCCGCAGTCGCGAAAACATCTCCTCGATTTCAGCCGGCTTCATGCGTGCGCTGCGACGCGGTGCACGCGCTGCCGCTTTCTTCGCCGATGGCGCGCGCGGACTCATGGTTTGCTGCGCTCGGCCGCCCTGGCC
>JALYOF010000071.1 GCA_030857025.1 Pseudomonadota bacterium | reverse complement strand
GTTCGCTCGATGGACCATGGGGTAGGCTGCGGCCGGGATGGCGAACTCGCGCCATATGTAGGGGATCATGAACATGAACAAGTTGTGCCTGGCCGTTCTCGGTCTGCTGTTTTCCGGTGGCGTTGCCGTTGCGGCCGAACCGCCTCCGATCGAAGACTTCGTCCGCCACGCGACCTACAGCATGGTCAAGATTTCCCCTGACGGGCAGTACCTGGCGATGACCGTCGACCGGGGCGATCAGGATGTGTTGACCGTCCTGCGTACCAAGGACCTGGGCATCGTCAAGATTAACCAGCTGCCCGACAAGCGCAGCGTGGGCAGCTTCTACTGGACCAGCCCGGACCGGCTGCTGTTCAACGCCGTGCGCAAGCGGGGGCGCTACGAGCAGCCCGCAGGAACCGGAGAATGGTTCGCGGTGAACGCCGATGGTTCCAAGCCACGTCCGTTGATCTTCTATGGCACCCGTGATGTGACCCAGCGCGGCAAGAGCGTGGGCAACGAGTACTTCACGCTCCTCGACACCCTGCGCGAAGACGACCAGAACGTGGTGATGTCGGTGAACTACCCACGCTCGATGGAGGGTGCGGGCACTGAAGTGGTGCTGATGGACACGGTGACGGGGCGCCGCAAGTCGCTCGGCAGGGCGCCCAAGGAAAACTGCAGCATTGCGCTCGGTCCCAACAAGCAGCCGCGGTTCGCCGTGTGCTCATCGAGTCTCGGCAGTGATGGCGAGTATGAAGAGCGCACGGAGCTGCACCGGCGCGACGATGCCGGCGCGTGGTCCCTGGTCAGCTCTTCGAAGTCCGACGGCAAGAGCCTGTCGGTGATCCAGGCGACGCCGGACGGCACGGTGTACGCGTGGCAGGACGACCAGAAGTCGCCGGCCGCGCTGGGCACGCTCGACGTGGCCACGGGTACCTTCCAGCCGCTGTTTCAGGACGATGTGGCCGAAGTGTCGGACATGGTCTGGTCGACCGACCAGAACGACCTGGTGGCGGTGATGACCGAGGCCGGCGCTCCGCGTGTGAAGCTGATCGACGAGAGCAGCCCGGACGGGGAGCTCTACGCGTCGCTCGCCGCGTCGTTCCCGGGGCAACTGGTGGATTTCTCCAGCGCCACCCAGGACGGAAAGCAGGTCGTGGTGTCCGTGCGCAGCGACCGCAATCCCGGCGAGCTGTACCTGTACGACCGGGACACCGGCAAGGCCCGTTTCCTGATGCAGGGCCGCAGCTGGCTCGACAAGGACCAGATGGGGTCGGTCAAGCCGTTCTCGTTCGCAGCGCGCGACGGCAAGACCATCCACGGCTACCTGACGATCCCCAAGGGCAGCGACGGCCGCGATCTGCCGATGATCGTCAATCCGCACGGCGGACCGATCGGACCGCGTGACAACTGGGGGTTCAACTCGGAAGCGCAGTTGCTCGCAAGCCGGGGCTACGCGGTGTTGCAGGTCAATTTCCGCGGCTCGGGTGGTTTCGGAAAGGCCTTCCGCGACGCAGGCCATGGCCAGTGGGGGCAGGCGATCCAGAACGACATCATCGACGCGACCCGATGGGCGATCCAGAACGGCCATGCCGATGAGGACCGCATCTGCATCTACGGCGGCAGCTTTGGCGGGTATTCGTCGCTGATGGCTCCCGCCCGCGAGCCCGACCTCTACCAGTGCGCCTTCGGCTATGTCGGCGTCTACGACATGCAAATGATGTTCGACAAGGGCGACATCCCGCAGTCCGAAAGTGGCAAGCGGTTCCTGCGTCGCACGCTGGGAACCGACAAGGCCGTACTGCGTGAGACCTCGCCGACCAGCCTTGCCGCGAAGATCAGGATCCCCGTGTACCTGGCCGCTGGCGCGCGCGATGCCCGCGCAGTGCCGGAGCAGACCGAGGCGATGAACAAGGCGCTGACCGAGACGGGCAATCCGCCGGAAGGCATGATCATCCAGTCCGGCGAGATGCACGGGTTCTACAAGGAAGAGCACAACCTGAATCTGTACAAGGAAATGCTCGCGTTCTTCGAGCGTCACATCGGTGATGCCGACACGGCCGCGGGCACGCCCGCACGCTGATCGGTCACCTGCTTTCTCGTGATCCACGCGCCGCCACCCTCGGGTGGCGGCGCTTTGTTGGCTTTCAGCGAGGTTCGGCGCTTTTCACCAGCCTCGATGGACCGCGGTCACGCGCGAAGCGCTCGAAGCCATCTTGAAATCGCACGAGCAGCGTCCGACTTCCGGGCCACCAGCCGAAGCCGAGGTGCGCGCCCGCCGGCTCCGCCACCGTGATCTTTTCTTGATGATTCCCGTTGTAGCGTGAACCTGCGCGCGGCCACCGGACTGGTCTTCAACCAAACTCCGCAGGGTGCTCGTTCAGTCTGAGGAGAGCCACCGTGGCTGCAACCGTCGACACGACACGCCGAATGGCGATTCATCCGTTCCAGGCATTCCTGCTGGCGGGCACCTTTACCCTGTTCCTGGGCGCGCTGCTCAACGATATCGCCTACTGGTCGACGTACCACGTTCAATGGACCAACTTCGCGTCCTGGTTGATTGCCGGCGGCCTCGTGTCTGGCGGCTTCGCACTGTTGATCGCGGTGGTCGGCCTGCGCCACCCCGCCCGTCGCCGCGGGCGCCACCTCGTGTATTTCCTGCTGCTGCTGGCAATGTGGTTGCTGGGGCTGATCGATGCGCTGGTCCACGCCAGGGATGCCTGGGCGGCGATGCCCGAGGGCCTGATGCTCTCGGTGATCGTCTCGCTGCTGGCCGCCGCGGCGACCTGGCTGGGCTTCTCCCTCCTGCACACGAGGGAACTGCCATGAATCGCTCGAACGCTTCCGCCCTCATGGTTTTCGCTGGGTTGCTGGCCGGCTGCGGCGAAGACCCGGCCCCGCTGCAGTACGGACCGGAGCCGGTGCTGCCGGAACCGCAGCGCGGGCTGCTTCCGGCGATGAATGTTGCCGATCCGACGCAATGGGGCGACAAGCGGCCGATGGTTCCCGCCGGCTACACCATTGCGCCCATCGCCACCGACCTGAAAGTGCCGCGGCACACGCTGCTGCTTCCCAATGGCGACATCCTCGTGGCCGAGGGCATGGGCGGCAATGCACCTGCGCTGAAACCCAAGGACATCATCGCCGGCTTCATCAAAGGGCTGGGCACCACCTCGGTGGAAAGCGGAGACCGCCTGACCCTGCTCCGAGACGCCGACGGGGACGGCACATATGAAGGCCGCGCGGTCTTTGCAGACGACCTCAATGCACCCTATGGCCTGGCGCTGGTCGATGATCGGATATACGTGGCCAACCAGGATGCGCTGGTTCGTTTCGACTACCGCGTCGGCCAGATCCGGGCGAGCGGGCCGCCGGTGGAGGTCACGAAACTGCCGTCGGAGATCAACCACCACTGGACCAAGGCGCTGACCGCCAGCCCGGATGGGCGCTTCCTTTACGTCGGCATCGGCTCCAACAGCAACATCACCGAGCGCGGCATGACCGCCGAGGCCAATCGCGCCGTCGTCTGGCAGATCGATGCGGAAACCGGTGCGCACAAGCCCTACGCCACCGGCCTGCGCAACCCCACCGCGCTCACCTTCCAGCCGGGCACCGGGGAGCTGTGGGCGGTGGTGAACGAGCGTGATGAGCTGGGTCCGAATCTCGTCCCCGACTACCTGACCAGCGTGCGCGAAGGCGGCTTCTACGGCTGGCCCTACGCCTACTGGGGACCGAACGTGGACACCCGCGTGCGGCCGCAGGATCCGCAGAAAGTGGCCGCGACCATCCGCCCCGATTACGCGCTGGGATCGCACGTCGCCGCGCTCGGCGTCGGCTTTTCGGTGCCGGCGATGGGCGCGCAGTTCGCCGACGGCGTGTTCATCGGCGAACACGGCAGCTGGAACCGCTCCGAACCGGTCGGCTACAAGGTCGTGTTCGTGCCGTTCCGCGGCGGCCGTCCCGCCGGTGCACCGATCGACTTCGTCACCGGTTTCATGGGCGAAGACGGCAAGACCCGGGGCCGGCCTGTGGGGGTGACCGTGGACCCGCGCGGTGCGCTGATCGTTGCCGACGATCTGTCCAATACCGTCTGGCGGGTCACGCCGACGCGCTGAGCGGCTGATGAAGCCAGCGATTTCCTCGCGCCAGAGCGTTCACCCGAGCGCGCGATCCACCGCCGCACGGATATGGATTTCGGTGGTATCGAACAACGGCAGCACGCAGTCCTCCTGCTTCAACAGCAGGCCGATCTCGGTGCAACCGAGGATCACTCCCTGCGCCCCCAGCGACTGCATCCGTTCGATGACCTGCAGGTAAGCCTGCCGCGAGGCGTCGGTGATGAGGCCGCGCGTGAGTTCCTCGAAGATGATGCGGTCGATGTCGGCCTGGCCGTGCGGGTCGGGCACCAGCGCGTGTATGCCGCCGTCGGCCAGTCGCTGCACGTAGAAGTCCTCGCGCATCACGAAGCGCGTGCCCAGCAGTGCCACCCGCGACAGCCCCGCATCGCGCACGGCGTCGGCGGCGGCGTCGATGATGTTCAACAGCGGGATGCCGATGGCGTCCTGCAGCGGTCCGGCCAGCTTGTGCATGGTGTTGGTGCAAAGCACGACGAAGTCCGCGCCCGCGGCTTCCACGCGCTGTGCGGCATCGACCAGCAGCCGCGTCAGCCCGTCCCAGTCGCCCGCGCGCATCATCGCTTCGGCATCGGCGAAGTCGACGCTGACCATCACGCTGCGCGCGTTGTGGTGGCCGCCGAGGCGGCGCTGCACGTCCTCGTTGAGCAGGCGGTAGTAGTGGATGGACGACTGCCAGCTGAGGCCGCCGATCAGGCCGATCGTCTGCATGGGTGCATACGCGTGGGTGGCGGCTTGCCACGGGGAATCTTACGGCGTCATCAAGACAGCGGCAGGCCTGCTGCTTCCAGATACCCCGATGGCGACGCCGGATGATCGGCGCACGAGCACGGATTGCCAATGGACCGGCCATGAAGTCGATTTGCCGAAGGACGGATCGGGGCGGCAGGCATCGCGGGCAGCGTGGGGGGTGAGCTTGCGGATGCGCGGCTCTCGGACAGTCTCGGCTCGGTCGAGATCCGCGACGGGCATGCGCGTCGCGGGCGCGCGGTCGGCGCGATTTCGGACGGCGACAAGGTGT
Organism: Pseudomonadota bacterium; assembly: GCA_030857025.1. Taxonomy (GTDB): domain Bacteria; phylum Pseudomonadota; class Gammaproteobacteria; order Xanthomonadales; family Xanthomonadaceae; genus Lysobacter_K. The sequence continues at coordinate 48,741 of JALYOF010000071.1, read as the reverse complement.
CGGGGCCGGCCCCGCGCGCTACCGCTGCCCGGATCACGCCAGCTACTTCGTTGCCGGGCAGCCGGCAACGGTGAAGCTCAAGGCGCCGCAGCGCTCGAGGATGGCGGACGTGTTCTACAACGAGAGCCTGTCCCCGACCGGTGCTTGTGGCGGCACGCCCGCGGACACCGTGGCACTGCGGCGGCACGAAACGTTTCCTGCAGGCTGGTTCAGTGAAGGACGGCCTTGGAAAAAGATGGCGGGATTCGCACCCGCGTTGAACCACCTGCCGCGCGCGTTCGCGCTTCCCGGGAACGACGCCGTGGTCTTCGGCAACCTGGGTCCGCTGCCGATCGGCGATCTGATTTTCTACAAGCCCTGGCGGTGCCAGGCAGCGGCTCGGGAAATACGGATTCCAGACATGCCGCGATCTTCGCTTGAGCTCCGGCGAGCCATCAGCGATCCGATGCGTACCGCTGGCCCATGTGCGCACACACTAGAATCGCACTTTTCCTTGCGGGTACCGCCATGCGTGTCTTCCATTCGACCCGGCACGCGCGCCACGACGGCGGCCTGGAGCTTCATCGTGGAAAGCTGGTGCCGTGTTTCGAGACGCCGGCGCGTGCCGACTACATCGTCGGCGCGTTGCGCCATGCGGGCCACGAATTCGTCGAAACCAACGAGCACGACGACGAACGTCTGCTGCGCGTGCACGACGCTCCATTTCTCGACTTCCTGCGCAGCGCGTATCCGCGCTGGCGCGAGGAGGGCAACGAAGGCTCGATGCTGCCAAGCGGATTTCCGGCGCGCAGCCTCCGCCGCGACCGCCTGCCGACTGGCATCAACGGCGCACTTGGCTACTACGCGTTCGATGCCGGTACGCCGATCGTCGATGGCACCTGGGAGGCCGCACGTGCGTCCGCACATTGCGCGCTGTCGGCGGCCGAAGACGTTCTGCACGGCGCGCGCGCCGCGTACGCGCTGTGCCGCCCGCCCGGACACCACGCCGCCCGTGGGGCGTACGGAGGCTACTGTTTTCTCAACAACGCTGCCATCGCAGCGCAGCGCCTGCGCGACGGCGGCATCGCGCGTGTCGCGGTGCTCGACGTCGACTACCACCACGGCAACGGCACCCAGGACATTTTCTGGACGCGTGGCGATGTGCTGACGGTGTCGATCCACGGCACGCCGGAAACGGAATACCCCTGGTTCCTCGGATTCGACGACGAAACCGGCGAAGGCGAGGGCGACGGCTGCAATCTCAACCTGCCGTTGCCGCGTGGCACGGACTGGCCGGCCTATGCCGCCGCGCTCGATGCGGCGCTCTCGGCAGTTCGCCGCTTCGCGCCCGAAGCGCTGGTGGTCTCGCTGGGCGTGGACACCTTCGAGGGCGATCCGATCAGCGCGTTCCTACTGGAAGCCGAGCGGTTCCCGGAAATCGGTGCACGTATCGCGGCACTGGCTCTGCCGACCGTGCTGGTGCAGGAAGGCGGCTATGCCGTCGAGGAAATAGGGCTGAATGTCGCCGGAGTGCTCGGTGGATTCGCGTCCGGGGGCTGAGCAGGACAGCACCGAAAGGAAACCGAGGTCGCAATCACTTGGCGTGGTGAGCGTGCTGGATCGGGGCGTCGATTTCCCGCTGGTCCGGGTGGCATGGCGGCCGGTCGTCGTCGTGCGCTTTTCGGACACGGTCCGCTGATGCCACGTTCGCTGCGGCGCTCGCAGATTTTCCTTGCCACAAACGTTCACTTTCTGTTAATACGTTCAGGCCGCGAAGCGCGGCACAACAACGCAACACACAATCAATTTCACTGTATGGAGAAGGCTGATGGGAAGGAAGACTGACGCGCGGAACCCCTGGGCGCGCCACACGCTGTCGGCAGGGGTCCGGCTGGCGCTGGTCACCACGATGTTGTCGGTGGCAGGCGTAGCCAGCGCGCAGGTGCAGACGCAGGAGCCACCGCAATCCGAAGACCAGCAGGCCACGACGCTGGAAACCGTATCGGTGCTGGGATCGCGCACCAAGCCGCGCACGGAAGCGACCTCCGCCGTGCCGATCGACATCATCGACGGCGAGGAGTTCCACAATCAGCCATCGGTCGACGTGCTCGACAAGCTGCGCACGCTGATTCCATCGTTCAATGTCAGCACCATTCCGATCGACGACGCGGCCACGCTGGTGCGCCCGTTCAACCTGCGCGGGCTGCCGCCGGACAACACCCTGGTGCTGGTCAACGGCAAGCGCCGCCATCGCGCAGCGGTCATCACCTTCCTCGGGCACGGCCTGTCGGACGGTTCGCAGGGTCCGGACATCTCGGTATTCCCGTCGCTGGCGCTGGAGCAGGTTGAAGTCCTGCGCGACGGTGCGGCGGCGCAGTACGGTTCCGACGCCATCGCAGGCGTCGTGAATTTCCAGCTCAAGCGCCTGCGCGAGGGCGGGACCGTCGAGGCCTTTGGCGGGCAGTATTACGAGGGTGACGGCCTGACCCAGCAGTACGCCGCACAGATCGGCCTGCCGCTCGGCGAAAGGGGCTTTGCCACCATTACCGCCGAGTGGGGCACCGCCGAGGCCACCTCGCGCAGCGTGCAGCGCGACGATGCGGCTGCCGTGGCGGCGGCCGGCTACCCGGGCGTTCCGAATCCCGCACAGATCTGGGGTTCCCCGGAGACCGACAGGGACGAGAAGCTGGTCGCCAACATCGGTCTGTCCACCGAATCGGTCGACATCTACATGTTCGGCAACTATGCGCGCCGCGAGGTGACCGGAGGCTTCTACTACCGCAATCCGACCAACCGCGGCGGTGTGTTCTCGAACGATGGCGGCCAGACCCTGCTGATCGGTTCGCTCGACGGCGGCGACTGCCCGACCATCGCGCTGAGCGACCCCAGCGGCAACCTGATTCCGTATTCGGTCGTGGGCCCACAGGTGGCCGCACTGCCTTCCAACTGCTACACGTTCCTGTCCGACTTCCCGGGCGGTTTCACCCCGAGCTTCGGCGGCGTCATGGAGGACCGCGCGTTCACCGCCGGTGCCAAGGGCATGTGGGGCAACGGCTGGGATTGGGATTTCAGCGTGTCCTACGGCCGCAATGAAGTCGACTTCTTCATCTCCAACACTGTCAACGCTTCGCTCGGTCCCAACCAGCCCTCCGGCCTGACGTTCAATCCGGGTGGCAACGTGCAGACCGAGCGCAACGTCAACTTCGATGTCGGCCACGACCTCGAGACCGGATTCACCGACCAGCCGATCAGCCTGGCCATGGGTGCGGAGTGGCGCGAGGAAGAGTTCGAGATCATCGCGGGCGATCCGGCGTCGTTCGCGATCGGGCCTCTCACCCAGCAGGGCTTCAGCATCGGTTCCAACGGATTCCCCGGTTTCAACCCGCGCACCGCGGGTGAGTTCAGCCGCGACAACTGGGCCGTGTACCTCGACGCCGAGAGTCGCCTGACCGAACGCTTCCTGCTGGCCGCGGCCGTGCGCTACGAGGACTACAGCGACTTCGGTGGCACCACCAACTGGAAGCTGACGAGCCGCTACGACTTCACCGACACGTTCGCCGTGCGCGGTGCGGTCAGCACCGGCTTCCGCGCTCCTACACCGGGGCAGTCGAACGTCAGCCAGGTCACCACCGCCTTCATCGACGGTGAACTGCGCGACACCGCGACGTTGCCGCCCACCAATCCGATCGCCGCGTTCTACGGGGCCGAGGCGCTCAAGCCCGAAGAGTCGGAGAACGCCTCACTGGGTCTGGTCTGGGACAACGGCACTTGGCTGACCACGGTCGACGCGTACCGGGTGGAGGTAACCGACCGCATCGCACGCAGCACCGACTTCACCATCAGCGACGCGGACCGCGCCGCACTGGTGGCCGCAGGCGTGCCGGGTGCGGCGACGATCAGCCGCGTGGGCTTCTTCGTCAACGACTTCGACACCACCACCACCGGTGTGGACCTCATCACCAGCTTCAGGAGTGAGCACTTCGGTGGCGAGACCACGTATTCGCTGGCGGCCAACTGGAACCGCACCGAGGTCGACGACTTCACGCCCGGCATCATCACCGAGGCGCGAATCAAGAAGATCGAGGAGTCGCTCCCGCGTACCAAGGGCAACTTCAGCGTCAACCACGAGCGCGATGCGTTCAGCGCCAAACTGCGAGTGAACTACTTCAGTTCGTTCTACGAAGACCACCTCGACAGCGACGTGGTGCGTGCCGAAGACGGTGGCCTGCCGATTCACGGCGACGCCGCCGTGACGGTGGATCTCGACGTGGGCTGGAGGTTTGCTTCCGGCCTCTACTTCAACGTCGGCGCCCAGAACCTGCTCGACAAGGTTCCCGAGGAAAACCCGTGGGCAGGTGTCGCGGGTGCACGCTATCCGGTGCACGCGCCTTACGGCTTCAACGGCGGCTTCTACTACGCTCGCGTCGGTTTCAAGTTCTAAGCGCAGGCGGGGTCTGCTTGTGCGGATGACGCACTCACTGTGAGCGAAGGGACGGAAGCGAAAAGCCTCCGTCCCTTTTTTCATGTGGCCGAAGGCCAGGCCTCAGTGGTGCCTGATCGGATCGGCGCCGTGAGCGCCTGCCGGAAACACCCAGATGGCGATAGCTTTGCCTTTGCGATTCACCAGCACGCCGAAGATGGCGGCTGCTACCTCCGCGCCGGGGCTTGGCTCCTCGATGGTCTCGAGGATGATGCCGTTCGCGCCGAGTTCCCCGGCCTTCTGGCGCATCGACTCGATCATGCTGGCCTGGTCAGTGAAGTCGACATCGCCCGAGGAGCTCAGCAGCGCGATCTCCTCATACGGGCGTGGTACCTGTCCTGGCGTCCGATAGAGCGACACGTACCCAGGCGGCACCGGCGGCCGGTACGCGGTCGACGTGGAAAGGCGCGCTGCGTCGGTGGTGACGCATCCCGCTACGAGCACTGCAAGCGCCGCGGTCAAAACGGCGCGAGATAGGTGCAGCATGTCCATTCCTTGTCCGTTGGCGACTCCACGAGTCTACGCTCATGAGCCGATCGCGATTCCCGTCGCACTGTTGCGTGCCGCACCGCGGGGATGAGGAAAGCTGAACAAAGAACGCCGCGTCTGAAACCGCATCGACCTTTCGTGCACGGATTCATTGGACTCACTCGGCCTCTGGCGTGCCGCACGAGGCCGCTTCCCCGGGTGTGGTGAAAGCCTCCCGTGGATGCTTGCACTGGGAGGCTACAACAGCAGGAGAACGCTCGGGCCACCGCCATCAACCGGCTTTCGGAGATGGACACAGAATCGGCAACCAGCAGAGGAATGTTGATCCGCAGCCAAGATCACGCATTTCGTCAATTGATTCGTGGGGCAACGGCGGCTACCTGCTGCGCCTCAAGGATGGCAGCGAGGTCGAAATTTCGCGCCTGCAGCCACGCGAGCCGCGTGCGCCTTGCGTTGTGAATGCCGCGGATGCAGGACTGCGCCTGCCCACTTCCGTAGTGTTCCGCAGGCAGGGGTGCGCGCACGATGATTGGCACTGGCATAACGATGCTGCAGCCACGGCGCAGCGAACACTGCGGGCTCACGCAGGACTTTGTCGCCCGGAAATGAGCTCAGCTCCCAGGCGCTCCACGACCGATACCAGTGCGTCGACGTCGGCAACGCCGGTGCGGAAGTTGACGATGCACGCGCGCAGCCAGAAGCCGCCGTTGATCACGGCGTTGGAGACGAACGCTTCGCCTCCGCGCTGCAGTCGATCGAGCAGTTCGGTGTTGAGCGCGTCGAGCCATTTGCCGCGGGTGTCGTCCTGCGGAGCGGACTGCGGGACATAGCGGAAGGTGGCGATGCTGAGGCCTCCAGGGCCGGGTTCGAGCGAGTCACTGGCTCGCACCTGCGATTGAAGCCGATGCGCCAGGCGGATGTCATCGGCCATCATCTGCCGATAACCGGCGCGACCTGCCTGGCGCAGTTGCAGCCAGACCTTGAGCGCACGGAAGCCGCGCGAATTCTGCGGGCCGTATTCGTAATAGTTCGGCAACGGCTCCTCGGTGTCGTCGTCGAAGCGGTAGTAACTGGGCTTGTAGCTGAAGGCGTCGCGCAGGTCTTCGGCGCGACGCACCAGCACGCAGCCGGCTTCCAGCGGCGCGTAGAGCCATTTGTGCGGATCCAGCGCGATGGAGTCTGCTTCTCGCAGCCCGGCGAGGTCGGATGGCACCAACGCCGACTCGTCCGTGTCCAGCAACGTGGCCGCGACGCCGCCGTAGGCGCCATCGACGTGGAACCACACCTTCTGCTCGCGGGCGATGCGCGCAAGCCCGGGCAGTGGATCGACCGCGCCAGTGGCGACCGTGCCTGCCGTGCCGATCAGCAGGAACGGCTGGCTGCCGGCTTCGCGATCGGCGGCGATGCGCTCGGACAGTCCTGCGGTGTCCATGCGACCGTCGCTGCCAGTCGGAATCCAGCGGATCGCATCCGTGCCGATGCCGGAAAGATCGGCCGCCTTGTGCAGCCACGTGTGCGTCTCGGTGGATGCATACACGAGCAACGGCGGGCCTTTGCCTACGCCCTGCTGCCGCATGTCCCAGTCGGCGTGCGCGCGACGTGCGGCAAAGAACGCCACGATGTTTGCCATGTTGCCGCCGCTCACCAGCAGCCCGCCGCAGTCTTCCGGGTAGCCCATGAGTTCGGCGATCCAGCGCACCGTCTGCTCTTCGATCGCACTGGCGACTGGCGCGAGCGTGGCGCCTCCGACATTGGCATTGATCGCGGCGGCCAGCAGCTCGGCAAGCACGCCCATGGGCGCGGGGCCGGCGGTTACGTAGCCGAAGAAGCGCGGGTGCCCGTTGAACAGGGAATGATCGATCAGCAGCTTCGTCGTATCCGACAGCAGTCGCTCGGCTGGAGCGCCGTGCTCCGGGATCGCGCCCGTTGGCAGCAGTGAACGCACCCCGGCGGGCGTGGCATCGCTGGTCACCGGACGGGCAGGCAGGCCGGCGAGGAAATCGGCGAGCGCATCCACCAGGCCGTGGCCGAGGTCGCGGAACTGGTCGGGCGACATGGCGAGCACGGCCTGGCGTGAAACGGGGGTCTGCTCATCGGTCATATCGTTGCTCGCTCCGTGCGTGGGTGCGGCCATGCTAGCCAGAAACGAGGCGGGTCCGCGCCAGCGGCCTGCAAGACCCCGAAGTCTCGCCGCTGCCGTGTTCCGTCGCCGCCTGCGAGCCACTGGCGAGTTCCCCGGCCACCCGGGCGATGAGTTCGACCATCAGTCACGCGCGCACCGGGAACTGTTCCAGACGGCTGACGGCGGCGGGGAAGTGCCCTGGTGCGGGTATCTCAGTCGATCGCCTGACCGTAAATCCTCAGGCGGTTGGCACCTATCCTGGATGACATGAAGCGCGGCCGGCCGGGACTCGACAATGGTCACATCTGCTCGAGCGCCGCTGGCTACTGCTGCCAGTCCTCTCCACCGGACTCAAGCAGCAGCCAACGCGGCGCACCTCATCGGCCGGGTTCGACCCGAGGCGGGTTCTTCAGGCTCAGCAGGACGGTCGTCCCGACGATTGCGACCACGACCCCAAGCGACACCATCACCGGGATCTTGAACAGGTCCACGATCAGCATCTTGGTGCCAATGAAGCCCAGCACCAGCGCCAGCCCGTACGGCAGCAGATGGAAGCGGTCCGCCATGCCCGCCAGCAGGAAGAACATCGCGCGCAGGCCCAGCACTGCGAAGACGTTCGAGGTCAGCACGATGAAAGGATCGAGCGTGATCGCGAAGATCGCGGGGATCGAGTCCACCGCGAAGATCACGTCGGAGATGGCGATCATCACCAGCACGACGAACAACGGGGTGTACTTGCGCCGGCTGCCGCTGCCGATCCAGAGCGCCTCGCCGTGGTAGCGGCGAAGCAGCGGCAGGTGTCCGGTGATCCAGCGCAGGATCGGGTTATTGTCCATGTCCGGCACCTTGCCGGCGGCCAGCCACATTTTCACACCGGTCAGCAGCAGGAAAGCGCCGAACACGTAGAGGATCCAGTGGAAGCGCACGATCAGCGCGGCGCCGATGAAGATCATGATCGCGCGCAGCACGATCGCACCCAGAACCCCCAGGATCAGCACCCGCTGCTGCGATTGTGGCGGAACACCGAAGTAGGTGAACAGCATCAGGAACACGAAGATGTTGTCGACCGCCAGCGACTTTTCGACGAGGTAACCGGTCAGGAACTCCAGCGCAACGCGGTCGCCGACGACGGCTCCGGCCGTCTCGACCAGGTACCACCACAGTCCCGCATTGAACGCCAACGCCAGCGCGACCCAGCCGGCACTCCAGTAAAGGGCCTCACGAAACGTGACCCTGTGCGGGCCGCCATGGCGCATGAGCACCAGATCGATCAGCAGGGCCGCCACGACCACGACAAGAAATACACCCCACAACCAGGGACTACCCATCGTTTCCATCCACCGCTCCCGAAATTGAAGACGCCGACGAACGCAAGGTTCGAGGTGCCTGCACGGGATCAACGGAACCCGGGAGCCATGCCTGTCGCCATTGCGGCGAAGGTCTTGCCCGCCCATCGCGAACGTGGGCTGCTGGACCGGGGCAATGCGCCCGTAATGACGGCCTCAGCGATTGGGAGCTACTCCCCTTCCGGGCTGATTGTCGTGGAGCTCCGCGGATCAGTCAACGAGGCAGGGGACCCAATCCGGGGCCGGTTCGAACATAGCTGAATGGACTGAGCGCCCGGTTGTGCCTTGTGCGTTTTACTTTTCAGGGGCCATCATCGAAAAAGCATTGGGCAGGCGTCACGAGCAGTGCACTCGCACGATCCTGTGCAGGCGGCGTAGCCCTTGCAGTCGTGCCCTCCCGTCGTCAATGCTGTAACGGCCATGCTGTGGCAGTGATGCTGTGGCCGCCGCTGGCTGCGACCGCCGTTCCAGCCCGACCAGGCATCCCACGGGAGCACCCATGATCGAGATACTGCCAGCGCCGTCGCACGTCGCGGCGTTCAAGGTTCGCGAGACGCTCACCGCCGACGACTACGACAGGTGCATCGCGGAGATCGAGGCCCGCCTGTCCGAACATCGACGCATCACGGTCTTCTGCGATCTCGTCGGAATGGCAAGGATGACGCCCATGGCAGTAGCACGCGACCTGCGCTACGCGATCGGAAAACTGGGACAGTTCCACCGTTTCGCACGCGGTGCGATCGTCACCGAGCGCGAGTGGCTGGGCACCATCACCAGGCTGGGCGGCGTGTTCTTCCCGCACACCGACCTGCGCACCTTCGCGGCCGGCGACGCTGCGACGGGGTTCGCCTGGGCGGCCGAGCCACCGGTAGACGAGCCACCTGTAGACAAGTAGTAACGCATCTCCTGCAATGAAGTTGTGGCAGCATGCCGGCCATGGTCGATATCGTCGTGCTGTTCTTTGCCCTGGGGGTGTTCGCGCGGCTGGTCAAAAGCGACCTGCGCCTGCCGGAGGCGCTCTACGAAACGCTGTCGATCTATCTCCTTCTTGCCATCGGCATCAAGGGCGGAATCGAGCTCAGCGAGCAGCCGCTGATGGCGCTCGCGCCGCAGGTGGCTGCCACCGTCGGGCTTGGTTTCGTGATTCCGTTCGCGCTGTTTCCGCTGCTGCGGCTCCTGCGCCTCAGCGGCGTGGACAGTGCATCGATGGCGGCGCACTACGGCTCGGTCAGCGTGGTCACCTTCGCGGTGGCCACCGCGACGCTGGCGCGGCAGGGCATCGAGTACGAATCGCATGCAGCGTTGTGGGTGACGGTGATGGAAGCGCCGGGACTCGTCGCGGGCATCCTCCTGGCCAGGTGGTCGCAGCGCGGGATGCAAGGCAGCGCGCGCATGCATTGGGGCACGCTGGCGCACGATGTGCTGTTCGGCAAGAGCGTGCTGCTGCTCTTGGGCGGATTGCTGATCGGCGCGATCGCCGGGGTGGAAGGCGCCGCGCCGATCCGGGCGGTGTTCATCGATCCTTTCAAGGGCGTGCTGGCGCTGTTCCTGCTGGAGCTGGGGCTGGTCGCAGGGGCGCGTCTGGGCGAAGTGCGCCGCTTCGGCGTGGCCGTGCTGATCATCGGCATCGGCGTGCCTCCGGTGCTGGCGCTTGCCGGCGCGCTGGTGGGTGTCGCGCTGGGGCTGTCGACCGGCGGCATTGCGATCGTCGCCACGCTGGCCGCCAGTGCAAGCTACATCGCGGCACCGACCGCGATGCGCATCGCGGTGCCCGACGCCAACGCCGGGCTCTCGATCACTGCGGCGCTCGGCATCACCTTTCCGTTCAACCTGGTGGTGGGCATACCGCTCTACATCCTGATGGCACAGGCGCTGACGCGATGACCAAGTACCCGAAGAAACTGCTGGTGATCATCACCGAGGCAGCGCTTGAACGTCAGCTCGTTCGCGACGTCAGGAAGCTCGGCGCCCACGGCTACACGGTCCACGACGTGCGCGGTGGCGGCAGCACCGGCGAGCGCGAAGGTGCTTGGGAGGCCGACCGCACCATCGAGATGAAAGTAGTGTGCGATGAAGACGTTGCCGACGCGATCGCCGAGCACGTGTTGCGCACGCACGGGCCGCACTACGGGCTGACGCTGTTCTTCGCCGATGTCTCGGTGCTGCGCGTGGAGAAGTACTGAGCCATTGCGCTCATGCGCTGGGTAACTGGCCGTCCGGCGGCTGGTCCTGTTGTGCTGGTTGGCACCCGAGGGCGGCATTCATACGTAAGCTCACACTTGCGCGTAGGGTGGGGTGATGAACATGCACACGTTTCTCGCGGCTCATCGGATGGAGCTTATTGCCCGGTGCCGGACCAAGGTCGCCAACAGGCATGTTGCTGGAGCCGACAAGCGCGAACTCGATCACGGCATTACGATTTTCCTCGATCAACTGATAAAGACCTTGCAGGTCGAACTGACCCCGCATCCGATGCTCAGCCGCAAGGTCTCCGGCCCTGCCGGTGGCGGCAGGCCGATGCTCTCTGAAATGGGTGAAAGTGCCGCTGCGCATGGACGTGAGTTGCTGGAGCACGGATTCACCGTGGAGGAACTGGTCCACGACTACGGCGACCTCTGTCAATCGATCATGGATCTTGCATGCGAGCTGGACGCGACCATTGAGGTCAATGAGTTCCGCACATTCAATCGCTGCCTGGACAACGCCATCGCCAACGCCGTGACCGAGTTCGCCTACCAGCGCGACTTCAAGATGGCCGATCAGCAGGCGGACTCGCTCAACGAGCGATTGGGGTATTTCGCGCATGAGCTGCGAAACCACCTCAGTACAGCGACCATGGCGCTGGCGGTGATCAAGTCCGGCAACGTTGGTCACGGCGGCGCTACGGGCGCGGTTCTGGACCGCAGCCTGGTCAACCTGCGCAGCCTGATCGACCGTTCGCTCGCCGAAGTGCGCATGACGGCCGGCATGGCGGTGCAGCACGCTTTGTTCTCGCTGGCCGATTTCATCCAGGAGGTCAGGCTCGCCGGTGAGCTGGAGGCTGAGGTCAAGGGCTGCAGCCTGTCGGTCTCCAAGGTCGATGAGCTGCTGGCGGTGGACGCCGATCGCGACCTGTTGTTTTCGGCGGTAGGCAATCTTCTGCAGAATGCCTTCAAGTTCACCCATCCAGGCAGCCAGGTCACGCTCAACGCGTATGCCGTTGCCGATCGCATTCTCATCGATGTGGAAGACAGCTGCGGCGGACTGCCCGCCGGGGACCCGGATCTCCTGTTCCACCCCTTCGTGCAATCCGATCAGGACAAGAGCGGTGTCGGTCTGGGCCTGTCTATCGCCCGCCGTAGCGTGGAGGCCAACGACGGTACGCTGGCGGTGCGCGACCTTCCGGGCACGGGTTGCGTGTTCACCATCGATCTGCCGCGCTGGTCGGTGCCACCGCTGCAGGCTGCGGCGAGGCCTTTGGAAGCGTTGGCGGTCTGACCTTGATGCCTGCTGGGATCGGTCAGCGCCGGCTGGGGGAGCCTGCGCAGGATCACCACAGAATGGAATCCTGGTATACGAAAGTGCTTCGGAACTACGTGGGTTTCTCCGGCCGGGCGCGCCGCAAGGAATACCGGGTGTTTACGCTGGTCAACATGCTGGTCGGCCTTATGCTGGTCGACATGGTCATCGGTACATTCCATCCGGCAGGCATGGGCCAGCTCAGCGGAAACTATTTGCTGGCGGGGCTGATCCCGAGCATCGCGTGGCGGTGCGCAGGTGCACGACCACGACAAGAGCGGATGGGGGCTGCTGACCAAGGGGGCATCTGCTCGCGCTGGACGGCACGCAGGGCGAGAACCGCTTTGGTCCGGACCCGAAAACGGAACCGGACGGGATGCCGGCGACGGCCTGATCGCCGGTCGACGAAAAAATGACGGCGCCCTCGGGCGCCGTTTTTATTTAGGGGCAGACCGCTCGCCTGCCAGGAGTGTATTTCGCTACTGCGACCTGCGCGCTCGATCGCGCCAAGGTCCGCCGGGCGGATGCGACGCAACGGTCCAGCGAACCAGACCGTGCGTCGACTGGCGATCAGCTGCCGGTATGCAGGACGACCGCCGCGAAATAGATGTCGGCGGTGTCGTAGCACACAGCGCGCGTGGGGTTGTACCAGGCGTAGGTGTATCGGCAGTTGATGCGCATGTTCTCGCGCAGGTTCACGTCGCAGGTCCATGCGGACGTGGTGCCGGCGTAGCACATGTCATGGCGCGCGCAGGGACCGCGGAAGTTGGCATTGGCGCCGAACGGGTTGGGGAATTCATCCGGGGAGGCCGTGCAGTAGTCGTGCAGCGAGCCGCGCCACGGGGCGTAGACGTAGTTCCAGGGCACGCTGACATACGATACTGCGGCCGTTGTGATATCGCCGGCGTCCGCTGGCGCATCCACGAAGGCTGCATCCGGGTCGACGTTGGTTCCTGCGTACATCAGCTGTGCGGTGACCGGACCGGCTGCGGCTTCCGAGGTGTCGATGGTCTGGACGATGGTGTTGCCGTCGATACGGAAGTAGGTGAAAAGGGCCTTGCCGCTTGCGTCCTGCGCCCATGCCGAGTCCACCACGCCAAGCGTTTTGCCCTCGCGGTCGACCACCAGGATTTCGGACGCGAGTTCCTTCTCGCCCTTCTCGGTGGACAGCGCCTGCAGAGAGGCGCCCGCGGGCAGGTCCAGGCGGAAGCGATGTTGCGCCACGCCCTGGCCCACGCCAATCGTTGCGGTGCGCTTGTAGGTGTTGTCCGCGGAGAGGGTCGTCGGCGCCGCGGCGCGCGAGTTCGAATTTGCGTTGGGGGATGCAGCGTGCACTGGAGGCACGGCAAATGCCGATGCAAGCGCCAACGTGGAAACGATCATGCCGGTGAGGAACAGTTGCTTGTTCACTGGTAATACTCCATCTGATTTTCTGAAAGTGCGATCCTGCAAGTCCACCGGCAAAGCAGATTGATCATCCGGCGAATGGCCGCCCGGCGAGCATAGGCCTGATTTGCCGATGCCGCGAATGTTTCTCCGGTAACCAATATGTGCGGGGAGATATGCCGTGCGGCGAGCGCATGGAAATATTGCATTGACGCAAGAAAAAACCCGCCGAATGCGGCGGGTTTTTCGTTGCTTCCGTGGCGATGCGATCAGCTGCCCAGCAGCACCCGGTTCATCCGTTGCACGAAAGCCGCCGGGTCGGGCAACTGCGCCCCTGCGGTGATCTCGGCCTGCTCCAGCAGCAGCGTGGCGAGGTCCTTCGCCCGGTCGTCGTCGGTTTCCGTCTCGACGCGCTTGAGCAGTTCGTGCTGGGGATTGATCTCCAGCGTCGGCTTGCTCTCGGGCATGCCCTGACCCGCTTCGCGCATGAGTCGCGCGATGTGCGGCGCCATGTCGAAATCCGCCAGAGCCAGGCAGGATGGCGAATCGGTCAGGCGCGATGAGACGCGTACCTCCGAGACCCGGTCGCCCAGCAGTTCCTTGAGCCTGGCCAGCAACGGCTCGGCTTCTTTCGTCGCCTCGTCGCGCTTCTGCTTTTCGGCCTCGTCCAGGGGCAGTTCGCCCTTGGCGACGTTCTGCAGTTTCTTGCCGGCGTACTCCCGCAGCGATCCGAGCATCCACTCGTCGATGCGGTCGTACATCAGCAGGACCTCGATGTCCTTGGCCTTGAACGATTCCAGCTGCGGGCTGCCGAACGCGGCCGCGTGGCTGTCGGCGGTGATATACCAGATCGTGTCCTGGCCGACCGGCATGCGGCCGATGTAGTCGTCCAGCGACACGGTCTGGCTGGCGCCTTCGCCCTTGGTGGAGGCAAAGCGCAGCAGCTTGGCGATGCGCTCGCGGTTGGCCGCGTCCTCGCCAATGCCTTCCTTCAAGGTATTGCCGAAGGCCTTGTAGAAGGTCGCGAACTTCTCGGGCTCGTCGCGCGCCATCTTCTCGATCAGGTCGAGCACGCGCTTGACGCAGGTGGACTTGATGCGATCCAGCTGCCGGTTCTTCTGCAGCAGTTCGCGGCTGACGTTGAGCGGCAGGTCGTCGGCGTCGATCACGCCGCGGACGAACCGGAGGTAATTCGGCAGCAGTTCCTCGGCCGCGTCCATCACGAACACGCGCTTGATGTAGAGCTTCAGGCCCTTTCGCTCGTCGCGCCCGCCCATCATCAGGTCGAACGGCGGCTGCGAGGGCAGGTACAGCAGGGTGATGAAGCTCTGGTTTCCTTCGACGCGGTTGTGCGTCCACGCCAGTGCGTCGTTGAAATCATGGCCGAGCGTCTTGTAGAAGCTCTGGTAATCCTCGTCGGATATCTCCGCCTTGGGCCGGGTCCACAGTGCCGAGGCGGCGTTGATGGTTTCCCATTCGGGGGCCGGTGCCTCGGCTTTCTCCGCTGCTTCGTCTTCCGCTGCATCTTCGTTCTTGCCGGCCTTTTCCGCAGGCATGCGGATGGGAAACGCAACGTGGTCGGAGTAGCGGTGGATCAGCGAACGCAACTGCCAGCCGGCGAGGAATTCGTCCTCGTCGGCCTTGAGGTGCAGCACGACCGTGGTGCCGCGCTGGTCGAGATCGACAGGCGCGAGGGTGTACTCGCCGCGGCCGTCGCTCTCCCAGCTGACGCCTTCCGATGCAGGGGCACCCGCGTGGCGGGTCAGCACGGTGACGCGGTCGGCGACCACGAACGCGGAGTAGAAGCCGACGCCGAACTGCCCGATCAGGCGCGCATCGGCCTTGCCCTCGGTGCTCATGGCTTCCAGGAAGCGTCGCGTACCGGAGCTGGCGATCGTACCGATGTTGGCGACCACTTCATCGCGGCTCATGCCAATGCCGTTGTCGCGCACGGTGACGGTCCGGGCGTCCTTGTCCCAGCTGACATCGATGTGCAGCTCGGAATCGCCGGCCATGAGCTCGGGATCGGCGATGGCCTCGAAGCGCAGCTTGTCGCAGGCATCGGAGGCGTTGGAGATCAGTTCGCGCAGGAAGATTTCCTTGTGCGAATACAGCGAGTGCGTGACCAGATGCAGGACCTGGGCGACCTCGGCTTCGAACTGGCGGGTTTCGGCGGGTGCATTCATATCGTGTGGTCTGGTGCCCCGAAGGGGTTGGGATGGAGCATCGACAATGGGTGCGGCCTGTCCGGACTTCAAGCCGCAGCAGCCGGACAGGCGTGATTTTCCCGGAAGTCGGATCATCCGGGGTCCGCGGGCACGCGGCCCGGGCGGTCATGGGTGCACCGGGAAATGTATTTCTGTAGCAAAGAAGCCATAGACTTCGTTCCATCGTGTCCGCCGGGGGAAGGCGGCACCAGCGCTTCGCCGCGACCGCGGCATCTTTGGGAAGGGAACACCATGGGCAAGACGACCACGCGCATGCGTGCAAGCCTGCTGGGGCTGGCGGTATTCGCCAGTTCGGCAGCCAGCGCCGATGTTTTCGTCAACGAGTTCCACTACGACAACAGCGGCACCGACTACAACGAGAAGGTAGAGGTGGTCGCGCCTGCGGGCACCAGCATGACCGGCTGGAAGGTAGCCCTCTACAACGGCAGCAACGGTGCCCGCTATTCAACCCTGAGCCTGTCCGGGACGATCTCCGACCAGTGCGGCGGGCATGGCACGGCGGTGGTCTCGGCAGGCGGGATGCAGAACGGCGCACCCGACGGGCTGGCGCTGGTGGACCCGGCCGGCAATGTGGTCCAGTTCCTCAGCTACGAAGGCACCTTCACCGCCAGCGATGGCCCTGCCGCGGGCAAGACCAGCGCGAACATCCTGAAGTCGGAGACCAGCACGACGCCTTCGGGCTATTCGCTGCAGCTGTCGGGCTCAGGAACGAAGGCCGCCGACTTCGCCTGGCAGTCGCCGCGCACCCATTCGTTCGGCGCATGCAACGCCGGCCAGAGCTTCACCGGGACGGTCACTCCGCCGATCACCGGCTATTACAGCGGCGTCAATACCAGCAGCCCTTCCAACCTGCGCGCCACGTTGCACGCGGTGATCGATGACCACAAGCGCTTCCCCTACACCGCGTCCACCACCGACACCTGGGACGTCCTGGAATTCGCCGATCAGGATCCGCTCAATGCCAGTCGAATCCTCGACATCTACAGGAATGCCTCCTACCTCAAGGCCGGCGGTGGCAATACGCAGTACAACCGCGAGCACACCTGGCCCAAGTCCTACGGCTTCCCGAACGACGGCTCGGGCGTCTATCCGTATACCGACATGCACATGCTGATGCTGTCCGACATCGGCTACAACAGTGATCGCGGCAACAAGCCCTACGGCAACTGTTCTTCCAGTTGCACCGAGTTCCCGACGCTGGCGTACGCCGGCGCGGGTGGC
Source organism: Pseudomonadota bacterium (assembly GCA_030857025.1). Lineage (GTDB taxonomy): Bacteria > Pseudomonadota > Gammaproteobacteria > Xanthomonadales > Xanthomonadaceae > Lysobacter_K. The sequence continues at coordinate 31,992 of JALYOF010000071.1, read as the reverse complement.
GGCACGGGCGTGTTCCCGGGCAATTCCAACTGGTCCAACGGCACCATCTGGCAGACCTGGAGCAAGCTGAAGGGCAACGTCGCGCGCGCACTGCTGTACATGGACGTGCGCTACGAAGGCGGCGTCCACACGGTGACCGGTGCGACCGAACCGGACCTGCGCCTGACCGACAGCGCCAGCCTGATCACCATGACCAGCGGCAACGCCAGCGTCGCCTACATGGGCTTCCTCTCGGTGCTGCTGCAGTGGCACTCTCAGGACCCGGTGACCGAAGCCGAGCGCCTGCGCAACGACGCGATCTTCAGCTATCAGGGCAACCGCAATCCGTTCGTGGATCATCCCGAGTGGGCCGCGTGCATCTATCAGGGCGTCTGCTGAAATCAACGGGATGTGTGCCGCCGCGGCATGCTTGCCGCGGCGCCTGGTGTCGCCTGTGGCGGGGCAGGTTTGCAATGTCGCCGCAGGATGATCCTGTGTCCATCTGACCTCGTTCCCGCCCCGGATCCGCATACGATCCGGGGCGTGGTTACGGGCGCACTCCAGGAGATGTTGGCTGCGTGCCGCGGTTTCCGCGGGTCAGGCCGCCAACCGGTGTTCGTAGTAGGGGCGCTGCCGGTCCTCGAGGATCGCATGCAGGTTCTGCACGCTGGAGCCGGATGGATCCAGCCATCGGTCGAGGTTCTCCGGCTTGATCGGCACGACGCACCGGTCGTGACCGGCCGCGGCAACTTCCGGTGGAGGATCGTCGGTGATCGCGGCGAAGGACATCAGTTCCTCGCTGCCTGATTTCCAGTGAGACCAGAGACACGCCACGAGCATCTCCTGCTGCGGTTGTGGCCGGAACTCCAGCACAAGGTTCTGCTCTTCCTCGCCCGGTGCAAGCTCGCGTCCCTCGGTCCTGTGGCGGCTGACATTTTCGTAGAACGCGCTTGTCAGCACGACGGCATGGCTGTGGCCGAACTGACCACTCCAGAAGCCCTCCAGGTTGTCGCGCCTGGCGTTGTAGGTGCCGGGGTATTTCCGGTCATGGGCGGCGGGCTTGCCTGCGGGACGGCATTGATAGCGCATTGGCTTTATCAACCGGCGGCCGTCCTCCCAGACCATCACTGGTGCGTAATGGCCGGGAAAGATGCGTGAATCGCGTTCCTCGACGGCGGTGCGATGCAGGTCATCCAGCTTGCCGCGCGCCCAGGCGATCTTGTCCGTCGCAATGCGCCGGCTTTCGGTCGCAGCCCTGGTGGTCCGCGACTGCAGCACGCGCTCGGCGTCAACCAGGCGCTTTCGTTGACTGAAGAGCATCCGCTCCAGAATGACCGCTTGCTGGCGGTCGTGCTCCTCGATGAGAGTACGGATCCCGGCCGCCTCCGGTCCTTCGACCTTCATCCACTGCGCGTCCATCGCCTTCGGTATCCGGATCGCGGCGTTGCGTTGCCGCTCCCGGTACAGGCGCACGAACGTCTGGAGGTCGATCTTCGCGTCCCAGGCGCGGACGTAGCGTTCGTATTCCTGGACGATCTGGGCGGAATAGCACATCAGTCGGCTCCCGCGGGGCGAGTGCCGATCTTATGCCCACCGCAGTCGCCAGGGGCTCCCTTCGTTGGCATTGCTACTCGACGGAATATGGCGTTTCCGCGTCCATGCGCTGCAGCCGCGAACCGCGAGAGCCATTGCCAGTCCGGCCGGCCACCCACATCGCCGCGAGGACGCCGAGCGCACCGAGTACGATGGGTGTTGCGGGTGACCTGCGCACGTCCTGCAGCACGCCTTCGACGACGTTGACGCGGTCGGCCATGAGCAGCATCGTCCAGTGACGGATGTCGTTTTCGCTGCGCCGGAACGCGCGCCGCCGGATCCAGCCGCTTGCGCCGCTGGGTGGCACGCTGGTGCCGAACACCGGGGGAATACCCGGCCGTTCGATCGATTGCAGCAATTCGACGGTCTGACGCTGCTGCTCGGGTTCGTCCCAATGCACGCCCTCGAGCCGCGGTGGCGTGCGTTCCATCGGCACTGCGGGTCGCTTGCTGCGGTCGAGGTCCGCGCCCCAGCCGGGAATGTTCGAGTGATCGGTGGACATCGCCATGGCGGCGCTCCTTCAGTGCAGGTGGGTTGGCGCGGATGAAGTGGGTTCGACGAGGCCGGCGCGCGGCGGAATCAGCACCGCCTTGATGCAGTCGTCCTTCTTGGACGAAAACATGTGATACGCCTCGTCGACGTCTTCCAGCGGCACGCGGTGGGTGATGATCTCGCGGGGGTTGAGCCGCCCTTCGCGGATGTGTTCGATCAGGCGTGGAAGATGGCGCTTCACGCTGGCCTGGTTCATGCGCAGCGTCAGTCCCTTGTTGAGCGCGTTGCCGATCGGCACTGCGTTGAAGGTGGGGCCATAGACGCCGACGACCGAGACGTTGCCGCCCTTGCGCGCGCAGTTGATCGCCCAGTGCAGCGCCGTCGCGGCGCCCGCCTGCAGCTTCATGCGCACGCCGGTCAGTGTCTGCGCGAGGTTTCCATCGGCCTCGGCACCCACCGCGTCGATGCACACGTCGGCACCGAGCCAGTCGGTCATGCGCTTGATGTGCACGGCCATGTCGTCGACGTCGCGGAAGTTGACCACCTCGCAGTGTGCGTACCGCTGCACGAACTCCAGCCGGTAATCGACGTGGTCGACCACGATCACGCGGCCGGCGCCCATCAGCCATGCGCATCTCGCCGCCATGATGCCGATCGGCCCGGCACCGAACACGACCACCGTGTCGTTTTCCTGGATGTCGCCCATCTCCGCGGCCTGGTAGCCGGTCGGCACCACGTCCGTCAGCAGGACCGCGTCTTCGATGTGGATGTCCTGCGGGATCACCGTCGGTCCGATGTCGGCGAACGGCACGCGCACATACTCGGCCTGTCCACCGTCGTAGCCGCCGGCGGTGTGCGAATAGCCGTAGATGCCGCCCACTGCTGACGATTGCGCATTGACGTTGTGGCAGTTGCCGTAGAGTTCGCGCTGGCACGCGTGGCAGGTGCCGCAGAAGATGTTGAAAGGCACCAGCACGTTGTCGCCCACGCTCAGGTTGCGGACCGATGGCCCGACCTCCACCACCGTGCCGGTGAACTCGTGGCCGAAGATGGAGCCGACCCGGGTGTCGGGTACGAGCCCGTGGTACAGGTGCAGGTCCGATCCACAGATGCAGGTGCGGGTGACCTTGACGATGGCATCGTTGGGATGCTCGATCACCGGCTCGGGTACGTGTTCGGCGCGGACCTTGTACGGCCGGCGGAAGGTCGTGGCGAGCATCGCTTTTCTCCTTGCCTCTGCTGAAGGGCGGGGATGACGGCGGCAGGTTATCGGGCAAAAAGTAACGGCTTTGGGAAGGCCGGGTGCACGGTTCGATTCGTTCGACTGACAGCGGCCGGAGTCTCGAAAAGCGGGTAGGGTTCTGCGATGGCGGGAGGTCCCGTTCATCTTCACGGCGACCTGGCGGTATCGCTGGCAGGCGGCTGATGGGACGGCACCACGCATGCCGCGACTCTGGCGCGCCGACCGGCCGATGCGGGTTTTCCCATGTGGATCGTGACTCATGGCGCTGGCCCATGGCGCGCTTGCGGGGGACAGTGCCGGTTGGGGTCAATCAACGGGACTATTTCCATGCGCAAGCGCCACCTGGCTTTGCTGTTTACAGGCTTTTCGTTGATGTCGTCTCCGGTGCTTGCATCCGACGCGGATCGCTGGAACGTGCCGGTGGCGGTGAAAAAGCTCGACAACGGGCTCACGGTCGTCGTGTCGGAGGACCGCAGTTCGCCGACCGTGGGCGTGAGCGTCGTCTACCACGTCGGCATGCGCCTTGAACCGCGCAACCGCACCGGCTTCGCGCACCTGTTCGAACACCTGATGTTCGAGGGCACGCCACGTGCGGGCGAGGGAGTGTTCGATCGCGTGATCACCGGCGGTGGCGGGCGCAACAACGGGTCCACGCGCGCGGATTTCACCAATTACATCGAGGTCGCACCGGTGTCCGCGCTCGAGCCGATCCTGTGGCTGGAAGCCGATCGCATGAAGACACTGGACTTCAATGCGAAGACGCTCGCCAACCAGCAGGACGTGGTAAAGGAGGAGATCCGCGTCAACGTGAAGAACCAGCCGTATGGCGGCTTCATGTGGATCGATATCGGGCAGCATGCCTTCCAGAAGTGGGAGAACAACCACGACGGCTACGGCAGCTTCGAGGACCTGAAGAACGCGAGCCTGGAGGACGTGGCGGCGTTCCACCGCGACTACTACGGACCGAACAATGCGGTGATCGCAATCGCCGGCGACATCGGTCCGAAGGAAGGGTTCGCACTCGCCGAAAAATACTTCGGCGACATCGAGTCCAGGCCGACACCACCCGCACCCGATTACGCCGAGGGCCTGAACACCGCCGAGAAGCGGATCACGCAGAGCGACGCGCTGGCGCAGGTGCCGGCGATCGCCGCCGCCTGGAAGATGCCCGAGCGCGGCTCGCCGGACCAGGCGCCGATGGCGGTGCTGGGCGAGCTGCTCGCCGGAGGCGACGCATCGGTCCTGTACCAGGGCGTGGTCAAGGGTCGCGAGCTGGCGCTCAACATCGACTCCCTCTACGGGCTGACCGACCCGTGGACCTACGACGGCCCGACGCTGTTCACCGTGTTCGCGCTGTACAAGCCGACCAGCAATGCCGACGAGGTGCTGGCGGCGTTCGACGAGGAGATCGCCACCATCGTGCGCGACGGCGTCGACGACGCGACCCTCGCCAGGGTCAAGACCCGCATGCTCGCCGACTGGTACAACGGCAACGAAAGCTTCATCAACCGTGCCGACACGCTGGCCAGGCTGCAGACGCTCTGGGGCGACGCGAACGTGGTCAATCGCGTGCCTGGATGGATCGAGTCGGTGACATCCGCCGATGTCCAGCGCGCTGCACGTACCTACCTGACGGTCGCCAACCGCACCGTCATCGATCGCAAGCCGGCGGCCATGCTGGCTCCAGCCGCCGCTGACGGCCAGTGAGGACAATGACCATGACGATCAACGACCAGCACATCGCGAGCAGCGCCCTGTCGGCCCCGGACGCGCACTCTTCCCATCCACCTCGCCGCATTGCGGCAGCGGCACTGTGGGTCGGCATCGGACTGGCGATGCTGTCCGGCTTCGCACTTGCCGGCCCCGACTCGATCCTGCCGCCCGAGTTGCCGCCCTACGGTGCCGACAAGCCGCTGCCGATCGCCGATGTCGCCCGCAGGACGCTCGACAACGGTTTGACCGTATGGGTCGTGCCGCGCGACGGCATTCCACGCGTCGACTATGTGCTGGCGCTGAGCGGCGCCGGTCACTCCGCCGATGCGGCCGATGCGCCCGGTTTTGCCGCGCTGCTCGCGGGACTGCTCAGCGAAGGCACCCTGGAGCGCGACTCGCGCGCGATTGCCGAGGCGGCGCAGGGCTTTGGTGGCAGCGTCGGCGCCTCGGCAAGCGGCGACGGCATCACACTGTCCGGCAATGCACTCGTTTCCCATGCGCCGGGAATGCTGGAGCTGATGGCGGATATCGCCCGCAGCGCTTCGTTTCCCGACAACGAGGTGGTGTTGGCCAAGGCCAATGCGGTGCAGGCCTTGAAAGCAGCGGAGGCGCAGCCCGCGTTCAAGGCCGACCGCGCCCTGCTGGCGGCGACCTATGGAGACCATCCATATGCGCGCGTCCAGCCGACGGAAGCGGCCATCGCCATGGTTACTCCTGCGATGCTTCGGAACGAGCACGCACGTCGATTTCGTCCCGACCGGGCGCTGCTGGTGGTGACCGGGCGGATGGATGCAGGCACTGCTTTCAAGCTCGCCGAGGAAGCATTCGGTGACTGGAAAGCATCGGGCGAAGGTGTCGCCGCAGTGGAGTCCGCTCGCCAGGAGGCGCCGCCGAAGCATGTGCTGATCCAGCGCGATGGCAGTGTCCAGTCGACCGTGCGCCTCGGCCGCCCGGCAATCCCGGCCACCCACCCCGATTACGTCCCGATGCAACTGGCGGGCACGGTGCTTGGCGGAAGCTTCAGCAGCCGGGTGATGCAGAACCTGCGTGAGGACAAGGGTTACACCTACGGTGCCCGTGCCGGGCTGAGCGCGTTGCGCGAAGGCGGCAGGGTGCAGGCTGGCGCCGACGTGCGCAACGAGGTGACGGGCGCGGCGCTGAAGGAGTTCTTCCACGAGTTCGAGCGTCTCGGAACCGAGCCGGTGCAGGCGCAGGAACTGGAGGACACCAAGCGCTACGTCGCTGGCGGCTACCTGATCGGCAACCAGATGCAGGCCTCGGTCGCCGCGACGCTCGCAAACAACTGGCTGGTAGGTCTGCCGCCGGAATTTCTGGGCGAGTATGTGCCGAAGATCCGTCAGGTCGATGCCGGGCAGGTGACGGCGATGGCGCAGAAGTATTACGCGCCAGCAGACCAGTCGATCATCGTCGTGGGCGATGCGGCGGTGGTGCAGGAGCAACTGCAGCCCTACGGAAAGTTCCAGCGCCAGGGCGACTGATCTGCAGATACGCACCGGTGCCGCCGAACGCGGCATCGGTGGTTTCATGCGGGCAGGTGGTGCCCGAGCCCCGGCTCAGAGTTCCAGGAAGGGTTTGAAACCACCCCAGAACATCCGCTTGCCGTCGAAGGGCAGCGTCTTCGAATCCGTCAGATCCGCCAGCCTGGGGTCCGCCATCGCAAGCTTGTTGACGCGATCGCGGTCGCGCCGGGACTTGTAGACGATCCACGCCAGGATCACGGTCTCTCCGGGCTTCAGCTTCACACTCTGCGGAAACGAGGTGCGCTTTCCGCCGGGCGCGTCGTCCGCAACGCACTCGGTGTACGCCAGCGCTCCGTGTTCGCGCCAGACCTTTCCAGCCCTGCGCGCCATCTTGCGGTATTCGGCAAGCCTGTCTTTCGGGACCGGGACCACGAAACCATCGACGTAGCTCATCCACTTCTCCTGCTGCAGGCGACAAAAGCCGGTTCCCCACCGGCACGCCATCATTGCATCACCAGCCTCTTCACCTGAAAGAAGCCACGGCTCGGCTATGAATAGGCACGTGCGCCGCGGATTTTCGAGCGGCGCACAGTGCCTTCGGACTGGGAGAATGACGATGAATCGAACGATTGGCGGTGCCGGGAGCGGCGCTGCGGACGAAGTGGCCGGATGGGTGCCGCCCATCGCCCGCGTGGGCTATGCGGCCAAGGGCGTGGTGTTCGCGCTGATCGGCTGGATAGCCATCAAGGCCGCCATGGCGACTGGCGACCCCGGTGGTGCCACCGATGCCTTGGCTTCATTGAGGGACGAGACCGGCGGCCAGCTGATGTTGATGGTCATTGCCATCGGGCTGCTGGCGCATGTCGTCTGGCGCGTGGTGCAGGCGCTGCTCGATCCCGAGCACGTCGATACCGACGCCAAGCGCATTGCGGTCCGGCTGTTCTACGCGCTCAGCGCTGTCGTCTATGCGTCGCTGGCCTGGACCGCCTGGCAACTCAGCCGCGGCGAGCAGGGCGGCTCCGAAAACGGGCAGGAGATATGGGTCGCGCGGCTGCTCGATCAGCCGTTCGGCCAATGGCTGGTGATGTTGGCGGGCCTGGGCGTGATTGCCTATGGCGTGCACCAGCTGGTGAAGGCGGCACAGGGCGATGTCAGTCGAAAGATGCGTTCGGGCGATGCGGTCGATCCGCACTGGGTGATCCTGGTCGGCCGGATTGGCGTTGCCGCACGTGGCTTCGTATTTCTCCCGGTCGGCTGGTTCGTGTTTCGTGCGGGCCAGGAATACCGTGCCGAGCAGGCGGCCGATCTGGACGAGGTGCTGCAGATGCTGGGCCACGGCTGGCTTCTCGGGGCAGTCGGCGTTGGCTTCATCGCTTACGGCCTGCACCAGATCGCCAAGGCCGCCTATCGCAGGATCGATCGGCCGAGCTGAGCTGTGGCGGCGATGCTCAGCGGCCGCCGCCGCCACCGCCGCCGCCACCGCCACCCGATGAACCGCCGCCGCCGCCACCGGAGCTGCTTCCCGGTGGCGTCGACGAAGCCGATATCTGCGAGTCCAGGCTGCTGCCGATGGTGCCCGCGAAGCTGCCAGGATTGCCGCTGCTGCCGCCATGGAACCAGGGCAGCGCCGCGGTGGCCTCCGCGGCTGCGGCTGTTCCAACCGCAAGCGTGAACTGCGAAGTCCAGGCTTCTTCCACGTCCAGCGCAACGGCATGGGGCAGCAGACGCTCGAAGCGGCCCGCATCGAGCGACGGCCGCGCGTCCCCTGGCGCGGCAAGCCGCGCCAGTTCCTCGCGGTCAGCGACGCTTAGATAGCGTTTGAAGCCCGCTATCTCGTCCATCAGCAGCCGACCCTCCAACGTCGGTGCCTTGATGAGTCCGGAAAACACCACCAGTGCCAGCACCATCAATGCCAGCACCACGAGGATCGCCGGAATTCCTCCGCCGCCGCCGAGCCCGAGGGCGAGGATGGCGGTTGCCCCCGTGATCGCCGCTGCCACCGCGATGCTGCGGCCGTTGCGTGCGAACAGGGCCGGCTGGAAACGGGTGTCCAAGGTGCCACGGTGCCGCTTGATGACAGCCTGCATGACCGCGGCGTTGGCGTTGTCGACCTCCAGTGTGGTCCTCCCCCCGCTGAACAGCTGCTCCAGCAGGACGCGCTGCTCCAGCGTCGAGACCTCGTCTCCGGCGGTCTTGTGGACTTGCCACTTCTCGACGAAGCGGCGCTTTTCGCGCTCAATAAAGACCGCGCCTTCCACCGCACAGGCCAGCAGATCCGCGGAAAGGCAGCGGCTGTCGTACTTCATCCTCGAGATGTAACGCAGCCCGGCGGGGGAGTAACCCGGGGGTGGCTCGTAACGCACGATGATGGTTCCCGCAGGCGGGTCGCGTCCGACCTGGCGCCAGCGGCGAACGCAGTAGACCAGCAGGGCAAGCAGTCCCAGCAGTGCGATCAACACGCCGCGGTTGTCGCCGAAAAACCACGCCAGGCGCTGCTGCCATGAGGGCGGGGTCACCACGCCCTTCGGGAATCCCAACACGACGGTCAACCCTTCCCGCGGCGACAACGGGCGGCGCAACTCCCAGCGGGCAACGCCCGGTGCCGGGTACGACGTATCGAAGTCGGTCCCCCGGTCCCCGAAGGCTCCGCTGTAGCCGTCGGTGGCCATCTTCGATGCCGGAACGGCTTCGGGAAGCCGTACCTCGACCGTGCCCGAAGCGATTGGGAATGCCCAGCCGTGGCCGATCGCGTTCCAGTACAACTCGTCGTGTTTGTTGAAAAACCCGATCTGCCGGGTGGTCCGGTACCGCAGTGTGTACGTGTACTCGGCCGGCACGCGAAGGAAACTGTCATCGCCGGTGTTGATCCGAACGCCGTTGGCGACGCCTTCGACAAACCACGGCTCGGGACGGCCGTCGCGGCGGACATCGATCACGTCGAAATCCACCACCACCCGATTGCCGCGGGCGTCGCGATAGCGGGTGGGGAAGTCGCGGTAGATGCCGCGGCGGATATCGCTGCCTTCTGCCCGTACGCGGATGGTCTCCGTCACGTCCAGGCTGCCATCGGTACGGACCTCGACGCGGCTGTCGTAGGAAACAATGCGCTCCTGGGCGAGCGTGCAAAGCGGGTACGACAGTGCAGAGACCAGCAGCGCGATGAGCAGCCAGCGCATCATGAATGCAGCTCCACCACCGGCGGCGCGCGCTGCGCTTCGCCGGCCTGGAAGAACTCGGCGGCGGCGAATCCGGTGCTGCGGGCCACCAGCAGGTCCGGAACGCGCTGTACCGCGTCGTTGTAGTCCCGCACTGCCCCGTTGTAGAAGCGCCGCGCGTATTGCAGATGCTCTTCCACGGAGACGAGATCGCGCTGCAACTGGGCGAAGTTCCCGCTGGCCTTGAGATCCGGATAGGCCTCCTGCAGGGCCAGCAGCCTTCCCAGCGCCAGGTCCAGTTCCGATTCGACGGTGCCAAGTTCTGCCGGGCTCTTCAACGAAAGCGCGCGGGTCCGCAGTTCGGTGACCGCCTGCAACAGCGCGCTTTCGTGGCGCGCATATCCCTTCACGGCAGCCACCAGTTGGGGGACCAGATCATGCCGGCGCATCAGTTGCACATCGATATCCGCCCACGCGGTACGCACCTGGTTGCGCAGACGCACCAGACGGTTGAAGGAGAACGCAAACCAGACGAGCAGTGCGATCAGCAGCGCGGCGATCAGTACGTTGATGCTGCTCAATAGGCTCTCCATACGAATGTTTCCGCGCCTCCAGGGCACCCGTGGCAGCGAAGGTGCGCTGGCGGTCAGGTTCGGCGATGGCGGGCGCCAGCGCAAGCCTCGCAGCCGGACCCGAAAATTGAAGGTCGCGGCAATCTCCCCGTGCCATGTGCGGATCACGGCAGCAGCGATTGCGTGTTCGTCGATCCGGGCGGACGGGTTGCGCAACAAGGCCGCCATCGTCGAACACCGATGGGCCGAACCGAACTGACGATTCGTGCAGGGGCGGATTGCGTCGTGCTTCGCAGAACCCGTTGGCCGCATCCTGCGTTCATGCGACGTTGCTTCCACTGCCCGCCGGTCGCCTAGACTGGCCAGACCGAGTCGGCTGCTGCGGATCAGCGCCGCCCTGAATTGCCGGGTAAATAGACCAGTGACACGAATGTTCAAAAAGGGGCTGCTGATGGCGATGTGCATCGCCCTGGCGGCGTGCAATACCCAGAGTTCCCAACAGCCGCCCGAATTGGCGGAGCCCGCGACCAGCGGGGATCGCAACGCCAACTTTGGCGCGGTGTCGGTCGACGAGCCGACTTCCACCCAGCTTGAAACCGACGTCTTCGCGACCACCGACTGGCCGGAGATCAGGGTGACCTCGGGATCGGCGTCGATCAGCTGCGAACTGGATTACGCCAGTTCGGGCGATGGCGTGCCGCTGGTCAACCTGGAGTTCTTCAGCGTCCTGGATGCGATGTCCTCCTGCAAGGATGTCGGGGTGGTGCGGCTGCGATATGCCGGCAAGATCGCGTCGGATTTCACCGCCCTGGTGGAACGCGTATCGGCGATGGCCGACCGCATGGAAATCGAAAGCCGGGTGCTGGATATCGACTCCAGCGGCGGTCAGGTGGAATACGCGATGCGCGCCGGCGACCTCATCGGCGGCGAGGGATGGACCATCTGGGTCAGGGAGGATGCGATCTGCCACAGTTCCTGCGTGCTGGTGCTTGGAGCAGGAGACAACCGGCTGATCTCGGGCAAGGTCGGAATCCATCGGATCATCCGGCTGCAGTCGGAGGCGACATCCCGCGCCGAACTGAATCGCGAGCTTCGCGGTGTGCACGGCAAGATCGAGGAATACCTGTCGCGCAACGGCGTCGCCGTGGCGGTGGCGGACCTCATGATGACCGTGCCGAACCGCAGCCTCCGCCTGTTGACGGATGCCGAACTGGAACAGTTCGGCCTGGGCGGGGTGAATGCGGTGCAGGACGATCTCGACCGCATCCGCCTGGCGCGCAAGTGCGGTGAGGACTTCGTACGCCGCCGCGACGACTTCTTCCGCACCTTCGACCGCACCTGCATGGTGCGCGACGAGGATGTGGGAGCCATGGGCACATGCGGCATTGAACTGCGCGAGCGCTTCGGCTTTCCCGACGACAAATGTCGTGCCGACAGCCCCCTGTCCGAATACGACGAGCGTGCGGCGGCTGACCCGGGCAAGCCGCCGGCCACCGGCTGAAGAAAGCAGCGCGCTGAAGGCGCGCTTTGCTGCTGAATCAACGCCGACCCGCTGGCGCGGCCCCCCTTGGGGCGTGATGACGGTCACCGACGCGCGGCAATGGCCGGAGTCAAATGGCTTGTGTCAACAACATCGGAACACCATGAACACCGAACGCACCAGCCGGGTCGACCTGCTCGAATTGGCATCTCGGGGACTGCTGGGGCTGGCGCTGTTGAGCGGCGTTGCCTGGTCGGTGATCGACGGCGGGTTCCGCCTGGGGTTCTGAAGCTCTCTCGCAGCGGCCGCGACGCGGCCGACTTGCCTAGGCTCGACTGTCGGCTGACTGTCGGCTGACTGTCGGCTGCGGCGGTTAGCGAACGCGCCTCGCGGGCATTCCCAGCAAGGCACTGGCCGCATGGCCCGATAAAGCGAAGCGCTACTGCGTTTCCAGCGGCAATTCGCCGGTGTGCCTCGGCTCCCCCGCGCGCTCACGCTCGAGGCAATCCACCTGCGCCTCGCCCGTCATCCCATGACACGGGGACGTCGCCGGCGGTGGCAATGGATCGGTCGTTGCTCCTGCGTCGGTAGCTGCCGGTTCGAGGATCACGGTGTCCGTGGTCTCCGAGACGTCACGACGCTGGTCGTCGCGCCGATCGCAGGCGGTCAGGCTCGCTGCAAGCACCAACAGGCAGGGCAGCAGCGAGCATGGTTTCAGCTTGATCATTTGCAGGCTCCCAAGTGAGTCGATTCAGATTCGCACGGGCTGCGGCGAGGGCGCAAGGGCATCGCTGTCGCGCGATGCAGTGGTGCGGCGGAATCTCTCCTGCGCCACCTCCGGCGTGCGGACCTCGTCGCTGAAAAACTTGCACCCTTCTGCAGGAATCGACCGCTCAACCATCCGAGGATCCCGGCGATCACGTCCCCCGCCGGACCACGCCCATGGCATGCGACTTGCGCCAAGCCTCTTGTGCGCCATCTGGCGTGCAATCGAAGGAGGACATCTCAGTGCGACAAACACACGTCGGAAGTGAATTGAAGGCAGCGGCGAAGGACGTCCTGTACCTGGGTGCGCGTTACGTACAGGCGGGACGCGCTTGGTTATCAGATAGGAGAGAAGATATGGCAAATCGCAACGAAGAATCCGGACGTGAGCAATCGAGCTACGGCAAGTCCGGCAACAGGCAGGAGCGCCAGCAATCGAGCGGGCAGAACCAGCCGTGGCGCGAGACCGGCAGCCAGGATTATCAGGATCAGGGCCGTGGTCAGTACCAGCACCCGCAGCAGTACGGCGCCGAGCAGTTCGGCTCGCAGGGAATGGGTCAGCGGGGACTCAGCGGCCAGGGAATGAGTGGTCAGGGTTTCGGTTCGAGCGACCGCTCGCAAGGCTGGGAGAATGAGCGCGGTTCCGACTTCCAGGCCAGCGGCCAAGGCTACGGACAAGGTGGGCAGGATGGCGACCGGTACGGACAGGGCAGCCAGTACGGACAGGGCAGCCAGAGCCTCGGTCAGCGCTTTGGCCAAGGCAGTCAGGGCGGCCAGAACTACGGACAGCAGGGCTATGGTCAAGGCCTGAGCGGGTTCCAGGGACAGGGTGGCCAGCAGGGACTGCAGGGGCAAGGATCACAGTACGGACAGGGCCGTGATCAGGGTTACGGTCAGAATCGGGGTCAGCAGGAGAACCAGGACTTCGGTCGTGGTGGCGGCTTTGCGGGAACTGGCGGGTACGGATCCCTGCAGGGCAGCCAGTTCGGCTATGGCAGTGGTCTCTACGGCCAGGACACATCGGGCCAGAGCCATCGCGGCAAGGGTCCGAAGAACTACACGCGCTCGGATGAGCGCATCCGCGACGACGTTTGCGAACGTCTCACGCAGGACGACGACCTCGACGCCAGCGACATCGAGATCAAGGCCGAGCAGGGCAAGGTCATCCTGGAAGGCCAGGTCGAGGAGCGCTGGATGAAACACCGTGCCGAGGATATCGCCGAGAGTTGCAGCGGCGTGCGCGAGGTCGAGAACAAGATCCGCGTCGAGTCCGGCCAGAGCCGCACCGGCACCGAGTCGCAGGGCAAGAGCGGCGAGGAAAACCGCAGCAACCAGACCCGCGGGGCTGCCGGCAAGCACTGACGGCAAGCAACATCCGCGAGTACGAAGGCCTGCGCTTGCGCAGGCCTTTTTTCATGTTGTGTCAGAGGCAGTCCCACGGTGCGAACGACCGCGTAGCCGAGCAAGTCGGCCTGGCCGCCATGCGGACGGCCGCCCGAGCCGCACCATTGCACCGCCCCGCGTGCCCGAGTGCCCGGCGCGAATCAAGACCTGCTTCCGCGGGGGATCAGCCGACAGATGTCAGGCGCGGGCGCTCCGCTTGCCCGGGAGCAGCCACACAGGTGCGCAGGAACGCCTCTTCTTCCGCGTCCTGCTCCTGCGTACGCTGGCGGCTGAGATGATTGTGGATGGTGCGGACGCTGACGCCGAGCGCCTGGGCGGCGCGCGTCTTGTCGTTGCCGAAGCGCTCGAGGGTCTTCATGAGCATCTCGTGCTCGACCTCCGCATACGACATGCCGACGTTGAACACGACCGTGTCGGCACCCTGGTGCGTTGCCGCGGGTCGGCGGTTCGGCGGCTGCACCCGCACCGCGTCACCCTGCCCGAGTATGTAGGCGCGCTGGATGACGCTACGCAGTTCGCGGACGTTGCCCGGCCAGTGGTGTTGCAGCAGCACGCGCTCGGCGTCCGGCGCCAGGCGTTTGCTGGTGCCGTGCTCGCGATTGAGCCGATCGACGAAGCAATGGGCCAGCAGCAGTACGTCGCGGTCGCGCGCCCTGAGCGGTGGAAGGTCGACGAGGAAATCCGCCAGACGATAGAAAAGATCCTCGCGAAGGAGGCCGCGATCGATCGCTTCCATCGGATCGCGGTTCGTCGCCGCGACCATGCGGGCGTCGCAGGCGATCTCGTCCATTCCACCAACCCGTGTGATCCTTCCCGTTTCCAGCGCCCTGAGCAGGTACACCTGCAGCGAGGCGCTCATCTCGGTGATCTCGTCCAGGAACAGCGTGCCGTGGTTGGCCTGCTCGAAGAATCCGGTGTGCCGACTGGCCGCGCCGGTGAAGCTGCCGCGCTCGTGTCCGAACAGATGGCTGGCGAGCAGTTCCGTCGCAATCGCGCCGCAGTTGACCGCAACGAATAATCCCTTGCGCCCGCTCTGGTCATGCAGCGCTCGCGCGACCAGTTCCTTTCCGGTGCCGCTTTCGCCGGCAATCAGGACCGAAGCGGCGGTTGGCGCGATCCTGGCGAGGTCGGCAAGAACGCTGCGCACGGGTTCCGAATCACCGATCAGCGCGTGCGGATCGCACGGTGCCGACAGCGCGCGCGCGCGGGTGGATGCATCCGCCAGCAGGGCCTCCAGTCGCTCGGGGCACAGGGGTTTCACCAGATAGTCGCTGACCGGGAGCGAGACGGCCTGCATCGCGGAGTCGACGCTGGGGTGGTCGGTCACCATCGCGATGCGCGCATGGCGATGGAGATCCAGTTCGTCGAGCAGGTGCAGTCCGTTGCCGTCGGGAAGCGCCGGGTTGAGCAGCATGAGCTCGGAGCCGGATGCCTGTGCGACGCGTCGGGCCTGGGCCAGCGAATGAGCCAGCACCGGGCGACAACCCTGCGACTGTGCGAATTCGGCCGTCGCCTCCGCGAAAGCGGTGTCGGCATCGACGATGAGGATCGTCGGAGCGATGGCTACGGTTGTAGCGTCTGCGGTCATGCGAAGGTGCCCCTGGGGGGAATGCGGGTTTGGCTCGGACGCTAGGCGGGCTGCGGTTAACGGTCCGTCACCGTGCCGTTGTTCCGTCGATAGCGTTCACCTCGCATCAGCCGCAAGGCACAGGAGATGGGAAAAAAAGTTGTCAGCCCGCCTGTACCACGATCCGAACGTCGGGCAGTGTCACCACCTGCCCTGAGCGGATCTTGCAGGTCTTGCGCAGTTCGGTGACGCCATCCACGGCCACCACGCCGCTGGCCACCAGCACCTTGCCTGCGCCGCCGCTGTCGCAGAGCCCCACCAGCTTCAGCAACTGGTTCAACTCCACGTGCTCGCGGTCCAGCGGGAAATCGATTGTCTGCACGTTTGTTGGTGCCTTGGGTAAAGGCGCATCAGGGTCGCAGTGCAATCCCAGCTGCGCAAGGCCGGCTGCACCGGCGGCGCAGAGCGCGCGCTTGGCGGCACTGGTGAGCTGCTTGACGGCATGTTCGGCGCGACTGGCGCTGGCCCGATCCGGATAGCCGAAACTCGCGAGCACCCTGGCCGGAGGATGCGCGCGCGTGTAGCGGGCGCCTTTGCCGGAGCGATGCTGGGCATAACGCCGTTGAAGGTCGGTGGTGATCCCCGTGTAGACGCTGCCGTCGATGCACTCGATCAGGTACAGCTGCCACGACGCCGCAGGCAATGAAGTTCAGCGCAGCAGCAGCGGGATGCCACGGCCATCGGGCGACATTGCTGCCTCCAGTCCGGGCCATGCTTCGCGTTCGGCGCGGCAGAATGGGCTGCCCATGGTGAACTTCCGGCAGATGCCCGGACGCAGCTCGTAGATCGAGCAGCGCATGGTGTCCAGGTCCAGCGCTGCGCACCAGCCGTCCTCGCCATGCGCCATCACCGACATGCCGCGGGAATCCTCCGTGACGTAGCGCTCCGGCACGGCCTCGTCGCCCGGCAGCAGCACCACGGTGAGACGGCAGCAGACTGCTTCGCAGGCGTCGCAAGTGACCGACGGGTCGATATCGGGTGAATCAGCGGTGGAATCGATGGCCGGCATCGGTTGAAAGGGGTGCGTGTCGCGACATGCGCGGTCTGCGGAGTCTAACGCCGCCAATGAAACGTCGAATCAGCCGAGCCTGTTCAGGAACCTCAGGGTGCATCTGACTTGCTGAACGAGCAGGTCGGCCGGTCCCCCCGGGCATTGCCGTTCCGCGGGCCCGCACCGACAATGCGGGCTCAGTCTGGAGAAACGCTTTGAGCCATCCTTCCCCTGCCGCGCCGTCTGCCAACCTGCGCAAGCTTTGTGCGGGCTTTGCGAAGCCGCACCTCGGGCGGGCCATGTGGCAGCTGGTCAACACGCTCGTGCCATTTGCTGCACTGTGGGCACTGATGGCCTGGAGCGTGGTGGGTCAGTGGGGCTACGGCTGGACCCTGCTGCTCGCGCTGCCGACGGCAGGCCTGTACGTGCGCACCTTCATCATCCAGCACGACTGCGGCCACGGCTCGTTCTTCGCCAGCCAGCGCGCCAACGACGCGGTCGGCCGCTGCCTGGGGCTGGTCACACTGTTTCCGTACGGCTACTGGAAAAAGACGCACGCGGTGCATCACGGCACCTCCGGCAATCTGGACCGGCGTGAGATGGGCGACATCGAGACCCTGACCGTCGCCGAGTACCAGTCGCTGTCGCGGTTCCGCCGCTTCTGCTATCGCTTCTATCGCAGCACACCGGTGCTGCTGGGCATCGGACCGGCTTACCAGTTCGTGATCAAGCATCGCTTCCCGTTCGACCTGCCGTTCTCGTGGAAAAGGGAATGGGCGAGCGTGCTGCTCAACAACGTGATGCTGGTGGCCGTTGGTGGTGCGATGGCCTATGCAATCGGCTGGACAACGGTATTGCTGGTGCACCTGCCGATCGTGCTGATCGCTGGCGCCGCCGGGGTGTGGCTGTTCTACGTGCAGCATACGTTCGAGGCGACCTACTGGACGCGCAAGGGCGACTGGGATTCGCACGAGGCGGCGATCGCGGGCAGTTCGTTCTACGACCTGCCGCGGGTGATGCACTGGTTCACCGGCAACATCGGCTACCACCACATCCACCATCTCGCCAGCCGCATTCCCAACTACCGCCTGCGCGAGTGTTTCGAGTCGAGCGAACTGCTGCAGGCGGCGCCCCGGCTGACGATCCGTTCCAGTCTCAAGAGTGCGGGCCTGAAGTTGTGGGACGAGGAGAGCAACCGCATGGTGGGCTTCCCGAGGCGCGCCCGCGCCTGACCGCGTCCGGCTCCGTCGGGCACGAATGATCGTCGTCTCCCGCTTCACGGCGCGCGGCTGGTCGCTGAAATCCGCCGCAGTGGCCGGTCAATGCTGCGATCATGTCGCGCATGAGCACCGACACCCAGTTCCACCTCGATGATTTCGCCTCGCTGCAGCTGTCGCCGTCATTGCTGCAAGGCATCGATGCGCTCGGCTACAAGGCGATGACCCCGATCCAGCGGCAGGCGCTGCCGGCAATCCTGGAGGGCCGCGATGTCATCGGGCAGGCACCGACCGGCAGCGGCAAGACGGCCGCGTTCGGGCTCGGTCTGCTGCATCGGGTCGACCCATCGAGGATCCAGACCCAGGCGCTGGTGCTTTGCCCGACGCGCGAGCTTGCCGACCAGGTCGGCAAGCAGTTGCGCAGGCTGGCGGTCGGCATCCCGAACCTGAAGCTGTCGGTGCTCTGCGGCGGCATGCCGCTGGCGCCGCAACTGGCGTCGCTGGGACATGACCCGCATGTGGTGGTCGGCACGCCCGGTCGCATCCAGGAACTCCTGAAGAAAAAAGCCCTGCATTTTCGCGGCGTGCGCACGTTGGTGCTCGACGAAGCCGACCGCATGCTCGACATGGGCTTCGAGGACCAGATCCGCGACGTCGTCGCCAGGACCCCGAAAGAGCGCCAGAGCCTGCTGTTCTCGGCGACCTATCCCGACGCGATCCGCGCGATAGGCAACCAGATGCTGCGCGATCCGCTGGAAGTTACCGTGGAGAGCGTTGCCGACCAGGTGGCGGTCGAACAGCGCTTTTTCGAAGTCGACCCCGCGCGCAAGACGCAGTTGCTGGCCGCGCTGCTTCTGGAATACCGCCCGGAGTCCTGCGTGGTGTTCTGCAACATGCGGCGCGACACCGAGGAAGTCGTCGGGTCGCTGGATCACTACGGCTTTACCGCGCTGGCGCTGCACGGGGACATGGAGCAGCGCGACCGCGACGAGGTGCTGGTGCGATTCGCCAACCGCAGCTGCAACGTGCTGGTCGCCAGCGACGTCGCCGCGCGCGGGCTCGATGTCGAGGATCTCGCCGCCGTCGTCAATTACGAGTTGCCGACCGACCCGGACGTTTACGTGCATCGCATCGGTCGTACCGGACGGGCGGGCAAGGGCGGGGTCGTGCTCAGCCTGTGCAGCCCGCGAGAGCTTGCGCGCGCGCAGGCGATCGAACTGCTGCAGGGCAAGCCGCTGCGGTGGGAGCGTGCGGTGCCGCTGTCGGGACGCGCGAGCAACGCACCGGCTGCCGCCATGTCGACCTTGCGCATCGATGCCGGCCGCACGGACAAGCTGCGGCCGGGCGATATCGTCGGCGCGCTCACCGGGGATGCCGGGCTGCCGGTGGCGGCGATCGGCAAGATCGATGTATTCGCCACGCGCTCGTACGTCGCGATCGCGCGCGCGCAGGCCGGTAACGCGCTGAACCGGTTGCGTGAGGGCAAGATCAAGGGCCGCCGGTTCCGCGTCAACCGGCTATAGCGGGATCAGCCGGTCGTGCGGCTCGGTTCGCGGCGTCGCAAACGGACTAGCGCCCGTTGATGCTGTATCTGCCGGCACCGATCAGCGCAATGGCGACCGCGGTGCCCAGATACATGCCCTGGAGTTCCAGTGCCCATCCGCCCTGGTCCCCGAGCCGGGTCAGTTCGCCCATGTGCGCGAGCCAGATCGCAAACAGCATGTTGATCGCGATCAGCACCGCGCCCACGCGTGCGTGGAAGCCGGCGATCACCAGGATCGGCCCGAGGACTTCGCCCACATAGGCGCCGTACGCCAGTTCGCGCGGCAGGCCCTGCCCGGCCAGCATGCCTTCGATGCCTTCGACGCCACCGGTGATCTTGGCGATCCCGTGCAGCAGCACCAGCACGCCCAGCGTGACGCGCAGGACGAGCTTGCCCAGGTCTTCTTGCGTATTGGTGTTCATCCGTCTCTTCCCTCGTGCGGAGCCGCTCCGCGCGGGCAGCATAGGCGATGAGGTCCGGCGGTCGGGTGACGCTGGATTGGCGGGTGTGGGGCAGTGGGGCAGTGGAAGACCAGGCTGAAGCGGCGCGTGCTTTGGCGTGATCGGTGGTCAGCGGTGCCTCTCGCCCGTGGGTGCAGGCGAAAGTCAGCGCACTCAGCGCACGGGAAGGTGCAGCCGTTTGCCCTGCCAGGCCAGTGTCACGCCATCGGAGGTGATCGCCTCGACCACGGCGTCACCGACGCGATCGCCTTCCGAGACCCGGGCGCCGTCGATGATCGCGAACCTCTGTGTCGGTGCCCACAGATGCATGCTCATCCTCAACGGCGGCAACAGCTCCCGTTGCGAGACGGGAAGATCGGACAGTCGCATCGGCGGCAGGGACGAGGCCGGTGCCGCGGCAACAGCGGCAGGAGCTGGCGCCGCGGGCTGGGTCGGGGTCGCTGTACCCGCCGCACCGCGCTCGCGCGACGGATCGTCGGCAACGACTGCAGGCGATTTGCGGCGCGAGGTGGAGGCGAGCGGTGGCGGAACCACGGCGGCTGGTTCAATCGGCGGCGTCTGCGGCTCCGGTGCAACCGACAGGACAGGCGGACTCGCGCTGGCCGGCAACTGGCGTTCCGTGGCGGACGATGCGGTGGACTCCGCGTTCCGTGCTGGTGCCTGCGCGGGGGGCTCAGGTGTCTGCTCCGGGCGAGCGAGGGGGGCCGTGGATCGCGCCGGACGCACGGGCCCAGCTGGAGCCACATCGGTCTGCCGGTTGCCTCTGGTGGGATCCACCGCGTCGACCACAGCAGGTGCGGGAGCGTCTCGATCTGCCGCGCCTCCCTGCAGGCCGAGACCCAGCCAGATCGCCGCGGCGACCACCAGCACTCCGGCAAGCCCCAGCACCATCCACATCCATGCCGGAGGCCCATTGCGCGCGGTCGGCACATCGCTCGCCGGGCTGGCATGGAGGTCGGGTACCTGGCCGCGGCGGCGCTCGGCTTCGGACTTGCGCAGGGCTTCAAGAATCAGCGACATCCACTACTCCAGTGTTCGCAGCAGGCGAGCACCATCGGCGGCCGAGGTCAGCGCCATCAGTGTCTCGGGGCCGATCACGCCATCGGTCGCCAGCCCTCTCGCACGTTGATACTCGCGAACGGCGGCATGCATCGCCGCGTCCACCTGCGGCGGCTCGCCGGACCCGGCGGCAAGGTAGCGCGGCTGCAGTTGCTCGGCGACCCACTCCACGGGCGCGCCGCGCGCACCCGTCGCCAGGACCGCGGCCGACCCGGATGGCATCGGTGCCGCAGCGAGTTCCGCGGGTGCCGACCACAACGCCGCGTACTCACCGGTCCACGCACCCTCCAGCGCCACCCGGTCGACATCGAACACACCCTCGCCAATCCGCAGGCGTGCGTTGACCGCATCGAGCCCCAGCAGCACCGCCCAGAAATCCGTCCCGTCCACGCGCATGCGCAGCAGGGCGGGCCGGCCGAGCGTCGCCAGTTTGTCCAGCCTGGCCGTGCCGCGGGCGCAGAGGATGCCCGGAGCGACGGCCGCGACGCAGGCTGACGCCTGCTCGGCATTCGACGGGTTTGAAGGCAATTGCCAGGCGTCCAGCAGGTTGCGCCACGCCGCAGTGCTCGTGGCGTCGGCTGACTGCAGCCGCTGCGAAAGTGCGCGCTCGTCCAGAAGCGGTACCGCATCCGGCGCTGGCAGACGCGAGAGCGCATTGGCTTTTGAAGTCGCCTCGGTCGTCGAATGCACCGCAGCGGCAGAGGTCGTGGTGCCGGCAGGTGGCAGCCACCACCACAGGCCCATCGCCCCCGTCGCCACCAGCGCGATCACGGCTGCCAGCCCAAGAGCCAGCGGTCGATTGCGCCACCGCGGCCCACCCGGCGCGAGCGCCTCGCGCGCGGCGCGGTCGACCCAGCGCCGGTGCAGGGTCGACTCGTCATGGGCATACCCGGCGAGCAGCGTGCGCTCGGCGATGACGTTGATCAGGCGCGGGACACCGCCGGCATGCTTGTGGATGCGCCGGACGGCCTCGGGGGTGAATGGGAAATGCTGCCCGCCCGCCATGCGCCAGCGGTGGCGCAGGTACTGCGCGGTTTCCGCCGGCTGCAGCGGAGTGAGGTGATAGCGCGCGGTGATGCGTTGCGCGAGCTGGCGCAGGTCGGTGCGAGCCAGCATGGTTCGCAGTTCGGGTTGGCCGAGCAGGATGATCTGCAGCAGCTTCTGCGTCGGCGTCTCCAGGTTGGTCAGCAGTCGCACCTGCTCCAGCGTCTCGGCCGAGAGGTTCTGTGCCTCGTCGATGATCAGCACGACGTGCAAGCCCTGCGAGTAGGCGTCCAGCAGGTAGGCGTTGAGCAGGTCGACCAGGCCCTTGAGACTGCCTCGATGCTTGCCCACATCGAGCCGAAGCTCTTCGCAGATCGTCTCCAGCAACTCCACCGGCGACAGCTGCGGGTTGAGCACCAGCGCCACGCGTGCGTTCTCGGGCAGCTGTTCCAGCAGCACGCGGCACAAGGTGGTCTTGCCGGTGCCGACTTCGCCGGTCAGTTGCACGAACCCGCCGCCTCCGCCCTGGTCGACACCAAACAGCAGGTGCGCCAGCGCGTCCCGATGCCGCTCGCTCAGGAACACGAAGCGCGGATCGGGAGTGATCGAGAATGGCGGCTCGGTGAGCCCGTAGTGCGCCAGGTACATGCGGATCCGCGCGATGGGACGAAGGCTAGCCTGCCACGAAAGCCGTCGGCACCGCGACACCCGTCGCAACGCCAGTGGACTCACTCGGCGGTGACCTTCGCCTCGCTGGTGCCGAGCATTTCCGGATGCTTCAGCCGTGACCGGTTCAGCAGCGGATGCGCGATCACCGCCGCCAGGATGACCGCCACGCCCGCGTAGAACATGCCGGTCAGTTCGTGCTGCTCGCCGAGTAACACGATCGCCAGCGCAATCGCATACACCGGCTCCAGGTTCACGGCCAGTTGCGCCGAGAACGCGCTCATGTGGCGCAGCGCGATCAGCGACAGTGCGAACGGCAGCAGCGTGCATACCAGCGACAGCAACAGCAGCAGGCCGACGTCCTGCATAACCGGCACGATGAGCAGGTCGCCCGCGAACGCGGGAAAAATCATCGGCATGACTGGCGCCAGCAGGCTCAGGGCGAGGGTGCCAGCGCCCAGTTCCAGAGCGGTGACGGTCAGCGGATCGCCATGCTCGACGAGGCGCTTGTTCAGCGATGCGAACAGCGCCACCAGAAGCGCCGAGAGCGCACCGACCACGATGCCGATCCGCATCTCCGTCGGCACGCCACCGACCACAAGCGCCACACCGGGAAGCACCGCGATGCCCAGAACCAGGTCGCGTGGCGAGAAACGCGACCGCGCCAGCCAAGGCTCCAGCATCGCGATGAACACCGTCGCCAGGGCGACGCAGGTTGCCGCCACCGATGCGTTGGCGAGCTTGATCGCACCGTAGAAGGTCAGCCAGTGCAGCGCGACCAGTACCCCGATGCCCGCGTAGGACCAGCGCAGCCGCCAGGACATCGCGCGCACGCCGCGCCATACCCGCGGCACCAGCGCCAGTGCAGCCACCACGATCAACATCCGCCACCACACCAGTGGTAGCGCCGGCAGCGTGATCAGCTTGCCGAGAATGGCAGTGAAGCCCCACAGCAACACGCAGAAGTGAATCTGAAGGTGCGCTTTGCGTGCGACGGAAATGGGCATGGGCGCCGGAGTCGAAAAGTAGGGGCCGCAGGAACGGCCACGCAGGCCGCCGATGTCTCAGGTCAGCGGTGGTGCCGAAGCACGACGCTCACGCAGGCGTGATGGTTTCATCCGTCGCGGCACTGTCACCAGAGTTGCCCGCGTTGCGTTCGGTTGATCGCCTGGGAATCGCGTCCGCGTCCAGCAGCGGCTCGATCCGACTGAACACTTCGCTGCGCGAAAAAGGCTTTTTCATGAAGTCGTCGGCGCCGATGCGCTGCACATAGAACTGCTCGGTGGCGGCCACGTTGCCGCTGATCGTCACGATCGGGATGGCACGGGTCAGCGGGTCGCGCCGCAGCGTGCGCAGAGCGGAAAAACCGTTCATGCCGGGCAGCACGATGTCGAGGAAGATCAGATCCGGCTGCTCCGTGCGAGCCAGTTCGATGCCGGTCTCGGCGTCGCCGGCTTCCATGGTCTCGTATCCGTTCTGCCGCAGGAGCTTGCGCAGCAGCGCGATGATCGTCGCCGAGTCGTCGATCAGCAGGATGCGGGTTCCGGCGCGCGCGTTGCGACGTGCGGCGAGGCGCCGGTCGTTCGGGTATCCGAGCGGTGCGTCGCCACTGTCATCGACGAACGCCGCGTCGGCCGATTGGTCCGGATCGAAGATCAGGACATCGTCATCGTCGCGGAGGCCATCGACGAACGCCGCGGTCGGCCGCGCGATCGCAGGGTCCGGTGTCTGCCGCAAGGCCTGCGAGCCGCGCGTCAGTGCCGAGGTCATCTGGCGCCTGAAAGCCTGGAAAATCGACACCTGGAGTCCCTCGCCGGGGCAGCGCAACTGTGCGCGCAGTCTAGCCTGCCGGATGGCCGCCAGACAGCGCTGGATACGGCATCGATGCGTGGCCGGTCACGCTGGCGGCAGCCGCTGCATCAACGCCATCGCCGCGGCCGGATTGCGCGCCTTGGCACCGCTGATGAAAAACGTGAAGACATCGCGAGGCACGCTGGTGGCATGCGGTTCGGCAACATGCGGCAGTTCCGGCAGATCCGCTCCGCGCGACCATTCGCCGACGCGTTTCGCCCAGCCATCGAGTTCGCCCTCGGCGTAGCCGCTCTGGAGCTCTTCACGAGTGCGCATCAGCCGCGCGTAGACGAAATCGCCGGTGATGTCCGCCAGCGACGGGTAATCGTCCGAGTCGGTGTAAACGGTGGCCACGGAGTGATCGCGGGCGAGCCCCACGAAGTCCGGGTCCAGGAAACTTTCGTGGCGCACTTCCAGCGCGTGCCGCAGTCGCCTGCCGTCCAGGTCGCGGGGCAGGGCGTCGAGGAATCCGGCCAGGTCGTCGCGGTTGAATTTGCGGGTGGGTGCCAGCTGCCAGAGGATCGGCCCAAGCCGCGGGCCGAATTCGGCAAGGCCTGCGTCGATGAAACGGCTCGCCGCCGCGCCGGCCTGCGCGAGCGCGCTGCTCTGGCTGATGTAGCGCGGCGCCTTGATCGAGAACACGAAGTCTTCCGGCGTCTCCGATGCCCAGCGTGCGTAGGTCGCCGGTTTCTGCGACCGATAGAACGTCGAGTTGATCTCGATCGCGCCGAGCCTGCGGCTGGAGTATTCCAGCTCGCGGCGCTGCACCAGGTCGGCAGGATAGAAATTGTCACGCCACGCGGGGAAGTTCCACCCGCCGATGCCTATCCGGGTCTTTCCATCCGCGGCACTCTTTGCAACCATGCAGCTGTCTCCGCGCGGTTTTGTTGCGGGGTCTTCCGCTCACCCGCATGCGCTGCGATCACGCTGCCGAGGGCGCCCGGAATCACCGCATGCTGCCGCGCAACCGTTCCGGCATGCAACTTCGGCGCGTCTCCCGCGAAAGAAGCTCTCTATTCCTGCGACCAGGAGTACTCGTCGCTTTCGAACTCGACAAGGACGTCCAGGTCGAACGCCAGCGCCTCGACGGCTTGGCGCACCTTGTTCGCCGTGGCCTGGTTGGGCGCATCGACTTCGAGCACCTGGATGCCCGGACCCAGGTCGTCCGGCAGGCCCGCGGAACTGGAGTCGGGGTCGTCCATGTGCGGCATCAGGTCGGCGACTTCCTCGACGTGTTCGACGCCGTCGATGCTGGTCAGCAGGTTGCCAATGGCGCGGGCGGCATCATCGCTGCCGGTCACGCGTAAACGCAGAAGTGGCATGGGAAAATGGCCTTGGGAAACGGAGCGGTCAGGCTAGGCAGCCGGCGGCAAAGGCGGCGTGACGGGATCATGCTCCCGACTTGTTTAGGCTGGCTGCATGAACGCCATCGCGCCCGACCCCAGCCTCACCCCCGATCCCCGGCCCGACGTCAGCATGCGGCCGCTGGAGCGCAGCGACCTGCACTTCGTCCACGTCCTCAACAACAACCGCAGCATCATGGGCTACTGGTTCGAGGAACCGTACGAGTCGTTCGTCGAACTGGAAGAGCTGTACCGCAAGCACATCCACGATCAGTCCGAGCGCCGGTTCATTGTCGAGAACCAGGCGCGCGAACGCGTGGGCCTGGTCGAACTGGTCGAAATCGACCACCTTCACCGACGCGCCGAATTCCTGATCATGATTTCGCCCGAGCACCAGGGCCAGGGCCTGGCGACGGCGGCGACGCGGCGTGCGATCAACTACGCATTCCGCGTGCTCAACCTCTACAAGCTGTACCTGCTGGTCGACGTGGACAATGCCGCGGCCATCCACGTCTACGAGGCGTGTGGTTTCACCCGCGAAGGCGTGCTCGTCGACGAGTTCTTCAGCGATGGCCGCTACCGCAGCGTGATCCGCATGTGCATCTTCCAGCACGATGCACTGGCATCCGTGCGGGCTCCCGCGCGATAGCCGCCCGGTCGGGTCACGTCGTCATCAGGTTCCGGGCGCGGGACGCGTCGGCACCGGCACGTTGCACAGATCGATGTGCCCGGCCGGTGTCTTGTACCAGTCGTCGCGACGATTTCGCCGGGCCTCTACCAGTTCCTCGAACAACGCGGTGTCGGTGCGTAGCACCTGGATGTCGCTGCGCTCCGCTGCCGGCACATCGCTGGCGAGGCTGATGGCGCGGATCGGTGTGCGCTGTCCGGGTTGCTCGTAGAACCCGAGCGGACCGCTGCCTCGCGGCATCGCCGACAGGCGCTCGATGCCGTCGATCACCCGGCCCACCACCGTGATGTTCAGATCGAGTTGGCGCGGCGCTTGCCCGATGACCACGTAGAGCTCGGTGCCGTTGCTCGAATCGGCTTCCATGTCGCGGCCGGCGCCGACCATGCCGTAGCAGTGGGCCAACCAGGCGGTTTTTGCCTGCGGGTGCCGTGCGGCCGGAAAGCCGCCGACAAACCCGACCTCCGGCGCCCAGCCGTCCTTGTCCGGCAGCGCGTTGAAGTCGAGGCCGGCGCTGCTGCGCGCGAACTCCGCCGGCAGCTTCGCCTCCGCACTGCCAAGCGGCTTGCGCGTGGCTTCCTCCTCGGCCGGATCGCCCCACTGCACGACAAAATTGTCCTGCGACCGGTTGATGCTCAGGCCATTCCAGTAATGCTCGCGGGCCAGGGTCCGGATGTTGTCTACGTGGGCGGGTGCGAACTGCGGGGCCAGTTCGATCACCACGCGGCCGCTGTCCAGTTCGAGGTACAGCGTGCTCGCCGGATCCGGCGTGCGCCAGTCGGTCGCCTGCGACGCCGCGAGTATCTCTCCCATCGACCGGACGGGCATCGGTCGCGACGTCATTTCGGGATCGGTCGATGGCGCCGAAGCGGAATGCATGCAACCCGCGGCGAACGCCGGGCCCAGCAACGTGAGCGACAACAGCATTCGGGAAGACAACAGCCGGGCTGATGGAGGGCAGGTTGCGGACAAGGCGCGACTCCGGAACGGGTGGATGCCCGATTCTGGACCACGCGGGAGTTGCGCGCGACCACCCGGCGCCGGTTCCGGTGTCTGGCTCCGACCCGGTCAGTGGGATTTGTGCTGGTCGCGTCCCGAACCCGATTTCTTTCCGCCGCCGTCCTGTTTGTTGACCGTGGCCCAGGCAATGCGCTCGGCATCCTTCCTCGATTTGCCGGACTCACGCTCGCTTTCTTCGATGTGCTCGGCCTTGCGCTTCTGCTTGTCGGTATAGGCGGACTTGTCACCCTGGCTCATTGCAACCTCCTGCTTCCACCGGGAAAAGGGCCCGGCGCAGGCGCGGTGTAGCAGGCGAAGTGTCGAGACGGTGCCAAAGGGTGTCACCGCCTACGGCAAGCCGATGGCTGGCGGGGACGCCTCGGGTGCGGCAAACCTGAAGCCTCCACCGGGTTCATCGCGCACGAGCCTGTGCACGGCGATGACCTGCTCGGTACGCAGATTGGGAAGGTAGAGATTGGGCCATACCTCCATTGGCTCGCGGGTACGAAGCTCCCAGCGAATACACGACTGCACCGACGTGACATCGAGCTCCAGCGCCAGCGGCATCTCTTCAGGAGAAAACCACAGGTCCGCGGCATGCTCCACGTCCTGGCGAAGATTCAGGTGCACGCAGTCGTCGCGCTCGTCGGCCGCGCACCTCGGCACGAGGCCGCTGTTTTTCGCCTGTTGCCACTGCTCGCTGGAGACAATTCGATACAGGGTGGTCATCGGTCTCTTTCCTTGCTTGTGCACTGTCGACCACGTTTGCGCGGAGCGTAAGCAGGTGGTTTTTTCGCCACGGTGATTTTCTGACGAAGCGGGAATCACGCCAACGGCCTTGCCGATGCGCGGTCCATCCTATTCCTGCGCCACGCTCCACAACCATCGTCCGACGAGCCACATTGCAGCGAGCCTCACCATCGCGATGAGGGCGGCGGCAACACGACTGACCGGCTTCTCCACGACCTGCTGCGCCCGCATCCGCGCATCCTCGATCACCTCGGCAGGGGTGAGGCGTATCACCAGCGCCAGCCCGAGTGGGATCAGCAGCAGATCGTCCAGGTACCCGAGGACCGGAATGAAGTCGGGGATGAGGTCGATCGGACTGAGCGCGTAGGCGGCCACCGCGGCTGCCAGCAGCCTCACCGAAATCGGTGTCCGTGGGTCGCGCGCGGCGAAGTACACGGTCACGGTGTGTTGCCTCAGGGCGTTGGCCTGCGCCTTGAGCCTGGCGAGGATGCGCATTTCGTTCACTCAGCTGCTGCGGTCGACAATCGACCCCAGACCTGCCGAAGCCCGGCCAGGTGCACGAGGCCGAATACGAGGCAGACCGCCGAACTCCACCACCAGAACGCCACGCTCCTGCCTGGCAGATGTTCGATGAAGGGAAGCACGGCAATGCCGCGGACGAGATAGATGGCAGTAACCAGCGACAGTCCGGTCCGCAACAGCGGCAGCCGGCGCACCAGCCCCGCGGCCGAGAATGCCAGCAGTGCCCACACCAGCAGCATCGCGGCAATGAAGGACGTCACGAGGGCCGGGTAGCCGCTGCCGGACTCCGCCATCCGCGCCATCTGCTCACCGGCGCCCAGGGCGCGGTACCAATCGGGGCCGAATGCGATGCATCCAAGATGCAGTACCGCCGCGATCGTGCTGAGCGTTCCACCGAAAACGAGGAAGGCGTTTGCTTGCTGTCGTGGAGCACTGGCTGCGATGCATGCGGCGACTGCGACGGGATCCGGATTCACGCTGGCACTCCTGTCCGGGAAGCCCCGGTGATGCTGATTTGCGGAGTGTGAGACCCGGACCGCTGATCGACAACGCTTCTATGACTGCTGTTCCGAATCTCCAGTTCGCTCGCACACTAGGTGGATGATCGAAGCCGGACTGGCGATCCAGAACGCACGCTCGCCTTCCGGCAGAGGCTCGATGTCGTCGCAACGCACGACACCGGCACGGGCGAGATGCAGCGCGGCCGCATCGATGTCGCTGGTGATCACCTCCAGCCAGGTCTCTGCCTGGCTCATGCCAGGCACCTCGTCGATCCACAATTGTTGGGAGCCGAAGTCGAAGACCACGGCAGGCAAGTGCCTGGCGAGCTGTTCGAGACCGAGGACATCGCGATAGAAACCGACCGTCGCCTCATGCAGGTGCGACGGGACCTTGATGGCGATGTTCCGGCCGGGTGAAAACATTGCTGTCGTGCTCATGTGGTTCCCGGAAGTGATGATCGCTCCCATCGGTAACGTCCCGGACTGCTGGACGCGGTCTTCGGAGTTCGCGAGGCAGGCTAACCGGCGACCGTGCCCTCTCCCACACAGCGGAAGATTGCTTGACCATTCTCCTCTCCGATAGTGGAGGCCTCGACCGGGTTGCCGGCGCAATCCTTGAAACTGAAATCTCGTGGGTTACGGCAGCGAAGCGCTCCAGTGGAAGCTGCGTTTGCTGTCGAGAGAAGCAAGCAGGGTTCAGGTCCCTCATGCATCCAAAGCGCTCTTGCTCATCGGAAGGAACTCGATGGTGACTCCGCACCCGACCTGGTGGTGGCAGGGAGATCCAGCGACGTATCCATACGCCTGATAGAGCCGGACACCGGGCAACGTCGCCATGAGTTCGAATCTCGAGAAGCCGTGCGAGCGGGCCTGCGCCTCGCAGTGTTCAAGAATGGTCCTGCCAACTCCCCTGCGGGCATGTGCAGGGTCGACGAAGAATGCACGTATCTTTGCAGCGTCCCTGGCTGGATCAAGTTCCGCCGCATCGCGCTGGCTGTGGGCATCACTGCCAAAAAGCGTTCGACGCCGACTCCATCCGCCGCAGCCCACCAGTTGGCCTTCCGTCTCGACCACGAAATACGTGCCGTCCCTGATGAGTTGACTGTCCACGCCGAAGGCTCCACGCAACGCACCCTCGATCTGCTGCGGTGAATAGTCCTGTGCACTCAGCTCTCGTGCGGAGCGGGCGATGAGCCGCTCCAGGGCTGGTTGGTCCTTCGCTGTTGCATCGCGTAGCCGATAGTTCATGAACATTGCCCGGTGCATACAATGGTCGGAGCGAGCGCGCCGTAAAAGGCGACTGCCAGAATGAATGGTTGGCCGGCATCATCGCACCGCCAAAAGGTCATCGCTTCCCACTTCCAGATTGGGCCTGCCTTCCGTCGCGCAAGCCGGCAGAGGAATCGAGTCCTGGCAACGCGATGGTTCGACGAGGTCGGGAGGCGCGTTTGTAGTGAAGAGTCGCCAGGTCAGGGAGCACTACGGCAGCGGCCCGAGCTTTGAAAGCCAAGGCTCACTTGCGGCGTACCCGGAGACCACGCAGTTCGCTCCAACTGCGACGAGGACGGCGCTGGCGACAAGCTCCCCCATGGAGGAGGCGCCAAAGAGGACGTAGAACCCAGCGCAGGCGACGATAACGCCGAAACCGCCGGACACGAGTCGATACCTGGTCGCGGTGTAGAACGGAGCAGGTTCGCTGTGCTGCTTCATGCCGTCAGGACTGGGCGGACTGCTGAGCATCGATCATAACGGCCTTGGCATAAGTGGCTCGGTCGATCTCAGCAACTTCTACTGACACCTGCGTGACCAGGCCCGCGCCGACGGGGACGTGCTGCTGCAGTGTTTCCAGCACCCGCCGAGAGAGATCCTGCTTGATTTCCAGGCTGCGCCCGGAAAGTATGGAAAGTCGAGCCGCCACGAATGCACGTCCCGAAGACTTGGATTTCACCCGAAGCACGTCGCCAATATCTCCTTTTAAATGGCGTTCTGTCCGCATGAGCGAAACAGTTTGAGTAGGAGAGATCTCTCTTTGGCTCGGATGCTATGCAGCGATTCCAAGCCCCCCAAAAAACCAAAAATCACCAGGAAATTCGGATGGATCACGTCAAGAAAGAGTGGAGCGTCGTGCCCGAAGCCGCCGAACCGAAATCCGGCGCCTACGA
Organism: Pseudomonadota bacterium; assembly: GCA_030857025.1. Lineage (GTDB taxonomy): Bacteria > Pseudomonadota > Gammaproteobacteria > Xanthomonadales > Xanthomonadaceae > Lysobacter_K. The sequence continues at coordinate 755 of JALYOF010000071.1, read as the reverse complement.
AAAGCAGGGCTGCCAGCAGTTGGACCCAACGGCCATATCGCCACACGCGCTCATGCCGCTCAGCACGTGCGGCAATAGCAATCTCTCTTTTGCTCAACTCTAAATGCATGAATTCCCCCGGCCAGCTAACGAAGCTGTAGAAAACTACCCCCACCGTATCATTCGCCATGACCGCCGAGTAGTGGTTCGAAGGGGGATGGCAATGGCGCGGTACCAACACGATCTTCTCAAGCGGGTGATCGACGGCGCCCGCAGTCTTTTGGGGGCGAACGGTGCGGATGCCCGGCGGCCGTTGCCGACGCGCACTACTGGGCGCGGCGCTGTCTGGCGTACGACCTCGAGCCGAAGCTGATGGCCACCCAGTTCGTGAAGCCGTTCCGCAAGAGCTGCACCACCAAGAACGATCGCAACGATGCCGAGGCCATCGCCACCGCGGCGCGCCAGGGCAACATGCGTTTCGTGCCGGTGAAGTCGGTCGACCAGCAGGCGCGCCTGGCCTGGCACCGCGTGCGCGAGGGCCACAAGACCGAAGCGTTGGCAATCGGCAACCGGCTGCGCGGGCTGCTGGCCGAGTTCGGCATCGTCGTCGCAAAGAGCGACCATGCGTTGCGGCGCGCATTGGCCGATTTGAAGCCGTCGTCGGAAATGCCGTCCGCGATGGTGGAACTGTTCGACGATTTGAATCGCCACTGGCAACAGGTGCGCGAGCGGATAGCCGACTGCGACAAGCGCATCGCCGCCCACGCCAGGTCGGA
>JALYOF010000064.1 GCA_030857025.1 Pseudomonadota bacterium | reverse complement strand
CCGTGGTCGCGCTTGCGCTTGAGGTTGCTGGGCTGGTAAGTGCGCTTGGTGGCCATGGAGTGCAGCTCTGCGTATCGGCGGGTTGACCGCGAAGTCTATCCACACACCTTGGTTCGGTCAACCGGGCGGCCGCCGCCGCCAGGAGGAGCGGAAGACGCGAAGGGCTCCGCCCGCTGCTTTCGCCCCGCCTGCTGGTCCGGACCAGCGGGCGGCGGGGGAAGGAAGGCTCGGGTGCAAGCCCGAGGACGCGATGCTAGTCTGGCCGACCCCTGCCGGTACGATGCGAGGCGATATCCGCCGTCGCGTCCAAGGCCGCTTTTGTCAAAGAAACCTTATGGACGCCTGGCCCCGCTGCCTCGAACGCCTTGAAGCCGAACTGCCGGCAGAGGACGTCCACACCTGGCTCAAGCCGCTGCAAGCATTGCGCCGCAACGGTGTGACCGTGCTTTATGCGCCCAATTCGTTCGTTGTCGAACACGTGCGCGAACGCTATCTGGTGCGGATACGCGAGTTGCTGGCCTATTTCGCAGGCAGTCCCGAGGTCAGTCTCGAGGTCGGCTCTCTGCCGAGGGCGGTGCCGACGCCCGCCAACCCGGAGCCTGCCATCACTCGCGCGGCGGTAAGTCTTGCCGAGCCGTTCAATGGCCACCTCGACAACCACTACACCTTCGACAACTTCGTGGAGGGTCGCAGCAACCAACTGGGGCGCGCGGCCGCCTGGCAGGCCGCACTCAGGCCCGGCGAACGCGCTCACAACCCGCTGCTGCTCTACGGCGGCACCGGACTGGGCAAGACCCACCTGATGTTTGCCGCCGGCAACGAGATGCGGCGGCAGAACCCCGCCACACGCGTCATGTACCTTCGTTCGGAGCAGTTCTTCAGCGCAATGATGAAGGCGCTGCAGGAGAAGGCGATGGACGGTTTCAAGCGCCAGTTCCAGCAGGTTGACGCGCTGCTGATCGACGACATCCAGTTTTTTGCCGGCAAGGACCGCACCCAGGAAGAGTTCTTCCACACGTTCAACGCCCTGTTCGACGGCAAGCAGCAGATCATCCTCACCTGCGACCGCTACCCGCGCGAAGTGGAGGGACTGGAACCACGGCTCAAGTCCCGCCTGGCCTGGGGCTTGAGCGTGGCGATCGAACCCCCGGACTTCGAGACCCGCGCGCAAATCGTTCTGGCCAAGGCGCACGAACGCGGTGTCGCGCTGCCGGAGGAAGTCGCGTTCCTGCTCGCCAAGAAAATGCGCAGCAACGTGCGCGATCTGGAGGGTGCGCTGAACACGCTGACCGCCCGTGCGAACTTCACCGGGCGGGCCATCACGCCGGAATTCGCCCAGGAGACCCTGCGCGACCTGCTCAGGGCGCAGCAGCAGGCCATCGGCATCCCCAACATCCAGAAGACCGTGGCAGACTACTACGGCCTCCAGATCAAGGATTTGCTGTCGAAAAGGCGGACTCGATCGCTCGCCCGTCCACGGCAGATGGCCATGGCCCTCACCAAGGAACTGACCGAGCACAGCCTGCCTGAGATCGGCGATGCTTTTGCGGGACGTGACCACACCACGGTTCTGCACGCGTGTCGGCAGATCCGAACCCTGATGGAGACCGACGGCAAGCTCCATGAAGACTGGGACAAGCTGATCCGCAAACTCAGCGAGTAAGGGGACCTGCAGAGCACGGTATAAGTGGCGTAAAGACTGTGGATAGTTGGACGGACCTGCTGGCCCGGAAAAGTTGTCCACAGGATTCCACCTCGTTGGACCCTGTGTCCAGGCCGAGTTTGGTCGAGAAAAACGCTTTTACTTTCAGTGGCTTGGATGAGTTCTACCGGATTATTCGGGCCTCCACCACCACCAAGCTTTAGATTTATTCAACTCTTTTGTATTGGATAGGGGAGCCGCTCCAGATGCGTTTCAGCCTGCAACGCGAAGTGTTTCTCAAGCCATTGGCGCAAGTGGTCAACGTGGTCGAACGCAGGCAGACCCTGCCGGTGCTCGCCAATCTGTTGGCTCAGGTCAAGAACGGCCAGCTGTCTCTGACCGGAACCGATCTGGAAGTCGAAATGGTCTCCCGGGTGGACGTCGACGATGCGCAGGACGGGGAGATCACGATCCCCGCCCGCAAGCTGTTCGACATCGTCCGTGCCCTTCCGGACGGCAGCCGGATAACCATCAGCCAGGCAGGTGACAAAGTTACGATCCAGGCAGGACGCTCGCGTTTCACACTGGCCAGCCTGCCGGCCAATGACTTTCCATCGATCGACGAGATGGAGGCAACCGAGCGTGTCCGGGTTGCCGAGTCCACGCTGAAGGAGCTGATCGAACGCACCGCATTCGCGATGGCCCAGCAGGACGTTCGCTATTACCTGAATGGCCTCCTGTTCGACCTGCGCGAGAGCAGCCTCCGCTGCGTCGCCACTGACGGGCATCGATTGGCTTTGTGCGAAGCGAGTTACGAAGGCAGCGCCCAGGCGAAGCGGCAGATCATTGTGCCGCGCAAGGGCGTGACCGAGCTGCAGCGACTGCTGGAGGGTGGCGATCGCGAACTTGAGTTGGAAATGGGCCGTGGACACATCCGCGTCAAGCGCGACGATGTCACGTTCACAAGCAAGCTGATCGACGGTCGTTTTCCTGACTACGAGGCTGTCGTGCCGATCGGCGCCGACAAGGAAGTCCGCATTGACCGTGAGGTGCTCCGGGCTTCGTTGCAGCGCGCCGCCATCCTTTCCAATGAGAAGTACCGAGGCGTTCGGATCGAGATTTCGCCCGGCCAACTCCGCATCAGCGCCCACAATCCCGAGCAGGAGGAAGCGCAGGAAGAGGTGGAAGCCGATACCCGCGTCGACGACCTGTCCGTGGGCTTCAACGTCAATTACCTTCTCGACGCATTGAGCGCCCTGCGCGGCGAGCAGGTTGTGCTGGCGTTGCGCGACGCCAACTCTTCCGCGCTTCTGCGCGAGGCAGCGAATGATCGCTGCCGTCACGTGGTTATGCCGCTGCGGCTGTAGTTGAGCGACGTTTCACGTGAAACATCCAAGAACGCCCGGCCTGGCCGGGCGTTCTCGTATCTGCAGAGGGCCAGACAGATGCAAGTGACCAGACTTGAGGCGCGCAACTTCCGCGGGTTCGCGGAGGTGTCCTTCGAGCCTGCACCGGGATTGAACCTGATTACCGGCGACAACGGCGCTGGGAAGACCAGTCTGCTGGAAGCCCTGCACCTGATGGCTTACGGTCGCAGCTTCCGCGGGAGAGTCCGCGACGGCCTGGTTCGCGCTGGAACCTCCGCTTTGGAGGTGTTCGTCGAGTGGCGCGAAGGCCAGAACGCCGCGTCAGACGGTGAGCGCAGCGCTCGACGGGCGGGCCTGCGGCACAACGGCCAGGCGTGGACCGGCCGACTGGACGGAGCCGCGGTGTCGCATCTCACGGAGCTTTGCGCAGCCCTTGCGGTTGTGAGCTTTGAGCCCGGCAGCCACGCCTTGATCAGCGGAGGTGCGGAAAACCGCCGCCGATTCCTGGATTGGGGAATGTTCCACGTGGAACAGGACTTTGTTTCGGTATCTCGCCGCTACTCTCGCGCACTCAGGCAAAGAAACGCGTTGCTGAAAGCGCGCGCTTCCGCAGGGCACCTGGACGCTTGGGACCACGAACTTGCCGAGGCTGGTGAGCCGCTGACGCGGGGGCGCCAGCGTTACGTGGATGCCCTGTTGCCACTTCTGCAGGAAACCGGGGCGGAACTGGTGCCATCTGTTGGAATGCTGACTGCCGAGTACGCGCCAGGCTGGCGCCGCGATGAGATGCCGCTCGCGGATGCGCTGCTGCTGGCCCGCTCGCGCGACATGATGATGGGTTACACCTCGGTTGGCCCCCACCGTGGAGATTGGCGGGTGCGTTTGGGAGATCTTCCCGGGCGCGAGGCGCTTTCGCGAGGCCAGACAAAGCTGGTCGCTCTAGCGGCACTGCTGTCACAGGCCGAGCATCACGCGCATGTGCGCGGAGACTGGCCCATCGTGGCGCTGGATGATCTGAGCTCCGAGCTTGATCGGGTTCATCAGGGACGTATTCTCCAAAGACTGCTTGCGACCGGATCCCAGGTGTTCGCTACCGGGACCGAAGTACCCGCTTCCATGCGCGAACTACCGGGCGAATTCGCGCTGTTCCACGTGGAACATCGGTCAATCGAGCATTTTCCAGCACCAGATTAACGGTCAGCAGCCGGTACGAGCTGCAGAGCAGCGCCGCCGGCACGCCTGTTATACTGAGCGCACGTATATAAATGTCTCGGCGCCCTGCGGCACTGCTGCCCGCGCCGCTGGAGCCTGTTCCCGCGATGACCCAGACCGAGCACCAACCCGCGGAAGATTCCGTGGTCGACACACCCACATCCCCGGTGTCCCAGGTTTACGATTCCAGCCGAATCACCGTCCTGCGCGGTCTCGAAGCGGTGCGGAAGCGGCCAGGGATGTACATCGGCGATGTCCACGACGGCACCGGTCTGCACCACATGGTGTTCGAGGTCGTCGACAACGCGATCGACGAAGCCTTGGCGGGTCACGCCGACAACGTGGTCGTGATATTGCACGACGACGGCTCTGTTGGAGTGTCGGACAACGGCCGTGGCATTCCGGTCGACATTCACAAGGAAGAAAACGTTTCCGCCGCCGAGGTCATCATGACCGTGCTTCACGCGGGCGGTAAGTTCGACGACAACAGCTACAAGGTCTCCGGCGGCCTCCATGGCGTGGGCGTCTCGGTGGTCAATGCACTGTCCGAACACCTGTGGCTCGACATCTGGCGCGACGGCCATCACTACCGCCAGGAATACGCACTGGGCGAACCGATGTACCCGCTCAAGGAGTTCGGGCTGTCAGACAAGCGCGGAACGCTGCTTCGCTTCAAGCCCGCGACCGCGATCTTTACCGATGTCGAGTTCCACTACGACATCCTCGCCAAGCGGCTGCGCGAGCTGTCGTTCCTCAATTCGGGAGTGAAGATCACCCTGATTGATGAGCGCGCGGAAGGAAAACGCGATGTTTTCGAGTACGAGGGCGGCATCCGTTCGTTCGTGGAACATCTGGCACAGCTGAAAACGCCGTTGCATCCCAACGTGATTTCGGTGACGGGCGAGGAGAACGGAATCACCGTTGACGTCGCCCTGCAGTGGACCGACTCCTATTCCGAAACCATGTTCTGCTTCACCAACAACATTCCCCAGAAGGACGGCGGCACCCACCTGATCGGGTTCCGTGCGGCCCTGACCCGGACTCTCAGCAACTACATCGAGCAGAACGGGATTGCCAAGCAGGCCAAGATCACGCTCTCCGGCGATGACATGCGCGAGGGCATGATCGCGGTGCTGTCGGTCAAGGTGCCGGACCCGAGTTTCTCGTCCCAGACCAAGGAAAAACTGGTCAGCTCGGACGTGAGACCGGTAGTTGAGCACACGTTCGGTGCACGTTTGGAGGAGTTCCTGCAGGAAAACCCCAACGAGGCCCGCGCGATCGCCGGCAAGATCGTTGATGCCGCCCGCGCGCGCGAGGCGGCGCGCAAGGCCCGTGACCTTACCCGGCGCAAGGGCGCGCTGGATATCGCCGGGCTGCCGGGCAAGCTCGCGGACTGCCAGGAGAAGGATCCCGCACTCAGCGAACTGTTCATCGTCGAGGGCGATTCGGCTGGCGGCTCCGCCAAACAGGGCCGCAACCGCAAGACCCAGGCGATCCTGCCGCTGAAGGGCAAGATCCTCAATGTCGAACGCGCGCGATTCGATCGCATGCTGGCCAGCGCCGAAGTCGGCACGTTGATCACTGCCCTCGGCACCGGCATCGGCAAGGACGAATACAACCCGGACAAGCTGCGTTACCACCGCATCATCCTGATGACCGATGCCGACGTCGATGGCTCGCACATCCGGACCCTGCTGCTGACCTTCTTCTACCGGCAGATGCCGGAACTGATCGAGCGCGGGCACATCTACATCGGCCTGCCGCCGCTCTACAAGATCAAGCAGGGCAAGACCGAGATCTACCTCAAGGACGACGCGGCGCTGGACGCCTACCTCGCCGGCAACGCGGTGGAGGGCGCATCACTGATCCCGGCCCAGGGCGAGCCGGCCATCGAGGGCGTGCATCTGGAGAAGCTGCTGCTGGCGTATGCCGGCGCGCGCGACACCATCGCGCGCAACGCCTACCGCTACGACCCGCGTGTGCTCGAAGCGCTGATCGACTTCACGCCGCTCGACAGCAAGCATCTGGTGACCGCCATCGACGAGCGCCACGAGTTGGAAGCGCTCGAAAAGCGACTCAACCGCACCGGGCTGGGCCAGCCACGCTACTCGCTGGACCTGCAGGCGGGCACCGATTCCCAACCCGCCGCGCTGATCGTCAAGCGACGGCACATGGGCGAGGAACTCCAACAGGTGCTGCCGATGTCCGCTTTTGAAGGCGGCGAATTGCGCGCACTTCGCGAGGCGGCGGCGCAGCTGCATGGTCTCATTCGCGAAGGTGCGCAAATTCTGCGAGGCAATCGCGCGCTGCCGGTTCACAGCTTCGCGCAGGCACAGGCATGGCTGCTCGACGAAGCCAAGCGCGGTCGTGGTATCCAGCGCTTCAAGGGCCTGGGCGAGATGAACCCTGAGCAGTTGTGGGACACCACGGTCAATCCCGAGACCCGCAGGCTGCTGCAGGTTCGCATCGAGGACGCAGTCGCCGCCGACCAGATATTCAGCACCCTGATGGGCGACGTGGTCGAGCCGCGCCGCGCTTTCATCGACGACAACGCTCTGCGCGTGTCGAACCTGGACGTCTGATACCTGCGTGTGCGCGCTGGCGGCTGTGATGTCGCCAGCGCGCCGGCCCAGTGCGGCGCCACCGCTGAACGGCAGAGATCGTGCAGCGCGCTGATCCCGTGAGAAGGCTTTATTGACGGCCCGTTCATCCGATGCCGGCTACAAGCTAGTGTCTTCGCACAGCCGGAACACACCTTATGAAGCACGCGCTCCTCGGGCTCTCCATTTCTCTGGCGCTCGCCGCCTGCGCCACCACGACCTCGCCCACCGGCCGCACCCAGGCGGTGGGAGCGGTGCCGCAGGAGCAGTTGAACCAGATGGGCGCCAAGGCGTTCGCCGAATACAAACAGAAGCTTCCGCAGACGCGCGATTCGCGACAGGCCGCGTACGTGCGATGCGTGGTCAATGCCGTTACCCGCCAGTTGCCGGCCGGTGCCCAGCAACAGTGGGATAGCGCGGTGTTCGTCGATCCGTCCACCAACGCGTTCGCGCTGCCGGGCGGCAAGGTCGGCATCTACACCGGCATCTTCGATGTCGCGCGCAATCAGGATCAGCTCGCTGGCGTGATCGCACACGAGATCGGCCATGTGCTGTCCCGCCACCACGACGAAAGGGTGACCCGGCAGATGGGTGCCCAGGCCGGTTTGGGCATCGTCGGCGCGCTGCTGGGCTCTCGCTACGGCCAGGGGGCAGCCGAGGCCACCAACCAGCTGGGCGGCGCCGCAGTGCAATCGCTGTTTCTTCTGCCCAACAATCGCGTGCAGGAAACCGAAGCCGACGTGGTCGGCCAGCAGCTCATGGCGCAGGCCGGCTTCGATCCGCGCGAAGCGGTGAACCTGTGGCAGAACATGATCAAGGCCAGTTCCGGCCGCACCCCGCAATGGCTGTCGACCCACCCTGATCCGCAGCAGCGCATCCAGGAGTTGCGCAACCGTGCTGGTGCGCTCATGCCCGTGTATGAGCAGGCCAAATCGCAGGGCCGCAGGCCCAATTGCGGCTAAACAGCATCCGCGCCACAAAAGCAACCCCGTTCATCGGAACCTGAGTTTCTGATAGCGTGTCGTGCCCGACGTCTTTACGCCCCGACCAACTGGCACCCCGTGAGGTCATTCCGATGAAAGACAACATCAATCCTCTTCGCTTCCAGTCCGTGCTGGCAGCCGCCATCGGCGCGGTCCTGCTGATCGGCACGATCGCCCCGGTGGATGCCCAATACCAGCGGCACAGCAACACCCGTGAGAAGCGCGAGGCCGCCCGCGAATCCCGGGGTTCCCAGACTGCCGCCGCCGACGAGAAGTATCCAAACGCCACGCGCGAGGCGCCGAAAGCGAAGGCTTCGTCATCGCAGTCCAAGAAGCTGCAGAAGCTGGTCGACCTCTACGACGAAGACAAGGCCGCAGAGACGCGCGCGCTGGCCGACGAGCTCATCGCCTCGGAAAAGGCCAACGACTACGACAAGTCGTTCGCCGCGCAAATGGGCGCGCAGGCTGCGTACGATGCCGATGACACCGCCGCGGCCATGAGCTACCTGGAAAAAGTATTGGACCTCAACGGGCTCGACAACACCGGTCATTTTGGCGCGATGCTGATGCTCGCCCAGCTGCAGATGCAGGAAGAGCAGTACGAGAAGTCCCTGGCAACCTTCGACCGGCTTTTCCAGGGCACCGGCGAGCAGCAACCGGAACACCTTGCGCTCAAGGGCAACAGCCTCTACCGCCTTGAGCGCTACCCGGAGGCAATCGAGGTTCTGAAGCAGGCGATCGCGGCATCCCCCGAGCCGAAGGCCGACTGGACCCAGCTGCTCATGGCAGCGTACTTCGATGCGGGACAGACAGCAGAAGCCGCGGCCCTGGCCGAGCAGATCGCCGGAAAGAATCCTTCCGACAAGCGAGCCCAGATGAATCTCGCCGCCTCGTACCTGCAGATCGACGAGCACGAAAAAGCCGCCAGGGTTCTGGAAGCCCTGCGCGCCAGGGGTGAACTGACCGAGGCCAACGAATACCGTCAGTTGTTTGCCTCCTATCTCAACATGGACGACCGGGAAGCAGACGCTGCAGCGGTGATCTCCGAAGGCCTCGAAAAGGGGATACTCGAGCCGGATCACGACATTCTGCTGGCCATGGGTCAGGCGTACTACTTCTCCGACCAGGTCGGTCCTGCATTGGCGGCGTACCAGAAAGCCGCGCCCCTGGCCAAGGACGGAGAAACTTACCTCAACCTGGCCAAGATCCTGTGGCAGGAAGACCGCGTTGCCGAAGCGAAGGTAGCAGCACGTGCGGCGCTCGCCAAAGGATTGAAGAACACCAAGGAAGCAAATCAGATCATCGCCCTGCCGGAGGGCTGATAATCATCACGCCGTAACGACAAACGGTACGCATCACCCGGTTTTGATATACCCTAGGAGGTTCCTGCGGCTGAACAGCTCGCGGGAATCGTTTTGCAGGCCCGAGACGCACGAGCGTCCGGAAACACCTCCCGAGCTGATGGCGCATGACGCAAGACTTGGAAAAACCCGTTAAGAAAGACCACGACGAAGGATTGAACTGGGCGCGTATCGCCGGTATGACCGTCGCTATCGCGTTCCACGTCGCGGCCTTGCTGTTGCTGCTTGCTCCCATGGCGCCACCGGCCAGCGATGCGCCGGATGAGCAGACCACGGTGGTGAACATCATCAAGCCCCCACCGCCACCGCCGCCGCCGCCGCCGCCGCCGCCCGAGCCGCCACCGGAAGAGCCGCCACCGCCGACGCGTACTCTTGCGCCGCCGCAGCCGCAGCCGGAGCCGCCGCCACCGGAGCAGCCGCCGGTCGTGTTCGACGATCCCGGTCCGATGGACACCCCGGCGCCGCCGCCAGCACCACCGGCACCGCCGGCCCCGGCGACAAACATTGGCTCAAGCGTGGATCCGTCCTCGCGCGCGCTGAACCCGCCGAAGTACCCGCCGCAGGAAGCGCGGCAAGGCGTGGGTGGCACGGTGGTCCTGGTGATCAGCATCGACGCCAGGGGCAATGTGCTCAACGTCGAGGTGGAGAAATCCAGCCGCAATCGCAATCTTGATCGCGCTGCGATCGAAGCGGCGCGCAAATGGCGTTTCAACCCGGAAACCCGCAACGGCGTGGCCGTTGCAAGCCGGGTACGTGTACCGGTCGATTTCGTCCCGCCGTACTGATCCGGTTCGTCGGGATTTTCCAAGCGACACTTTCGTAACTTCTTTCCTTTCCACGACATCTAAAGGTAAGCGTCATGCTGCAGGAAACCACTACCGCCGCCGCATCTGCCTCGGCTTCCAACGCTGAAGC
>JALYOF010000036.1 GCA_030857025.1 Pseudomonadota bacterium | reverse complement strand
GTTTCGAACCGCGGCGTTGCTTCGTACTGGGCTGTAAACCCCGATAGACCACCACGAGGAGCCATCAAATGGCCACGAAGAAAGCTGCGAAAAAGAAGCCCGCTGCCAAGAAGGCAGTGAAGAAGTCGGCCGCCAAGAAGACGGCGACGAAGAAGACCGCAAGCAAGAAGACCGCGACGAAGAAGGTCGCCAAGAAGGTCGCCAAGAAGGTCGTTGCCAGGAAAGCAGTAAAGAAGGGCGCCGGCCGCAAGGCGGTCAAGAAGTCCGCGGCGAAGAAGGCCGTGAAGAAGTCGTCTGCAAAAAAAGCCACGAAGAAGGTAGCGAAGAAGGCGGCGAAGAAAGTAGCGAAGAAGTCTTCGAAGAAGACAGCAAAGTCGGCAAGAAAGCCCGCCGCAAAAAAGGTTGCCAAAAAGACGGCCAAAAAGGCCGCGAAGAAGACTGCACGAAAGGCGGTAGCCAAGAAGGCCAGCAAGACGACAGCGAAAAAGGCTGCCCGTAAGCCGGCGGCAAAGAAGGCAGCGAAGAAGTCTGCCGCCCGGAAGCCGAGCGCCCGGAAGACCGCCTCCACGGCCGGCAAGGCCGCGAAGAAGCCTGCGACCCGCCGCGCGAGCAAGAAGCAGGCGCCCACCGCGATGCCCGTGACGCCAGCACCGATGATCTAGCGCCTACCGGACCATCAACTGGTTCGAGGCGTTTGCAAGTGCAGCCCTCCTCCCGCGGCCCAGGCGGGCGGGGGGCTTTTTCATGATTGTTTCCATGCCTGCTGTTGTGCACCTGCGGCACAGAGCGGCCGGGCGAAAGGCATGGATGCATGCAGCGCGCACATCCGGTGCGTGCGATCGTCAACCGCGTGCGCAGGCCTCGTCAGTGTCGAGCCCGCAAGCGAGAGTGGGGTCGGATGGCGTGCGCGGAATCAACAGCGTGCCGTCCGTGCGGACCACCCGGCAACTATTTCGGCGGACCACAACAGCGCGCCGCCCGCGTCTGTCAGGCCGCTTCAAGCGGTCGGATCAGGCGGGCGGCAGCAGATCGACGTGCGGATCAGTTGGGTGCGGCTGCAGAACGCTGGGACATGCTACCTGCCACTGTCGGTGAGCGCAGTGGCGCGCCCGCGGTGTACGAGGCGGGCGAAGCCACTTCCACGTCAAGCCATGCGTGGGAAGGCAGGCCGATGGCGCGGTCGACGATGGTGGGCAGCAGGCCCGAAGGAAGCGCGCTCTCGCCGTTCCACATCACAGCGATGCCGATGTCCTGCTCGGGGAGCATCGCGATCATGCCGCGATAACCCTGCACCGCACCGGCGTGATACACGAGGCGGTGTCCGGAATAGTCGTAGACGCGCCAGCCCAGCGCATAGCTGGCCGATTCCAGGCGCTGCCGGCGCCAGGCCGAGCTTCGGGTCTGGTCGGGCGTGGAAACGAGCGGCTGGTGCAGGGTCGCGAGCAGCGGCGCTGACAGCACGTCGGGACGGTGGCCGGTCTGCGCGATCAGCCACTGCGCCATGTCGCTGGCACTGGCGTTGACGCCTGCAGCCGGTGCGACTTCGTAATAGGTCGACTTGGGCATGACCGAAGCCCAGCCGCCCCGCGCACGAACATGTGGACGGGCCCAGCGCGCGCTGGCCTGGATGCCTTCAAGGCCAAGGCTCGCATCGTTCATGCCGAGCGGCTTGAGCAGCCGGCGCTGGACTTCCTGGCTGTAGAACGCGCCGGTGGTCGCGAAAACGATGTCGCCGATCAGGCTGAAGGCGATGTTCTGATAGGCGTAGCAGGTGCCGGGGGCGCAGGTCATCGGCGCGCCGGCAAGCTTCTGGGTCAGCGTGCGGTAGCCGACATAGCGCTCGAGATCACGATCGAACGCATTATGGGCCAGGCCGACACGATGGCTCAGCAGGTCGGCGACGGTGATCTGCTGCGCGGCGCCGGGCTGGCTCAGCTGGAAATCGGGAAGGTACTGGGTGAGCTTGCTGTCCCACCGTAGGGTGCCGTCGTTGACGAGCAGGCCGGCCATGGTGCCGGCGAAACCCTTCGACAGGGACGCCAGGCGGAAAACCGTGTGCCCGTCGACGGGCTCTGCAGCGCTGACGTCGGTGATGCCATAGCCGCGCGCACTGAGCACCTGGCCGTTGTGGACGATCGCCATCGCCAGGCCCGGAACCCGCTGGTTGGCGACGATCTCCTGCGCCATCGCCTCGAACAGCGGAACATCGAAGCCGTATGGCAAGGGCGTGGACGGAGGAACGGTGATCGAAACCGGGGCATTCGACGGCGTAGTCAGGTTCGCCGACGAACTCGTTGAGAAGACCTGAGCAACGGTTCCAAGGTCCGAGGCAATCGAGGCGGTCGACTCGCTCATGCGCTCGGGCGTCTGGGCAGTGCTGCCGAGGGTCAAGGTGACCAGCAGCGAAAACATTCCCAGACGCATAGGTGTACGCCGTGCGCGATGCACCTGATCTTTCATCGTTTGTGGCCCCTGCGTATGCTAGATCGACATTGATCATAGCGCCGGATTTCAGGATTTAGGGGAACTATCATGTTCAGTTTGATGATTTTACTGGCGTTCGTCGCAGTTCTCGTGGTCTGGGGCGTGGCGATTTACAACCGCCTGGTCACCGCGCGGAACGCGTTCAAGAACGCCTTCGCGCAGATCGATGTGCAACTGCAGCGGCGGTTCGACCTGATACCGAATCTGGTCGAGACCGCCAAGGCCTATCTCTCACATGAACGCGAAACGCTCGAAGCAGTGGTCAACGCGCGTGGCGCCGCCCAGGCGGGGCTGTCCGCGGCGAAGGCGAGTCCTGGCGATCCTGCGGCCATGGCGGAGCTGGCAAAGACCCAGGGAGCCCTCAACGGCGCGCTTGGCCGGCTGATGGTGGTGGTGGAGGCGTATCCGGACCTCAAGGCCAACCAGAACATGATGCAGCTCACCGAGGAGCTGACCAGTACCGAGAACAAGGTCGCATTCGCGCGCCAGGCTTACAACGACGCCGTGATGGACTACAACAATCGCCGGGAGGTGTTTCCGTCGAGCGTGGTCGCCAATGCGTTCAATTTCCAGCCCGCCGCCCTGCTCGATATTCCGGCCGAAAAAGCCGAGGTGCGCGAGGCTCCCAAGGTGCAGTTCTAGGCCGCGCCGGACGTGCAGGCGGATGGTTGTCGGGAATTGAGAGGTCACGCCTCGGCGTCGCGTCGCATGGTTCCGTGGGCGCCGATTCGGTGTCCAGGCGCTGATCACGCGGGACCACGCCTGTGAATTTCTTCGAGCATCAAGCCCGGGCGAGGCGGGTTTCCAGCCATCTGGTCATCCTGTTCGCGCTGGCGGTGATCGGCATCGTGGCTGCGGTCGACGTAGCCGTGGTGATGGCAGTGGGCTACGACCCTGCCGTGCTGGTCTTCTCGACACTTGCAACACTGGCGGTGATCGGGTTGGGGTCGTTGTTCCGCATCGCCAGCCTCCGCGGTGGAGGCGAGCCGGTCGCGCTGCAACTCGGCGGCGTTCCGGTTCCGGAAGACACGCGTGATTTCAACCTGCGCCGGCTGCGCAACGTGGTCGAGGAAATTGCCATAGCGTCCGGCGTGCCGGTGCCTAAGCTGTACGTGCTGGAGCACGAATCGGCGATCAACGCGTTCGCGGCCGGTTACTCGCCCTCCGATGCGGTGGTCGCTGTCACCCGCGGCGCGCTGGAGCGCCTCAACCGCGACGAACTGCAGGGCGTGATTGCCCATGAGTTCAGCCACATTCTCAATGGCGACATGCGCCTCAACGTGCGTCTGATCGGGCTGCTGTTCGGGATCATGATGCTGTCGATCATCGGCCGGAAGGTATTGACCTACGGTCGTCTCGGCGGCCGTAGCAGCCGCGGTGTGCCTGCCGTGCTGATGGCGGCGCTGGTCGCGATGCTGATCGGCTACATAGGTCTGTTCTTCGGTCGCATGATCAAGGCCGGCGTGAGCCGTACCCGCGAACGCCTCGCCGACGCGTCGGCCGTGCAGTTCACGCGGCAGACGGCAGGACTGGCGGGTGCGCTGAAAAAGATTGGCGGTCTGCAGGAAGGCTCGAAGCTGATCCAGCGCGGCGACGCCGAAGAGGTCAGTCACATGTTGTTCGGCGATGGCGTTGGCTTGAGCGGGCTTTTTGCCACCCACCCGAACCTGGTGGAGCGCATCCAGGCACTGGAGCCGGGATTCCGCGCCGGGAACCTGCAGGCGTTGTCGCGGCAGTGGCAGGCGGCGCCGCCGAACGGGGTGGAGGAGGATGCACACCTCGGTCTCGCCGCCAAACCGCTGTCGGCCCTGCCGCTGTCGTCAGCCGAGCACGCGGTATCGCCGTCGAGCGTGGTCTCCCGCGTCGGTCAACCCGACAGCGAGGACTATCGGCGCGCCGACACGATTTCAGCGCAGCTGGGCGAAGCGCTGCACGAACTGGCATCGCGCCGCGATTCGGTGATGCCACTGCTGATCGGCCTGCTGCTTGATGCTCGTCCTGCGATCGCCGACAGGCAACTGGTGGCGGTCACCGAGAGACTGGGGGCGCAGATTGCGCAACAGGCGCGCGACCTGCGCGACCAGCACCTCGCGCAACTGCATCCGATGCTGAGGCTTCCGCTGGCGTCGATCGCGTTCCCGGTGCTGCGGATGCGACCCAGGGCCGACCTCGACCGCTTCACCGATGCAACGCAGGCGGTGATCCGCATCGACGGTGAGGTCTCGTTGTTCGAGTACTGCCTGGAGCGCCTCCTGCGCGTGCAGGTGATCGAGTCGCTGGAACCTTCGCGCCAGGGTCGTGCCCGCCGCCGGAAGCTGCACGAGCTCAAGACCGAGGCGTCGCTCCTGCTGGCGGTGGTGGCGCAGTCCGGGCATGCCGATGCGACCGCCGCCAGGCGTGCCTACCTCGCCGGAATGCAGTGCACTTTCCCACGCGATCACCTCGACTATCGTCCGCCCGCTGTCGGCGTACAGGCACTGGACCATGTGTGGCCGGCACTGGACGCGCTCGATCCGCTCGCCAAGCAGGCCCTGATCGAGGGAATCACCGCGGCCATCAGCCATGATGAAAGGATCAGCGTTGCCGAGTCCGAGTTGCTCAGGACCATCTGCGGTGTACTGCATTGCCCCTTGCCGCCGGTGTTCTGACCATGAATTGCACGCTGTTGCGTAGCCCGCGATCCGCCTCCTCCTGTCGCTGCCATACGGACGGGATGGGTAAGCAGCGCCGAGGTGGAGGCTGGTGCGGGTCGTGAGCGATACGGCCGCCTCCTTCTTTCGCGTTGCCGGGTTTCGCAACGCATTGGTCGCCCATCCGCCGTTGTGGTGGTCGTTGCTGTACTTTTTCAGCCTGCTTTGCAGCTATTACGTGCTGCGCCCGGTGCGCGATGCGATGGGCGCCTCCGCCGACCCTTCGGCGGTGTTTCCGCAGGCGTGGCTGTCCTGGGCGGAAGCGCGTGGGGTGTTGCTGGGCGACTACACCCTGCAGTTGTTGTTCACCGGTACGTTCATCGCAATGCTGCTGTTGCAGCCGCTGTACGGAGCGCTGGTGTCGCGATTCCCACGGCGCGTGTTCCTTCCAGCCGTTTACCTGCTGTTCGTCGCCTGCCTGTTGGGTTTCTACTGGATGTTCGACCGCGGTATCGCGGGCCGCGGCGCCGCATTCTTCATTTGGGTGGCGGTGTTCAACCTGTTCGCGGTGAGCGTGTTCTGGAGCTTCATGGCCGATGTCTTCGACACCGACAACGCGAAAATGGTCTACGGCTACATCGGTGCGGGCGGGACCATCGGCGCATTGGTCGGGCCCGGACTGACACGATTCCTTGTAGGTCCGATCGGCGTGGCCAACCTGCTGCTGGTGTCCGCGGCGCTGCTGATGGTCTGCCTGTTGTGCATCGTACAACTGCGCCCGTGGGCGTTGCGCCGCGAACGCCTGCAGCACGAGGCCGCGGACGAGCGTGCGATGGGAGGCTCGGTGATGGCCGGGCTGCGGTTGATCTGGGAGCGGCCGGTGCTGCGCGCGATCGCCGCGCTGATGTTCTTCGGCGTGGGTGTCGGCACGCTGCTCTACAACGAGCAGGCCGCGATCGTGCGCCAGTTCTATCCCGGGGCGGAGGCGAGCACGCAGTACTACTCCATGATCGACTGGGCGATCAACGGCCTCACCATCATCATCCAGCTGTTCGTGACGCGTTGGCTGCTGCGCCGGCACGGCATCGCGCCAGCGCTGCTGATCCCGGCCGTGGCCATCGTCCTTGGCTATTGCCTGCTTGCCGCGTCGCCGCTGCCGATGCTGGTGGCGATGGTGCAGATCGTCACCCGTGCCGGCGAATTCTCGCTGGCCAAGCCGGCGCGCGAGACGATCTACACCCAGGTGGACCGCGAGTCGCGCTACAAGGCGAAGGCGGCCATCGATACGGTCGTGTACCGCGGGGGCGATCTCACATTCGTGTGGCTGCACAAGGGCATGGCCGCGTTCGGTTCGACGGTGGTGTTCGGAGGCGGGATCGTGGTGGCGCTCGCACTGGCCTTCAGCGCGTTGCGCGTGGTCCAGACGCAGCGGCGGCTCGCGACGCCCCTGGAAGCTCCGGGCGTACCCGTGGCGAGCTGATGTCGCGATCAGTGGCTGCCGTTCCGGGCAGCCGTGCGTCCTCCTTCAGGCCGCGTGCGGCGGCCTCAGGCGTAATCGGTCAAGCGGCCTCGCGGGCAGCCTGTTCTTCGCTGCGATAGCCGGCCGAGCGAAGCTCGTCGGTCTCGAAGTCGTCGACGCAGATGGTGTCCAGCGTCATTTCGCGAAGTTCTTCCAGCTGGCGCCGCTCGTCCTTGTTGATCCAACCCTCGCGCTCGCCGGTGTCCAGCTGCGCCTGAAAGCTCAGCGATTCGAGGTTCTGGTTCTTCAGCGCCTTGAGGAATTTGCGCTCCACCGGTTCGGCCAGCACGACTCTCGACAGGTAGCTGTTGATGCGGCCGGCGGGGTTGCTTTCCACTGGCGTGGTGAACAGGCCTTCGGCGAGCCGGTCGCGCGCTTCGTTTGGCACCATCAGCAGGGCCGCGGTGCGGTGACCGAGGCGGTCGCTGGGAGCCTGCGCGCGTCGGCCCAGCGGGAACACCAGCATCCACATCAGCCAGCCGACCGGACGCACCGGGAAGTTGCGCAGTGCGCCGGAGAGTGCGACTTCCATCTTGTGTACTGCGTCGTGGAAGGCCCAGGCGAGCAGTGGCTGGTCGGCCACGGGCCGGCCCTGGTCTTCGTAGCGCTTCAACATCGCGCTGGCGATGTACAGGTTGCTCAGCACGTCGCCGAGACGACCGGACAGCGACTCCTTGAACTTCAGCTTGCCGCCGAGCATCAGCATCGAGGTGTCGGCCATCAGCGCCAGCGTCGCCGAGTAGCGATTGAGCTTGCGGTAATAGCGCCGCGTGTAGCTGTCGCCAGGCGCCTTGCCGAAACGCGCGCCGGTCAGACCGAACCACAGTGCGCGGATCGCATTGGAGATCGCGAATCCGATGTGGCCGAACAAATTGCGATCGAACTCGCGCAGGCGCTCGTCGGGATCCGGCAGGGTCGCCGCCTTCATCTCTTTCAGCACCCATGGATGGCAGAGGATCGCGCCCTGTCCAAAAATCATCAACGAGCGGGTCATGATGTTGGCGCCTTCGACGGTGATGCCGATCGGCGTCGCCTGCCAGGCGCGGCCGAGGTAGTTCTTCGGTCCCAGGATGATGCCTTTGCCGCCGTGGACGTCCATGGCATCGCGGATGACCTCGCGACCCATCTCGGTGCAGTGGTACTTGGCGATCGTGGACGGTACGGCAGGGTTCTCGCCGCGCGACACCGCAGCCGCGGTGGATTCGGCAAGGGCACTGATGGCATAGGCGTTTCCGGCGATCCTTGCCAGCGCTTCCTCCACGCCTTCGAACCTGCCGATCGACAGGCCGAACTGCTTGCGGATGCGGGCGTAGGCGCCGGTGACCACGGCGGCCATTTTGGCGCCACCGCTGGCGGTCGAGGGGAGGGTGATCGAGCGACCGATCGACAGCACTTCGACCAGCATCTGCCAACCCTTGCCCGCAAACGCTTCTCCGCCGATCAACTGGCTCAGGGGAATGAAGACCTCGCGCCCCTGCAGGGGTCCGTTCTGGAACGAGCTGTTCAGCGGGAAGTGGCGGCGGCCGATGTCGACGCCGTCGGTATCCCGCGGCAACAGGGCCAGGGTGATGCCGATGTCGCGCTTGTCACCGAGCAGGCCATCGGGGTCGTACATGCGGAACGCCAGGCCGATCAGCGTCGCGACCGGCGCCAGGGTGATGTAGCGCTTGTCGAAAGTGAGTTTGACGCCCACGACGTTCGCGCCGTTCCAGTCGCCCATCGCGACCACGCCAAAGTCGGGGATGGAGGTCGCGTCCGAGCCGGCCCAGGGGCCGGTGAGGGCGAAGCAGGGGACCTCGCGGCCATTGGCCAGGCGCGGCAGATAATGGTTCTTCTGCTCCTCGGTGCCGTAGTGCATCAGCAGTTCCGCCGGGCCCAACGAGTTGGGCACGCCGACGGTCGAGCTGACCACGCTGGAGATCGACGACAGCTTCTGGATGACCTTGTGGTTGGCCAGCGCGCTGAAGCCCAGACCTCCATATTCCTTCGGCACGATCATGCCGAAGAACCGGTTGGTCTTGATGAAGTCCCACACTTCCGGCGGCAGGTCCGCGCGGACGTGGGTGATGTCCCAGTCGTCGGTCATCCTGCACAACTGCTCCACCGGGCCGTCGATGAATGCCTGCTCCTCGGCCGAAAGCTCCGGTCGCGGCTGGTCGAGCAGCACGCGCCAGTCGGGCTTGCCGGAAAACAGTTCGCCTTCGAAACCCACGGTGCCGGCTTCCAGCGCAACCTGCTCGGTTTCCGAGAGGGTCGGGAGGATCCTGGTGTAGAACTTCAGAAGCGGCGCGGTGATCATCGGCAGTCTGATCTGCGGCAACAGCAGCGGCACGGCGACCGCTGCAAGCAGCAGTGCGGCCAGCAGCGTGGCGACCGCGCTGGCACCCAGCAGCAAGACCCCGACGAGCGCCGTGGCACTCAGTGCAGTCCAGACCGAAAGGCGGAGCCGGTGGTACGCCGCGATGGCGCCTATCAGCAGCAGGGCGAGGAACGGGATGGCGATACTCATGGTGGCGCTCCAACAACGTGATCTGGGCGGACGATCCAAACGAATCGTCGGTACGCCCGCCGGATGGCGGGCGGAACAGCGTTAGCTAGGTTGTGACGGTCAAAAGCGACAACGAAGAGATCCACTTCCGGCACGAACTGCAAACGACACCATCGCACGGAGCGTGAGCAGCTTGTAAGCGCACTGAACATACGGTCGAGTATGGTGAGCTGGGTGCCGGGCTGTCAAGCGCTCCCGACGAGTCGTTACATACCTTCATCGCTGGCGGAGTATGGTCTTTGTTACACTTTCCTGATGATGCCCACAGCCACGCCAAAACAGGAACGCAGTGGCCGCCTCAGCGCCGAGGACTGGGCCCAGGCCGCTCTCGATCAGATCGCCGAACAGGGCGTCGCGGCGGTTGCCGTGGAGCCACTGGCGCGCAGGCTCGGTGTCACCAAGGGCAGCTTCTACTGGCATTTCCCATCGCGCGATGCACTGCTGGTGGCGGCGCTGGAGCGCTGGGAAAAAGTCGAGCAGGAGACCGTGTTCGGGAAGCTGGAGGTTATTGCGGACCCGAGCCAGCGGCTGCGCGCGCTGTTCGCGGTCGTCGCCCGCGAATACAAGTCACACGTCATCTATTCCGAATTGCTCAAGGCGCTGGATCATCCCGCCGTGCAGCCAGTGATCGGCCGCGTATCCCAGCGCCGTCTGGACTATCTCACCGCATCATTCCGGCAGGCCGGGCTCACCCGCACCGAGGCGCAGCATCGCGCCCGGCTTGCATACGCCGCATACGTTGGTTTCCTGCAGCTCAAGCTGCAACTGCACCAGGCACGGTTGCAGCACGACGAATTCGAGGCTTATCTGGAACACGTGATGATCACGCTCATTCCCACCCCCTGATTTCGAACCCTTGAGACCAGATGCAGATTCTGGCTGGAGACCTTCCGTGAACGCGATTTCCGAACCGACTCCGACGCCTGCGCTCGATCTCGCCGGTAGCCAGCTCGCATCGCTGAACCGTTGGGTGGCCGAGGTGGCCGCGCTTACGCGGCCCGACGCGGTCCACTGGTGCGATGGCAGCGCCCGGGAAAACTCCCGTCTCCTCGAGACGATGCGCTCCGACGGCACGCTGTTGCCGCTCAACCCCGTGACGAACCCGGGCAGTTGGCTGCATCGTTCCGACCCGGACGATGTCGCACGCGTGGAGCATCTGACCTTCGTCTGTACATCGCAGGAAGACGATGCAGGGCCCAACAACCACTGGATGTCGCCGGTCGACGGCCACGAGAAAATGGACGCGTTGTTCGAGGGCTGCATGGCGGGTCGCACGATGTACGTGGTGCCGTACTGCATGGGTCCGATCGATTCACCGCTGTCGCGCTGTGGCGTGGAGATCACCGACAGCCCTTACGTCGTGGCCAACATGCGGATCATGACGCGCATGGGTGCCGATGCGCTGGCGCGGATCGAACGCGAAGGTCAAAAGGAAGATGTCGGGCCGGAAGGCCGCATGTTCGTCAAGGGCCTGCATTCGCTGGGCGAACTCGACCCGGAACGTCGATTCATCATGCACTTTCCCGAGGAACTGGCGATCAAGTCCTTCGGTTCGGGCTATGGCGGCAATGCGCTGCTGGGAAAGAAATGCCATGCGCTGCGGATCGCAAGCCACCAGGCGCGTTCGGAAGGCTGGCTCGCAGAACACATGCTGATCCTGGGGGTGGAGAACCCCAAGGGCGAAACCCATTACATCGCCGCGGCGTTTCCGTCTGCATGTGGCAAGACCAACCTGGCGATGCTGATTCCGCCGGGGGGCTATGTCGCGGACGGATGGAAGGTCTGGACGGTCGGTGACGACATCTGCTGGATGCGCCCCGGCGAGGATGGTCGCCTGTACGCGATCAATCCCGAAGCGGGCTTCTTCGGTGTGGCGCCGGGCACGTCGGCGAGTTCGAATCCGAACGCGCTCCAATCCATTCAGCGCAATACCATCTTCACCAACGTCGGCCTCACGGCCGACGACCAGCCGTGGTGGGAGGGCATCGACAACGGTCTTCAGCCCGTGACCGATTGGCGAGGCGAGCCGTATGACGCGCAGAAGCGTCCTGCCGCCCATCCGAACTCGCGCTTCACTGTTTCCGCGAAGCAGTGCCCCTGCTATTCGCCCGAAGCGGAGAACCCCGCGGGCGTGCCGATCTCGGCCGTCGTGTTCGGCGGACGCCGTGCCTCGCTGGTGCCGCTGGTATTCCAGGCCCGCGACTGGACCCACGGCGTGCTGATTGGCGCCGCCATGGGCTCGGAGACCACGGCTGCCGCCGCCGGCGCAGTGGGGGTGATGAGGCGCGATCCCATGGCCATGAAGCCATTCTGCGGTTACAACTTCGCCGACTACTTCGCGCACTGGCTGTCGTTTGACAATGGTCGCAACCGTCTGCCGGAAGTGTTTCATGTCAACTGGTTCCGTAAAGGCGACGACGGCAAGTTCCTGTGGCCGGGCTTTGGCGACAACCTGCGCGTGCTGGAATGGATGATCGGGCGCGTCGAGGGCCGAGCCGATGCGGTGGAGACGCCGATCGGCCATCTGCCAACCAGCGCCGATATCAACCTGGATGGGGTCGCGCTGTCGAGGGAGGCGGACGAAAAGCTGTTCGGGTTCGATCCGGATGGCTGGCGCGAGGAGATGGCCAGCATCGGTGAGTATCTCGACGGGTACGGCCCGCGCATGCCGGCCGCGCTGAAGAAAGAGCAGCAGCGGATCGTGACAGCGCTCGAGCGGCGCTAGACCCGGTGAAGAAGTGCCCGGCCCCATTTGCGGGTCCGCAGCGCGCGCCTTTGATCGGGTCGCGGTACAGCACGCGCGCTCCGGACGCTGACGGAAGGATGCGGCGATGACATCGCCCGGCGCAGCGGAGGGCGACGCAGGACTTCAGGAACAGCATCGATCGCTGTGGCGCTCCGGCACGGAGATGATCCGCGCCGGACGAGTCCGGGAGGCCACCGATCAGTTCCTGCACCTCATCGAGCTGATGCCCACGGACGCGGCGGCCATGGTCCAGGCTGCTTACCTGCTCTCGCGCCAGGACCGCTACCGTCAGTCCCATGCCCTGGCCCTTCGGGCCGCGCAGATCGGCACCGCGAATGCTCCGCAATGCGACGGAGCGGTGCAGATCGGCAAGCTGCTGCGGATGTTCGAGGAGCCCGCGCTGCTTCAGCGACTTTTCGCCGCCACCGACTGGTCCCGTTGTGGCTCGGCTCACCTGCTTACGGAGGCGTCCGGTCTGCTCATCAACAGTGGCCTGCATGCCGAGGCACTGGCGATGATCGAGCGCGCGGTTGCAGCGGACCCGCGGTATGCCCACGGGCACTACATGCACGGCTCCATCCTGGCTGCGGCCGGTGAGCAGGAGCGCGCAGGCGATGCCCTCCGCCGGGCCATCGCCCTGGCTCCGGGCGCGGCGCACGCGCACTGGATGCTCTCCTGGCAGAAGCGGAGTCCGGACCACGCAGGGGAGGACGATGACAGGATCGCTCAAGTCAGGGGCCTGCTTGGAAAAACCCCGTTGGGAAGCGAAGCGCGCGCCTACCTCGGTTATGCGCTGCACAACCGGCTCCACCGCCTGCAGCGCTTCGACCAAGCCTGGGAGGCGCTGCAATGCGCGATGGACTCCAAGCGTCAGGCGAATCCATATCGCTCGGACGAACAGCAGCAGGTGTTCGAAGCACTGAAGGCTCTGCCGCCGCCCACAAGGCCCTCGTCCGACCCGATGCGGGGTGACCCACGGCCGATCTTCATCGTCGGCATGCACCGCTCGGGCACGACACTGCTGGAGCAGTTGCTGGCAGGGCACTCGATGGTCACCGATGGCGGGGAAACCTACACGTTCACGGCCGCGCTGGGCGAGGCTGCGGATCATCACTGCAGGGGCGTGGTGGACCTCACCGTGCTCGCAGGCGTGGACAGCCTCGACTGGGATGCCATCGGCGAGCAGTGGCGTTCGTATGCGCGTTGGCGCGCGCTCGGCCGCGCGGTGCTGACCGAGAAGCTGCCGTCGAACTTCCTCAATGTCGGTCTGATTGCCCGCGCATTGCCGGAAGCTAGATTCCTGCACATGCGCCGGGATCCCATCGACGTGTGTTTTTCGAACCTCAGGACGTTCTTCGGCAGAGCCGCGGCATATTCCTACGATCAGGAGCAGGTGGCGTCGTACTACCTGGAGTACCGGCGGCTGATGTCGCACTGGCATGCGCAACTTCCCGGCCGGATACTCGACATCGACTACGCCGAGCTGGTGCAGGACCCTGCCGCACGGATGCGTGGGGTAACGGACTTTTGCGGCTTGCCTTTCGAGCCGGGCTCCGTGGAGACGCCGCGCCGCGGTGGGAGCGTTGCAACCGCCAGCCTCGCGGACGTGCGTGCGGAGATCAGCAGGGATCGTGGCGGTGCATGGAGGCCGTACGCGCCGCATCTGCAGCCGTTGATCCGGGCGCTCAAGCCCGCTCGTGACGCGCAGCAGGAATAAGCCTGAGCGGATCGACGCTTAGAGCCGCCCTCATCAGGCCTCTTTCATCCCGAACCAGCAGTTGAACGCGATGGTGATGCGCTCGTCGTCGCCGTAGAACGGCATGACCTCGTGCTGCAGCCAGGAAGGAAACAGCACCAGCTGTCCCGGTTGCAGGCGGATGTTCAGGGTGCCGTGGTGATAAGGCGACTGGAACCGCATGTTTCCAGCATCCATGAAGTAGTTGCTGTAGTGATGCGGATTGTGGAAGCGCAGGACGCCCGACTCGGGGCGGTCCTCAGGCGTTTGACCGGGGGTGACGCAGTAAACGCCGGACCAGGACGCCATGGGGTGCGTGTGCAGGATGGTGAAGCCGCCGTGCCGGGTCACGTGGAACCAGGTATGCGAGAAGATCTGCAGCCGCTGCATTTCCTGCGCACTGTAATCGTTGAGTTCCTTGATCGTGCGCCCGAGCGCGGCCCAGCAGAACGTGCGCAACTGCTGGATGCAGGCTTCCGGCCATGAGAAAAGTTCGAAGTCACTTTCAAAGACGCCGGGCTGTTGCTGCAGCGAGGGGTTTGGATTCGCGTAACGCTTGCCTTGAGCCTCGCGAGACAACAGCAAAGTGCTGAGCTGATCGTTGAGTTTCGCGTCCGACAGGAATTCCTGTGCGAATGGCACCGCGAAGGCCGGCGTGATCTGGTGGGGCATAGGACGGATCCTCCGGGCAGGGCTGCAACGCGATTGTCGCATCCGCCGCCGCCGCAGGTCACCGCACAAAAAACTACGGCCCCTTTCGGGGCCGTAGTAGTGAAGCCAGCTTCCGTGGAACTGGTGGATCAGAAGCTCTGAGCGTACCTCATGTAGTAGAAACGGCCCGGGATTTCATACTGCGGGTCGAAGCTGTTGGCGAACGTATCGACCGAACGCGGCGGATCGCGGTCGAGGATGTTGTTCGCACCCAGCGTGATCCGGGCGTTCCACGGTGCCTTCCAATAGACGCTGGCATCGTTGTACGTGACCGACGGGATGTAGTTCTCCGGCGACGGCTGCGGCAGGCCCGTGACGGGGTTGTTGGTGAAACGGCCCGGATCGGAGCAGAGTGCAGCGCGCTGCGAACTTGCAACGCTGCAGGGCTCGTCCTGTCCGCTGAAGTAGCGGACGTTCCAGGTAGCACCGAAGTCGCCCTGCTCCCAGCGCGTGGCCAGGTTGGAGCGGATACGCCAGTTGTTGTCGCGGCTGGCGTACTCGCCGACGAGATTGTCGCCGTCGTCATTGAACTCGTTCAGGGTCATGTAGGTGGTATCCCACACGAACGAGAACTTGCCCCAGTTGTTTTCCGGCAGGCGGTAGCCGACGGTCAGATCGTAGCCCTCGGTCTCGCGGCTGTCGCGGTTGATACCGGACGACAGGAGGTCCGCGATCGACCCATCCGGGTTACGCGTGACCAGCGAGCAGGCCTCTGGGAGCTGCAGGACGTAGCAGTCGTTGAGGATCTCGGTGGCACTGATGAACGAGACGGTGTTCTCCAGGCGGATGTTCCACCAGTCCAGCGAGAGGTCCAGACCCTCGACGAAGCTGGGGCTGTAGACCAGGCCCAGGGTCTTGGAGACCGCGGTTTCCGGCTGCAGGCTGGGATTGCCGCCGACGGTGATGCGGATCTGCGTGTTGGGCTGGTTGTACTGCGGAATGCCCGCGCAACCTGCGGGAATTTCCGCGGGCGGCCTCGGCTGGCCCTGCACCGCGCCCGCGCAAAGGTCGGTCAGGTTCGGGAACGAGTCAGCCTGTCCGGAGAACAGTTCGTTGATGGACGGGGCGCGGAAGCCCTCCGCCCAGTTGCCGCGGATCAGCAGGTCGTCGATCGGCTTCCAGCGGAAACCGAACTTGCTGTTGAGCGTATCGCCGAAGGTGCTGTAATCCGAGTACCGGGTGGCGACGCTGAAGTCCAGCAACTGCGCGAACGGCAGGTCCGCCAGAACGGGAATCGAAAGCTCCAGGTAAGCTTCGTCGACCGAGTACCCACCCGCGGTGGCGGTACGGGCGTTGCCGCTGGTGTCGCCGCTGTTGATCAGCGCGTCGGGCTGGTCGAAGCCGGACTCTTCACGCTGCTCAACACCGAACGAGAAGGCCAGCGGGCCACCGGGCAGGTCGAACAGCTCGCCGCCGATGTTGGCGTAGTGGGTCTTCTGCTCGTAACCGAACTGGTCCTGGGCGACGAAGGTGACGCCGTCGGCCATTTCCTGGGTGATGGTGCCAGCGCCGCTGAGCAGGTCCAGCGGCACGCAGTTGGCAATCGGTGCTGTCGGGGTGCCGCAACGCGGCGTGCCATCGGCCTCGCGGAACGACGGCCCGATCGCCTGGTTGAAGCGGCTCAGCTGGACGAGGCCGGTGGTGATGTCGGCTTCATCGTTGCGGCCGTAGAACATGCCCGCTTCCCAGTCGAAGAAGCGCTCGCCCACTTCGAAGCTGCCTTCGAACACGCCGTTGAACGCAAAGGTGTTGACGTCCTGGCGGAACACGCGGAAGCCGCCTTCATTGAAACGGCGAGCAATCGCGTTGACGGTGCGGCCATACGGGTTGTAGATGCTGTTGGCGCTGATGCCCGGGCCGCCGAACTGGAAGATCGGCGACGCCGCCAGCAGCTGCTCGGAGCGACGCTCGTTGTATTGCGCGGTCGCGATGAAGCGGACGTTGTCGGTGATGTCGACGCTGCCGTTGGCGAACAGCGAGGTGCGCTCCTGCGGCGTAATCAGGTAGTTGTCGGGCGCGAAGTTGAAATTGTCGGCGATGCCGGTGTACGGACGCCAGCCGCGCGGATCGCTCGGGTCGGCCACGAACACGCCGTACTCGCCGTCCGGGTTCTGCCACTCGCCCGTGACCGGGTCGATGATCGCGTAATTGCCGTTCGGGGTTCCGAAGCTGCCGCCGAAGCCCGGCGAGGCGCCGAACACGGGCACCGCGGAGATCGCGCGGTCGCCGGCCATGACCGGCTCTTCCTCGACGTAGCCGACGCCGAACATGGCGGACCAGCGGTCGCCACTGGAGCCGACGGTGAAGTCGACCGCGCTGCGCTGGCCGTCACCCTGGTCGTACTGACCGATGTAGGCGTTGGCTTCGGCGCCGTCGAAATTCTGGCGCAGGATCACGTTGACCACGCCGGCGATCGCGTCGGAACCGTAGATGGCGGACGCGCCATCCTTCAGGACTTCGATGCGCTCGACCGCTGCGGTCGGGATGGTGTTGAGATCGATCGCGCCGCCAAGGCCGGTGCCGCCGACCCAGCGACGGCCATTGACCAGCACCAGGGTGCGGTTGGAGCCGAGGTTGCGCAGGCTGATGCGGGTCTCGCCGTTGCCGCCGTTGTTGTAGGTGCTGTTGAGCGTGGAGCCACTGGAGGTGATGTTCTGGATCACGTCGCCGACGGAGGTCAGGCCCTGGGCCGTGATGTCCTCACGAGAGAGCGTGAACACCGGCTGCGAGGTCTCGATGTCGGTGCGGCTGATGCGCGATCCCGTCACCTGGATGCGGTCGAGGGTGGTGGCTTCCTGTTCGGCAGGAGCGGGAGCTGCATCCTGTGCGAACGCTACGCCGGTGCCGACGGCAGCGGTGGCGCCCACGGCGAGCGCGAACTTGATCGCGTCGCGGAGCATGTTGGTCTTCGTTGTCATGATCTCTCTCTCTCCAAGTCAGTCTTGGTTGAATCCCATGGGAACCCAGCCGGTGGAGTCAAGCGAAACGCCAAGATCCGGCAAGGCCGAGCCGATAGTACCCACGTTCGCCGAATAATTAAAGTGTTGTTAAGTACCGGTCGCCCGGGACTCCGGGAGGCGATCACCGGCAGACTCTGAACAAGTCAGCTCGGCCGGTCCGGGATACTGGTATCACTGGCGGTCCGCGCATCGGAACCGCAGTGCGTTCCCTGTCGGCCGGGCGACCAGAATCGCGGGACGCAGGACCACGCAAAGGATCAACTCACGGCGCGGCAGGCTGCGCAGCCGAGTGCGACGTACTCCCAGGGGATCGTTCGGCGTCCGAGGGCAGGCCGGCGGCGCGTGGCGCAGTTAAAGATCCTGCTCATACCTGACGTAAGGAACAGTGCCCTCGTCGTCTTCTGCGTTGTTCGGCGCGAAGGGATTCTTCCCGCGCGTCACGACGTTCTCGGCGCCCACGGTGAGCTGACCGCTCCATGGGGTGCGCCAGGTCAGGCCCACTCCCAAACCCTCCCATTTACCGGGCTGGTTCTGGGTGTCCACCACACGTCCGACAATGTTGGCGCTGAAGTCGCCGATGCCAGCCCCCACGGTGATGCTCCGGGTGTTCCAGCGGTCGGCCAGCGCCGGGAACTCGCCCGCGGGGATCAGTCGCGCGCGCGCCCAGGTTCCGCCGATCGACACGGTGCCTTCGCTGCCGACGTTCTTTTCGCCGTGGACGGTGAGCGAATTTTGCCGGACCTCGCTCGTGCGGCCTCCGGGAGCAAGCCACGAAGGCAGTCGATCACGTCCACGGCCAATGGCGGCGCTGACGCGTCCACCGGGGCGTGTCAGGCTCGCGCCCGCCGTTGCCTGGCGGCTTCGCGAGTTGACGCGATCCTGCTCCAGCGACGCGAGCATGCAGTGGTTCGCGAGATTGCCGATGCCGGTTGCAAGGCCGGTGCGGCGGTCGCAGACAAGCCCGAGGGTGTTCCCCGCGTCGAGTCCGAAGGCCGCGTCCAGGGAGTTCCTGCCGACGCGCCAGCGGGCGCCAGCACTGGAGGTGCCGGTTGGTTCCAGCAGCAGGATCGCTTCAAGCTTGCCGCTGGTGTTGTTCCATACCGGCAGCATTTCCGAGTCGTCGCGAAGATCGCCCGACTGCGCATGCGCGACGGATGCTCCGCCAAAAGCGAGCATCAGGGCCAAGGTCAGTCGCATCAGCTGTGTTTGCATGGTCGTCTTCGACCGGGCCGACCCGGTGGAGTTCCCCGTACGAGAATTGAACTATACCAATTTATGAATCTTTAACAATCAACGCAACGTGAAAATATGGACTCATTGCAGTGTGTCGGGGGCATCCAGACCGTCCTCGGCCGCCAGCAGTTCCTCGATCTGCGGACGGGTGAACACATATTGCTCTCCACAGAACTCGCAGCGGACCTCCGCCCTGTCGTCAGCCAGCGCGGCAATCGCTTCTTCCTCCCCCAGGGCGACCAGCATCGACTCCACGCGGCCGCGGGAACAGGAGCACGCGAATCCCAGCGGTCGATGGCCGAGCATTCGCACCTGGTCCTCGTGGAACAGGCGGACCAGCAGGGTTTCGGCCGGAAGGTCCAGCAGTTCCGTGCGGCTCAGGGTCTCGAACAGCGCGCAGGCGCGGGTCCATCCGTCGAGGTCGTCGACGTCGTCGCCCGGCAGCTTCTGGAGCATCAGCCCTGCAGCGCGCGTCGCGTCGGCGGCAAGCAGCAGCCGCGTCGGCAATTGTTCGGAGCGGTGGAAATAGTCCTCGAAGGCGCCGGACAGGGTTTCCGCGTCAAGCGCCACCAGCCCCTGGTAACGGCTGGGATCGCTGCCATGGAGAGACGGATTCTCGATCGTGATTGCCAGTACTGCGCTGTCGCCGAGCGCCCGCAGGTCGGCTGGAACGTCGGTTTCTCCGCCTGCTTCGGTGCCACCTTCATCGCCGCTGCGCAGTTGCACGATCCCGCGCAGGGTGCCTGACGCGGTACATTCGGCGAACAGGGTCCGCAGCCGGGAGTCGCTTCGCAACTGCACCGAAAGACGACCATCGACCTTGGCGTGGCCTGTGAACAATGCGGCCGCCGCGCTGGCCTGCCCCAGGAGGTCGACTGCGGCCGGGGCAACATCGGCGACATCACCCATGCGCTCGCGAATCTGCTGCCACGTGTCGTGAAGGTGCACCAGCACTCCACGCACGCCCGCCTGATCGATGAGAAAGCGGGTCAGGCGGTCGAGGTCGGTGTCTGGGGGTTGGTTCATGGGCATCCGGAAAGGGTATGGGCGACGCGGCCGCAGCCACGGCGATCGGGCGGAGAAGTGCCGGCAGCGCGACTGATGTGTGGCGTGCGGCGGGCAGAGAGTCAGAATGGGGTCGGAGAATCGATGGTGCAAGACAACGCGAGAAAGGACAAAGGACGATCGCAGCGGCGCACACGCAAGACGCGATGGCTGCGTCGGCTGATGGCGCTGCCCGTGCTGTTCGTTCTGGTGACGACGCTGCAGGTGATATCGCTGCGTTTCGTCGATCCGCCATTCACGGCCTTCATGGTCGCCCGGCAATGGTCAGCCTGGGCGGATGGCAACTGGAGCTTCAGGCTCACGTATGACTGGAAAGACCTGGGCCGGATCGCGCCGCACCTGCCGCTGGCCCTGGTGGCGGCCGAGGACCAGAGCTTCCCCGATCACCACGGCTTCGACCTCGATGCCATCGAGCGAGCCCGGAAGAACAATGCCCTGGGCCGCAAGGTTCGCGGCGGCAGCACGATCAGCCAGCAGACGGCCAAGAACCTGTTTCTCTGGAGCGGGCGCAGCTGGGTGCGCAAGGGACTCGAAGCCTGGTACACCGTTTTGATCGAAGTGCTCTGGCCAAAGTCGCGGATCCTGGAGGTTTACGCGAACGTTGCCGAGTTCGGCGACGGCGTTTACGGGGCGCAGGCGGCGGCGCGCACATACTTCGGCAAGGACGCTTTGGAGCTGCGTCCTTCGGAAGCGGCGCGACTGGCCGCCGTCCTTCCCAGTCCCAAACGCTACAGCGCCGCAAACCCCGGCCCCTACGTGCAACGCCGCTCGCGCGCGATCGAGCGCCAGATGCGCCAGCTCGGGGGCACCGGATACCTGCAGCAGATCCAGTGAGTACCATCGCCATGGCCCATGACCAGATCACCGTCGTAGTCGCTGCTTTCAACGAAGCCGACAGTCTTCCATTGCTGCAGCCGCGCATCGCCTCAGCGCTGGACGAACTGATGTCCGAACAGGGCGTGGTTGGTCGCGTGATCTATGTGGACGACGGCAGCAGCGACGACACCTGGCAGGTGATGCGAGCGCTTGCGGCCCTCGATCCGCGCATATCGCTGCTGCGCCTGTCGCGAAACTTCGGCAAGGAGCTGGCGTTGACCGCCGGGCTGGACCACGTGGGCGAGGGCGCGGCGCTGATCCTGGATGCCGACGGGCAGGACCCGCCGGAACTGATCGGGCGATTCGTCGCGCTCTGGCTGGAGGGCTACGACGATGTCCACGGTACCAGGGTCCAACGCGAGGGTGAGAGTTGGCTCAAGCGCGGCACGGCGCACGCGTTCTACAGAGTGATGGGCAAGCTGTCGAAAACCCCGATTCCGGCCGACACCGGCGATTTCCGCCTGCTGTCGCCGCGTGCGCTGGCCGCGCTCGGGCAGATGCGGGAGCGGCACCGGTTCATGAAAGGACTGTTCGGCTGGGTCGGGTTCAACCGCATCGCGCTGCCGTATCACCGGGAATCCCGGTCGGCCGGTGCGAGCAAGTTCAACCTGTGGCGTCTTTGGAATCTCGCGTTGGAAGGCATCACCAGTTTCTCGACGGCACCGCTGCGGCTGGCGACCTACCTCGGCCTGGCGACGGCGCTGCTGGCGTTCATCTATGGCGTGTGGGTGGTGGTGAAGGCGCTGCTCTGGGCCGATCCGGTGGCAGGCTGGCCCACGATGATGGCGATCATCCTGTTCCTGGGTGGCGTGCAACTGATCGCACTCGGGCTGATCGGTGAATACCTCGGCCGTCTTTACGAGGAATCGAAGCAGCGACCGCTGTACCTGGTGGACAGCTGGCATCCCGCGCCCGGAGTATCCTTGGTTCCTGTCCAGCTCATCGAGGAAGACAGTCATGCGCAACGTGCGACATCTGCTGGAGGCAAAGGCGTCTGAGGTCTTCGCGATCGATCCCGAAGCGCCGGTAATCGACGCGGTCCGGGTGATGGCCGATAAACACATCGGCGCGCTGCTGGTGATGGACGGCGGGCGCCTTGCCGGGATCCTGTCCGAGCGCGATTACGCGCGAAAGATCGTGCTGCAGGGGCGCTCGTCGGCGAACACGGCAGTGCGCGAGATCATGACGGCCGATGTCATCACCGTCAGCCCGGAGGACACCTGCGACCACTGCATGCAGCTGGTGACCAACAGGCGCATCCGGCATCTTCCAGTGATGGCCGGCGACGAGGTGATCGGCGTGCTCTCGATCGGCGATCTGGTGAAGGCGGTGATCGAGGACCAGCAGGTCGAACTGGACCAGTTGCAGCGTTATATCGCCAGCTAGGCCGTAGCGGGGCAATGGCCAAGGCGCCTCCCGAGTTCGACCACAGCAGCCACCAGTCACCTTGACACGTCCTACTTCGCGTACGTGCCCCCGCACTGCGCGTCATCGCCCGGGCCCAGTTCCAGCGTTCCCAGTAACGCGGCGGGCGCCGCGATGCTGCCCAGCGTCAGCGCGATCGCCGCGCGCAGTCCGACGCGCTTGTAGTCGGGGCGTACGTCGGGTGACGCGAAGGTGCCGCCCACCAGCAACGGCGCACGCAGGGCCAGCAGGCTGCGGTCCTTGGGGCGGGGACGGATCGTCAGGTCCAGCGTCTCCTCGCGCAGGTTGATCGAGCCTTCGCCGATCAGGATCGTGTCGGAGGTATCGAACGCCAGTGACTGCGCGCGCATGACCCCGTCGTCCACCTTGAACTCACCAAAAGCACAGCGGATCGGGATCTGCCGGTCCCCCTGCAGCTTGAACTTGATGATTTCTGCCAGGTCGATCCCCGCCATCTCCATGAGCAGGTTGCTGATGCTTCCCTTGCCGATCGCCAGCGCCACGTCGCCATCGCTGTTGCCCAGCATCTGCGCGACGGAGTTGCCGTGCCCGGCAAGCATGACGTTGCCACCGAGCTTGCCGATCGCTCCCTTGGAAAGCTCCACTTCCGGCGCCAGTCGCGATATGTCCAGTCCGCGAGCTTTGATATCGGTGCGTGTCCGGATCGGGTTTTCGCGCGCGTCCATGCGGATCGTCGAGCGGATGTCGCCGCCGGCTACGCCGAAGTTCAAGGGCTCCAGCCGGAGCAGTCCGTTCTCCAGCATCAGATGCGCATCCATGTCGTCGAGCGGCAGGGAGGGAGCCTGGATCCGCACGGCCTTCCAGCGCACGTCGGCGTCCATCGAGCGCAGTTTTGCAAGGTCGTATGACGTGTGCGGCAGGACCCGCCCCGGCGCATCGGCGCTGGCGGCCCTGGATTCCAGGTCGGGGTTGCCGGTCTCGCCCTTGCCCGACTGCGGCGCGGCACCGATGAAGCCCGCGAGGTCGTCGAAGTCGAGCACCTTCGACCTCAGGTCCGCGCGCAGGTAGGGGCGATCTCCACCCGTATCGACGCTGGCATCACCCCGCAGGTCGCTGTCGCCGACCGTGCCGGTGAAGTCCTGATAGAGCCAGCGCGTGTCATCGCGGCTGAAGCGGCCATCGAGCCTGTAAGCCGGCGTGGGCGGCAGCGCGACCCCGATCAGTGGATAGAGTTCCTCCAGGTTCTTTCCGGACAGGGCCAGTTGAAGGTCGAAGTCGCGCAGGCGCAACGGGTCCAGCAGGGTTCCCCGCGCGTGGGCCCGGGTATTGCCGGCCTGCGCACGGGCGTCGATTCGATACGGGCTGTCGCGGTCGCGCAGTTCCAGCGGCGATTCGGCGCGACCCTGGACGGTAAACCGGCTGCCCTTCCAGGTGCCGCCGCCGTCGACCGAGACCGGGGCCGGGGCGCCCGCGTCCTCGCCTCGCTCGCTGGCGATTTCGACCTCGATGCTGGTCTTGTCGGCCGGGTCGAGATACTGCAGTTGCCCGTCCTCGATCCAGATCCGGCGGAACGATGGCCCATCGCCTCCGCCGTCGCCGAACTGCCAATTGCCACGTCGATCCGGGCCACGCTCCAGACTCAGTCGTGGCGCGGACAGGCGCAGCATCGGGATGCGCATTTCGCCCCGCAACAGCGAGTGCAGGTGGATGGCGAACTCGAGCTTGTCCGCCTCCGCCATGGTGGGCCTGCTCGCCCATTGCGCGTTACCGAAGCGCAACCCCGTGGCGCTGACCACAGGCGTCCAGCCCAGGTCCACATCGAGGTCGCCGGTGATCTCGAACGGACGACCGGTTCGCGCTTCCACCTGTCGCTCCACGGGTCGCTTGAACCAGTTCCAGTCCCAAACCAGCCCCAGGACCAGGAGCGCGGCGACGATCAGGCCCAGCGCGAGCCAGACCGGGTGGCGTGTGGCCGCGTCCAGCGAGCGCGGGCGATCGCCGTGGCGGGCCGGTTTCGCGGAAGAGGCGGGGTCCCGTGGAGTCATTTCACTCTCGATTGCTTCAATCAGGCTCGGGCCACCGCGAGCGGTCGGCTCAGTCGGCTTCGCGGCACGGCAGCAGGCCACCGCCATCGAAGTTCAGCACGGCACCGTCGCTTTGCACAGCGAACTCCATCGCCTCACCGCTGAATATCGGCGGCGCACTTCCGGCCAGGCGCTGCAACTGGATCTCGTAGTCGCCCGGGGCCGACACGCGCGCCGCGTCGCCGACGATCGTCACCGCGGAGCCGCCATCGCAGGCATAGCGCATGCCCGGACTGTCGCCGCGGGGTTCCCGGGCCGGGTCGACGGCACCCGCAGGGTACGGCGCCGGATTACAGGCGGCGAGCCAAAGCAGGCTCGCGATCGCGCCCAACAACGGCAGGGACAGTAATCGGCGCATCGAACGCTCCGTGCGGGTTGGCACACCACAATCGGCGTTAACCGGTCACGCCGGAGTGAACGCGTCTGGAAAAGCTCCTGGCAGCGCCGGGACAACGCAGTTCGCGCCCCGCGAGGGTCCTTCAGCTGCCGTCGTACAGGACCTGCGCGAGCACCGCGACGTAATGGCAGACGCTCCCCGCGATCACAAACAGGTGCCAGATTGCATGCGAATACGGCAGCGACGGGCGGTGGTAGAAAATCGTTCCCAGTGTGTAGAACAGTCCGCCCGCGAGCAGCCAGCCGAACGTCCAGGCATCGAGCGTCGCCAGCAGGGGCTTGATTGCGATCACCACCAGCCATCCCATCGCGACATAGATCAGCGTTGACAGTCGCTTGAAGCGACCGGTGAAGAAAAGCTTGAACACCACGCCCGCAAGCGCCAGCGTCCAGATCGCCGCGAACAGTCCCCATCCCCACGGCCCGCGCAGGCCGATGAGGGTGAAAGGCGTGTAGGTACCGGCGATCAGCACGTAGATCGCGCAGTGATCGAATACCTTCAGCCGTCCTTTGGCGGTCGGATGCTGGATCGCGTGGTAGAGCGTCGATGCCAGATACAGCAACAGCAGCGACACGCCGAAAACGATTGCACCGACCAGTTGCCAACCATCGCCGTGGACCGCGGCCAGGGTGATCAGCACGGCCCCGCCTGCCAGTGAGGCGGTGGCGCCGAGTCCGTGGGTCAGCGCATTTACGATCTCCTCCCGTACCCCTGCAGCACTGGTGGGCGTCTCGTGGGAGTTGCTATCTGCCGGCTCGTTGTGTTCCATGCGGTCGTGCCGTGCGCTCTTCAGTTCCGGGGGAGAGGCACTATCATGCCCTGATCCCCTGCAGTGCTTTCTTCACGATGATCATTTCGCACCAGCACCGCTTCGTGTTCGCCGCGATCCCCAAGACCGGCACCCACTCGGTGCGTCAGGTTCTGCGGCAGCACATGCATGCCGAAGACCTCGAACAGGTCGGGCTGTTCGTCAACAAGCGTTTTCCTTTCCAGGAACTTTCCGAGATTCGTCACGGCCACATCACCCTGCAGCAGATCCGACCATTGATGGGCGAGGAGGATTTCAACGCCTATCTGAAGTTCGCCTTCGTACGTAATCCTTTCGATCGCTTCGTGTCTTACTGCGCGTTCATGACGCGCGCGAACGGAGCGTTTCTGAACGATCCCAGACGGGTGATGCGACGGGTGCTGTTCGATGCGCCGCCGGTCGACCACGTGCTGTTCCAGCCGCAGCACAGTTTCGTCGTCGACGAGGACGGCACGTTGCTGGCTGACGAGATCGGACGCGTCGAACAGATGCAGGCATCCTACGACGCCATCTGCGAGCGGATCGGTATCGATTCGGCGCCCCTGGGGCAGGTCAACAGTTCCAGCCGCGGCAGCTATCGCGACTATTACGACCAGGCGTTGATCGACGGGGTCGCGCAGCGCTATGGTCGCGACCTGGAACTCTTCGGCTACCAGTTCTGAGGCCATCCAGCATGCAGCCCCGACCTCCTGTTGCCGCTCCGCCGCCAAACCCGCGCAAGACCACCTCGGTGCGACGGCTCGGGTCCGTCGACATTGCCGCCCTGCGCGCCGCCGTGCTCGACATTCCCGAGTCCACCTGGGAGGCGGAGAATGCCGACAAGCCCAACCGCTTCGAGGCCTTGGATCGGACTGCGCACATCGTGTTCCGCTTCGTGTCGAGCTTCAACGACTGGCGGCAGGCGCATGATCGGCCGCTGTGGGCACCGTGGCGCGAACTGCTGCAGCCTGTCCTCGCGCAGGCGGTTGCGCCTTACGGCTATGCGCGCGGGAGCTTTCCCCGGGTGATGCTCGCTCGCATGGGTCCGGGTGGAATCATCAAGCCCCACCGCGATTCCAACGCGGCGGCGAAGTGGCCGCACAAGATCCACGTGCCATTGCTGACCAACGAGGGTGTCACCTTCCACGTCGATGGCGTCGGCTACCACTTTGCCGAAGGCGAAGCGGTGGAGGTCAACAACATGGGCGTGCATGCGGTCGCGAACGAAGGCACCAGCGACCGCATCCACCTGATCTTCGAGTACTACGATCCCGACCAGCCCGATCCGGACTGGATCGGACCGCGGCATCCGGAATCCGCCTGAGGGTTCGCTGGGGACTCAGGGGCTGCGATCCGGCCGCGGGACGCTAATCGAGCGCCACAGCATGGGCGTGTTCGCGCGTGGCCAGGAACTGCACGTCGGGCGCACGCTCCTGTGCGAGCTGCAGGTTCACGCGCGTCGGTGCCAGGTACACGAGGTGGCCTGCCGCGTCGATCGCCAGGTTCATCGCGTTCTTGTCGCGGAACTCCTCCAGCTTCTTCGGGTTGTCGCAACGGATCCAGCGGGCCGTGGCGACGTTGACCTGTTCGAAGCTGGAGTCGACGCTGTACTCGTCCTTCAGCCGATAGGCCACCACTTCGAACTGCAGCACGCCAACTGCGCCCAGGATCAGGTCGTTGCTCATCAGCGGGCGGAAGAACTGTGTGGCGCCTTCCTCCGACAATTGCGCCAGCCCTTTCTGCAACTGCTTGAGCTTGAGCGGATCGCGCAGACGGGCGCGGCGGAACAGCTCGGGGGCGAAGTTGGGGATGCCGGTGAACGACAGCGGTTCACCCTCGCTGAAGCTGTCGCCGATGGAGATCGTGCCGTGATTGTGGATGCCGATGACGTCGCCGGAAAACGCGCTTTCGGCGATCTCGCGATCGGACGCCATGAAGGTCAGCGCATTGGCGAGCTTCACTTCCTTGCCGGCGCGGACGTGGAACGCCTTCATGCCGGCGGTGAACCTGCCCGAGCAGATTCGCATGAATGCGACGCGGTCGCGGTGCTGCGGGTCCATGTTCGCCTGGATCTTGAACACGAAGCCGCTGAGCTTTTCCTCGGTCGGCTCGACCACCCGATCGGTGGTCTCGCGCGGCTTGGGTGAGGGTGCGTGCCTGACGAAGAAGTCGAGCAGGATCTGCACGCCGAAGTTGTTGACCGCCGAGCCGAAGAAGACCGGCGTCTGCCGTCCGGCAAGGTATTCCGCCATGTCGAACGGGTGCGAGGCGCCCTGCACCAGTTCGAGTTCCTCGCGAACCTCGCGCAGCATGTCGGCACCGATGCGCGCCTCGAGCCCAGGATCGTCCATCGACGCGAAGATCGTCGAATCCTGCCGCGTGAAATTGCGGCCCTGCTCGTACAGGTGCACCTCGCCGCTGATCAGGTGGACCACTCCCTTCAGGCGCTGGCCCATGCCGATCGGCCAGGTGATCGGCGCGCACTGGATACCGAGCACGCTCTCGACCTCGTCGAGCAGATCGACGGGATTTTTTCCTTCGCGATCGAGCTTGTTGATGAAAGTCATGATCGGCGTGTCGCGCAACCGGCAGACTTCCATCAGCTTGATCGTGCGTTCCTCCACGCCCTTGGCGACGTCGATCACCATCAGCGCCGAGTCGACTGCAGTCAGCACCCGGTAGGTGTCCTCGCCGAAGTCGGCGTGGCCCGGGGTGTCGAGCAGGTTGACGATGCGGCCCTCGTACGGGAACTGCATGACCGAGGAGGTCACGGAAATGCCGCGCTCCTTTTCCAGCGCCATCCAGTCGGAGGTGGCGTGGCGCGCGGCCTTGCGACCCTTCACCGAGCCGGCCATCTGTATGGCACCGCCGAACAGCAACAGCTTTTCGGTCAGCGTGGTCTTGCCCGCATCGGGGTGGGAGATGATCGCGAAAGTGCGGCGGCGCAGGGTTTCTTGGGAGACTTCGGACATGGCGACGGCGCGCGGGTGTGCGCGTCGGGTATTGATGAGGGACGCAAATTATAGCGGCTGACGGGCGGCCCGCCGGGATCCGCGACGCGACGCATTACGACCGCGTCGGCGGCATCGAGCGTCGGTGCCCGAAGGCGGCGACAGCCCGGGCCGATATCGCTTGTCTGGGGCTATTTGCCCGGTGCAGTCCCCACGCCGGAATCGTGCGGGCCGCCAGCGATCCGCAGCGGTCCTGCAGGTCCGACCATCTTGAACGGCAGTGATTCCAGTCGCATCCCACGGTTCACCTGCACCGCGAAATGCAGGTGCGGACCGGTGGTGAAGCCGGTGTTGCCCGACAGGCCGATCTGCTGTCCTGCTCGCACGCGTTGACCTACGCGCACCAGGGCGCCGTCGGCTTTCAGGTGTGCGTACAGCGACATCGCGCCGTCTTCGTGGAGGATCCGCACGAAGTTCGCCCGCCCGCCGAACTTCTCCAGGCTCAGGCCGGCACGATCGAAATTCGATTCGACCTGCATCACGGTGCCCTCGCGCGCCGCCAGCACCGGAGTGCCCACATCCGCGGCAAGGTCGATTGCGTAGCGATTCTGCTCGTCCTCGTGGCTGAACTGTCCGCCGTAGCCCTGATCGATGCGGAAGCTCGGCTGCTTCAGGGGCAGCAGGTATTCGACGTCCTGCGGTCGCGCACTCGGATTCCCGGGCAGGCTGTCCATGCGCAACTCGAAGTCGCCGCCGCGACCGGGCTCGGCAGCGCTCAGCACCGCGACCAGCGAGCTCCCGCCCGCCGCGACCGTTGCGCGAGCCGGCAACGCAGGTGTCGCTACGACGTTGTCGCTGCGGCTGAAGTGCAGCATCACCTCGATAGGGCCTGAGAGGCGGTTGTCCGCCCAGGCAAGGTAACGGCCGTCGTCGTTCTCGATGCGCAGGGCGGCGATCGCACCGGCTTCGGCGCGGAAGGGCATGACTTCGACCCGGGCTGTCGCCGATTCCGGTGGCCGATCGCCGTAATGGGTCACGCCCCTGGCGTCGGTCCAGCGGTAGACCTTCGCGGCTTCGGCGGTCGCGGTCGCAGCCAGCAGCGCGACTGCACCGAGCAGGATCGCGTGGCGAAGTGTCCGGTCGGCCCTGGGGGACCTCAGGGACTCCGATGTCGCCAGCAGTCCGTCTGAAACCGCTTCCCCACCCTCCAGCGTTGACCGCGCGCGTTCGCACGCGATGGGCTGGATCGGCAAGCGGAATGGCGAAATCTGCACGGGCACAGTGTATGCGCTGATGGCGTCTGCATTACCTTCGCCTTGCCTTGCCTTGCCTTGCCTTGCCTTGCCTTGCCTTGCCTTGCCTTTGCCTTGCCTTTGCCTTGCCTTTGCTTTGCGGTGGTTCCTGCACTTGATCCCTCCACTCCGTCTCCCCGCAGCGGTCTAGACCCGTAGGGCGCCGGGCATGGATGCCCGGCGGTTTCCGCCGAGCCATGGATGGCGAGTCGGAAACTCCTGCGCAGACACTGCGCGTGCGAGCTGTTGCCCTGTCGGGGAAGGCGCCTTTCTTTGGTTACTTTCTTTGGCGCCCTATCAAAGAAAGTGACCCGCCTTCAGGCGGAAGCTGTTGCTATTGATTTCAGGCTGTTGCGCGTAGATGGAACCGAGCAGGATCAAGGGCTTTC
>JALYOF010000026.1 GCA_030857025.1 Pseudomonadota bacterium | reverse complement strand
GAGGCCATGCATCTTTGCAATACTGTCGCTGCGCTCATGGGTCTGCAGTCCTCCTTGGTGTCGTAACCTGAAGACTGCGCCATGAGCGCACTTTTTTACACCCTAGGTCAGCGCAACTGCTTGATCCAGCGCGAGAAAAGGTGGGGAAACCTCAGTCTCCGTCCCCGTATTTCCCGTTTTTCCAGGTATAAGCCTGTTTTTGTTGGGAATACCACTGTGTGCCATGATGTCGCGCCACCTTTCCCCCACCGATTCCCAGCTCAGCTCCGCAGACGCGGCGCGGGCTGCGCAGGCCTTGGCGACGGCCGCGGTTTGTCCCCGATTGTGAATCAACTCCTTCATGACCCCGGTGAGTGATTGGGTCTCGGCGAACTGCCCGGAGAAAACCTCGTCAGTGGGAATGGTCTGTGCTCCCACGTTGACCCATGCAGGCGCCTCGCCCCATATTTCAGCGAGCCCAGCGTGGCGCGGCATGATTTGCGCACCGCCGCAGAGGGCGTGCTCAAAAGCGACCAGGCCCCAGCCTTCACCGAGCGCGCTATTGACGCCTATTTCGCAACTTTTATATAACAGCCCGATATCCTGGTCCGACCAACTGCCGGGCTTCATCTCCGAAGTTAATATCACCTGCTTGCGTAGTCCGTAATAATCACGCTCGATGCGAAGATCGAGTCCCGGCCGATGTGGCGTGCAATGCAGGACCAGCAGTGCCTCACCCGGCTTCGTGCCGCACTCTGCAAATGCGCGAAGTGTGAGTTCGGGACGCTTGCGTTGATCGTTACGATTGGCATTGAGAATCCACGTTCCGTCCGGGTCGTACAGCGACGTATTCAGGAGTCGGGCGCGCGATTGCGTTTTGCAGGTAGGTGATTCCTGCTGGAAAGGATCAATGGCATGGGGAATGACACTAACTGCCGCATTATTCCCTTCGATGTCGAGCGCCGCCACGAGGGCCTGTGCCCCAACAGCGGTGTACGCAACGATGGCGTCCGCTTCCAGCAGCCCGGCGAGCGGACTACTGTGCCGGATGGGGCCCTCGACCGGTACATACGCAACGATAGCCCCAACAAAACCTGTGCGGCGCAGCTTGGTGGCTTGCCACGCCAATAGTTGGCCCTGCCCAATTAGCAGAATGCTGTCGGGTTCAAGCTGATCGGCATAGCGGGCAAGCGCCGAGGTGCGAGTCTGGTCCAGTTCACCGTGGGGGAGGCCAGTCCAGACTTCGCCATGGAGCGATTGGCCCAGTCCGACAACGCAGACCCTGTGGACCGCAGCAAGCGCCATGGCAATGCCTGCTGCGATCCGGCCGAAGCCAGTGCCCCTGCCAGTATGAGAGCAAATAAGGATGAAAGACACTGGGGAGTGCAGCTTAAATTGAAATGTAGAGGGGAATTTCCACGTCCACTTGTTGGCGCCACCTGGGCGGGTAACCGTCGCCATAGGGGTTTTGATAACGTGGAACCCACTGTGCACCTAATATGCCTTTGAAGTCCGGCGAATTACTTATGCCAATGGCGGCGATTTGTAGTGGCCAGTTCGGATATGCACCCTGCTGATTGATGGCGACACCGCATGTGCCCATCCACATTTGCGCTTCTTCGCTGAGAATGGTGCCAGGGGTGGAACGTACGACGATGGCCGTCCACCAGTTTTTGTCGTCCGACGCGGCTCTGGCCTTGGCGACCAGTGCGTCGAAATCGTCGGGGTCATTCGATAGCGCGTTGTCGTTGAATTTGATATCCCCGTGCTCGTCGGCCATGACGATCCAGTACATCGACAGCTGATCCTTGCCTGGCATATTCGGGGGCGCGACGCTTTTGCTGCCAAAGAACATACTGGTTGCCGCGGTTTTCGGTTCCTGAGAGTCATACTGAACCGCACTCGACGCTCGTGCGCTCTTGTTCAGATACGCGTCCAATGCCTTGTTCAAGCTGCCCAGTTGGGTCGCCGGCGCGAGGTGGGACAAGGGTTGCAGGTGCAGGTTGGTAATGGCTGGCTGGGTTGCGACCGA
The DNA here is from genome assembly GCA_030857025.1 of Pseudomonadota bacterium. GTDB lineage: Bacteria > Pseudomonadota > Gammaproteobacteria > Xanthomonadales > Xanthomonadaceae > Lysobacter_K. The sequence goes on along the minus strand of JALYOF010000026.1, from coordinate 29,529 downwards.
TTTGCCCCATTGGACGACGAGTTCTTGGTAGTTCACTTCAGCATCGGGATTCGTCGGCGGAACAGCATATTGCAGAATCGAGGGACTGCCGCCGATCGTGACAAGCTTCGCCTGGCGGCTGCTGAACCAGCTCTTGTCGATATTTTCCCAGTCCGCGCTGGCGGATCCACTCGCGTCAACGAAGACGGATTTGTACTCCATCTTCATGTTCGCTGCGGCTGTCTCGGTGTCGAATTTCGACGAGCTCGACGCGGTAGTGAGGTACTCCAGACTCCCTCCGACAAGGGCGGTGCTGATGACGTGGGTGCCATATTTATTGAACAGGTCGAAAAAGGACTGCTGCGTGTCAAGGTTGAAGTCCGTCGGCAGAGCGTCGAGCTCGCTTTTGAACGTCGGGGTCAGGGCTAGCCCCTGCAAATCCTGCGCCGATACGCTCCACAGCGTGGTATTGGCTTCCACCAGCCCATAAGCGGACACCGAACCGCCTTCGGCCAGACTTGAATAGGACGCGTCGAACTCGCCGGAGAATCCCCATCCGGATGCGGCCACCTGCATTTCGGCCGCCTTGTGCTTGCTATATTCCTCGCGCGAACTGAAGGTGCTGTATTCGAGGCTGGAGGACCCGACGTTGATCAGACTGACGTTAGCCGGGAGGATATAGGTGACATTGTTCTCAACGACTGTTGTGCCGCCCGTTTCGTCGATGCTGACGAGGCGCGTGGTGACATCGGTCGGCCCGCTTGCGCGCGCGATGTTGATGCCGAAGCCCAGCACAGAAGCGCCTGGCACCAGATTGTCATTCGGCATCTGCCGTGGCATCTGAAAATAATTCTGCAAGGCAATAGCGTTTCTGGTCGTGATGTCGCGCATGTACACATTGTTATTGCCATTGTGTGGTTTGCAGATGGGAATGATGTAGACGGAATTGCTATCGCCAGGCGTCGGACTGGCAGTGGCAGTTCCAAGCACAACGTGGCCGCCGACCAGCGTGCCCTTGCAGGTGACGCTGCTCGGGAAATTCAGCGAAGCGCATTGTTTTTCTTTGCCGAACGACTTGCGCCAAAGAGCGATCCAGGAAGCTACGCCGTGTTTCGGGTCGTCGGTGCTGCCGATGACGTTGGCAAAATCCTGATTCACGGCGAAGGTCACCTTCCCCTTGAAGTAGGAGCCGAGCTCGACAATATTGAAACCGTCGCCGTAGGTCTTCGCCGGATCGTAGAACTCGAGGAACTTTCCGTGCAAATAGACCGCGGACATCCGCTCGTACTCGTCCTTGTCCAGCACTGGGAGTGGGCACAGCACCAGGACATTGAAGCCTTGTACTTTTGCCGCGTTAATGATCGCGTCGTTGGCAATTTGCACCGTGCCCTGAATCGCGCTGTGCAGGCTCGGGGACGTCTGAGTGGAAAAATTCCACTCTTCATGCGCCCCGAGCGCCCGCGTTTGGCTCAGGGGCCGGCGCTGTTTGCCGAGGCTAATGGCCAGGCTGGGTGAATCCGGCGAATTAAGCTCGTTGCCACAGAACGTCAGCATATTCTCGGCAGCATTGTAGTTGTACTTGATCGTCAAGGATGCGGCGAGTTCCGGATCGGGGTAATTGGCAAGGCTACCGACGCGTATCGTTTCGCTGGTGAACACATGATCACCCCCGGTCACGGGCAGGGTGACCACGGTCGTGGTCGCGTCAAACGCGACGCCGGTCTCATCGGTGTAGCTTGGTGTCAGCGGAACTTGAACGCTGATTACTTTAATGACGGGAGTATGGGTCATTTGCATTTCCTTGGATAGGTGAGTGTGCAGCAGGGACAGGCTCGATAGAAGTCGCTTGCGAACTAATTGCAGTTCAAAATACGGGAACGGAGGCAGTTACGTCACCTTAACCAGCTCCGTCCCTGAGGTTTCGCATTGGTCGAGGTGGAAATGGCGATAGAGAAACTGGGTGTCCAAAGTTCGCGCAAAGTTCGCGTCATTTCGGAAACCGGGTCAGATGGGTCACGATCAACCGAAACAGGCGGTCACACCTTCTCGAAATGACCGGTCACGGCTTAGCGAAATGGGCGGTCACGATAGACTGAAATGCGCAATCGTATTGCTGTCGCGTTGGTCCAGGTGGCAATGGCGGTCGAGAAACCGCGTGTCCAAAGTTCGGCGGCCTCTGATGGGGGCGTAAAACTACGCTGCCTTTCGCTCATTGGGTTTGAGCAGGCCTTCTCTTTCGTAAGACTTGTTAAGCCAGCAAATTGAATAGTGGTCCACTTGATGACCGCCCGTCGGCTCTTATTAGATCGCCTCCAGTGCCACTTCAGTGCGCCTCAGTGGTTGCAATCCACTGCAGTTTCTTCAGTACGCACGATCCGCATCACGGACACCTCGAAGCAGCGTGCAAACTCGCGGGCGACGCGGAAGCGCACCGCGCGTCCGGTTTCGGCGCGCTTGATCGTGGTGAGCGACAGTTGGATGTTGCGTCGCCAGCAGTCTTCAGCGAGATCCTGCTGGCTCATCAGCCTGGCCTGGCGCAGATCACGGAGCAGTGCGCTGTCGAGCATCACGTGGCCGCGATGCAGTAGCTCGGCGGCGGATACCGGGGGGGCGTCGGTGCTGCCCGGGTTTGCGCGTCCGGGTAACGACAGCGCCTTTCCATCCACATCGTGGAGGCTGGTGTCGCCATCGCCGGCGTGAACGTGTGCGTGCTGGACGTAAGCGAGTTCCATGGTGATCCCCTGTTTGCATGGACGAAGGCCATCGCGATGGATGGCGGCAGGACGGCCTCGGGGTCTCTATCGGTTGTGCTGCCTGTATGCGATGGCCTGACATGCATCGTCCTGGGCGATCTAAGGCTGCGGCTTGGACGGAGGCGGTGCCGTTGGTTGCAGCCTGCGCAAGCGGCCCGCTCGCCGCCTTCCTGCAACCTTCCAATCGCCAAGTGGTTGATGCACAAGGCTGCGTGCGGCATCGCCCGCGCGGCATGCTGTCGCTGCACGCGGCGCCGTTCCGATACCTTCCGGAAACCTTCCGGCCTGCAAGTGGTTGATCGATATGGCGATGCGCGATATGCCGCGGGGCCCGCTGGGCGCCGTGCCGGTCGAGCGTCGGGGGTCGGGTTCATCCCCGGACGCAAGCGTCCAGCCTGTTTTGCTCCGCTCACCCCCGGGAGAGGGGGTGAGGGTTCGATGTGTCGCTGGTCACCAGGTTCAGGCCTGCATGCGGCCCGACCCGCCGTCAGCGTGTTCTCCCTGATGCGATGCTCCGAACCCTCACCCCAGCCCTCTCCCAGGGGGAGAGGGAGCTGGAAGCGCATCGCGGCGCCGGCGGCGGCACACCGATGCACGTCGCAGGCGATTGGTGCGGTCAGCAGCGAGTTCGCACGGCTGTCGCGTCAGGGCGCCCGGTTGGTCGGGCGGATATTGCGAGCATCTGCGAAAGCCCGTGCCTGTAGCTGATGAGGGTCGTCGTGGCGGGCCTGGAGCGGCGTGCAACGGGATCGGGATGCCGGTGGCTCCAGCTCCGTCGCGTCATGGGCAGGTTTCACGGCGTGATCGGGACGATCCAATAGGGGGAGGGTCTGCCGTCCGATGGCTGATAGACATAGATCTTCAGCGCATTCCCATGCGGGAACGCGGTTGCATACTGCACATCGCAGAGGAAGCAATAGTTGATGCCTGCGACAGTCTGGCTGGCGAATGCGAGTGGCGTGTACGTCGCGTCGGACAACGGCTGCACGGCGGTCTCGAACGCGTCCTTGGCACGAGGAGTCAGCGTGAAGTCGAAATTCGACCAGTCGCCGACCAGAACCGGGTTCGACATGAGTTGCTCCTGTCCGTGGTCAAGATCGCAATGCCGATGGTCGTGCGGCATTGGGGCGACCAGGCCAAGACTGCATTGCTACGTTTTTTCCGGGCTTCGCCTGCCTTCCTCGCTTCATCATTGCAGGTCCTGTTTCGGCGATTGGAGTCTTTGCGGGCCGGTTCCGGTTCCGGTGCCGGATCGGGGCGCGGCGAGGGCGATTCGCCGGAAGTCGAAGGGCGAACAACGCGGCGGGCGCCCGACGGGCATCAGGTCGGATCCGGATCGTTGCTTGCCTGCGGGTCGCAGAACAGCGTCGCCACAACTTCCCCGCCAATCTTCAAATCCACAAAAACAGCGAAGTCGATCAATTGCTTGGCGGGCACTCGTATCGTCAGAACAGCCGGTTTTTCTGGAGTGGCTAGAGTGAACTTCTTAATTGGCGTATAGCTCTCGGTCACACCTGTGGAACAATAATCGACGATACTGGCCGAGTCGATACCCAACGCCTCGTTCACGATCTCGATTGCGACTTTCGTTTCGCGAGGGCCAAGATGGATGAAATTGCTGGAATATATCCAACGATAACCATCTTCCCTGCTTCCGGTGATGATCAATTTGATATGCTGCCGGACTTCAGGCTTGGTGAGATTGCCGTTGTGGATGAATCTTATCATGTCGAAATTTCCTGATTTTTAGTTTGAATATCGTGGCCGGACAGATCCGGTGACAGTGGCTCCCCGAAACTACCTTCCGCGGAGCGCGGTGTCGGATCGACGATGAGTGTTCCAGAACGGGCGATGAGTTTCAGTGCCTTCGCGGATTCTCTCCGGTGCTCGTTCCCGCAGCGATGTCTGCAATCGAAGCGCGGCGCTCGCCGAGGAGCGCCATGAAATCCGGCTCGCGATAGCCGATGCCCGCCAGCCACGCGATTTCCGGTTCGACGCGCTCGCGCGCGCCCAGCAGAAGGTGTGCGCTGACCCAGGGTGCGATGACGTTCGGATCCCTGGACGTGCTGGCCATCGTCCCGAACAGGTCGATCGCGCGTTCCCAATCGCTGCGGGCTTCCGTCGTCGATCCGATCCGCGAACGATATCGTCCCCGGTGGATCAGGCCTTTGGCGAGCATGGACCGTCCGTGGATACCGCCCTTCGAATCTTCCGCGGTGCGTTCGAGCCCAACTATCGCCCTGACCCATCGCGCGTCGACACCGACGCTGTCGGGCAGGAATCGCACGGTCGAGAGGCGGGTGGCCGCCTCCAGGCGCTGCAACGCCAGCGACACATCGCCCAAGGCCTTCATCTCCCGGATCAGCCTTTCGGCGGTTGACGCGTGCGCGAGATGATGGACGCGGTCGCCGCGAATGGCGGCCATCTCGCTCGCGTCGATGTGCGCCAGCGCGAGATCCCGCACCCAGACCTTGTTGCCGGGTTCGCGAGTGGTCACTGCCGACAATCGGGCGATGCTCTCCTCTATCTGCGTCCGCGCCTGGTCCTGAAGTCCGCGGGACATGGCAAGGCGGCTGCTGGACAGCAGCGATGTCGCAAGCCGTCGCTCCCACACGAGCGCATCGGGCTTGCTCGCGACCAGCGTGCGCAGCATGGCGATCTGTTCGGCGTAACCGACCGCGGCCTGCTGCAAACGCCCCTCCGATTCATCGCCGCTGCTGATCCAGGAAAGCGTGTCGGCAAGATCGAATTGCAGCGCCTCGTCGTGTGGCCTCGTCGACAGGACGATTGCCTTGAGCCTGGCCGAGCGCCTGAAGTACGCCAGCGCTTCGCCGATATGTCCCTGATCCCGGGCCACTGCGCCGAGGTTGTTGAGCGCATACGACAACTCGATCTGCCAGTCGGTTTTTCGGGGCTCCAGACGGATCAGCCGTTCGCTGGTCTGGAGATACGCACGCCAGTGCCTGCGCGCCTCCTCCAGTCGGGCTTGCCGATAATGGTGGTAGCCCAGCCAATACGCCGAGACGCCCAGTTCGGCGATGGCCTCCACGGATTGCGGCGCGCGTTCGACCGCGCTGCGTGCAGCCTGGTTGGCGCGCAGGAAGGCCGACTTCGCTTCCTTCAGTTTCGCTTCTTCCATCATCACCTCGCCGACGGTGCGCAGGGCGCGGGATCGGTTGATGAGATCTTCCGTGCGCGTCTGCGCTTCGGGTTGGCGCTCCAGTTGAGCGAGTGCCTTGGCGCTGATGCCGCCGAGCAGTTTGAGATTGCCGAGTGGACGCAGTTTGTCGGCCAGATCCACCAGCATGAAGTCGGACAACTGCAGGGCTTCCTCGCGGCGGTGCTCGGCTTCGTCGCGCGACTGCGATGCGAGCAACGCGAGTGCGGCGGAAACGGCTGCAAATACCGCAAGGCTGGCGATCGCGCCTGCGCGCAACCAGCGTCGGCGTCGATCAAGTTTCGAGGACGCGCGCAGGAACCGGCGTTCATCGGCATTCAGATCGTCGGGCGATTGTCGGGCGGCATCCAGCGCCTCCTGCAGGGGCTGGCCCGGATTGAGCAGGTGGTCGACCCTGCGGCCTTCTTCCGTCCAGCGTGCGGCCGCGCGACGCATGCGGGCCTTGGACTGCAGCAGGCGGCGATTGTCCTGGGTCCAGTCGCGTGCGCGCGGCCATTGCCGCAGCAAGGCCTCATGCGTCACCCGGAAACCCGGCTGGCCGTCGCTCAACTCACCGACGAACAGGCGCGCGCGGACGAAGGCTTCGGCGAGTGCGCTGGCGTTCTCGTCCAGCGCCGACCAGGCGACACGGCGCGCGCTGATGCCGTCGTTGTCCTGATGCATCACGATCAGTTGCGACAGGACGGCGTCGAGGCTGCGTCTGGCCACTTCGGGCAGGGTTGCGAACACCTCCTCGGCGCGATGCGCGAGTGCGCCTTCCAGGCCGCCGATGTCGTGATACGCCTGGAAGCGTAGTTCGCCGTCGTCGCTTCTTCGTTCGTAAAGCGCCTGCAGCGTGTGCTGCAGCAGCGGCAGCGCATCGGCGTGCGCGATCGCCGCATCCCGCAGCACGTCGTCCAGATGTTCGGCCGTCTGCGGATCTTCCTCGAACACAAGCCCCGCCAGCGCGGCGGGGGTGCGGATGATCTGCGCGATCTCGCCGGAACGCGGGGTCAGAACGTCGAAATGGCCTTCGCCCAGTTTGCGTTCGGCGATCTCCGGATAGGCTTCGATCAACGCGTGGTAGAAATCGCCGCGGACGATCATCGCCACCATCACGCGTGGGGATTCGCACAGATGGTGCAGCGCGCGCGAAAATGCGCTGTCCCGCTCCGGATCGCGGGCCCGGGTCGCGACCAGCGCTTCGGCATGGTCGATCAACAACAGCAGATGCGCATGCGGCTGGTCGGCGAGTTCGCGCGATGGATGGCGGCGGAACGCTTCTTCGACACTGGTGGCGATCGATTCGGGCGACCGCCGGATCGTGGCGGCGAGATCGGCCGCCGGTCCGGGCGCGAACACCGGTCGTTCGTCGAGCGTCCATGTCGCCAGCGCTGCGGCGAGATGGGTAGTGGCGTCGCCGTTTTCGACGGCAGCCAGATCGCAGCGCGCGATCGCCAGTGCGCGCAGCCCGTCAAACCCCCCGTCCTGACTCAGCAGCGGCAGCGCGCCGGCATTCAGCAATGAGGTCTTGCCGCAGCCGCTGGCGCCGACGATCAACACGAAGCGTCGCTGGTTGTCGAGCTGGTGGCGCATCGCGGCGAGCAGTTCCGCAATGACGCGGCTGCGTCCGAAAAAAACGCCCGCATGTTCGCCGTCGAACGGGCTGAGGCCGACGTAGGGGCTGGCGCCGCTCCAACTCGAAGTCTGCAAGGCAACGCGACGGTAGTCGTCCGGATAGGAGACCTTGGCGATCAGTCGATAGCCGCGTTTCCGGATGGTTTCGATGAAACGCGGTGATTTAAGGTCGTCCCCGAACACTTTCCGCAGATAGGCGATGGCCTTGTGAACCGGGTTGTCGCCGTAGAACGTGCCGCGCCAGACTTCGATCAGCAACTGCTCGGCGCTGACGACCTCTCCCGCGTGCTCGGCCAATGCGACCAGCACTTCCATCATCCGCGGTTCGAGCGTGGTCTCGTTGCCGTCCAGCGATACGCTCAGGCATTCGGGCTGCACAAGCATCGCACCGATGCGGAAGCGCGAATGCGAGGTACGGGTTCTGATCCGGTCCGTACGCTGCTGCAATTGGCATCCTGCCCGATTGACGAACGCCGACGGCGTCTCCTTTGCATTGCATGATAGCCATTGTCCCGCGCATCCGACGGAATTCCGCCGCAGAACGGTCCCTGCTCGGCAGAAGGCCGGCCTGCGCTGGCGTTCGACTTCCGAGCGGATGCGGATTGGAGCGAACCCGATGGTGGTCAGCCTTTCATCTTGCAAGCGGGGCGCGTGGTGTCCGGCGACATCTTGGGCTTCGTCGAAGTCTCCGAGCTTTTGTTCGACGTGCACGACGGCATCGTGGTGGACCCCACCGAGGAGCGGTTGCGCGATGAATTCGCCAACACCGGCGTGCTGCACCTGCCGATGCAGAGCGTGGTGAGGATCGAGGAAGTCGAAGGCAAGGGTCTTTCGGCGATCCGCGACGCGACCACTGGCGAAAAGGTCGTCACCCCTTCCCGATGCCGGAAAAGCCGCGCTGACCCGGTTCAGCCTGCCGGCTCGCCCGCAGGCGCGGCAGCGACCGTCTTCTTGAGTTCGGCCAGGGCGGCGGTCACATGGGTTTCGCCCTCCAGGACGGCACCGGCGTTGGCGCCGGGGAGGTCTTCATCACCACGCAGGTGCCGCGGAAGTGCCGCTTCGGTGATACCGGCGCGGCCGCCGTTCGCGGCATCGGCTTCGGGCTCCAGGACCACATCGGGAATGATGCCCAGCGCCTGGATCGACTTGCCGCTGGGCGTGTAGTAACGCGCGGTGGTGAGCTTGACCGAGTCGCCGTTGTCCAGCGGCAACAGGGTCTGCACCGAGCCCTTGCCGAAGGTGCGGCTGCCGACGACCGTGGCACGATCGTTGTCGCGCAGGGCGCCGGCCAGGACTTCCGAAGCGCTGGCCGATCCGGCATCCACGAGCACCACCACCGGCGCGCCATCGAGGCGGTCGCCTGGCGTAGCACTGAATTGCGCATCGCTGATCGCGATACGCCCGCGGGTGCTCACGATCCCTCCGCGTTCCAGCAGTGCATCGGCGATCTGCACCGCGCTGGTCAGCAGGCCGCCCGGATTGCTCCGCAGGTCGATCACCAGCCCGCGCAGCGTGCCACCGGCTTCGGCGATCAGCTTGTCGAGCTGGCGCTCGAAGCTGGCCGCCGTGTCGGCCTGGAATGCGCTGATGCGCACGTAGCCGTAGCCCGGCTCGAGCATGCGGCCGCGCACGCTGTCGATGCGGATCTCGCCACGCTCCACCGCGACGTCGAACGGTTCCTCGCGCCCGTCGCGCACGATGCTCAGCACGACCTCGCTGCCGGGTTCGCCGCGCAGCGAGCTGGACTCCGTATCGTCCCCGGCGCTCAGCGTCCTGCCGTCCACGGCAATGATCAGATCGCCGGGCTTCAGGCCGGCACGCGCGGCGGGGGTGTCGTCGATCGGGGCGATCACGCGCAGGCTGCCGTCGGGCTGGCGGAAGATTTCCACGCCGATGCCGTGATAGTTGCCGCGGGAATGCTCGGCGAAACTCTCGGCGTCCGCCCGATCGAAGTACACGCTGTGCGGGTCCAGGTCCAGCAGCAGACCGCGGATCGCCGAATGCATGAGCTTGGCGTCCTCGACCGGCTCGACATACGCCTGCTTGACCGCGGTATAGACCGCGACATAACGGCGGATCTCGTCCAGCGGCACCTCGTTGGACGTCGCAGCGGCGGTGCGATCGGCAGCGGGAGCCGCATCTTCGACGGGGGCTTCTTCCGGGCTGGCCGGCTGCGGCTGGGCTGCGTCGGGGTCGCGCGGCGTCTCTTGCGCTTGGGCAGGCTTCTTCGCCTCAGGCGGTGGCGCGGGAGTTTCCCCGCTCGTCTGCGGCCGATCACCTTCAGGCGGCGCGGCCGTCGGCTCCTGGGCCAGGGCCGGACACAACGCGACCGACACGGCCAGGGCGATCGGGAGCAGCGTGCGTACGCGCATGGATGAATTCTCCGGGGCAGGGAAGGTGTCGGACCGCTCCCGGCGCGGCAGGTTCACCGCGGCCGGCAATCCGATCCGGTCGCCCGATGATGCAGCAACCACGGCAGCTTAGGCGGAGGCCCGGCAAACACGCGTTAAGCGCGGGTCAGCGCTTGAGCCAGCCGCCGGGGTTGATCGTGCGGCCGTCGCGACGCAGCTCGAAATACAGGGCCGGGCGCCCGTGGCCGCCCGAACTGCCGACGGTGGACACCGCATCGCCACGCTTGACCCGGTCGCCGGCTTCGCGCAGCAGCGCGTCGTTGTGCGCGTACAGGCTCATGTGGTCGTTGCCGTGGTCCACGATGAGCAGCAGTCCGTATCCGGTCATCCACTCGGCGTAGACCACCGTGCCGTCGGCAATCACCTTGACCGGGGTCCCGGCATCGGCCGCAATCAGCAGGCCGTCGCTGCCGCGTCCGTCGGGCATCTTGCCTCCGTAGCCGGCAAGCAGGCTTCCCGTCAGCGGCCAGCCCAGGCCCCCGACCTGCGGTGCTGCCGCGTTCGGCACCGGCAGGACACTGCGCCCGCGTGGTGCGGGATTGCCGGCACTGGCTGCGGCCGCGATTTCGCGAGCCTTCTTCGCCGCGGCGGCCTTGCGCTGCTTCTCCGCGCGCGCGGCGGCAGCGCGCAGCTTCTTCAGCACCTGTTCCAGCCCCTTGGCGTCGCGTCCGAGCGCCTGCTCACGCTTGCGCTTGTCCTGATAGCTGCCGTCGATCTTCGCCACCAGTGCCGCACGCGCCTTGCGATCACGCTCCAGCTGCGCCAGTTGCGCGCGCTCCTCCTGGCGTGCCTCCGCCAGCGCGCTGCGCTGGGCGAGGATCTCGCGCTCCAACCTGTCGAGTTTTCCGAGTTCGTGGTTCAGCGTGGCGATACGCGCGCTGCGGTCGCGCTGCACGTAGCGGTGATAGGTCAGCAGGCGGCTGGCATCGGCGACGCGGTCCTGTGCGAGCAGCAGTTTCAGCGGTGCCGCCCGTCCCTGGGTATAGGCCGAGCGAAGCAGGCGCGCGAGTTCCTCGCGCCTGGCGCCGAGGCTGGCGTGCAGTTCGTCGCGCTTGGGTTGCAACTGCGCCAGCGTTTGTTCGATCTTCGCCAGTTGCTGCTCGGTTTCCCGCAGGCTGCGGCTGGAACGACCGACCTGCTCGTCGGCTTCGCGCAGCTGGCGCGTCGCCGCGCCGCGCCTGCCTTCCAGTTCACGGCGTTCGGCGGCGACCGATTTCAGTTCGCGCTTGATCGTCTGGAGCTTCTTCTCGGCATCCTGCGCCATGGCCGCAGGGGACAGCAGCGCGGCCATCAGCGCAGCCAGGATGCCCGCCAGCGTCAAACGCCGGCGGCTGGGAATGCGAAGCACCGTCCTGGTCATCCGCGTGCGCGGCTGCCGTGGGATACGCCGGTGTGTGCGCCGACATCGACCAGCAGGCTCTCGCCGGTCATCTCCGCCGGCTTCGGCAGGCCCAGCAGGTCGAGCACGGTCGGTGCGACATCACGCAGCGCACCGCCCCCGCGCAGCGTGGCCGCGCGCGGCCCGACGTACACCAGCGGCACCGGGCCGATCGTGTGCGAGGTATGCGGCTGGCCGCTGTCGGGGTCGCGCATCATCTCGACGTTGCCGTGGTCGGCGGTCACCAGCAGCGTGCCCCCGGCTTCCCGAACCGCGTTGACCACCGCACCGATGGCCACGTCCACCGCCTCCACGGCCTTGATCGCCGCACCGAGATCGCCGCTGTGGCCGACCATGTCGGCGTTGGCAATGTTGCAGATCGCGACATCGATTGCGCCGGAGCCGATCGCCTCAACCAGTCTTTCGGTGACTTCCGGGCAGCTCATCTCCGGCTGCAGGTCGTAGGTGGCGACGTTCGGACTGGGCACCAGGATGCGCGTCTCGCCGCGGTAGGGATCCTCGCGCCCGCCGCTGAAGAAGAACGTCACGTGCGCGTACTTTTCGGTCTCGGCGATGCGCAGCTGGCGCAGATCATTCTGCTCGAGCACTTCGCCCAGCGTGTGGCGCAGGTCTTCCGGGCCGAAGGCGACCTCCGCCGGCAGGCGCGCGTCGTATTCGGTCAGGCAGACGAAGTGCGACAGCTTCGGGCGACGCGCATCGAAGCCGTCGAAATCCTCCATCACGAACGCGCCGGTCAGCTGGCGAGCGCGGTCGGCGCGGAAGTTCATGTAGATGATCGCGTCGCCGTCGCGTACCGGTGCGCCGCATTGCTCGCCCGACCGGATGACCGTGGGCGCGACGAACTCGTCGTTCTCGCCGCGTTCGTAGGCCCGCTCCAGCGCCGACAGCGCGGAAGCGGCCACGTGCCCGGATTCGGCTTCGACGATCGCGTCCCAGGCGCGCCGCTGGCGATCCCAGCGCTTGTCGCGGTCCATTGCGAAGTAGCGCCCGCTGACACTCGCGATGCGCGCATTGCCCGCGCGATCACAGGCGTCCTGCAGCCGCCGCAGACTCGGTTCCGCCGACCGTGGCGGCGTGTCGCGGCCATCGAGGAACGCATGCACGGCAACCTGCGGCACCTGCTCTCGACGGGCAAGATCCAGCATCGCGAAGATGTGGTTCTCGTGGCTATGCACCCCGCCTGGCGACAGCAGGCCCAGCACATGCAGCGTCGCACCGGTGCTCCTTGCCGCGGCGCAGGCACCACGCAGCTGCGGATTGTCGAAGAAGCTGCCGTCCTCGATCGCCGCGTCGATGCGCGTCAGGTCCTGGTACACGATGCGTCCGGCGCCCAGATTCATGTGCCCGACTTCCGAGTTCCCCATCTGCCCGTCCGGCAGCCCGACATGGCGGCCCTCGGTGTGGATCAGGGTGTGTGGCGCGGTCTTCATCAGCGCGTGCCAGTTGGGCAGGCTGGCCTGCGCCAGGGCATTGTCGGTTTCCTCCTCGCGATGACCCCAGCCGTCGAGGATCATCAGCACGACCGGCCTGGAGGAAGCTCCCGCGTCGGCGGACGCCCCGGGGCGCGCTGTCTGGTCTGGCACGGCGTTCATCCTGTGACTAAAGGCATTCGCGATTGTAGCGAAGCCGCTGCACAGTGCTTCACGCGCCTTGAACCCCCGCGCCCGTCGCCGCATCCGAACGTCGACCACCCGAAAGGATTTGAAAGCCATGACCATCAAGCCGCTGCTGGCAAACCCCCTGAACCTCGCGCTGGCCCTGTGCCTGGCATGCGCGCCCGCCCTCGCCGCCGACCGCGACATCGGCAAGGTCAACGGCGCGATCACCGTCGAGGACGGCGAGCGCATGGGCAACCTGGAGACGGTCAACGGAAGCATCACCATCGGTTCGAGCGCGCGCGTCGCTTCGGCGGAGACCGTCAACGGCAGCATCAAGGTGGGTGGCAATTCGCGCACGGGGGGCCTGGAGACGGTCAACGGCAGCATCCGCGTGGCCGAAACCGTGTACATGGGCGACAACGTGGGCACCGTCAACGGCAGCATCTTCATCGGTCGCGGCGGCGAAGTGCGCGGCTCGATCGAGACGGTCAACGGCGCCATCGGCCTGGTAGATACCGACGTCTCCGGCGGTATCGAGACACTCAACGGCGATCTCACCGTAGGCGCCGGTTCGCACGTGCGCGGCGGCATCCTGTATCGCAAGGCGCGGCGGCAGTTGATCTCGTTCAACGCGCGCACGCCGAGGGTGGTGATCGGCCCCAATGCGCGGGTCGACGGCCCGCTGGTGTTCGAGCGCGAGGTGAAGCTGTACGTGCACGACACCGCCACCATTGGCCCCGTCACCGGCGCAACCGCCGTGAACTATGCGGGCGCTCGGGCGCCGCAGGACTAGTCCGGGCGTCCGCACCACTGCACGGGTGCGGCGTGTCCATCCCTTCTTTCTGATCCATTCGGAGGCCGGGCGAGACAGCAGCGGCTGTCGCGGCGGTGTGCCCGAGCACGGCCAGCCGCGGGATCTCATGATCACTGCGGTACCGGCATGGCATGAGCGCCTGGACGGCTCCTCTATACTGCCCCGGGCGGAATTTCCCGTGCCGGCCGCCGGCAGAACGAAGGAGCGTGATGAGGCTGTTTGCGATTTCGGACGTGCATGTCGACTACCCCGACAACGCCCGCTGGGTGGAACAGTTGTCGAATGCGGACTATCGCGACGACGTTCTGATCCTGGCCGGCGACCTTACCGATGACAGTCAGTTGCTCGCGCGGTGTTTCGGGCAATTCGCAGCCAAGTTCCGCCAGGTGCTGTTCGTGCCGGGCAATCACGACCTGTGGGTCCGGCGCGATCCGTCCCCGATGTGCTCACTGCGCAAGTTCGAACAGGTGATGTCGATCGCCGCAGCTGCCGGCCTGTCCACCCAGCCCTACTACTATCGCGACACGGTGGTGGTGCCGCTACTTGGGTGGTACGACTACTCCTTCGGCGAAGCGGGTGCCGTTCTGCGCGCCACATGGATGGACTACCGGGCGTGCCGCTGGGGCGACGGCTTCGGCCCGGAGCAGGTGACCGAGCATTTTTTGAAGATGAACCCGCAGCAGCTCCCCCGGCCCGCAAAACGGGTCGTGACTTTCTCGCATTTCCTGCCGAGGATCGACCTGATCCCGTTCTTTGTCCCGCGGGCGATGCGTTACATCGATCCCGTGTTGGGCAGCAGCGGAATCGAGCGCCAACTGCGCGCGCTCGGCGCAGTCGTGCACGTCTACGGCCACAGCCATATCAACCGGCGCGTCGAGCTGGACGGCGTGACCTACATCAACAACGCGTTCGGTTACCCGGGGGAGGGAGCGATCGCCGCCCGGCGGCTGGTCGAAGTGGGTGGCGAGGCGTGACATCCCGACCCGGGGCGCCGCCGCGAAACCCACAGGACGGTAAGGCAACGTCGATGCGGGCTGCTTTCAAGGCTGTCGAGCGGGTGGAACGGCGGTGTTCGCGGCCTGCACTACGACCTTTTGAAATACCGGAGCACCATCCAGGCGTCCATGGTCATGGCGACACGAGCGCGCGGTGCATGGATCCGGCCTCTTTCTTCGCACCCGGCAGCAAGCGAAGCGCTGGGCAGCGCCGCCGACGCCGTGTCATGAATACTGAGCAATCTGTCCATATCCTGTGCACGTGATTCTTCAGTCCAGTCGGTTTTGTACCGATCGATCGATAAATTGTCCGCGATACGCTGGGTCGGCATGCATGACGGTCTTTTTGCCTGCACCCGATGGCGGGGAGCAGCCAAAATCGTGATCGAAAGCCTGCTGCTGCAATTTCGATCCACGTGCTTGCAGGGCCGGCTGACCGCTTCAGATGCGCAAAAAAAGGAGGGGTTCGTCAGCGTTGACAACAAACAGGCGGTCTGGTTAGATGCAATTGGGGGAACGCATCGAATGAGCAGCACAAGAATGCTGCGCGGTCAGTCACATTCGTTGCGCCAAGGGGAACCACGACGGTATGGAAACATCGTTGTGCGCCATGTGCGCGGCTTTGCCGCGCCGTCTTGAAGGATCAGGCAGTGGGCGGTTATGTCGGACATCCGTTTTGAAAGGACGCTTCAACCCATAGTTGATCGCCTGGCACAGGCTTCCGGCTCGACGCCGGAGACTTTGAATAGCGTAGTCGGCCTGCTGTCTCTGAGTCGTCCTGACGACACATCCATCCACGAGGGGCTCGCTCCGTTCGGCGTCCAGATGGATGTAGAGCAAAGCCTCATTCGTGTCACCGCTTTCGAATTTCTCTCCCGCAGCCAGCCGGGCTCACGTCCGTCGATGGCGCACAGGTGCGCGCTGTGATCCTCACGTCGCCCGTGAGCCATCGCGGCCGCACCATCGGTTTCTTGGTGCCCAGCCAACGGGCCCAGAACCCCGTTGATGCCGCCGGAAATGGTATCGATATCAGCAGTCTTGGGCGCTCCGTGCAGTTCGGTCGCGACGCGCAGCCGCCGTGCGCCGCTTCCAAGGTCCGCGCCCTGCACGCGCTGCTGTTGTACCGCGAATCGAGCGCAGCCCTGCGCGTCCGTCCGTGCGAGGAGCGGGCAGAACAGCACGCTGCCGGACGCGAGCACAGCGCTCAAGAAGTCCGTGTCCCGTTCGCCCGGCACGGTCGCATCCAAAGCGCCCGCATGACGGAGCCGCGCGTGCCGGGTGCTTCGATTGTCTCGATCTGGCCGCATCAGGAAATGGAAGCGCTGGCAGGCTTCCAGGAAGGCGAGAACGCCCGAGAAAGTCTCCGCGATTCGGCGGTCGCATCATGAACTCAGTGGAGAAGCACGTGCCCTCACAACCCACTGCTGCAGAACTCCGCGCCGCCATGCTCCCGGACCGCGCCCGGGATCTTGCAACCGCAATCGTCGCCGCGCACCTGAGGACGATGTTTGCAGGTGCCAAGGACGAGTGCCCGCCGGCCGATAGCATCACCACGCTGCGTCCATCGCACCGGCGGTGGCTGGCCTCCACAGTCCTTCACCTCGCCAGGCATGAGCTCCTGAGCCCTACATCGGAGCCATGCCAATACCGCTTCGCCGCCGGGCAGCCTGTCGAGCAGCTCTGGAGTCAGTGGGATGCCTCGATGCAGGAGTGGCGGGGCAACGCCAATCATCATGCGTATCTCGCGCTGATCGAGGCCTGCCTGCGCGAGCTGCCCGACATCCTTTCCGGCGCGGTGCCCGCCACCGACGTGATGTTCCCCGAGTCGTCGATGCACATGGTCGAGGGCATCTACAAGCAAAACCTGATCGCCGACCACTTCAACACGGTCCTGGCCGAGAGCCTTCGTCTGGAACTCGCCGCGAAAGCCGCGCGCGGCGATCGCGCGCTGCGCATGTTGGAAATCGGCGCTGGAACCGGAGGGACAACGACCGCCCTGTTGCCGATGCTCCGTGGCTTCGGCGATCTGATCGAGGAATACTGCTACACCGACCTGTCCAAGGCATTCCTCCTGCACGCCGAGGAGCACTACAGGCCGGAACTGCCGATGCTCAGGACCGCGATCTTCGACGTCGGCAAGCCGTTGGCGCTGCAGTCGATCGAAGCCAACCGATACGACGTGGTGATCGCTACCAACGTCCTGCATGCCACGTCCAACATGCGCGAGACCCTGCGCAATGCAAAGGCTGCGTTGAAGCGTGGAGGCGTCCTGCTGGTAAACGAACTCAGCGACTGGTCATGGTACACGCACTTCACCTTCGGCCTGCTTGAAGGCTGGTGGCTCTACGAAGACGAGAACCTCCGCGTGCCCGGAAGCCCCTTGCTGTCGCCGAGGCATTGGGAGAACCTGCTCCGGAACGAACGATTCTTCGACGTACGCTTTCCCGCAAGCGACCAGCACGAACTGGGGCAGCAGATCCTGGCCGCGCGCAGCGATGGCGTGGTTCGGCAGCGCTTCGTTTCGCCTGCCACGCCTGCCACGCCTGCAATGGATCCGGCACCAAGGACTGTCCGTAACGCGCCCGCGCAGCCGGTGCCTGCAGCGCCCAGCCCTGAAGTGGCGACCGACGACGCCGCGCTGCGCGATGCGTGTTCCTCGCTGTTCCGCGACACGATCGCAGGTGCGCTGCGCATGGACGTGCGCGAGATCGAAACGCACAAGCCGCTCGAGCAATATGGGCTCGACAGCATCCTGGTGGTACAGCTGACCACCCGGTTCCGAAAGCTGTTTCCGGCCGTGCGGAGCACGCTGTTCTTCGAAGTCAAGACCATCGACGGGCTGGTACAGCATTTTCTTGCAGCCGACCAGGCGGCAGTGTTGCGCGTGCTCTCCGATCACGGCGTGCACCTGGTTGCTGCCCTGTCCGGCCCGGCAGCGCAACCGATTGGCGAGCGCTCGCCTTCGCGACGATTCGCTCCCCGGCGGGACGACGGCGTTGTCCGACAGCGTTTCGTTTCGCCTGCCACGCCTGGGATGGGGCCGGCGCCAAGTACTGTCCGTGTCGCGCTCGCCTTGCCGGTGCCTGCTGCGCCCAGCCCTGCGTTGGCGACCGACGCCGCCGCGCTGCGGGAGGCGTGTTCCTCGCTGTTCCGCGAAACGATCGCGGGTGCGCTGCGCATGGACGTGCGCGAGATCGAAACGCACAAGCCGCTCGAGCAATATGGCCTGGACAGCATCCTGGTGGTACAGCTGACCACCCGGTTCCGGAAGCTGTTCCCGGCCGTGCGGAGCACGCTGTTCTTCGAAGTCAAGAGCATCGACGGGCTGGTGCAGCATTTTCTTGCAGCCGACCGGACGGCTGTGTTGCGCGTGCTCTCCGAACAGGGCGTGCAGCCGGCGGCAGCCCCGATCCTGGGCGAACCCGACCCGTCCGGCACGCCACCCGCAGCGCGCCCGATCGGCCAACGCTCGCCGCAGCGGCGCCTGGCTCCCCGGCGGGACGTGGCGATGACAAGCCCGGCCCAACCGGAGACGCCCCCGGCGCCGTCGAGTCCCGCGCTGGAGGCCCTGGCTTCCCGGTTCGATGTGGCCGTCATCGGCCTCAGCGGGCGGTATCCGCAGTCGCCGGATCTCGAGCGCTTCTGGGAAAACCTGGCGTCGGGCCGCAACTGCGTGACCGAAATTCCCGCCGAGCGCTGGAACTGGCAGGAGTTCTACGACCCGGAGAAAGGAAAGGACGGAAAGAGCTACACCAGGTGGGGCGGCTTCCTGGAAGATGTCGACAAGTTCGATCCGCTTTTCTTCAGGATTGCGCCCAAGGAAGCCAAGCGCATCGACCCCCAGGAACGCCTGTTCCTGGAAACCAGCTATCACGCGATCGAAGACAGCGGCTACACCCCAGCCACGCTCTCGTCGAACGGAAAGGTAGGCGTATTCGTGGGCGTGATGAACTCGCGCTACACCGTGCAACCGCTGTACTACTCGATCGCGAACCGGGTGTCGTTCCTGTTCGATTTTTCCGGACCGTCGTTCGCGGTGGACAGCGCATGCTCGTCGTCGCTCACCGCGATCCATCTCGCTTTGGAAAGTCTCCATGGCGGCATGTGCGACATCGCGATAGCCGGCGGGGTCAGCCTGATCATTGATCCACAGCACATGCTCGAGCTGACAGCGGTGGGCATGCTGTCGGAAGGCGGGGAGTGCCGTTCGTTCGGCCGCGACGCCGATGGTTTCGTCGACGCGGAGGGCGTTGGCGCCGTCATCCTGAAGCCGCTCTCGCAGGCGATACGCGATGGAGACAACATCTGCGGCGTGATCAAGGGCAGCGCGGTGAATACCGGCGGGCGCACCCACGGCTACACGGTTCCGAACCCGGTCGCCCAGGCAGGCGTGGTGTCGGCCGCACTGGCGCGCGCGAACATCAGCGCGGAAGACGTGAGCTACATCGAAGCGCACGGCACCGGAACCGCGCTGGGCGATCCAATCGAAATCTCAGGACTGACCAAAGCTTTCAGAACCAGCAGCACTGCAACCCCGGGTGCCCGTGCGATGCAGCAGCACTGCGCGATCGGCTCGCTGAAATCCAATATCGGGCATTGCGAGTCGGCCGCGGGTATCGCGGCCCTGACCAAGGTCCTGCTGCAACTCAGGCACGGTCAGCTGGTCCCGACGCTGCACGTGGACAGGATCAACGACGAGATCGACTTCCCGGCGACGCCGTTCCGTCCGCAGCGGGAGCTGGCGGCATGGCAGCGGCTGGTCGTCGACGAGAACGGCCAGACGCGCGAGGTGCCGCGCATTGCGGGCATTTCTTCGTTCGGAGCCGGCGGCGCCAATGCGCACGTCGTCGTGCAGGAGTATCAGCCGGCAAGCGCCGATGCCGCCGCGCAGGCGAAGCCGGACATCGCAGGACCCTGCCTGGTGCCGCTGTCGGCGCGGACTGCCGAACAGTTGCAGATCAGGATCCAGCAGCTTCTGGCCTTCCTGCAGCGCAGCGGGGCGGACATCGGGCTACATGAGCTCGCCCATACGCTCCAGGTGGGCCGCGAAGCGATGGACGAGCGGATTGCGCTGGTCGCAGCCTCGATGGACGACCTGCTTCAGCAACTGCGGATCCTTTCGGGTACGCAGCGGCCACGGGTCGAACCAGCCCGCGGGAGCGTAAGGAGGTCCAAGGCTTTTCTCGCCGCCTGCCGGTCGGAACCTGGCTTCGAACGCCGCTGTCAGGACTGGATGGCCGGACGGGACTACGCGCGCATCGCGGAGCACTGGGTCCAGGGCATCGATTTCGACTGGGCCCTGCTCTACAACGGCGCGCGTCCGATACGCGTATCGCTGCCGGGTTACCCCTTCGCGCGCGATCGCCACTGGATGGAGCCGCAGCGTTCACTTACGAATGAAACCACGGGTGCCGCGACGCACCCGCTGCTGCAACGAAACACTTCTGCCCTGCGCCATCCGTCCTACAGCACCGTGCTGAGTGGCGACGAACCGTTCCTGGAACAGTCCTCCCCGGGGCAGCGCCAGTTCCCATCGCTGCTGTGCATCGAGATGGCGCGTGCGGCCATCGCTTCGAGCTATCCCGACGACACCTCGCGCAATCTCGTCTTCGAGGATGTGGTCTGGGATGACGCGATCGACATCCAGGCGGGTTGCGAGCTCCACATTGCCCTGCTGCCGGACCGTCAGGACGCACTGCGTTTCGAGGTCTTCGGCGTCCGCGACGGCACCGAGCGCGTGCATTGCCAGGGACGCGCGCGGTTCGCGCCCGCCGCTGCACCCCGGCAGGTGGATCTCGCGGCCATGGTGGAGCGCCTTCGCTCGGGTGTTGCGGCCGAAGCTTTCAATGGCAGGCTCGCGGCGCTGGGCCTGGCGTGCAATGCAGAACCGCGGGTGGTGGGCCGTGCCTCACGCAGCGGGCGCGAACTGACGCTCGAGCTCTCGCGTGACAGCCAGGCGGCAGCGGGTCACTGGGGTCTTGAACCCGAAGTGCTGGCGTCGGTGGTTCAGGGTGCCGTATGGATGCTCGGCGAAGCCGGGCAGTTGCCTGCGGGAGAGGGCGCATGGTGCTTCCGCTCGGTGGGGGCGGCGCGGATTGATGCACCGCTGGAGCGACAGGGCTATCTGGTGCTCACGTGCAGCCACGACCTGTCAATGCACTCCGGCGAGTCGACCTGGGAAGCCGGGATCTACGATTCGGCTGGAAAGTCGTGCCTGCAGATGAGCGGATTGCAACTGGTTCGGTTGCACACTGCGGCGGACGCAATCGCGGCTGTACCGGCTGAAGCCCCGGCAGTCATCCTCGCGACCACCAGCGATGTTGCGCCCGCGGGCACGCCCCCTTCGCCGACGAAGCCAACCAGGCCCGTGCTTCTGAGCGCGACGGAATCGGCATTCCATGTACCGGCCGCCACAGCCAAGCCACGCACGCTGAGCCTGGCCGGAGCCGGTGATCTCGCCAGTTCCGTAGCCGTGAGTTCCGTTGGCAGGCAAGTCGTCTCGCTTGCCGAACCTGCCAGTGCCACGATTACGAGTGAAGACACATCGAAGCTGGATGTGCAGGATCTCGGGCAGGGCATTTTCTCCTTCGTCTTCGCACAACCTGCCATGGACGCCGGCCTGGTCGGGCAACTGCTTCAAGCGCTCGATTTCGTCGGCGCGCGTGCCGACGCGAAGGTGCTGCTGATCACAGGCTCCGACTCGACGTTCCTGCATGGCGGTCGCGAACAGCACGACAACGCAATCGACGCGGGCCTCTACCGTGCCCTGGTCGAGTTTCCGCTGCCCATCGTCGCGCTCATGCAGGGCGACGCCAGCGGTGCGGGTTTCATGGTCGCCGCCCTGTCGGACTTCATGCTCGGCAGCCCCGAAGGCCGCTACGCATTTGCCGACGCGAATGACGGCTTCCACCCGACGATGGTCGAAACCGACCTGCTGGCAGCGCGATTCGGCGACGCATGGGCGGACGACCTGCTCCATATCGCAGGCGCGCAGAACGGACGCGAACTGGCGGACAAGGGCTATCCGTTTTCGATCGTCGACCGGCCGCTGGCGCGGGCGGCGGCGCTGGAGCTGGCAGGGAGCATCGCAGCAAAGCCACGGACTTCGTTGCGCCTGCTCAAACAGCGGATGGCGGAAGGCCTGCAGCCCCACGTTCGGCAACTCGGCGGCGAACGCCCGGCTGGCCCGGCCGCCAACTCGTCCGGTAAGCCACCGCGCGCGGCCACATCGGGCGACCTGCCGCGCGACCCGAAGGGCATATCCGTCGAGAGGCTGTCGGCATCGGTGCTCTCGGTCCGACTCACTTCTCCGGCAGATTCCACGCCGTCACGCACGCTGCTGACTTTGTCCGCCGTGCTCGCTGAACTGTGCCAGCGCGACGATTGTTCGGCGCTGGTGCTGAGCAGTGAACACCCCCGGTTCCTGCCGTCCATCGATGACGATGGCGAGTCGGCGCTGGCCTCGTTGTGCGTGACGCTCTCGGAGTATCCGTTCCCGGTGCTCGTCGCGTTCGAACACGATTGCGACGGTGCCGGCTGGCTGCTCGGCCTGAGCGCCGACGCCTGCATATACCGCGCCGACGGCCATTACTCGGCCGAGGAGCTCTGGGGCCGCCCGGCGCTGCTGCGAAGCGCCACTGCGCTGTTTGCGCGGCGCTTGGGTGCGAACCGGGCGAAGAGGCTGCTGCTGGACGCCACCGGCGTCACCGGAGCCGAACTGGCATCGTGTGCCGGCATCTCCGCCGCCGCCGAAGACGTGCTGTCGAAAGCCCTGACCGCCGTTGAAGCGCTACCGCTGAGATTCCCCGCATTGCTCGAACAATGGCGTACACGCAACCGGGTCTGGCGCGACGAGGCATCGGCGACCGACGACGGCGGGCAGCAGGGTCTCACGGCAGGCCGCGAGCGGGGCACGGGGTCTTCCATGCCGGTGTCTCCAGTGGTCGAAACCGAGGTGCTGGCCAACGGCGTCATCGTCGTCCGCATGGCAGACCGCGAGGCGAGGAACATGTTCTCTCCCGAGCTGATTCGCGGGCTGGAGGACGTTTTCGCGCACATCGATGCCTCGGACGAATATCGCGCGGTCGTGCTCTGCGGCTACGACACCTTCTTCGCCTGTGGCGGCACCAGGGAAAGCCTGCTGGCGATCCAGCGCGGCACCGCCAAATTCACCGACGACAAGATCTACCAGCTGCCGATGAGCTGCAAAGTTCCGGTGATCGCGGCCATGCAGGGGCATGCGATCGGCGGCGGATGGACTTTGGGCATGTTCGCCGATCTGTGCATTTTCAGCGAAGAGAGCCGATACATCAGCCCGTACATGCAGTACGGATTCACGCCTGGCGCAGGCTCGACCCTCATTTTTCCGGAGACACTTGGGCGCGACCTGGCCCGAGAGACGCTCTTCACCGCTGCCGAGCACACTGGCAGCGAACTTCGCGCCAAGGGCCTGCCACATGCCTGTCATCCGCGCAATGAAGTGATGTCGCGGGCGCTGGCAATCGCGGGCACGATCGCCACGATGCCGCCGCAGGAAGTGCGCGCGCTGAAGCGGCATTTCAGCAGACCCTGCCTGGCGGTGCTCGAAGACACGTACGACCGTGAAGTGGCGATGCACGAGGCGAGCTTCGTCGGTCAGAGTCACGCGCTGGAAGGCGTGATGCAGCACTTCGCCGCCGATGAGGCGCCAGGGGCGGGCGCTTCGGTTTCCCGCATCGATGTAGCCGCCGAGCCGGTGGCGCCGCCGGTATCGACCCCGCTGCAACACAAGATGTCCCAGTCGGAAATCGTGAGGGAGCTGAAAACCCTGCTCGCCGCGGAACTGCAGATGAGCGTCGCGGACATCGATGAGGACACTCAGTTCGTCGACCTGGGCCTGGACTCGATTACCGGCGTGACGTGGGTCAGGAAGATCAACGGCCAATACCGGGTACGGATCGAAGCGACCAAGGTCTATAGCCATCCCACGCTGCGTCAGTTCAGCGATTTTGTCGCGGAACTTGTCGGCGCGGCAGGCCAGAGCGAGACGCGCGCTTCCAGCATTCCGGCTGATGTCGCCGGTACCACGACCAGCGGTGCGGCAGCTACGGCGCCAGCGGCAGCGGACTCGGAGGATCAACTGTGCGCAGCGCTCAAAGGCATGCTCGCGCAGGAGCTGCACATGGCGGAGGCCGACATCGACGAAGACCGGCAGTTCGTCGAACTGGGCCTCGACTCGATCACCGGCGTTACCTGGCTGCGCAGGATCAATGCGGCCTACGGCACCAGGATCGAAGCGACCAAGGTCTATAGCCATCCGACGCTGATCGAGTTCACCCGTTTCCTCGGCGCATCGCTTCCCGTACGGCCCGGCACGCAACGCCTCGACGCGCTGGCATCGACAGCTGCATCCGTGGTCAAGCCGACCAACTTGCCGGCCAGCTCCGCGCTCGCCAAGCGCGGCACCAGTCCACCGCGCGGGCTGACCTCGTGGCGTACCAAAGCCGGTCGCGCACGGCCATCCACGGCTTCCGCGAGCGACGCGATCGCGGTGATAGGCGTTGCAGGGCAGTTCCCGCAGGCGAAGAATCTTGAGACGTTCTGGCAGAACATCGCCAGTGCCAAAGACTGCATCGACATCGTGCCCCTACAGCGCTGGGACGCCGAGCGACTCTTCAGCGAGGACATTTCCGTCCCCGGCACGCTCAACAGCCGCTGGATGGGCGTGCTCGAAGACTGCGACGCCTTCGATCCGCTGTTTTTCAACATCTCGCCGACTGAAGCCGAAAGCATGGACCCGCAGCAGCGCCTCATGCTGCAGAGTTGCTGGCACACGATCGAAGACGCCGCGGTCGACCCGAGAAGCCTTTCCGGCAGCCGCTGCGGAGTGTTCATCGGCTGTGGCGCGACGGACTACCACCAGCGATCACGCGAGCACCAGCTCAGCACACAGGGCTTCACCGGTGCAGCGATGTCGATCCTTGCTGCGCGCATCTCGTATTTCCTGAACCTGCAGGGGCCGTGCCTGTCCATCGACACCGCATGTTCCTCCTCGCTGGTCGCGATATCGAACGCCTGCGACAGCCTGATCGCCGGGAACTGCGACATCGCACTCGCCGGCGGCGTCGCCGTGATGGCCGGTCCGACGATGCACGTCAAGACCAGCCAGTCCGGGATGCTCTCGGTGGACGGCCGATGCTTCACCTTCGACCATCGTGCCAACGGCTTCGTTCCCTCCGAGGGCGTGGGCACCGTCATGCTGAAGCGGCTGGCGGACGCCGAGCGCGACGGCGACATCGTCCAGGCGGTGATCCGCGGCTGGGGCGTCAACCAGGACGGCAAGACCAACGGCATCACCGCGCCGAACCCCGTCTCGCAGACGCGCCTGATGCGCGACATCTACGACAAGTTCGGAGTGGATCCCGAAGACATCCAGCTGATCGAAGCCCATGGCACGGGCACCAGGCTGGGCGACCCGATCGAAGTGGAAGGACTCACGCAGGCGTTCCGCCACTACACGCCGAATGCGCAGTACTGCTCCCTTGGCTCGATCAAGAGCAACATCGGGCATTGTCTCTATGCGGCCGGCATCGCCGGCGTGCTCAAGCTGGTGCTTGCGCTCAAGCATCGCCAGCTTCCGCCATCGGCCAACTTCCAGCGTCTGAACCCGCACATCGACCTGGCTGGGAGTCCTTTCGTGATCAACACCGAGCTGAAGGACTGGCCGCTCAACAAGAGCGGCGGGCGGACCGCGGTCGTCAGCTCCTTTGGCTTCAGCGGGACGAACGCGCATCTGGTGCTGGAAGGTCCACAGGAACGCTCGACCTCGCCTGCCGACGCAATGCCTCCACGGCCGGCGATCATCCCACTCTCGGCCAAGACGCCGGAGCAGCTGCGGCAGAGCGCCCTGCAGCTGGCCGACTACATCGATGGCGCGAAGACAGCTCCTTCGCTGCAGGACATTTCCTACACGTTGCAGGTAGGCCGTCAGCCCATGGAGGAGCGCTGCGCGCTGGTGGCTCGGACACCGCGCGATCTCGCTGGTGCGTTGCGCGAGTTCGCCGCGGGCAAGCTGCCGCAGGACGCGTGGGTCGGCACCAGCCACTCCCGCGTCGGCAAACTGGCGTTCATCGGGCAGGACCGCGCACTCCAGGCGGTCCTCATCGGCACCTGCCTGAGCGAGGGCAAGCTCGACAAGCTGGCGGAGCTCTGGGCCGACGGCATCGACCTGCCCTGGGAATCGCTGCACCAGGACGCCATCGCCGCCGGGCGGCGGCCACGTCGTATCCCGCTTCCGCTGTACCCCTTCGC
Organism: Pseudomonadota bacterium; assembly: GCA_030857025.1. Lineage (GTDB taxonomy): Bacteria > Pseudomonadota > Gammaproteobacteria > Xanthomonadales > Xanthomonadaceae > Lysobacter_K. The sequence continues at coordinate 3,496 of JALYOF010000026.1, read as the reverse complement.
CAAGGAGCGTTATTGGCTGCAGGACGACGCCGCGGTCGACACGCAGCCCGCCACGGCGCCTGGCGACACGATCCACCCGCTGCTTCATGCCAACGTCTCGACCTTGCGCCAGCAACGCTATCGATCGGTGTTCAGCGGAAACGAGTTCTTCCTGCGCGATCATCGCGTGCGCTTGGCCAAGGATCAGGTCGAGAACGTGCTTCCGGGCGTTGCCTACCTGGAAATGGCCGCGGCGGCGATCGCCAACGCATTGCCGGAGCGCGCGGCATCGGAACGCCTGATGCTGGGCAACGTGGTCTGGTGGCGGCCCGTGGTCGTAAGCGGGGCGACCACGGTGGAGATCGAGCTGGGTGTCGACGACTCGGACGCGATCATTTTCGAAATCTGCAGCGGTGCAGGCGACCAGCGGCTCGTGCACTGCCAGGGCGAGGCAGAGTTCGTCGAGGCAACGACTGCACGGAAGCAGGGCAACGCGTTCCCAGGCTGTCTACCCCAGGGCGACCACTGGAGCAGCGACGACATCTACGCGGCCTTCGGGCAAGTCGGTCTGCACTATGGCCCTGCGCACCGCGGCCTCCTGCAGTTGACCCGCGCCGGTGGCAGGGTCATCGCGAACGTCGCGCTGCCTACGATCCCGGACGACAGCGAGAGCTTCCGATTGCACCCCAGCGTTATGGACGCCGTGCTGCAGGCCTGCATCGGCTTCATTCCGAGCCTGCAGCGGTTGCCGGACGATCCCGCCATACCGTTTGCGCTCGGGTCGCTCACCATCCACGCACCTTGCCCGGCCGAAGTTGTCGCGGTGCTCGCACCGTTGGCGGGCGCGACGGCAGGCACGAACGTGGAGGCCTGCGACGTCTCGATCTTTGCACCGGACGGCACACTCTGCGTCGAGATCCACGATTTCAGATGGCGCGCCGTGGGCAAGGGAAGTGGCGCGTCCGCCCAGGCGCACGTCGATCCGCAAACGCTTGACGAGGCGTTCTATCGGGAGTTGCTGGACAGCATCTCCAGCCAGGAAATGTCGGCCGAAGAAGCCGCCGAACTCGGGTTACTTTCATGAAGGATTCTTTGTTGCCCATCTACCGGGCGGTCGCGGAAGGTCATCTGACACAGGCGCAAGCGCTGGAGCAGATCAAGGCACTGAGGTCTGGAGTACCGCTCGCGGCCCAGGGCGTTGTGCTCGCGACCACCGAATGGATCGCAGAGGCGGCGACCGTGCCTGGCGCCGCCAAGGTCGGCAGGGACCCCGACAGGATCCTGCTCTGGGGAGTACCGGAGGGTACGGCTGCCAGGTTGGGGCGGCAACTGGCTGCGAGCGATGTCGGTGAACTCGCACCCGCGTCCAGCGGCACGGTCGACGAAATGTTCGCCGAGGCCGCTCTGCAGGGGTTCGACGCGATCAAGTCCCTGCTCGGCGGCATCGCCGGCGGCAGCAGGAACATCGAGTTGATGCTGATTGCCGCCGATGAGCCGGATTCGGCTTTCGCAGCCGGCATGGAGGCCATGCTCAGAACGGCAGCGGAAGAAAATCCAGCGCTCTCGTTCCGCTGCGTGCGCGTGCCGGCCGCGATCAAGGCAGCGGAACTTGCGCAGGTGGTGCGCGACGAGTGCTCGCAATCCCAGCCAGAGACGGTGGTCCGCTATGTCCAGGGCAACGGCGGAATGCAGCGCGAGGTCATGCGCTGGCGCGTGCTGGAGAAGGGAGGGCAGGGCGAAATACCGTCCGTGGCACCCGTGGTCTTCAAGGAAGACGGCTGCTACCTGATCACCGGTGGCGCCGGTGGAATCGGCCTGCAGTTCGTGCGCGAAATCGTCGCGCAGACCCGTCGCGCACGCATTGTGCTGGCGGGCCGGTCGATCCCTGTCGGCGAGGCCGCAAGTGCCCTCGACACCCTCCGGTCTACGCAGCATCGAATCGACTTCGCCCCCATGGACGTCGTGAAAGCGGCGTCGGTGGATGCCCTGGTGGCGCAGCTGCACGCCGAGGGCCAGGCGATCAACGGGATCATCCACTGCGCCGGCGTCACCCACGACGACTTCATCATCAGGAAGACGCCGGAGGAGTTCGCATCGGTACTTGCGCCGAAGGTCGCGGGACTGGCGAACCTGGACCGTGCCACGCGTGATGCACCGCTTGATTTCCTGGTTCTGTGTTCCTCGTTCGCGGCCTGCTGGGGCATTGTCGGACAAGTCGACTATGCGGCCGCCAACGCCTTCATGGATGCGTTTGCCGAGCACCGCAACCGTCTTGCGGATGCGGGCGAACGACGCGGGAGAACACTTTCGGTGAACTGGCCGCTGTGGCAGGACGGCGCGATGGCGCCGGACACGGCCACCCGCGAGCGGCTGGAGCGCCATACCGGCATGCGGGCCCTGAGTACGCCTGTCGCCATGCGCGCGATGTATCGGGGCTTGGCACTGGCCGGCCACCGTCTGCTGGTGATGGAAGGCGAACTGTCGGTGATGCAGGCGCTGCTCGCCGACGCAGTTCCGGCGCCGCGGCCCGTACAGGCCACAATTGCAGCACACAGAGCCGCTCCTGCATCACCCGCGGCGGGCGATCGGACCCAGGAAGATTTCAAGTCGGCGGCGCTGGAGTTCCTTTGCCAGCAGTTCTCGCAGGTGTTGAAGATTCCCCTGGCCAGGTTGCGGCCGGACGCGCCACTCGAGCAGTACGGAATCGATTCGATTCTCGCGATGAAGCTGGTGACCCACCTCGAGTCCATCTTCGGCAAGTTGCCCAAGACGCTGGCATTCGAGTACCAGTCGATCGCTCAGCTGAGCGATTACTTCTGCACGACGCATGCGCTGCGGCTGGGCGAGGTGTTGAATCCCCGCGCCGAACCTGCGCAGCGCACCGACGACGAGTCGCGTGCCGAAAGAGCACCCGTCTCCCAAGGGAAGGTGCCCGAAAAGCGCAGCAGCTCCGCACGCGTGGTCGCCAAGCCCCGTACGGAGCAGCCGAAGACGAGCGAACCCGTCCTGGAGCGCAGTCCTGGGCAGCGCGCCGAAGCCATCGCGATCGTCGGCCTGAGCGGGCGCTATCCGGCCGCCATCGATCTCGACGAATACTGGGAGAACCTGTCGCAAGGCAGGGACTGCATCCGGGAAATTCCGGCGGAGCGCTGGCGCTGGCAGGACTACTACCGCGACCTTGCAGCCGGTGAGCAACTTGCCGCCGGTGAACACAGCAGCAAATGGGGCGGTTTCATCGATCGCGCCGACGAGTTCGATCCGCGCTTCTTCAACATCACTCCGCGCGACGCCGAGCAGATCGATCCGCAGGAAAGGCTGTTCCTGCAGCACGCCTGGATGGCGGTGGAGGATGCGGGCTACACGCGCGCCGCCTTCCAGGAGCGGCGCGGCGGCCAGGTCGGTGTCTATGCCGGTGTGATGTACGGCGAATACAACCGCTCGGGCAGCCTGGCGAGCATCGCCAATCGCGTGTCCTACGTGCTGAACCTGCACGGCCCGAGCATGACCCTGGACACGA
>JALYOF010000009.1 GCA_030857025.1 Pseudomonadota bacterium | reverse complement strand
CCCTGCTTTCGCATGCCGCGAGGGTTGTCGGCGACCTCTGGATCGAGTTTCCGCGCACGATGCGGCCCTGCTTTGAGGACGCGGTGACGATGATGTCACTCTCGTTCCGCTACGCCGGACCATGATGCGCTGTTTCGGGCAGCGCTTCGTGCCGCGCTGCGTCGCACCTTTGCAGGCCAGCGAGAAGCCACCTGAGCAAGTGCTTCGCCGCGGTAGCGTTCTGGCGATCCTGCACCAGGATGGTGCCACCCACTCAGACAGACGCCTTCAGCACCTTTGAAGCCTTGAAGCGGACAGTCTTGCCTGCCTTGATCTTCAGCGGATCGCCCGTGCGTGGTACCCGGGGCAAAACCCCGGGCAGGGGCAGCCGATCAGGCTGGCTGACCTCGACAGCGGATGAGGTCGGCGAGGCGCGGGACAGCGGTGCTTCCTGGGACGCCGATCCTGTTGCCGAGGTAGTCCCAGAAGGCGATGCGGAGCTTCTGGCAGGTCTTGGCAAGGCCGAGGAAGGCGTCGCGGCAGTCGCGGCCAAGATCGCTCTGGGTGCCGCCGCTGACCTGGCGCTTGGTCACTTGGCAGCGGATGTCGTTCTCGGAGCCGTTGGTGTGCAGCGGGATCTCTGGATGGTCGAGCACCATCAGCAACTCGGCCTTGTTGGCGTGCAGCCGCTGCAGCAGGCGGTCGAGCATGACGAAGCCGGTGCGGCGCTGGAAGATGCGCTCGAACCGGGCGCGCAACTCGACGCGCCGACGCGGCGTCGGCGCCGCCCGATACGCCTTGAGGTCGGCATAAAACCACCAGATCAGGCCGCGCATGTGCTGCTGGGCGGCCCGCTGCGGGTCGGTGAAGGTCTCCAGCTTGTGCACCAAGCGCTCGGCGTGGATCCAGCACAGCGCGTGCTCGCCGACGTTGAACTGCCCGGCGTCGTCGCTGACGATGACCGCCTCGTGCAGGAAGCCGTGCTCGGCCACGGCGCCCCACAGCGCGCCTTCGGTGGCGACGCGGACCGGGTCCGGGGTCACCTGCAACCCGGTGAGGCCGAGATGCTCGAGATGGCGCAGCCAGGCTGTCTGGTTGGCGAACTGTCGCTGCGGGTGCGCTTGCAACAGCTGGATCGCCGGCCCCGCCAGGGCATGCTCGCGCATGTAGTCGAGCGCCGCCGCGTTGACGACGTAGTCGGTGTGGCCGGCGCGCAGCAACTCGAGGAAGTTCAGCCGGCTCTTGCTGCCCGTGGTGCCGAACCAGGTGAAGCTGTCGTTGCCAATCTGCGTGCAGACACCGTTGACGCTGCGGTGGCGCGCGCCGGTGTCGTCCACCGTAACCCAAGGGGCGGTCTGCAGCCCTGCCCGCAATACCTCCCGGGTCTCGGCGAGGAAGTCGTCCTGCCCGCCGATCAGCAGGCGCATCACCTGACGCTTGCAGAGGCTGATCCCAAGGGCCTGTAGCTGGGCCACCAACCGCTCCACCGTCACCTGCCCCTGGTGGTATTGCATCAGCACGTAGCGCCGCAGCTCCGGCCCGAAGTGGCCGCGGATCCCGGCCGGCAGCGGCGCCACCAGGGTCTCCCCGGTCGGCGTCAGCCAGCGCTCGCGCCGATAGCACACCGCCCGGGCGGTCAGCACCAGGTCCTGCACCTGGTAGGGTTCGTATCCCTTGAACTGCGAGCCCGGCGGCGGTGTCACCCGCAGCACCTCGGTTTCCACCGCCACCCGCGGTGTCACCTTGCCGCGGCCCCGCTGCTTGCCCCGCTTGCCGTTGCGCGCCGGCTCGGTCGCCTTCTCCATGCCGCTCGGCTTGATCGACGGTCGGCCCTTCAGCCCCTTCAGGCGAGCATTCTCATCGCGCAGCGCCGCTACCAGACCCGTCAGTTCCGACACTTTGCCAAGAAGCTGCAGCACCCGAGCTTCAAGCTCGGATCGCCGCAGCTCGGATAAATCGGCAGGCGACGGCATACCGGCAGAGAATCGTAACCGACCGCGTCGGGGAAGAGAGAAAATGCGCTCCGCCCCGGGGTTTTGCCCCGGTTACCATAAACCTGTACAAGGCTCTGGCCCACAACACAGCGGCGCTGCGGGCCTTCTCGGGCCTTGGCCAGTACATCCGGCACCGCACCACGTTGGATGCGCGGCTGCGGGAGCTGGCGATCCTGCAAGTCGGCTGGCTGGCGCGCTCGCCCTACGAATGGTCGCACCACATCAAGATCGGCCAGGATTTCGGCGTGACCGACGCCGATATCGAGGCGCTGGTGGCCGAGAGCCGCGGCGAGGCAACAGCGCTGGAGCCGCTGGCGAGGCTGGTGCTCCAGGCGGCGCGCGAGATCCATGCCGGGGCGCACCGCCCGCTTCACCCCAACCCGACCCGATGCGCGGAGGTGCGCGCGGAGCACTGCCCCCGCTGCCGCGCCGACGTGACCGGCGTGGCCCAGATGGCGGTGCAGGCCTACGACCGCATTGAGCCCGCA
>JALYOF010000004.1 GCA_030857025.1 Pseudomonadota bacterium | reverse complement strand
GAAGCCAGGCGTGCCGCGCGCGATCACCATCGGCACCACGTCGTCGGCCAGCGGCACCTTGCGCATGTGGACCTTCAGGATCTGCTCGCGACCGCGCACGTCAGGCAGGCCGACCACCACCTGGCGGTCGAACCGACCCGGGCGCAGCAGCGCGGGATCAAGCACGTCGGGGCGATTGGTCGCGGCGACCACGATCACGCCTTCGCCACCTTCGAAGCCGTCCATCTCCACCAGCAGCTGGTTGAGGGTCTGCTCGCGTTCGTCATGCCCGCCGCCCAAGCCGGCGCCGCGATGGCGGCCGACCGCATCGATCTCGTCGATGAAGATGATGCAGGGCGCATGCTTCTTAGCCTGCTCGAACATGTCGCGCACGCGGCTGGCGCCGACGCCGACGAACATCTCGACGAAGTCGGAACCGGAAATATTGAAGAACGGCACCTTCGCCTCGCCCGCGATCGCTCGCGCCAGCAGCGTCTTGCCGGTTCCCGGAGGGCCGACCATCAACACCCCGCGCGGGATCTTGCCGCCCAGCTTCTGGAAGCGGGTCGGATCGCGCAGGAATTCAACGAGCTCGCCGACTTCTTCCTTGGCCTCGTCGCAGCCGGCCACGTCGGCCAGGGTCACCTTGACCTGGTCCTCGCCCTGCAGCTTGGCCCGCGACTTGCCAAAGCTCATCGCGCCCTTGCTGCCGCCCTGCTGCATCTGCCGCATGAAATAGATCCAGATGCCGATGAACAACAGCCATGGCAGCACGTTGATCAGGATGTACACCAGCGACGGGCCACCCTCGGGCGGCGCCTGCTCGATCGCCACGTTGTGCTGCAGCAATTCGTTGACCAGGTCCTTGTCGCCCGGGCTGTAGGTGGTGAAGGTGCTGCCGTCCTTGCGCGCGCCAGAGATCGTGGTGCGATCCTCGCTGATCTTCACCTCTTTGATCCGGTCGGACTGAACCTGCTCGACGAACTCGTTGTAGGCGAGCGGTTCCGCGCCCGCGGTGCGCGGGCCGAACGCCTGGAACACCATCATCAACACGACGGCGACGATCACCCACAGCAACATGTTCTTGGCCAAATCGTTCATCTATCTCTGCCTGCCGCCCCGGGGGGCTGTCTGAAACGTGTGTCCGGAAAACTCCCGGATCGTGAAGGTAACGCGGGTTGCAGTACCGACTGTCGCGGAATTCGTCTCCGTTTGGAACCATCAACGCAGAATCTGCAACCGGAAAACCTGCGATCCGTTAAGAATCCAGGTCCTCCCTTGACTTACGAGCGGAACAAGGGGCCGGATGCGGCCTAAGGCTTCATCTGCGCCAACTTACCCTGCGCCAAGGCATAAACCTCCGGTGAACGTTTCCGCGAAGCCTCCGGCTTTCGGATCGACACCTTCGTGTAACGCCTGCGCAACTCACGCACGTACTCATCGAAACCCACTCCCTGGAACAGCTTGATCAGCAGCGCACCGCCGGTGCGCAGGTGCCGATCGGCAAACTCGCTCGCAAGCTCCGACAAGTACATCGCACGGGGCATGTCGACTGCATCCACACCGCTCTTATTGGGGGCCATATCCGACAGCACAAGGTCCACCCTGGCGCCCTGAAGCGCGGACTCCAGCTTCGCGAGGACCTCGTCTTCCCTGAAATCTCCGAGAATGAATTCAACGCCGGCCAGTGGCGGCATCTCGAGAATGTCCAGAGCAATGATGCGTCCGCCTCCCGCGCGATCGACGTCCCCCAGCGCCTGCCGCAACCACTGCGACCAGCCACCGGGCGCCGCGCCCAGGTCCACGATCACCATTCCCGGCTTGAGCAGCTTGTCGCGCTCGACCAGTTCCTCCAGCTTGTAGGCCGCGCGCGAACGCAGGCCCTCGGCCCGGGCCTTCTTCACGAAAGGATCGGAGTGGTGCTCCTTGAGCCAGCGCTGGCTGCTTTTACTGCGGGTGGCCATGGTTGCCGGCGGTCCGTACCGCAGATCGCGGGGGACGCCATGATACCCTGCGCGCCCCGACCTGCCTTGCCACTCCCCCCGATGACGACCGTGCTGACCTCCGCCCAGACCCGATTCCTGCGCGGGCAGGCACACGACCTCCGGGCGATGCTGCAGGTCGGTGGGAAAGGCATCACCGACAGCCTGGTAGCGGAGCTGGACAGCGCGCTGGAGCAGCACGAACTGGTGAAGGTCAAGGTAGGCGCCGAAGATCGCGATGCGCGGGACGTCATGATCACCACCCTGTCGGAGCGGACCGGTGCGGCCCTGGTGCAGCGCATCGGCCATGTCGCCGTGCTGTACCGCCCCAGCAAGGAAAAACGCCAGATCGTGCTGCCACGCAGCTGACGGCACCGATCCACCGAGCGGAGGCCAGCTTCGATGCAACTGACGCTTGAGCGCCCCGACCACGAGTTCGTACTGCGCGGTGCCGATGGCACGCTGGCGCTGGTGAACGATCTGCGCCTGAGCCGGAGTTTCGTGATCGCCCCGGATCGGCTGATCGAGGAATGGCCGGCCAGGGATGTGCGGTCCCTGACGCCCGAGGACATGCAGCCGCTGCTGGAGCTGAGTCCCGAGGTGATCCTGCTTGGCAGCGGTGGATCCCAGGCGTTCCCCCCTGCCGTGACCATGGCGGCATGCCTAAGCCGTGGCGTCGGCATCGAAGTGATGACCAACGCCGCCGCCGCGCGAACCTTCAACGTGCTGGCGGCCGAGAGCAGGCGGGTGGTGGCCGGATTCCTGCTCAGGGGCTGATCGACCGCACTGTGCGGAAAGCCGATCGCGCCGCCCGTCGTGCCGGCCTTGCCCTGGCAACCTGTTTGTTGTGATCAGCCTCCCCTGCTGATGCCGTGACTTCCGACGCTTCGCCTCCGACCACCTCCGGGCGGCGTGGCTGACGAGAAGCGGTTGCAGCCGCCAACGGCCGGGATCAAAAGGCGAAGCTGGCAGCGGCAGCAAGAGCAGGGTCGAGGCAGCCGATGCTAGATGTCGAACGTATCGAGCGGCTGAATCTGGCGTCGCTGTCAACGGCTTCCAGAAGTGCGGCCGCGTCGCCACAATCGGCACGCCGCCGAACCAGCGGATCCCGCAGCCATACGAGTTCTCGATGCCACAGCCTTCCACCGCACAATCCCCGGCTCTGGCCGAGCAGATCGCCCACGCCATCGCCATGGAGATCGGCGCGCAGCCCGCGCAGGCGCGCGCGGCGATCAGTCTTCTGGACGAGGGTGCCTCGGTGCCGTTCATCGCCCGCTACCGCAAGGAAGTCACCGGCGGCCTGGACGACACCCAGCTGCGCAACCTGGAAGTGCGCCTTGCCTATCTTCGCGAGCTCGAAGACCGCCGCGCATCGGTGCTGGCGAGCATCGAGTCGCAGGGCAAGCTCTCGCCGGAGCTGCGTGCGCAGATCGAGGCCGCCGACAGCAAGTCCCGGCTCGAAGACCTCTACCTGCCGCACAAGCCCAAGCGTCGCACCCGTGCGCAGATCGCGCGCGAAGCGGGTCTGGAACCGCTGGCCGATGGCCTGCTGCAGGACCCTTCGCTGGACCCGGAAACCTTCGCGGCGACGTTCGTCAACGCGGAACAGGGTTTTGCCGACGCCCGCGCCGCGCTGGATGGCGCACGCGCGATCCTGATCGAGCGCTGGGGCGAAGACCCGGCGCTGGTCGGCGAGCTGCGCGAGTGGATGGGATCGGTCGGCGTGATCCGCGCCCGGCTTGCCGATGGCAAGGAAACAGAAGGCGCGAAGTACCGCGACTACTTCGAGCATGCAGAATCGCTGGCGCGGATTCCTTCGCATCGGCTGCTCGCGCTGTTCCGCGCCCGCCGCGAGGAGATCCTGCATCTGGACCTTGATCCTGGCAGCGATGCGGACGCCGGCAATGCATACGCCGAAGCGCGAGTGGCACTGCACGCCGGAATCCGTGCGCAGGAGCGTCCCGCCGACGCATGGCTGCTCAACGCCTGCCGACTGGCGTGGCGGGCGAAACTGCACCTGCACCTCATGCTCGATCTGTTCGGGCAGGCACGCGAGAAAGCCGAGGCCGCCGCGATCGACGTGTTCGGCGACAACCTCAAGGATCTGCTGCTCGCCGCGCCGGCCGGGCCGAAAGCGGTGCTCGGGATCGACCCCGGCATCCGCACCGGCTGCAAGATCGCGGTGGTGGACCGCACCGGCAAGCTGCTCGCGCACGACACCATCTACCCGCACGAGCCTCGAAAGCAGTGGGAGCAGTCGCTGCAGACGCTGCGGACGCTGTGCCTCAAGCACGATGTGGAACTGATCGCGGTAGGAAACGGCACCGCATCGCGCGAAACCGACAAGCTCGCTGGCGACGCGATCAAGCTGGTCGCCAATCCGAAGCTGCAGAAAGTGGTCGTGAGCGAAGCCGGTGCGTCCGTGTACTCGGCTTCGGAGCTGGCGGCGAACGAATTCCCCGACCTGGATGTAAGCATCCGCGGCGCGGTGTCGATCGCGCGGCGGCTGCAGGACCCACTTGCCGAACTGGTCAAGATCGAACCCAAGGCGATCGGCGTTGGCCAGTACCAGCACGACGTCGACGGTCACCGGCTCGCGCGTGCGCTGGATGCACGCGTGGAGGACTGCGTGAACGCGGTCGGGGTGGACGTCAACACCGCTTCGGCGGCGCTGCTGACGCGTGTATCCGGCCTGTCTTCGACGGTCGCCGAGAACATCGTCCGCCACCGCGACCAGCACGGCGCGTTCCGCTCGCGACGCGCGCTGCGGGACGTACCGCGGCTTGGCGACAAGACCTTCGAGCAATGCGCGGGCTTCCTGCGCATTTCTGGCGGCGACGAGCCATTGGACGCGTCGTCGGTGCACCCCGAGGCGTACCCGGTGGTCGAGCGGATCGTAAAAAGCTGCGGCCGCGCGGTTGCCCAGCTGATCGGCGACACCGGCGTCTTGCGCGCGATCGAACCGAAGCTGTTCGTCGATGCGCGCTTTGGCCTGCCGACGGTGCGCGACATCCTGCGCGAACTGGAGAAGCCCGGTCGCGATCCGCGACCGCAGTTCAAGGCTGCGCGATTCGCCGAAGGGGTCGAGGAACTGCGCGACCTGAAGGTCGGCATGATCCTGGAGGGCGTGGTCAGCAACGTTGCCGCATTCGGTGCGTTCGTCGACATCGGCGTGCACCAGGACGGGCTGGTGCACATCTCGGCGCTGGCCGACGGCTACGTCAAGGATCCGCGCGATGTGGTCAAGGCAGGCGACGTGATCAAGGTGCGGGTGCTGGAGGTGGACCTGCCGCGCAAGCGGATTGCCCTGACCTGCAGGCTTGAAGACAGCGTGCCGGCACCACGGGAACGCCCACCCCAGAACGCGCGCGTCGATCATTCACGAGGGCCAAAGTCACGCAATGAGGGCCGCCGCGGAGCGGGCGGAGCCACGCCATCGGCGGCGCCGCCGGCAAACAATGCGCTCGCTGCGGCGTTCGCGAAGGCCAAGAACGGGGGCTGAGCCATTCTCACGCAGGGCGAGCCCAACCCGGGGCTGCCCTGCTTCGCTCTCTTGCTTAGGGAGATGAGCAGAAGCGAAGACCCGGCTTTTCAGCCTTCTCCCAGAGCGGCCTCGATGTCTTCCGCAATCGCCTCGGGCTTGTCATTGGGTGCGTACCGTTTCAGCACACGGCCATCGCGCCCCACCAGGAACTTGGTGAAATTCCACTTGATGGCATCTATTCCCAGGAAGCCGCCCTTTTCGTCCTTGAGCCATCGCCATAACGGGTGCGCATCGCTGCCGTTGACCTCGACCTTGGCGAACATCGGAAAGCTCACCTCGTAGGTGAGCGAGCAGAACTCGCGAATTGCCGCTTCGTCGCCCGGCTCCTGATGACCGAACTGGTCGCAGGGAAAGCCCATCACCACCAGCCCGCGCGATCCGTACTCGCGCCACAGCTTCTCCAGTCCGGTGTACTGCGGAGTGAACCCGCATTTCGAAGCGACATTGACGATCAGGAGCACCTTGCCGCGGAACTCATCGAGCTCCCGTTGCCGGCCATCGATATCGATGGCGGTGAATTCGTAGGCGGTTTCTGCAGTGGTGGCGGACATGCGATCGATCTCCGTGAAAGTGGCGCAACGGCATCAGGGTGCGGGAGCGGCGGTGATCTTCACCGGCGTTGCGAAAGGCCTGACTCCGAGTGCTTCGTGGATCTCCGCAGGGTAATACGCCACATTCCCCTGCAACACCAGCGCAACCTTGCGGATGTCGGCGATGTTGCGGGTGGGATCGCCGTCCACAAGAATCAGGTCCGCGCGCTTCCCAGGGGTGATCGAGCCGCGATCGTCCAGCGTGCGCGACACCTTCGCACCGTTCCAGGTCGCGACCTGCAGCGCCTCGGCGGGCGTCATCCCGGCCTGGACATACAGCTCCAGTTCGCGCTGCAGCGTGAAGCCGACCATCTCGTCGGTGCCCGCAACGATCGGCACGCCGGCCTTGTGCATCCGGCCAACGAACTCGACCAGTTTGGCGAAGGATCGGTTGTATTTGTCCGCCGTCGCGTCATCGGGAATGTTCATCTCCGCGGCGCGGCGGCTGCGCTGGATCGAAGGCGGCAGGTGGTCGACGACATCGGCGACGATCGGCGACAGTTCGCCATCGCGCTGGTGCAGGAACTCGAACGTGGCCAACGTGGGATCCACCACGATCTGCTTTTCGGCGAGCAGCGCGATGAAGTCCTGTACCGGCTTGCTGTCCAGGTCAAGATCGGCGGTGCGGTCCGCGACAAGGTAGAAGCGCTCCAGCGTGCGGGTGTCGGTCGTGTCGGTGACAAAGAAGTTCAGCAGCAACTGGTTGATGTGCTGCAGCTCGTCGTAGCCGAGTTCTACCACTTCCTCCGCGCGCATGAACGCGGGAACGTGACCACTGACCCGCAGCCCCTTTTCGTGCGCGTAGCTGGCTGTTTCTTTCAGCAGTTCCCTGGGAAACGAGTTGTAGATCTTGACCTGCGGATAGCCGTTGGCGGCGTACCAGTCCACCGCTTTCTTCGCCTCTTCGATGTTGCTGATCACGAATCCGTTGCGCGCGGAGAAACTACTCTCACCTTCGATGAAGCCTGCCGGGATGACGTTCGGCGACATCAGCGTGCCCGCCTCGATCTCGCCCATCAGTTGCTGGAGCGTCGCGTTGTCGTTGCCCATGTCGCGCACGGTGGTGACGCCGGCAGCGAGGTTGAGGCCGCCGTCCCAGCGCCCGACGTGCCCGTGCATGTCGAACAGCCCCGGCAGCAGCACGCGCCCGGCGGCGTCGACCACGTTGTCGGCAGCAGGTGCCTCGTCCGTGTCGGCGCCTGCGGCAGTGACGGAGACGATCTTCCCGTCGCGCACCAGAACGTCCGACGGCGACCCCAGCGTCGCGGTCTGGCTGTCGAACACACGTGCATCGCGAATCAGCGTGCTGCCCGCCAGCGGATGTGCGAGCCGCTTGCGCAGGTCGACCAGCACGTCGCCCTCCGCCTTCTTCTGCAGCACCTCGAGCGCATCGCCGTTGGCCTCCCAGCCTTCTTCGATCAGTTGCAGATAGCCGGGGAAAATGAAGGCGAACAGCCGCGGCGTTTCGCCCCGGGTCGCCCAGGCAAAGCTTGGCGTCAGTCCGATGCCGGTCATCGCCACCAGATCGACGGTCTGCTCCTGGTCCCCGCGCGCGACCTGTGCTTCCTGGACACGACGCATGGTCAGGCTGCCACTGGGGATCAGCGGCAGCTTGCCGTCGCTGCGCTTTGAGATGGCGCCAAGCGCAACGGAAAACATGTTCGGCGTCCCGCCCAGCGGCGAGTACATCGCGGTCCCTTCGACCGACTGGCTGCCCTGATCGGAGGTCGACTTCCACTGCACGGCGTCACCGGCGCGGCTGAAAGTCTCTTCGACAGGCGCGCCGAACGTTGAAGTGCCGGACACCCGATAGGTCTGGTAGCTGCCGTCGGGGGCGAGCGTGAACCGTTCCTTCAGCTCCGGCCCGCGGCCGTTGTCCTTGAAGATGAACTCCACGCTGGTGACGCCATCGTCGCCCTGCGTCACCACCTGATGGCCGGCCTGCTTGCCGCCGTCCACACGGGCCACGTAGCGCGTCGTCTCTGCAGCCATCGCCGCTGCGCTGCACAACAACAGCGCGGACCCCAGCACCCGCGCAAAGCGCCTTGAGCATTTCATCGTGCAACCCATCGTTCATCGATCGTGGGGTTGTTTGTACCGCATCGGCGGACCTTGCGACATGTCCCGCTGGTCACGGGTCCGCGGCCACGCTGCTGGTCGCCAAGTCGGGTTCGTCGGCTCGTCCGATGCGGGCATCAAGACCGGTGGCGCCGCGTTTCCGAAGGCGCCGCCACCCGGATACGTCAGTGCCTGGGGTGATTCGGCTCGGAAACCTCGCGCACCAGATCGGCGGTCTCGTCCTCACGTCCGGTGCGGGCGATGTCGGCCTGCGCGACGATGCCGCAGACGTCGCCGCGGTTGTCGACCACCACGATGCGGCGGATCTGTTCCTTTTCCATCAGGTCGCAGACCTCATCGAAGTCCGCGTCCTGCCGGACCGTCGTGACCGGCGAGGTCATCGCGTCCGACGCGACTGCCGAAGTGATGTCGCGGCCCTCGGCGACCACTCGGATGGTGATGTCGCGGTCGGTGACGACGCCCACCGGCTTGCGACTCTGCTCGCTTTCGACCACGGGAATCTCGCCGCAGTCGTTGCGACTCATCATCCGGGCAACGTCGCGCAGCGGCGTCTGCGGCGTGCAGACGGCCGGGTCCGAGGTCATTACGGTGCTGAGAGAAGGCATGGCGTTTCTTCCTGCGATACGGGGGATGAACCCGGATCCTGCACCGCGGACGGTTGTCGGCAGGTGAACCCGCCGTCGACCGTGCCTTTCGTCATGCGCCCGTTTGGGTCCCATCGGTTAGGCTCGGGGTTTCTCATGAGGTAGCTAGCCATGAAGCATCCCCTCGCCTTGGCACTGGCCGTCGCGGTGGCCTCTCTGGGCGCGCCGGCCCACGCCCAGTCCCCCGATAATGCGAGCAAGCCTGTGAATTCCCAGAGCACTGACAATCCGTTCTTTAGCGAGAGCGACCTTCCGCTGCACTATCCGCGCTTCGATCGAATCGAAGACAGTCACTTCGGCCCGGGCTTCGATCGCGGCATGGCGGAAAACCTCAAGGAGATCGAGGCGATCGCCAACGACCCCGAGGCGCCTACCTTTGAGAACACCATCCTGGCGATGGAGAAGTCCGGCGACGTGCTCGACCGCACGGCATCGGTGTTCTTCTCGCTCGTCGGCGCGGATACCAACGACACACGCAAGAAGCTTCAGGCCGAGTACGCGCCCAGGCTTTCGGCGCACAGCGATGCCATCAGCCTGAATCCGAAGCTGTACGCGCGGCTGAAGCATCTGTACGACAACCGTGACGCGCTCGGCCTCGATCCCGAAGGCGTTCGTCTCATCGAGCGCTATCACACCCAATTCGTCCGCTCCGGCGCGAACCTGTCCGACCAGCAGAAAGAGCGGCTGCGCGAAATCAACAGCGAGTTGGCGAAACTGGGCACTGAATTCAGCCAGAACGTGATGGCGGAAGTGAACGACTCCGCGGTCGTCGTCGACACCGTCGAGGAACTGGCGGGTCTGAGCGAGGAGCAGATCACCGCTGCCGCCGAGGCTGCCAAGAGCCGCAAGCTCGATGGCAAGTACGTCATTGCCCTGCAGAACACCACGGGGCAGCCGTTCGAAGCGTTCCTCGAGAACCGCGCTCTGCGCGAGCGCCTGCACAGGGCATCGGTGGCCAGGAACAGCCGCGGCAACAAGTACGACAACACCCGCATCGTGTCGGAGGTAGTCAAGTTGCGTGCCGAGAAGGCGGAGATGCTCGGTCATCCGACGTATGCCGCATACGTGCTCGAAGACGAGACCGCCAAGAGTCCCGATGCCGTCAACGACATGCTGGCCAAGCTCGCCCCGGCAGCGGTCGCGAACGCGAAGCGCGAGGGTGCGGCGATCCAGAAGATGATCGACAAGGAACAGGCCGCCAAGGGCGAGCCGACGTTCGAATTGCAGCCGTGGGACTGGGCGTACTACACCGAGAAGGTCCGCCAGGAGCAGTTCAACTTTGACGAATCCGAACTGAAGCCCTACCTCGAGCTGAACAACGTGCTCGAAAACGGAGTGTTTCATGCCGCCAACCAACTGTACGGCCTGACGTTCAAGGAGCGCACCGATCTGCCGGTGTACCACGAAGACGTCACCGTGTACGACGTGTTCGACAAAGACGGATCGCAGTTGGCGATTTTTCTGTTCGATCCCTACGCGCGCGAGTCCAAGCGCGGCGGTGCGTGGATGAACTCCTACGTCGACCAGTCCGGGCTGACCGGCAAGCTGCCGGTGGTCGCCAATCACCAGAACATCCCGGAGCCGTCGGAAGGCAAGCCCACACTGCTGACATGGGATGAAGTCACCACGATGTTCCACGAGTTCGGTCATGCCCTGCACGGCATGTTCTCGGATGTGAAGTACCCGTATTTCAGCGGCACCAGCGTGCCGCGCGATTTCGTGGAATTCCCGTCACAGGTAAATGAAATGTGGGCCGACTGGCCGTCGGTACTGGCCAATTACGCCAAGCACCACGAGACGGGCGAGCCGATGCCGCAGGAGCTGCTGGACAAGGTCGTCGCCTCGTCCAAGTTCAACCAGGGCTTTGCCACCACCGAGTACCTGGGTGCGGCGATGCTCGACCAGAGCTGGCACCAGGCCGCTGCGGACGAGATTCCCGACGCCGGCGGCGTCATGGATTTCGAGGCGAAGGCGCTCCAGGCAAATGGCACCGATTACGAGCCGGTTCCGCCGCGATACAAGACGCCGTACTTCAGCCACATCATGGGCGGCTACGCAGCCGGCTACTACGCCTACATCTGGTCGGAGGTGCTCGACGCCAACACCGTGGAGTGGATCAGGAACAACGGCGGACTGACGCGCGAGAACGGTGATCGCTTCCGCCAGACACTGCTGTCGCAGGGCGGCAGCAAGGATGCGTTGCAGTTGTTCCGCGACTTCACCGGCGCAGAACCGAAGATCGATCCGCTGCTGCAGCGCCGCGGCCTCGACGCGCCGGTGTCCGATGACAGCAAGGTGCCGGGCACCCCGGGGGCCGAACTGCCGGGTACGCCACCGACGACCTGAGTTCGCCAGTTGGTAAACACAAGAACGCCCGGAGCGATCCGGGCGTTTTTTTTTTGCATTCACGCTCGTCGGGACACCAGCGAAGGCTGAATCGAATTGAACATCCCCGCTGGCAGGCTGGATCAGCCGCGACGGCACGAGTCTCCATGCCGACCGGCTGCGGCATGCAACAACCAACGTTGCGGCGGTGTCCAGGGCGCGTCGGCGCACTCATGGCGGTGATTTCCCAACGCGGATTCGGGATGGCTGCGTCACACCCAGCAGACGTTTTTCTCCGCATCCGCGCGCGGGTCCCAGAGCTTCAGCCTTCAGCGAACATGTCCTGGTATTCCGTAGCCACGTGAGGGCGCAGCACGGCGGAAGGCACCTGCGCCGTCTGCACCCCGTCCGAATAGGGTCCGACCTGGTACGGAGGAAACACGAAACGCAGCGCGGTTACCTTGCCGGAGGAGTTCACCACGGGTTCGAAGGTGTCGAGGTTTTCCGGATCGGGCTGAGTGCCCTCTTCGATCATTCGTGATGCACTGCTGATCCATTCCGAGCGCTCTCCGGCGGGCAGTTCGTCTGCATCCACACGCTGGGACAGTGCAGTGTGCAGTTGCTCGCGAACGTGCGCGGCGACTGCCTCGCGACCTTCCTTGCCAGGCACCAGTTCGCCGAACGTGAGGAGCCTCCCCTGATCGGGCAACCACACGAACCGCTCCAGCAACGCGTTTGCATGCGCGCCACCGGTGAAGCTGCTGCCTTCGGCGGCGTAGGCGGCCAGCTGTGGTGTGTCGATGACCTGGGTAAACCTCAAAGAGAGGTCATACAGGACGCCGTCGTCGCTTGCGCCCTTGCTCTCGGCGCGCGCCTGGACCGCCTCCATGAATTGCGCACGTTGCTCCTCCGCGTACCGCTTCATCTCCGCGGCCAGCCGCGGATGGACGATTGCCGACTGCGGATAGGTGATGCCGACCATGTATTCCGGGGTAATTTCCAGAACCTCTTCCAGATCCACCGGCTCCTGCTCCACCGCGACCGGCACCTCGGAGACAGGCGCTCGCGTCGTCCCCTGCGCCCGGTCCGGGGACTGGCCCTCCTGGCAGCCGGAGACCGCAAGCGTCACAAGGAGCAGGGCCAGCAGTTGCGAGGAGCCAGGATGTTTCATGGGCCAGAGGTCCGTCCTTTGATCGAGAACTCGACATTAACGACGGGCGCGTGACGCCAAAATGCACGCGACGCGGCAAGGCCTTTGCACGCGCCTTTCCGTCGCATTTCCATCACGATGGCAATGGCCGTTGTCGTTGTCGTTGTCGTTGTCGTTGTCGTTGCCGTTGCGGATGCCGTTGCAGCCGCGGCGGGTAGCTGAGAGGGCAGCGGCGGCAGATGGCCTCGCACTCCGCCCTTGATCCCTCATCCGCAATACCCCTAAATCGGTCTGGACCCGTAGGGCGCCGGGCATGGATGCCCGGCGGTTTCCGCCGAGCCATGGATGGCGAGTCGGAAACTCCCGCGCAGTGACTGCGCGTGCGAGCTGTTGCCTTGTCGGGGAAGGCGCCTTTCTTTGGTTACTTTCTTTGGCGCCTCATCAAAGAAAGTGACCCGCCTTCAGGCGGAAGCTGTTGCTGTTGATCTTTCGGCTCGGAGACAGCCAAGCGAAGCCAGATCAAGGGCTTTCGGCCTGAAGGCCGAGTTCATTTCTTTTGGTAAGCGCCAAAAGAAACAGAACCAAAGAAAAACGCTTTCCCCGCAAGGTCACAGGCCCTCAAGCGCAGTCCCTGCGCGGGAGTTTCGGACTCGCCATCCATGGCTCGGCCGAAACCGCCGGGCATCCATGCCCGGCGCCCTACGGGTCATAGACCGCCGAGGGCAGTTGGGGCTTAGGGATCAAGAGCTAAATCAAGAGCTGAATCAAGATCAAGATCAAGATCAAGATCAAGATCAAGATCAAAATCAAAATCTCAGCGTAGATTCTTTGATCTCATTCGCAGCGACCGACCAGAGACGAGGCCCCGCACCAGACCGTCTACCAGTCGTTGCGCAACGGCAACAGCCCCTTCAACTCCGCATCGGTGAGATTGCGCCACTGCCCGGTTTTCAGATGCGCGAGCTTGACGTTGCCGATCCGTACCCGGATCAACTGCTTGACGCGATAGCGGAAGTGCGCGGCCATAAGACGGATCTGACGGTTGAGTCCCTGCACCAGCACGACCCTGAATCCGAATTTGCCGAGCCGGCCGGTCCTGCACGGCAGGGTGATCTCGCTGCCGACCGGCACGCCTCGCGCCATGCCGCGCAGGAACTCGTCGGTCACTTCCTTGTTGACGGCAACCAGATACTCCTTCTCCAGCTTGTTTTCGGCGCGCAGGATTTCGTTGACGATGTCGCCGTTGCTGGTCAGCAGGATCAGCCCTTCCGAATCCTTGTCCAACCGCCCGACCGGGAAGATCCTCTGCTCGTGCCCGACGAAATGGATGATGTTGTCCTTGATCGCGGACTCGGTGGTGCAGACGATGCCCACCGGCTTGTTCAACGCGATGTAGACGTGCTGCCTTTGCCCCTTGGCAGCCTTGCGAACCTTCAGCGCCTGTCCGTCGACGCGGACTTCGTCGCCCTCGCCCACCTCCGACCCGACCCGTCCGCGGATGCCGTTGACCGTCACCCGCCCGTCGGCGATGAGCCGGTCGGCTTCGCGCCGCGAGCAGAAGCCGCTCTCGCTGATGTGTTTGTTCAGGCGCATTCGCGAAGCAGTCGGCAACTACAGGGCGCACAGGCTGGCACAAGCCTGCGCGCTTGGCGAGCGTCCGGCTTCAGGAGATGCGCCCCTCCGGTACAGCTCAGCCGAGCACGTCTCCGAACTCCGGATGCCGTTCTGCCCATGCTGCGGCATACGAGCACGCGGGCCGCACCTTCCAGCCCTGCGATCGTGCATGCTCGAATGCCGCGCGGGTGAGCTGGCCGGCGATGCCGCGGCTTCCGATCTCATCGGGGACGACGGTGTGGGTGATGACCATCCGGCCGTCTTCGCGCCGATAGTCCAGATGGGCCTGGACGCCATCGAGAGCGGTGACGAAGCGACCGTCGTCGTGTGTGATGTCCCCGGCGGGCCTGCTCTGCGAAGTCTCCATGCGTGCTCCAGTGGCGGGCTGTCAGACGCGGTCGCGCCTGGCCTGGTTTTTGCGGTTGCGAGTGCTGATGCTGCCGTGGATCGGTTCCTGCCGGATCTCGCCAACATGCAGCTCCAGCGCCGTCGATTTCGCCTGGCCCGACTGATACCCGGGATCGGCCTGGACCTCACTGGCGTGGTCGCCCGGATATCCGCGCGGCTTGCGCGCCTGCTTCTGCTTGGCCTTCAGCACCTTCCGGGTGCTGGCCAGCGCCTGCTCCGTGGACACGGCCGACTTGCGCGGCGACCTCGCCGTTGGCTGCTTTTTCGCGGCATCGCCGGTTGCCTTGGCGGCGATCTTCCGCCCCTGCCCGACCGGAACTTTCCTTGCGGCGCTGACCTTTTTCGCGGGACCAGCCTTCTCTGCAGCGCCGGCAACTTTTTTCGCAGGGCCAGCTTTCGTAGCGCTGCCGGCGGTCTTCTTCGCCGTGCCAGCCTTCTTTGCGGCGCCGGTGGTCTTCTTCGCATCTTGCGATTCGCCCTTGCGCTCCAACTCCTGCAGCCGGCCCTCGAAGCGCTGCAGGACATCATCGAGCACCTCGCCCTTGCGGGCCGTGCGCTCGTTCGCCTCGCCCGACTTGCCGCCCTTGTTGCCCGTGCGCTGGCGCGAACTCAGCCGCTGTCGCTGCAGAAGATCGCGTGCCTTGTCCCGGAGTTTTCGGGTGCGGTCGATGCGTCGGGTGAGTTCGCGATCGGTCAGTGACCGCAGCGCCGGATTGCGGCTTTCGCCGAACAGCACCATTTCCGAATCGGTGAGCAGGCTTCGGGCTTGTTCCCTGGCAATGGCCATGGACGCCTCCTGTTTTGCTGGGTGTCCCTCGATGAAAGCAGCTTCCGCATGCAAGCGAAGTGATCGAGCAACGCGCCGGCCGGGTTCTCGCAAGGCATCACATTGACCTGAGCGGCGCGGCAAATGCGTTCATAACCGATACCCCCCACTCTGCACGGATCCCGGCAATGGCCGACGACGCACACACCGCTTCGGCGGAAATTTTCAGCCGCGACCTCGATTCCTTCAGCGACGATGTACTGGTAGAACGGCTATACGACCTGGCTGCGCAATTGATCGGCGGCAAGGACCAAGTGGACCACGACGAACTCGTCCGGGTCGACGAGGTCGTCTACCGACGGCTCGAGCAGGCGTACAGCAAGGATCCGCACGAGCCCTACAGGTCGTACGCGTCGCAACGGCTGGACTCCTGAGATCAGCCGAAGCTCGGCGACATCAGGCGCTGCAGGAACACGCCGCCAACACGGGGCTCCATCAGGAGCATGAACAGAATGCCGTAGATCGCCCCGGACAGATGGGCGTTGTGATTCGTGTTGCCACCGCCCTGCCGGTCCGCCCAGAAGGAATAACCTACGAACGCAACCGCGTAGACGATCGCCGGGACCGGAAGGAAGAAGATGAAGATCAGGTTCCAGGGGTTGATCAGCACGTAGGCGAACAGCACTGCGGAAACGCCACCGGACGCTCCAAGGCTGCGGTAGCTGGCGTCATGCCGGTGGCGCATGTAGGTCGGCAGGATCGCGACCACGATCGCCGACAGGTAGAAGATCACGAACCCGAGCGGACCCAGGTAGTCGGCAAAGAACGGCTCGATGTACTGGCCGAAAAAGAACAACGTGATCATGTTGAACAACAGGTGCTGCCAGTCGGCATGGATGAAACCATGCGTCAGCAGCCGGTCGTATTGCCGTTTGCGGTCGATCGCTGGCGGCCAGAGGATCAGCCGCTCCAGCAGCCGGCCGTCGTTGAACGCCCGCCAGGACACCAGCACGGTGATGCCGATGATTATCAGGGTGAGCATCGTGTGCCTCGGACAGTGGGAGGGTGGCGCGCCGGCACCCGGCGGGTCGCGCAGGGTTCGGGGGCTGGCAAGCCTAACCGATGAAGCCTTGCGGCGCAGGCGCAGCCACGACTCACATCCAGTCGCTCAGGCCCTCGCGCTCGTACAGTGCATGGAACGATGGACGCGCTTTCATGCGCCGCGCCAGCTCGCCAAGGTGCGGCCATTCGTGCGCAGGGCGCGGCATGTTGCGCGACCAGCGCATGAGCATCGCCAGGTGGAAGTCGGCCGCGCTGAGCCGCTCGCCCAGCAGGTAGGGACCGGAAGAACCCAGATGCGCGTCGATCCGCTCCCACGCCGCTTCGATCCGTGGTGCGACGTGGGCCTGCACGACATCGGCGTTGGACTCGCCTGCGGCTTCATGCGGATACCACCACAGCCGAAAGAGGGGCTGCACGGCGTTGGCCAGGTGCACGATCCACTGGTAGTAGGCCGCGCGCTGCGGATCGCCCGGCGGAGGCGCCAGGCCTGCCGTGGCATGTTCGTCGGCGAGCGTCATCAGCAGGGCACCGACCTCGGCCAGCGGTTCGCCATCGATCACCAGTGTCGGCACCACGCCAGCGGGATTGAGCGCCAGGTACTCCGGCCGCTTCTGCTCGCCTGCGGACAGATTCACTGGTCGCAGCTCGTGCGGAATGCCGAGTTCGATCAGCAGCCAATGCACCGCGAGGCTGGCGGCCCCGGGGGCGTAATGGAGAGTGTGCATGCGGAAATCCAGGCGAATGGTCGCTGGAGTCTATTCGAGCACGCCGGTCGGCTACGGGAGTACGGTCCGTTACCATCGCGGGAGCCGACATCAGAGAACGACGCCCACGATGAGAACCCTCCTGACCTGCGCCGCCGTGCTGTCCACCTTTCTCGCCGCCTCTTCGGTGCCCGCAATGGCTGCCGAGCCCGCATTGACCACCGTCGCCGAACGCAGCGGCTTCAGGCAGACCGGTCGCTACGACGAAGTGATCGCCCTGTGCGGAGCATTCGCGAAGCGCTATCCGGATGCGGTCCGCTGCCACGACTTCGGCACCACGCCGGAGGGCCGGCCGATGAAGGTGCTCGTCGTGTCGAAAGCGGGAGCATTCACGCCGGAGGCCGCGCGCGAGCGGGATCTGCCGGTGATGCTGGTCCAGGGCGGCATCCACGCCGGCGAGATCGATGGCAAGGATGCGGGATTCCTCGCGTTGCGGCAGGCGCTCGAGAATGAAGCCGCACCCGGTGCGCTCGCCAGGCAGGTGCTGCTGTTCGTGCCGGTGTTCAACGTCGACGGGCATGAGCGCTTCGGCGCCTGGAACCGGCCCAACCAGCGCGGACCGGAACAGATGGGCTGGCGGACGACGGCGCAGAACTACAACCTCAATCGCGACTACGTCAAAGCCGACTCGCCGGAGATGCAGGCGATGCTGGGGCTGATCGAGCAGTGGGACCCGGTGGCCCTTGTCGATCTGCACGTGACCAACGGCGCCAAGTTCGAGCACGACATCTCCATCCAGGTCGAGCCGCTCTACAGTGGCGATGCGGTAATGCGGGCGGCCGGACTCGAACTGCGCACGACGATGCTCGAGCGGCTCGCGGCGCAGGGTTCGCTGCCGCTGCCGTTCTATCCGTCGTTCGTGGTAAACGACGATCCCACGTCCGGGTTCGCCGACGGCGTCGCCCCGCCGCGCTTCTCGCACGGCTACATGCCGCTGCGAAACCGCTTCGGCATGCTGGTGGAGACCCATTCGTGGAAGGAGTATCCGCAGCGCGTGCGGGCGACACGCAATACGGTGGTCGCCATGATGGAACTGATGGCCGAACAGGGCCTGCAGTGGCGCGCGATCGCCGATGCCGCCGACGCACGCGCCAGCAAGCTCGCAGGCCAGACCGTACCCCTGGACTACAAGGCGGGCGACGAGGCCCGCTTGATCGATTTCCGTGGTTACGAGTACTCGCGCACGCCTTCCCGGGTCTCCGGCGCGCTGATGACGCGGTACGACGACACGAAGCCGCAGTTGTGGAACGTGCCGCTTCGCGATCAGGTTCAGCCGGGTCGCACCGTGCAGGCACCGCGTGCGGGCTACATCATCCCTGCGGCGCAGGCGCAGTGGGTACAAGCGAAGCTGGACCAGCACGGCATCGCCTACCGTCGCCTCGAACGGGCGTCGCCCCGGGCTGAAGTGGAAGCATTCCGCGCCGGAACAACCGAGTTTTCCCCGCGGCCGCTGGAAGGACACCAGATGCTGTCGTTGACCGGATCGTGGGCACCGGAGGCACGCTCGATCGACACCGGCGCGCTGTTCGTTCCGATCGCACAGCCAAAGGCACGCCTGGTGATCGCACTGCTGGAGCCACAGGCCCCGGATTCGCTGGCAGCCTGGGGCGAGTTCAACAACCATTTCGAGCGCAAGGAATACATGGAGGACTACGTGGCCGAGGAGGTCGCCGAGCAGATGCTCGCCGCAGATCCCGAACTCCGCCGGACCTTCGAGCAGCGTCTCCAGGACGACCCCGGGTTCGCCGCCAGCGCGCAGGCGAGGCTCGACTTCTTCTATCGCCGCCACAGCGCCTGGGACGAACGCTTCGACCTGTATCCAGTGCTGCGCACGGACACCGCGCCGCAATGATCCGCCGTATGCACACGGCCTGGCCGCTCCTGCTGCTTCTGGCGTCGTGCCAGCCGCCTGCCGTCGATCAGCCTGCGGTCGAGCCCGTCGAATCCGAACCGCCGGCCGCAACGGAGGCCGTGCCGGCTTCGCCCTGGGAAGCGGCTGCCGTGCGCGGTGTTGTGCTTCGCGCCGTGGGCAATGAACCCGGGTGGTTCATGGAGGTCGACCGGGGCCCTGATCCCGCCCTGCGCGCAACGCTGGATTACGGGGATCGCAGTATCGAAGTGGCGCATGCACAGGTGATCGACGGCGATCCTCCCGGCTACCGTGGCACCACCGCCGACGGAACCATCGTCGCTGTCGAAGTGCGGCGGGAGACGTGCTCGGACGGGATGAGCGACCGCGTCTATGAGGCGAGCGTTACCCTGGCTGCGGGCGACACCCTCTATCGCGGCTGCGGCAGATTCCTCAATCCCATCCAGCCCTGATCGCGACTCTCCCGTTTCCCAGCTCGCGTCCGCGCGCAGACCTGGGAAGTCAGGAACATCGCAACGGCCACTTCCCCAGGACCGTATACCTCGTCTCGGCTGCTGATTGGCTGTGGATCAGAACGAAATCCTCCGCTTCCCAGGTCACCGGTAACGACAGCGCCTGTGGTGGCGCGCCAGTCATTCCGCGCGCCAAGGTGACGTGGGGAACGAAGGTTGGCGAATCTCCCGAAATGCCGCGCTCAAGCAGGCTGCACGAGATGTTGTTCCAGAGCGGCAGCAACGGCCCGGGATCCTCGCGCCCGAGCCACCACAGGCGCGGACGACCTGGAAAGATGCCGATGCGATCGAGCTGCACGGTCAAGGCCGGCGACCGCACCTGCGCAGCCGCCGCGGACGCCGCTTCCACCACAGGTGTCGGCCGTCGCCGGAACGTGCCAAGGAATTGCAGCGTGAGGTGGTAACGCTCCGGTGGAACCCAACGGCCGCCCGCCGCATGCGCGCGCAACCGGTCGGCCGTCGCGGCGATCCGCGCCCGCGTGTCTTCGTCGGGCCAGAGCGCGAAGAACAGGCGATGCGTGCCACCGTGGGCTTTCGGTCTGGTCGGAGAGCCGCTCATTCGTGCGCAGAACCTCCAGTTCCGGTCAGTGCGGCGGCCTCACCCTGAAGGCCAGACTGATGCGCGGACCCACCGGATCGCGCGTCTTCGGAATGCCGTGATCGAAATGCCGCTGCGAGGCGTGGCTCATCAGCAGCAGGCTTCCGGCGGCAAGTTCAATGTGCAGTGCACGACGCGGTGCCAGTTTCGCGCGGATGGTCATGCGCCTTGCGGCACCCAGCGAAAGCAAAGCGATCGGATGACCCGGCACGAGGCTGTGCAGCTTGTCGTTGTGCGGGGCCACGCTGTCGCGACCGTCGCGGTAACAGTTGAGGCCCACTTCGTTGAAGGGCACGCCCAGTTCGTCGCGTAGGCGTCGAGCCGCGTCCTGGATCGGCTGCGGCAGATCGGGAGCGGAAAGCGAAAACGACGCGACCAGCCGCGGCACGTCGACCACCCGGTCGTACATCGGCCGCCGCTGGATTTGCCATGGCACTTCGTGGCGAAGCACCTGGAACCACTGCCCTGCCAGGGAGGATTCGACGAAGCCGGGGCGGTGGACGATCCCGCCTTCGGCATCCTCCGCCAGCACCGTCTCCGGGAACGGCGCCGGCTCGAACAGGCTGGGCTGGATCATCGCGCTCATGGCGGAATTCTGCCTCCGATCCGTCGCAGGCGCTCCGCGACAGGCCCGATAGCTGCCAATCGGGGATGTCGGCTCATCGGCGATTCAGCGTGGCAATATCGCGGGTCATGCACCCTGCGATCACCGATGCACTGACAGCCTGAATGGCAGCCCTTGAACGGAGTCCGAGGATGCTGAATTTCGAAACCGTTTCCTATTGGGTCGATGTCGTCGGGGTCGCCGTCATCGTCGCGGGCCTGCTGAACGCACTGGTGCGCTTTGCGTGGCCCGGCCAATCCGGCCACGAGCGCTACCGACGGTTTCGCCACGACCTCGGTCGCGGCATCCTGCTGGGCCTGGAATTCCTGGTGGCGGCGGACATCATCCGCACCGTGGCAGTCACCCCCACGATGGACGATGTGCTCGTGCTCGGATTGATCGTGCTGATCCGCACCTTCCTGAGCATGGCGCTGGAAACGGAGCTGGAAGGAAGATGGCCATGGCAGCGGGCGCAGGCTCGTGCCGAGCCCACTCCCGACCGCAGCTGAGCCCCGTCTCAGGCGTCGCCGGTCTCGATCTCCGACCAGCGTTCGTAGGCGGCGTCCAGTTCCGCCTGCACCGTGGCGAGTCCGGCATTGTCTGCAGTGATCGCCGCAGCGTCGCGCTGGTAATACGCAGGGTCGTTCATCGCTGCGGTCAATGCGGCGAGCCGTGCTTCCAGCGCTTCTATCCGCTGCGGCAACTGCTCCAGTTCGCGCGTCTCCTTGTAGCTGAGCTTGCGCTTCGTCGCCGGTGCGACCGCAGCCGCCGCAATCGGCGACACCGGCATGCCGCTGGACTTCGCCTGCACGACGGCACCCGGCACCCGCCGCTGCCGCAGCCAGTCGGTGTAGCCGCCGACGTATTCGCCAACGCGCCCTTCGCCTTCCATCACCAGCGTGGAGGTGACCACGTTGTCGAGGAAGTCGCGGTCATGGCTGACCAGCAGCAGCGTGCCCGGGTACTCGCCAAGCAGTTCCTCGAGCAGTTCGAGGGTTTCCACGTCCAGATCGTTGGTGGGTTCGTCCATCACCAGCAGGTTGGAAGGCTGCGCGAACAGCTTGGCCAGCAGCAGGCGGTTGCGCTCGCCGCCCGACAGGCGCGTGATCGGCGCGCGCGCGCGCTCGGGCGTGAAAAGGAAGTCCTGCAGGTAGCCGATGACGTGCTTCTGGCGCCCGCCGACCTCGACGAACTCGCGGCCCTCCGAGACATTCTCCAGCGCGCTCCAGTCCTCCCGCAGCGTGTCCCGGTACTGGTCGAAGTACGCGATCTGCAGGTTGCTGCCGGTGCGGATCTCGCCCGATGCGGGCTTGAGGTCGCCGAGCAGCGCCTTCAGCAACGTGGTCTTGCCGCTGCCGTTGGGGCCAATCAGGCCGATGCGGTCGCCGCGGAAGATCGTCGTGGAGACATCGTCGAGCAACAGCTTGCCGCCGTAGCCGAACGACACGTGCTTGGCTTCGACGACCTTCTTGCCCGAGGATTCTGCCTGGGCGAGGTCCATCCGCACGTTGCCGGTGAGATCGCGCCGGCTGGCGCGCTCGTTGCGCATCGCCTTGAGACGGCTCACACGGCCTTCGTCGCGGGTCCGGCGGGCCTTGATGCCCTGTCGGATCCAGACTTCCTCCTGCGCCAGGAGCTTGTCGAATCGCGCGTTTTCCTGGGCCTCCGCGTTCAGCCGCTCCTCGCGGCGGCGCTCGTAGTTCGCCCAGTCACCGGGCCAACTGGTGACCTGCCCGCGGTCGATTTCCACGATCCGCGTCGCCAGGGCGCGCAGGAAGCGGCGGTCATGGGTCACGAACACGAGCGCGCCCTTCCACGCCGACTTGAGGAACTCCTCGAGCCAGTCGATGGCCTCGATGTCCAGATGATTGGTCGGCTCGTCCAGCAGCAGCAGGTCCGGCGCCGACACCAGTGCCCGTGCCAGCAGCACGCGACGCTTCATTCCCCCGGAGAGGCCGGCGAACTCGGCATCACCGTCGAGGCTGAGCCGGTCGAGCGTCTCGACCACACGCTGATCGGCGCTCCAGCCGTTGGCGGCTTCGATCTTGCCCTGGACCTCCGCGAGCGCATCGCCGTCGAACACCTCGGCATGGCTCAGGTGGTGGTACTGGGCCAGCCAGGCACCGAGTTCGCCCATCCCGGCGGCAACCACGTCGAATACGCTGCCGGTTGCATCGCGCGGGACTTCCTGCTCCAACCGGGCGATGCGCACCCCGCCTTCGCAACGGATTTCGCCGTCGTCGGGCTGGATCGTGCCGGACAGCAGGCGCAGCAGCGTCGACTTGCCGGCGCCGTTGCGGCCGATCAGGGCGATGCGCTCGCCGGGTTCGATGGACAGCTCGACGTTCTCGAGCAGGAGCGGGCCGCCGACGCTGTAGTCGACGCTGTTCAATGTGATCAAGGGCATGGCGCATTCTACCGGTCCCTGACGCCCGTACCGCCGAGTCCGACAGTTCGCGAGTCGAACCGTTCAACAATGGCGACCTGCCTCCGGGCTGCCAACTGCTTGTTCGCTGGTGGTTGAACCACCGCGCCCGTCCCGGAAAAAAAAGCGCTTTCGGAGCGCATACTGCATCGCGCTGAATCGCCGCGTCCGCCGTGGACAGCGTCAGCCGCCACCGAGGAGAGCGCCATGAGCAAGGGCATGGACCAGAAGAAAAGCGAAAAGAAGAAGCCGGCCAAGACCATGAAAGAGAAGAAGGCCGACAAGAAAGACAAGAAGGCCAACCGGGCGTTCGCACCCGGATGAGCTTTCGGGCGCCGGCCTGCGAACGCAGGCCTGGCGGCCGAAACCCCGGCGCGCCGACGGCGGCGGGGACACGAGCCTGACCGGCTATCCGCCGGCAGGCTCTTTTTCATCGACAGCGTGACAGCCTGCCTGGCGGACTGACCAACGCGATCAACGCGTCCGCGCGCTGCGCTCGACGAAGATCCGCTCGGCCAGCAACTCATTGCCGGTCCGGCGCGTCTGGATCCGCACCATGTCTCCCGGATCAAGGTCGCGAGGGTTGTAGCGGCGACCCTGGTACTCCACCAGCGTGCGGTCGTCGTACCGCAGCCGGACCCGCTCGCCGCCATATCCGCCGCGCTCGATTTCGATCATGCGGCTGCGAGAATCGACATGGCCGACGGTGCCACGAAGCTCATTGCCGTACTGGTCGCCGTACTGACCGCCATACTGATCCCCGTACTGGCCGCCCCCATACTGCTGTCCGTCGCGTACGTTGTGCACCACTTCCACGCTGCGCGCGAACAGCCGCCCGCTGGACTGGCCGGTCTGCACCCGCACCACGTCGCCACGTTCCAGTCCTTCCATCGCCACCTGGCGACCCTGGTAGTACAGCGGCGTGTTGCGATCGAAATACACCTCCACCTGCGCACCGCGGCTGCCATAGGCAGGCTGCGTGAGCAGCATCAGGCGCTGTGACCTCAGGTCCACGACCTCCACCGTGCCGGTGATCGACTGCCCGGTGTTGTCGGGGTATTGCTGATCGGGGTATTGCTGGCCGGGATAGCCGCCCTGGCCGGGATAACCGGTGCCGGCACCCGGCAGGTATCCACCGGTTGCACAGCCGCCCAGCATCAGCAGGAATCCCGCCAGTGCGAATACGCGGGCCAGGGGCCCGATGGTCTTTCTAGAGCTGAGCATGGTGCGCACTCCTCGTGGAATCGACCCACCGATCATCGCCGCAGGGCGTGAACGCAGGGTTTACCCCGACCCGGCACCGCACAGGCACTGGAGTGCCCGTTCAGTCTGGCGACCGCCTCAGGAACTGCATGAGAGCATCGAGCAGCCGGCGCGCTGCCGCGCCCAATCCGGCCGTTTGCATGCGAACTCCTCGCGCCCGGGCTGATCGTCGTAGGGCCGCCGCATCACTTCGAGAAGCTCCATGACCGCGCCAGCATCGCCCGCCTCGGCGCGGTCGATCGCCTGCTGTGCCAGATAGTTGCGCAACACATAGCGCGGATTGGCGGCATGCATGCGCTCGCGGCGCGCGGCGGGAGACAACGGATCGGCCTGGACCCGCTCGGCATAGCGCGACAACCACTGCTGGAATGCAGTCGCCGAGCTTTCCATCTGCGCGGGATCGTAGAACGCGTGCTGCAGCGCATCCAGGCTGGGCGCGGACAGGTCGACATCCGGCAACGCGCGGAAAAACAGCGTCATGTCGACTTCGTGCGCGCTCATCAACTGCAACAGCGCATCCATGAGCTCGATATCGTCGGGTCCGCTTTCGGCCAGCCCCAGCTTGCGGGATGTGTTGTCGCGGTCGGCCGCCGTGTACGACGCCACGAACCGCTGCAGCCCCTGTTGCAAGGACGCGACGTCGGCAAAGAGCGGCGACAGCGCGCCAGCCAGCCGGCTCAGGTTCCAGTAGGCGATCTGTGGCTGCTGCCCAAAGCGGTAGCGCCGGTTTTCGATGTCGGTGGTGTTGGGCGTCCAGTCGGGGTCGTAGTTGTCGATCCAGCCGTAAGGACCGTAATCAATCGTGAGCCCGAGAATCGACATGTTGTCGGTGTTCATCACACCGTGGACGAAACCCACCCGCATCCAATGACCGATCATCACCGCCGTGCGTTCGCAGACCTCCCCGAACCACGCTGCACGGCGCGCGGTGTCGTCGCCGTGGTCACCCAAGTGCGGGAAGTCGCGGGCGATGCAGAAGTCCACCAGTTGCGTGAGCAGCGCGACATCGCCCCGCGACGCCGGCAACTCGAAATTGCCGAAACGGATGAACGAAGGCGAAACGCGGCACACGACGGCACCGGGTTCGGGCTTCGCATTGCCGTCGTAGAACATGTCGCGCACCACCGGCTCCCCGGTGCCGACCAGGCTCAGCGCACGCGTGGTCGGGACGCCGAGGTGGTGCATCGCCTCGCTGCACAGGAACTCGCGGATGGACGACCGGAGCACGGCCCGGCCATCCGCCCGGCGTGAATACGGTGTCGGACCCGCGCCCTTGAGCTGCAGCTCCCAGCGCTCGCCGGCCGCATTCACGATTTCGCCCAGCGAGATCGCGCGACCATCGCCCAGTTGCCCGGCCCAATGGCCGAACTGATGTCCGCCGTAGTTGACGGCATACGGCTGCATTCCCGGAAGCAACGCGTTGCCACCGAAGACCTGCGCGAACCACGGCGCCGAGGCATCCGCTTCGCCCAAGCCGAGCCGCTGCAGCATCTCGGCCGAATACGCCAACACCGCAGGCGCTTCCACCGGCGTGGGTTCGACCGACGACCAGGTCTGCGCCACCTGTCGCAATCGCGGCCCGGCTTCCGGGTCTCCGGGCAGTTCGCGTACGAGCGCGTTGTCGAATTGAAGTGTCTGCATCGCTTCTGTATTGCCCTGCTGCCCGGCGAAATCAAGCTCTGGTCCACCGTCGATGGTGGACAGATTGCAATTCGCTCTCCGCACCCCGGGACCGCAAATCCGGCGGCATCGCGCCGCATGGCTTAAACTGCGCTGATTCCAGCAACGAGACGTGCCGATGGCGAAGCCCAACTACTCCTTCGAAAAGCGACAGCGCGAAATTGCCAAGAAGAAAAAGACCGACGAGAAACTGGCGAAGAAGCAGGCCGCCAAGGATGCGGCGAACCCGCCGGCGCAGCCGACCGAACACCCGTCCGACGCTGGGCATCCAGACAACCAGTAGCGTATTTCGGTGGTGTCGGGCAAGCCGGCGCCCGCACGACCAGGCAGAGTGCCGCGTCGAGTCCCAAGCGATCCTGCGCCGACAGGCGTGAACGGATTCACATCGATCCCACGGGCGCCCGGGTGCCGCCGGTTTGGAGCCAGTGTGGTCCGAAGATCGGGCCGAAGATCGTCTGCTCACCCGCGCACCGCTACACTGTCACGCCTTCCCGACCGGCTTTGCCGGCGCTGCCAGAGCCCTACGATGAGCGCCGAAACGCCCGCGACACCGACATCCGCCGACCTGAAATTCACCGATCTCGCACTTTCCGAGCCGCTGCTGCGCGCCCTGGGCGACGTCGGCTACGAGTCGCCCTCCCCGATCCAGGCAGCGACGATCCCACCGCTGCTGGAAGGCCGCGACGTGCTCGGCCAAGCCCAGACCGGCACCGGCAAGACCGCCGCGTTCGCGCTGCCCATACTGGCCCAGATCGACCCGAAGCAGAGCAAGCCGCAGGCGCTCGTACTCGCTCCGACGCGCGAACTGGCCATCCAGGTCGCCGAGGCGTTCCAGAAATACGCCGTGCACCTGCCGGGCTTCCACGTGCTGCCGATCTACGGCGGCCAGGGCTATGGCCCTCAGCTGGCGGCGCTTCGGCGCGGCGTGCACGTGGTCGTCGGCACGCCGGGACGGGTGATCGACCATCTCGACCGCGGCACCCTGGACCTGTCGCAGCTGCGCTGCCTGGTACTGGACGAGGCCGACGAGATGCTGCGCATGGGCTTCATCGACGATGTCGAGAACGTCCTCAAGAAGACCCCGCCGACGCGCCAGGTCGCGCTGTTCTCGGCCACGATGCCGCACCAGATCAAGCGCATCGCCCAGACCTACCTCAAGGACCCGGTCGAGATCGCGATCAAGTCGACGACCTCGACCGCACCCAACATCCGCCAGCGTTACTGGTCGGTCAGCGGCGTGCACAAGCTCGACGCGCTGACCCGCATTCTGGAAGCCGAGCCCTTCGAGGCGATGATCGTGTTCGCCCGCACCAAGCTTGGCACCGAGGAACTGGCCTCCAAGCTCGCCGCCCGCGGCATGTCGGTGGCGGCGATCAACGGCGATGTGCAGCAGGCGCAGCGCGAAAAGACCATCCAGAACCTCAAGGACGGCAAGATCGACATCCTCGTGGCGACGGACGTGGCCGCGCGCGGGCTGGACGTCGAACGCATCAGCCACGTGCTCAACTACGACATCCCCAACGACACCGAGAACTACGTCCACCGCATCGGCCGCACCGGCCGCGCAGGTCGCAAGGGTGAGGCGATCCTGTTCGTGACACCGCGCGAGCGCGGCATGCTGCGCGCGATCGAGCGCGCCACGCGCCAGCCGATCGAGGCCATGGAACTGCCGAGCGTGGAGGACGTCAACGATCAGCGCGTCACCCGCTTCCTCGGAAAGATCAGCAGCGCGCTGGAGAGCAGCGACCTGGGCGTGTTCCGGGAAATGGTCGAGCGCTTCGAGCGCGAGCAGAACGTACCGGCGATCGAAATCGCCGCGGCTCTGGCCAAGCTGGTCCAGGGCGACAATCCACTGCTGCTCAGCGCGCCCAAGCGCGTCCCGTTCGAGCGCGACGCCGGGCCGCGCGAGCACCGCGGCGCGGCGACACGCAAGTTCGTCGAACGCGACCATGCGCAGCGCGAGCATGCGCCCCGGGAAAGCGCGCCACGTCCCGCAGCGCGCGAGCCGCGCAGCTTCGACGAGCGCAACGCCGCGCCGGTGCGTCACGCCGAACGTCAGTTCACGCCACCCGCGCCCCGCCCCACGAATGCCGGCGAGCGCCTGTTCGAAAGCGACGCGCCACCCGCGGCGCCGCGGCCGCCTGCGCGCGAGCGCGAGAGCGCACGTCCCACCGACGTCGGAATGGAGACATTCCGGATCGAGGTCGGTCACAGCCATGGCGTGCAGCCCGGCAACATTGTCGGCGCGATCGCCAACGAGGCGGACCTGGAAAGCAGGTACATCGGGCGCATCGACATCCGCGACGACTATTCGCTCGTAGACCTGCCCGAAGGCATGCCGCACGAACTGATGGAGCATCTCAAGCGCGTTTACGTCGCCGGCCAGCCGCTGCGCATCCAGCGCGCGGATCCGGCCGAGTCGCGCGGTGCGCATGCTCCGCGCACCGCCGGCCCCCGCGGACCGCGCCCGCCCACGGCCGGCAAACCGGCAGGCACCGGACCACGCAAGCCCTTCAAGCCGCGCCCGCCGCGTTGAGCCTGATGCTGCGACGAAGCCGCGCCACCACCTCGCGGCTTCGCGCGGCGTTGAGCCATCGGGTGCGAAGCTGCTGATGCTCGCCGAACTTCGGTGCTGACCGTTCCTTCGCGAGCCGCCAAGCCTGGCGCCGACCGCAACGCGATGCAGTTCGCCCTCGAATCGATGGAAAATTGATTCGGCGGCGTGCCCGGAAGGAGCATGCATGCAGGAGTTTTTCGATCACCTGGTCCCATTCCTGACTCTCCTCGGCGCGGTCGCGCTGGCCTTTCCGATCGGCTGGAACCGGGAACGCCACGGCGACACCATGGGCGTGCGCACGTTTCCACTGGTGGCCGTGGGCAGCTGTGCCTACGTACTCATCGCCCGGCAGTTCATCGGCCCCGACATCTCGCCCGACGCGATGGCCCGCGTGCTGCAGGGGCTGATGACCGGCATCGGCTTCGTCGGCGGCGGCGCCATCCTCAAGCACGACAACCGGGTGTCAGGCACGGCGACCGCCGCGAGTATCTGGGTGGTGGGGGCGATCGGCGCCGCGGTCGGACTGGGCTACTGGAACCACGCCATCTCCCTGGCGGTCATGAACTTCGTGGTGGTCACCGTCTTCTCGAAGTTGAAGGAACGCTCCGACCGGAAGTGAAAGCGCGAAGGCAGCGCAAGCGGGATCAGTCCTCGGGTATCACGCTGAAAGTTCCGTCGCTTTCGAGCACCACCGCGTGGATATTCGACAGATCGTCCTTGCCGTTCTTGCGCATCGCCTGTCGGATCTCTTCCTCGTTGACCCGCTCGCGGCGCATCGCCTCGTGCAGGAACTCGCCTTTGTGCAGCAGCATCGCGGGCTCGCTGGCAATCACCTTGCGTATCGGCGGGAACCGCACCGCCAGCCACGCCACCAGGTACTGCAGGAAGATCAGCACCGCCAGCGCGAGCACCCCTTCGGCCAGTGCGATGTCGTTGTT
The DNA here is from genome assembly GCA_030857025.1 of Pseudomonadota bacterium. Lineage (GTDB taxonomy): Bacteria > Pseudomonadota > Gammaproteobacteria > Xanthomonadales > Xanthomonadaceae > Lysobacter_K. The sequence goes on along the minus strand of JALYOF010000004.1, from coordinate 5,942 downwards.
GAGGATGATCGTCGCCAGCGTCGAACCCAGCGCCACCGTCACCACGAAATCGAACGCGTTCATCTTGGTCAGCGTACGTTTTCCCGACGCGCGCAGCAGCACGATCAGCCCCGCGTAGGCCAGCACGCCGGTAACCAGCACGCGCCACATGTCGGACCAGGAATCGAAGAACACCGCACACCCTCCATCGCAACATCGTTGGCACGATGAAACGATGCGGCGCGGTTGGGCGGCGTGAATGCCTGGCCGACCCGAACGGCGGCAAACAAAACTTCAGCCGTTGTCTTCTGGGACCGACTCGCCTGGACACACGCCCAGGCGAACCGCGTTCTGCACATCAGGCGAGGGTGAACGCGTCCCCGTCGAGCATCGCGGGAAAACGCCTGCGGTGCGCGGACAACTCGCCGGAAAGCAGTGTGGTCGTCACCACGCACTCCTCGTCGGCGCACTCGACCATCGGCTGGCCCAGGAAATCGATCACCGCGCTGTCGCCGGAGTAGTGGACGTCGTTGCCATCGGTTCCGACACGATTGAGGCCGGCGACGTAACAGAGATTCTCGATGGCGCGCGCGCGCAGCAGCGTCTTCCACGCATACGAGCGTGCGGACGGCCAATTGGCAACATAGAGCAACAGATCATAATCCAGCGCGTCCGGGCGCTCGACGTTGTAGCGGTTGCGCGAAAACACCGGGAAGCGCAGGTCGTAGCAGACCTGCGGACAGATCCTCCAGCCTTTCCAGTCCAGCGTGATCCGCTCGCGCCCCGGCGCATAGCGCTCGTGTTCGCGTGCGTAGCGGAACAGGTGGCGCTTGTCATACACGTGCAGGTCACCGTCGGGCGTGGCCAGCAGCAGCCGGTTGAAGACGCCCGAGCCATGCGCACCGCTGTCTACCCGCAACTGCACGCTGCCGGTCACCGCGGCGCCCAGCGTTGCGGCCTGCGACCTCATCCACTCGACGCTGGGGCCGTCCATCGTTTCGGCATCGTCGATCGCGTCGTTGGAAAAGCCGCTTGTGAAAGTCTCCGGCAGCAACACCAGGTCGGTGGCGCCTTTCAGCGGGGTCATCAATTCGCCGTAGTACTCGCGATTGCCCGCAGGATCGCGCCAGCGAGTCGCGCCCTGGATCAGCGAAATTCGCAGATCGTCCATGTCAGAGTTCCTTCAGGCGTTCGATCGCAGCGTCCAGCGTGGCCTCGTTCTTGGCGAAGCACAGCCGGGCCAGGCGCTGGCCCGGTGGCGGGCTTTCATAGAACGGCGACAGCGGGATCGCCGCCACGCCCTTTTCGACCGTCAGCCAGCGGCAGAATTCGGCATCGTCCAGATCGCTGATCGCCGAATAGTCCACCAGTTGGAAATATCCGCCCGGCACCGGCAGGGGCTTGAGCCTCGTGCCGGCCAGTTGCTCGCGGAAGCGGTCGCGCTTGTCCTGGTAGAACGCGCCCAACTGCTCGTAATGCGCCGGGTCGGCCTCGATCATTTCGGCGAACGCGAACTGCGCCGGGGTGAATGTACAGAAGGTGTTGTACTGGTGGACCTTGCGGAACTCGGTCGACAACGCCGCCGGCGCGATGCAGTAACCGACCTTCCAACCGGTGCAGTGGTAGGTCTTGCCGAAGCTCGATACCACGAACGCACGCTCACGCAGTTGCGGATGGCGCAGCACCGACTCGTGGATCGCACCATCGAACACGATGTGTTCGTAAACCTCGTCAGACAGCAGGATGATTCCGGTGCCGGCGAGCAACCGCGTCAGTGCATCGATGTCGCCCGCGGTCCACATGGCCCCGGACGGGTTGTGCGGCGAGTTGATCATCAGCATGCGGGTCTTTGCCGTCACCGCCGCACCGATTGCATCCCAGTCGGGAGCGAAGGTCTGCGGGTGCAGCGGCACGTGCACCGGGACGCCTCCGGCCAGCACGATCGCCGGTTCGTAGCAGTCGTAGCATGGGTCCAGCACGATCACCTCGTCGCCCGGACTCACCACCGCCTGCACAGCGTCGAAGATCGCTTCGCTGGCCCCCGAGGTGACTGTCACCTCCGCGTCCGCGTCAGGGAGATGCCCGTAGCAGCGCTGCGTCTTGGCTGCGATGGCCTGGCGCAGCGCCGGAATGCCGCTCATCGGCGCGTACTGGTTGCGGCCCTCGCCCATCGCACGCGTCAGCGCCTGCACCAGGCGCGGCGGGACGTCGAAATCCGGGAAGCCCTGCCCCAGGTTGACGGCGCCGTGTTCCGACGCGAGCTGCGACATCACTGTGAATATCGTGGTGCCGACCTTCGGCAGCTTGGTTTCGGGCGTCATCTCAGGCTCGGTGGCGGAAGAGGCAACGAGTGTACGAAATGCCGGCTGGGGAAGCTGCGAGTCCGGTCGTCGCACAGGATTTGCAAACCGCCCACGACGGCAGGACACTGCCCGGATGCGCGAGCTGCAGGTCGTCGATGCCGCCGAACTGGCCAGTGCCTATGCCGTTGCGGATTACGCGGTGAGGCTGGACGGCGACGCGCTGTCGCTGCACGTGGGAGAACCCGCCGCGGACCTGGAGGCCTACTGGCCCGCCCGGCGATACGTTTTCATCACCGCCTGGAACCCGGCTTCGCGGCCGAACTCCGATATCAGCAACACGCAGGCCGACGCCTGCCTGGTTGCCCAGATCGATGCCATCGGCGCGCGCAGGCAGGCGGCGTGGGCGCAGGACAGCAGCGGCGACTGGCGCGAGCCGGGTTGGCTGGTGGCGGACATCGAAATGACGACGGCGGAGACACTGGCGCGCGAATTCGGCCAGGCGGCGGTGCTGGCATGGGAACGTGGCGAGCCGGTCCGGCTGCGGATGCTGTTGCAGCGGCCGGGCGACGAGGCGCGGCGGGCAGCGTGCGGGACGGCCGCGTATACCGACTGGGTAGAATGAGCGCACCGACGGCCCCGCAGCGTGCGGGGCCGGGCCGCCTGTCGACATGATGATCCCAGACCAGTCACCAGACGCGCCGCTGCTGCAAGCGCGCGGACTCCACTTCGCGCGCAACGACGAGCCGGTCTTCGGACCACTGGATTTCGCCGTCGACGCGGGCGAGGCGCTGCTGGTCCAGGGCGGCAACGGGTCGGGCAAGACAACCCTGCTGCGCGTCCTGGCCGGACTGCTGCGCGCCGACGGGGGTGAGGTCAGCATCGACGGCCAACCCGCGCAGCCGGCACGCCGCGCACGTGCAATGGCCTACCTCAGCCACCTGCCCGGGGTCAAAGCCGATCTGAGCGCACTGGAGAACCTGGATTTCCTCTGCGGCCTGCAGGGTCGACGCCGGGCGCAACTGCCGGTGAATGCGCTGGCGATCGTCGGCCTGTCCGGCTACGAGGACGCACTGGCGCGGCAGTTGTCGGCCGGGCAGAAAAAGCGCCTTTCGCTCGCGCGCCTGTGGCTGTCGCCGTCGCCGCTGTGGCTGCTCGACGAGCCGTACGCGAATCTGGACCTGCAGGGCATCGAACTGGTCAACCGGATGGTGCAGGCGCACCTGCGCGACGGCGGCGCGGCGCTGGTCACCACCCATGGCGCCTATGCCGCACCGCCCGTGCGTACCCGGATGCTGGTGCTGGAGAAAGCCGCATGAGCGCCGTGGCTTCGCCAACGAAGACCCGCAATTCGCCAGGTGCGCTGCCGGGGCTTGCCGGATCCGCGCGGGCGCTGATGCGGCGCGACCTGCGCCTGCTGTGGCGCCGGCGCGGCGATGCCCTGCAGCCGGCCCTGTTCGCAGTGCTGGTGGTCGTCCTGTTCGCGCTTGCGCTGGGCGGCGAGGCCGCGACACTGGCACCGGTCGCCAGTGCGGTTCTGTGGCTGGCGGTGCTGCTGGCCGGCCTGTTGTCGCTGGACACGCTGTTCCGCGGCGATGCGGAGGACGGTTCGCTCGAGCAGTGGATGCTCGCGCCGGTGCCGCTGGGATGGCTGGTCGCGGTGCGCACGTTCATGCACTGGTCAACCACCGCGCTGCCGCTGCTGGTCGCCACCCCATTCCTCGCCGCGCTGATGCACCTGCCAACCGAGCAGTTGCCGGTGCTCATGGCCTCGCTGGCGCTGGGCACGCCGCTGCTGAGCCTGCTTGGCGCGGTGGTGGCTGCGCTGACAGTCGGGATGAGGCGCTCCGGTATACTCGTCGCGTTGCTTGCGCTGCCCTTGTACGTGCCGGTGCTGGTGTTCGGCGCGGGCAGCGTCGCTGCTGCGGCCCAGGGGCTGGACCCGAGCAGCGGATTGCTGTTGCTGGGTGCCGGACTGGTCGTCGCACTGCTGCTGGCACCCCTGGCGGCAGCCGCGGCGATCCGAATCGCACTGAATTGATGCCGTACCCGTGGGGGCGCTGAACCGGACGCAGCGGGATTGACACGATCAGACCAACGACCGATTGCGGCGGACGCGATAATCCTGCCGCCAACTCCAGCCCGGCCCAGGCCGGCGCCGGCCCCGAGAAACGATGAATCCGATCATTCGCTGGTTCCACAAACTGGGTTCGCCGCCTTACTTCGACCGCTTCGCGGCGCGATGGGCGCCGTGGGCCTACGGGCTGGGCCTGCTGGTCATGGCCTGGGGTCTGTACGGCGCCTTGTTCGTGGTGCCCGCCGACTACCAGCAGGGCGACAGCTTCCGCATCCTCTACATCCACGTGCCGAGCGCCTGGATGAGCATGGCGGTGTTCGGACTGATGGCGGTGTATGCGGCCATCGCGCTGGTGTGGCGCATCAAGCTGTGCGAGATCCTCGCGATGGCCTGCGCGCCAATCGGCGCCGGCTTCACCCTCATCACGCTGGTCACGGGCGCGATCTGGGGGAAGCCGATGTGGGGCACCTGGTGGAGCTGGGACCCACGGCTTACCAGCGAGTTGATCCTGCTGTTCCTGTACCTCGGCGTGATCGGCCTCTACGGCGCCATTGACGACCGCCGTGCCGCAGCTCGCGCGGCGGGCCTGCTGGCGATCGTCGGCGTGGTGCTGCTGCCGGTGATCCGCTACTCGGTGGTGTGGTGGAATTCGCTGCACCAGGGACAGACCATTCGCCTGCTGGGCGAGTCCACGATGGATGCGAGCATGCTGCAGCCGCTGCTCTGGATGATCGTCGGCACCAAACTGTGGTTCATCGGCTCGCTGTTGATGCGGGCGCGGGCCGACAACCTGCGACGCGAATCGGGCAAGGCATGGGTCGCCGCACTCGCCGTGCCGGCCCCGGTCGCCGAGGGCCGACTGTCATGAGTTACCAGGAATACGTCATTGCCGCCTATGCGGTGTTCGCGGTCGTGCTCGGTTGGGACTTCATCGCCGCGCGCCTGCATGTACGCCGCGAACTTCTCGCCGTGCGCCGCCGCGCTGCCCGTCAGGCCGCCGCCCCGGCTTCGAACCACACCCCATCCGAGTTGACCCGATGAACCCTACCCGCCGTCGCCGCCTGATCTGGGTACTGGCGCTGGTCGCCGCTGCCGGACTGGCCACCGCGCTGGTCGCCATGGCCCTGCAGCGCAACATCGCCTACCTCTACACGCCCAGCGAAGTGCTGCGCGGGGAAGCCGGCGAGCAGGCGCGCTTCCGCCTCGGCGGCATGGTTTCGGAGAACTCCTTCGCACGTGCCGATGGCTCGCTGGAGTCCCGGTTCCGCGTCACCGACGGCGACGCCGAGATGACCGTGGTCTATACCGGCATCCTTCCCGATCTGTTCCGGGAGAACCAGGCCGTGGTCGCCACCGGCCGGATGCAGGGCGACCAGTTCGTCGCCGAGCAGATCCTCGCCAAGCACGACGAGACCTACATGCCGAAGGAAGTGGCCGACAAGATGGGCGTGGCGCACAGGAAGCACGATGTCGCCGAGCCGGGCGCGGGTCCGATGGAAGTTTCCAATTGATCGGTCTGGATGATGTCATTGCCTGTGACGGGACCCACCCCGGACACAAGAGCCCCCCTCACCCCAACCCTCTCC
>JALYOF010000093.1 GCA_030857025.1 Pseudomonadota bacterium | reverse complement strand
AAGACGTGCGTGGCAAGGGTGAAACGGTGCGGTAAGAGCGCACCGCGAGTCTGGCAACAGACCGGCACGGCAAACCCCACCGGGAGCAAGACCAAATAGGGAGACGATGCCGCGACCCGCGGTGTCTCCGGGTAGGTTGCTTGAGCGCAGCGGTGACGTTGCGCCTAGAGGAATGACTGTCCACGACAGAACCCGGCTTATCGGCCGGCTCCGCCACCTTTTCGATGTTCGCTCTGCACGGGTCGCAGAGTTGTTCGCGTGGTTACCGGCGGCACCGGGCCGGCCTTCATGAGGGAAGCCGATGATTCCGATCCGATCCGAACCTTGCCTTGCCCTTGCCCTTGCCCTTGCCCTTGGCCTTGGCCTTGGCCTTGGCCTTGGCCCTGATATTGATCTTGATGTCGTTCTTGATCCCTCCACCTCAACTGCCTGCCCGGTCTAGACCCGTAGGGCGCCGGGCATGGATGCCCGGCGGTTTCCGCCGAGCCATGGATGGCGAGTCGGAAACTCGCGCGCAGAGACCGCGCCTTCGAGCTGTTGCCCTGTCGGGGAGACGCCTTTCTTTGGTTACTTTCTTTGGCGTCATCAAAGAAAGTGACCCGCCTACAGGCGGAAGCTGTTGCTCTGATTCGCGGAAGCGATACAAGAGCAAAATCAAAGGCTTTCGGCCTGAAGGCCGAGTTCATTTCTTTTGGTAAGCGCCAAAAGAAACGGAACCAAAGAAAAACGCTCTCCCCGCAAGATCACCAGCCTTCAAGCGCAGTCTCTGCGCGGGAGTTTCGGACTCGCCATCCATGGCTCGGCCGAAACCGCCGGGCATCCATGCCCGGCGCCCTACGGGTCATAGACCGCAGAGGGGCCGTTGCAGAGGAGGAATCAAATTCAAGAGCAAGCAAGAGCCCATGAGCAAGAGCCCATGAGCAAGAGCCCAGAAGCAAGAGCCCAGAAGCAAGAGCCCACGAGCAAGGTTGACCGCCGACCAGGATCACCCGGGCTGACCGCCAAAGGTTCTCTGACGAGGCGAGCGTGGGAGACGCCGGACCCTACTTCGCTTCGCCCCAGAGTTCGTTCAGGCGCTGGTCGCGGCCGCAGTTCCAGCGGTAGAACTTGTAGCGGGCCGGATTCCTGACGTAGTAGTCCTGGTGATAGGTCTCGGCCGGGTAGAAGGTCGAGGCTTTGGTCACCTTGGTGGCGATCGGCTGATCGAAACGGCCCGACTTCGCGATCGCCTGCCTGCTCGCCTCGGCAAGGCGCTGCTGCTCTGGGTTCGTATGGAAGATCTCGCTGCGGTACTGGCTGCCGGCGTCGCAGAACTGGCGATCCACCGCCACCGGGTCGATGTTGCGCCAGAACACCTGCAGCAATTTGTCGTAACCGATCCGAGTCGGGTCGTATTGCACCTGCACCGCTTCGGTGTGGCCGGTGCGGCCGCTGGTGACCTGCTGGTACGTCGGATTCGCGACGTGGCCGCCGACGTAGCCGGAGGTGGTGGAAATCACCCCGGGAAGCTTGTCGTAGGGCGGTTCCATGCACCAGAAACAGCCACCGGCGAAGATCGCGGTGGCGGTCTGGCTGGCCGCTTCTGCCGTGGGCCTGGCCGCCGCGCGGCTGTCTTCCTGTGCGCATGCGGTCAGCGTGGCAAGCATCAGCAGGGTCCCGGCCAATGCGGCGCCACGAGCTTGCCGGGTGGGAATCGTCATGATCTTCATCCTCTCAGCGTCGGAAGTGCTTCGCCCTTGGGGACGAAGCGCAGCGCCACTCCGTTGTTGCACCAGCGCTCGCCGCGGGGCGGCGGGCCGTCCTTGAAGACATGACCCTGGTGTCCGCCACAGCGTGAGCAGTGGTATTCGGTGCGGGGCAGGATCATCTTGAAATCGCGACGCGTTTCCATGCTCCCGGCAATCGGCTGGGTAAAGCTGGGCCAGCCGGTGCCGCTGTCGAACTTGTGTTCGCTGGCGAACAGGGCCTGATGGCAGGCGGCACAGGCGAAGGTGCCCGGGCGGTGTTCCTTGTCCAGCGGGCTGCTGCCGGCGCGTTCGGTGTTCTCGTTGAACAGCACGCCGAACGCCGCGGGGCTGACCTTGTCGCGCCAGTAGTCGTCGGGGCGATCCAGTGCAGTCGAGGCAGCGCTGCCGGCATGCGGCTTGTCGGCCGCGCGCGTGCAGGCCGGGAGAAGCTGCAGCGCGCCTGCGGCGGCGAGGCCCTGCAGCATGGTGCGACGGTTCATGTGCCTGCTCCGGGTGTATTCGCACGCAACCGGGTTGCTGCGTACTCACCTGAAAATAGGGCTTCGCCGTGCAGGGTCAAGCTGAACAGAATCGGGGGTTCAGTTTCGGTCGGCCGTTCCCAGCCGGCCGCCTGCGCCCAGGATCGCATCGTCTACCCGGATGCGGGGCTGCCGGGCTCCATCTCGGCCAGCCGGGCTTCCAACGATTCGATCCGCGCCTCCAGCAATGCGATCCGGTCGGCAAGTCCCGGGGAGGATGAGGACACCGCCGAAGCAGGCGACCAGGCCGGCAGCGCCGGCTCGCCGCTGAGCAGGTGCCCGTAGCGGTCCTCGCGCTGGCCGCCCTGACGCGGGAGCAGCCGCACCAGCGGCGGCTCCCGCTGCGCAAGGCGTTCCAGCGCGTGCTGCACGTCGGCGGTGGAGGCGAAGCTCGCCAGCCGTTCGCTGCGCGACAGCAACTCGTTCAGGGTCTGCGGGCCGCGCAGCATCAACAGGGCCAGCAATGCAGCCTGCGGCCTGGTCAGGTCGAGCATCTTTTCCACGCGATGGCTGTAGCGCTCCGCGCGACCGCTGTGCTGGGAGCGGACCCAACCGCGAACTTCCAGCCGGCGCAGAGCGTTGCCGACCTCGCCCGGCTCCAGCTGCATGGTCGGCTCGCGCGCTGTCTTCTGGTTGCACGCCAGCACGATCGCGTTGCTGGTCAACGGATACGTGTCGGGCGTGGTGGCTTCTTTCTCCACCAGGCTGCCGAGGATGCGGGCATCGACTTCGCTGAGGACCGGCTCGGTCGCAGGCGTATCGGATGGGGATTCCGGGTTGCCGGGTGCGTGTTCGTCGGCGTTCATGGGGAAAGTTCCGTATGGGAGTGTCGGGAGCCTGCTGTGGATGTCTCAGCTCAGGGAATGCGATGGCGGCAACGTGCGTTCGCCGCGATATGCAGGTGTGGAAAGCACCATCTCCGCGAGGCTGTGGGCGAGCTCGCGCTCGGCCATCACGGCGGCATCGGCGCCGTGCTCGAGCAGGTGTTTGAGCTCCAGGTCGCTGTGGGCGCGCGCGACGATGCTCAGTGCCGGGTTCAGCGACCGCAGCCTGGCGACGATCTCGCCCGCCTCGAGCGCGTTGGGAATGGCGACCAGTGCCGTGGTGGCGCGCTCCGGCGCTGCTTCCCGCAATACCTGCTCCTTGACCGCGTTGCCGCGGATCGCCGGCAGTCCGTCGGCCCGTGCGCGGGCCACCAGATCGTCCTCGCCGTCGATCGCCACGACGACGACACCGCGAACGGTCAACAGCCGCGCCAGTTCGCTGCCGACACGGCCATAGCCGACGATGATCACGTGATCGCGGATGTCGGGCGGAATCGGCGCCAGCGCATCGGCCGCGATGTTGTCGCGCGTGGTCTCGCGCTTGTGGCGGCGGTCGATCCAGGCCATCAGCACCGGATTGGCGATGATCGACAGCAATGCGCCGGCGAGAATCAGGTCCTGACCCTCGCGAGGCAGGATGTCCAACTGCAGGCCAAGCCCTGCGAGGATGAAGGAGAACTCGCCGATCTGGGCCAGGCTGGCGGTGATCGTCAGCGCCGGTATGCGTTGCTTGCCCAGCGCCCGCAGCGTCGCCCATGCGACCAGCGATTTTCCGAACACGATGATCAGGAAGGTCGCCAGCACCTGCAGCGGCTGCTCGATCAGGATCATCGGATCGAACAGCATGCCCACCGAGACGAAGAACAGCACCGCGAACGCATCGCGCAGCGGCAGGGTCTCGGTGGCGGCCTGGTGGCTGAACTCGGATTCGTTGAGCATCATTCCGGCGAAGAACGCGCCGAGCGCGAATGACACCCCGAACAGCGCCGCCGAGCCGAATGCCACGCCCAGGGCGATCGCCAGGACGCACAGGGTGAACAGTTCGCGGGAGCCGGTCCCGGCAATCCTTTCCAGAATCCAGGGGATCACGCGGCGGCCGACCAGCAGCATGAGTGCGATGAAGCCGCCGACTTTCGCCAACGTGGTCAGCAGGGCTTCGGCGATCGCGCCGGGCTCGGCGACTCCTCCCTTGAGCACGCCCGCCAGCGCGGGAAGCATGACCAGTGTGAGGATCATCGCCAGGTCTTCGACGACCACCCAGCCGATCGCGACCCGCCCCGGCCGGGTCTCGATCATCCGCCGGTCTTCCAGCGTCCGCAGCAGCACCACGGTACTGGCGACCGACAGTGCCAGTCCGAAGACGATGCCGGCGCCGTGCGTCCAGCCGAGCACCCGGGCCAGCCCCCAGCCCATGAGCGTCGCCGCCAGAATTCGCAGCAGCGCTCCGGGAACCGCAATCGCCCGAACATCCATCAGGTCGCGCATCGAAAAATGCAGGCCCACGCCGAACATCAGCAGGATCACGCCGATTTCGGCCAGCTGCGGCGCCAGGGTCGGGTCACCCACGAAACCGGGAGTGAACGGCCCGGCGACGATTCCGGCGATCAGATAGCCCACGAGCGGCGAAAGGCGCAGGCGGTGGGCGAGCGCGCCGAAGATGAAAGCAAGTACGAAGCCGCCCACCAGCATGGCTATCAGTGACGTGTGGTGCGGCATTCGGACTCCCTGGGTGGCTGCCGACAGTGTATCCGCCGCTTGCCGAGGACGAGGTGACATCGGCCGGAGGCTGGATTCGTGCCCATGCAGTGCAGGCGGCCCACGTACAATGGCCGCATGATTGCATTCAAAGATTTCGCCCTGCGGCGCGGCGAACGCCTGCTCCTGTCCAAAGTCGACCTCGTCCTCCAGGCGGGGTGGCGCGTGGGTGTCATCGGTCGCAATGGCACCGGCAAGTCCTCGCTGTTCGCCGCCGTGCAGGGCGAACTGGAGGCCGACAAGGGCGACCTGGGCATTCCCAATCGCGTGCGCATCGCCAGCGTCGCCCAGGAAACCCCCTCGCTGCCGGACCCGGCGCTGGACTTCGTGCTGTCCGGCGACGGCCCCGTGCATGCGGCCATCCAGGCCGAGGCCAATGCGTTCGCCAACGAGGACTGGGAAGCGGTTGCCGAGGCCCATCACCTGCTGGAGGAGCTCAGCGGCTACGACGCCAGCGCCCGCGCGGGCAAGCTGTTGCACGGGCTGGGGTTCTCGGCCGAAACGCACGAGCGCGCGGTCAGCAGCTTTTCCGGCGGCTGGCGGGTGCGGCTGAACCTGGCGCGCGCACTGATGACGCCATCGGACCTGCTGCTGCTCGACGAGCCGACCAATCACCTGGATCTCGATGCGGTGCTGTGGCTCGAGCAATGGCTGCTGAAGTACCCGGGCACGCTGCTGCTGATCAGCCATGACCGCGAGTTCCTCGACGAGGTCACCACGCACACGCTGCACCTGCACGACGGCAAGGCCAAACTTTACAGCGGCAACTACACCGCGTTCGAGCGCCAGCGCGCCGAACACCTGCGCCTGCAGCAGATCACCCATGAGAAGGCCCAGGCCGAACGCGCGCACCTGCAGAGCTTCATCGACCGCTTCGGCGCCAGCGCCACCAAGGCCAAGCAGGCGCAATCGCGGGTCAAGCGCCTGGCGAAGATGCAGGGCACCGAGGCGGTGCGCGCGGAGCGTTCGCTGCGCATCGAATTCCCGGCCCCGGCGCGGCTGCCGAATGCGCTGCTGCGCATTACCCACGCCACCTGTGGCTACCAGGGCGCGTCCGGCACCACGGCAATCCTCCACGAGGTGAACTTCATCCTCGAGGCCGGTGATCGCGTCGCGTTGCTTGGCCCCAACGGCGCGGGCAAGTCGACCCTGGTCAAGTCGCTGGTCGGCGAGTTGCCGCTGATCGAAGGCGAGCGCGGCGGCCACCCGGACCTGCAGATCGGCTACTTTGCCCAGCACACCGTCGAGTCGCTGCGTCCGGGCGTCACCGCGATCGATCACCTGGCCGACCTTGCTCCCGGCGTGGCGACGCAGCAGTTGCGCGACTTCCTCGGCAAGTGGAACTTCCCCGGCGATCGCGCCTTCGAGACGGTGGACGTGTTCTCAGGCGGCGAGCGCGCGCGCCTGGCGCTGGCACTGATCGCATGGCGCCGGCCCAATGTGCTGCTGCTCGATGAGCCGACCAACCATCTGGACCTGGACATGCGCGAAGCGCTGGCCGAGGCATTGGGATTCTTCGATGGCGCGATCGTGCTGGTCTCCCACGACCGCCATCTGATCGGCCTGGTCTGCGACACCTTCTGGCGCGTTGCCGACGGCGTGGCGGTCCCGTTCGACGGCGACCTGGATGCGTACGCCAGCTGGTTGCGCTCCCGCGACAGCAGCGGCGACGGCAAGGCGCTGACGAAAGCCCAGGCAGCGAAGGCGGTGCCAGCTGCGGTGCCGCCGCCGGTCGCGGCCGCCAAACAGCGCAAGGCCAACCCGCACAAGCTGGCGCAGGCGGAAAAGCGCGTCGGCGAACTGGAAGCGGCGTTGACCACGTTGGACGCCGAGTTGGCCAACCCGACGCTGTACGCCGACGGAGGCGTGCGTGCCTCCGAACTGGGCCGGCAGCAGGCGGGCGTGCGATCCGAACTGGACGCGGCTGAAGCGGCATTGCTCGCGCTGTACGAAAGCGACGCTGCGTAGGCACGCGATGCCAGGAGGCCCGGCGTCGCGGACAAGTCGTTGATGCCGTTCGGATTATTCGCGAGCGCGGGTGGAATAGCCTGCGCGGGCATGCCGACGGCGCTTGCATTGCACGCTGCCGGCCCCACACTCCGCGCACCTATCCTGCGATACCGACCGCGCCAATGCCCATCTACGCCTTTGAATGCGCCACCTGTGCACACAGTTTCGATCGCCTGCAGCGACTGTCGGATGCCGATCCCACGCATTGCCCGGAATGCGCTGCCGAAGGGGTCTTCCGTCAGCTGACGGCACCGCAGTTCCGGCTTTCCGGCAGCGGCTGGTATGAGACGGACTTCAAGGGTGATGGCGACAAGAAGCGCAATCTGGCAGGCGAGGGCGGCGCCCCGAAGCCGGATGCCTCTGGCGATGCGGCGTCCAAGAGCGACAAGACGGAGAAGAAGCCGGACGCGCCGTCGAAGCCGGCAGATGCGAAGCCGTCGGCATCGTCAAGCGGCAACGAGTCCGGCAAGAGCGGCGCGAGCGCGAAGCCCGCCAGCGCGAAGCCTGCGCCAGGTTCCGCCGACTGAGCGGAATGGATTCGGGGAAGGTCTGCAGCGTGCGGCAGGCCCTTGCGGATCGACCGCATCAGGCGCGTGCGCGTGCGCGTTCGTGCATCGCGGCTCCGAATCCGCTCAGTCGCTGGAAGCAGCTGCGAATTCCTGGCGCGTGAGATTGAGCGGAGCGTCGGCGGTACAGATCACCTCGTCCTCGATCCGGATCCCGCCGTAGGGCCGGAACGCCTCGATCCGGTCCCAGTCGATGTCCGCAGCGTGCTCGCCCCGGCGCACGTCCTCCAGCAGCATGTCGATGAAATACAGCCCCGGTTCGATCGTCACCACCATGCCCGGTTCCAGCACGCGCGTCATGCGCAGGAATGGGTGCCCGGGCGGTTTGTCGATGCTGCCACCGCGGTCGGACTGCGCGAATCCGGCCACGTCATGCACCTGCAGGCCGATGCCGTGGCCGATGCCGTGCGGGAAGAACGCGGCACTGATGCCGGTTTCCAGCGCGGACTCGGGCGACATCCGCAGGATGCCGAAATCCTTCAGTATTCCCGACAGCGCCAGGTGCGCGTCCAGGTGGATGCGCCGGTAGTCGACGCCGCCGCGAACCTGTCCGCACATCGCCTGCTGCGCAGAGTCGACCGCATCGATCAGTTGCTGGAATTCACCGCCTGTTTCGCGCGCATACGTGCGCGTGATGTCGCAGGCGTAGCCGTTGAAACCTGCGCCGGCGTCGATCAGGAAGCTGCGCGACCGGGTCGGCGCTTCGCGCGCCAGTTCGGTGTAATGCAGCACTGCGGCATGCTCGTTGAGGGCGACGATGTTGTTGTATGGCAACTCGCACGCGTCCTGGCGCGCGGCGGCGCAATAGGCCAGGTGGATGTCGAACTCGCCGCGTCCGTCGCGAAATGCCGCCTCGGCGGCACGGTGCGCGCGCACGCCGCTTATCGTCGCCGCGGCGATGGACGCGATCTCGTAGGGTGTCTTGTACGCGCGGTGGTATTCCAGGTAGTCGATCACCGCCGGCGGATTGTTCGGGACGAAGCCGCCGAGTGCACTATGTGGCTCCCCGAGGATCGCGCAGGCGACCGGCTCGCCGCGGGCATCGGTCGCCGGAAGATGCTTCAGCGCCTCGTCGCGCTTGCGGATCACGATCACCTCGAAGTGATCCGCCCACCAGCTTACGGGCGCCTCGGGCACCACATGCCAGAAGTCAGCAGGCTGCAGGTAGATGAGCTTCGGGCGCAGGCCGGGGGTGAAGATTATCCAACTCCCCGGATTGCGGGTCAGCGGAACCCATGCCTTGAACTGCGGATTGACCGCGTACGGATAATCCCGGTCGTCGAATACCTGGTAATGGGGATTGCCGCTGGGAACCAGCAGATGATCAAAACCACCACGCGACAGCGCCTCGGACGCGCGGTGCTGCAACTCATGCAGATGCTGCGCGTATAACATGGCGAAATCTGCAACGGGCATGGGTGAGTCCTTTTGGGCGTAATGGGTCATTTTGACGGATTCGGATCGGAGGCGCAGCCCGCCCCGAACCCGGGTGCGCAGCACGAGTCCGCGGTCCTGCCGGCATGGGCCTGGAGCCTGCTCGCCCTGCTGCTCGGCCTGGCGGTGACGTTCTGGCTGCAGGATCTGCAGCAGGAGCAGACCGAGTCCGAACGCGTCGAAGCGCTTGAGAATGTCGTGGCCGACGCGCATTCCGCGCTTGCCGAGCGGCTCGACGCGGCCCATCTGCTGGTCCGTTCGGTGCAGACCCTGTTCCTCACCTCCGAGCAGGTGACCGCGGCGGAGTTTTCCCACCTGTACCAGAACATGAAGCCCCGTACACGTCTGCCGGGGCTCCGGGCGCTGGTGTATGCCGCAGCCACTCCCGGTCCTGCAGGTGCCCGCCACATCACCACGCTGGTGGCGCCTCTTGAAGGAAACGAAATGGTGGTCGGGCTGGACGTGGCCGACCAGCCGACCAACCTTGCCGCGCTGATGCGCTCGCGCGACAGCGACCAGCCCACCCTCTCGGCACCGTTCCGGCTGCTGCAGATGAGCAATGCGGATCCGGTGGACGGAGTGGTGATGCGCCTGCCGGTCTACACCTCCGGACCACCGCCACTGACGATCCAGGAGCGGCGTGCCCGCTTCACCGGCTCGGTCGCAGCGTCGTTCCGTGCCAGCAGCCTGATCGAGGGCGGATTGCCGATGGAGATCCGCGAGCGGATCCATATCGTGGTTTCGGATGTCACCGACAGCGTCCGGCTGCCGCTCTATGACTCCCATCCCCAGCCCCATCCCAAGACGCCTTCCAGCCACGACTTCGAGCGGCAGCTTCGCTACGGAGATCGCATATGGCGGATGCAGATGCACCCCGCCGACCATGCCGAAGAGGCTCACGTGGCGGTGGGCTGGGTATTGTGGCCCGGACTGGTGGCAAGCCTGCTGCTCGCGCTTCTGGTGGGTTCCGTCGCCAGCACCCGGCGCCGGGCGCTCCAGCTTGGATGGGCGATGAGCCGACGGTACCGGGAAAGCGAGGAGCGTTTCCGTGCGCTGAACAACCTGTTGCCGGCGCTGGTGCTGCTGGCGCGGGCCGACAACGGCCAGGTGACCTACGCCAACGAGGCCGCCCGTCTGCGGCTTGGCGAAGACCTGTGCTCGCGCGACCTTTCGGACCTGTTCGAGGACCCGGACCTTCGCGAGCAGCTGCGCGAGGGCAGGCGCCTGGACTGCAGCAACGCCGAGGCGCGCCTGCGCATCGCGGCCGATGAGCACCTGTGGACCAGCGTTTCGATCGCGCGGGTGGAGTTGGCCGGCGAGGAGAAACTCCTGATGGTGGCGACCGACATCTCCCAGCAGCGCGAGCTCACCGAGATGCTGAGTTTCCAGGCCAGCCACGACGCGCTGACGGAGCTGTTCAACCGTCGCGAATTCGAGCGCCGGCTCGAGCGCGCCATCGCCCACGTGACCGCCGGGGGGCCGCCGGCGGCGCTGCTCTACATCGACCTCGACCAGTTCAAGCTGATCAACGACACCTCCGGTCACGTTGCCGGCGATCACCTGCTGACGCAGCTGGCGATGATGATGCGCGACCATCTGCGCGGATGCGACGTTCTCGCGCGGCTGGGCGGCGACGAGTTCGGCGTTCTCGCAACCAACGTGCACGACCTCGGCGGAGCGGAGCTGCTCGCCGAGCGGCTGCGCGAACGCATCGACGGCTTCGTGCTGGTCTGGGAGCAGCGCAGCTATTCGATCACCGCCAGCATCGGCGGGGTGATGCTCGACCACGCGGACCTCAACCTCAAGGATCTTCTCGCCCAGGCCGACACCGCCTGTTACATGGCCAAGGAGAGCGGCCGCAACCGCGTGCATTTCTACTCAAGGCATGACGACGAAACCACCCGTCGCCGCAGCGAGATGGAGTGGGCAAACCGGCTGAGATGGGCGGTCAACGAGCGTCGACTGCTGCTGATGTACCAGGAGATATGGCCGCTGGGCTCTTCGAAGCAAGAGGGGGCGTTCGTGGAATTGCTGTTGCGCTTCCGCGACGAAGAGGGCCGGCTGGTGGCGCCCGGAGCGTTCATTCCCGCGGCCGAACGCTACGGGCTGATGCCGATGATCGACCGCTGGGTGATATCCACCGCGCTGGCAAACCTGGACCGGCTGCATCCTGCCGGAGCGGAGCTGAGGCTGGTGACGATCAATCTCTCCGGTGCCAGCATCGAGGACGAGTCCCTGGCCGACCTCATCCTGCAATTGCTGCAACAGCACCGGGTCGCTCCGCAGCGCGTGTGTTTCGAGATCACCGAAACGGTCGCGGTGCGCAACCTGATGCAGGTCACCCGCTTCATCGATCGCCTTCGTGCGGTCGGCTGCCTGGTGGCGCTGGACGACTTCGGCGCCGGGATGTCCTCGTTCGGCTACCTCAAGAGCCTGCCGGTCGACATCATCAAGATCGACGGCAGCTTCATCCGCGACCTGCTTTCCGATCCGATGAGCCACTCGATCGTGCGCGCAGTGACCGACATCGGGCACCAGCGCAACATGCTGGTGATCGCCGAATGGGTGACCAGCGACGAGATGGTCCAGGCGCTGGTGGAGATCGGGGTCGATTACGCCCAGGGCTTCGGCTTGCACCGGCCGGAGCTGGTGCCATTGCACCACGATGCGGTGACGGCGTGAGCGGCGGCGGTCGCTAGAGGTAGCGACTGCCTGGTGTGTCCAGCCAGTCCCGCAGCTCCAGCAACTGGTGCTCGAGCACGGTAATGAACCGGAATCCCGTCCAAACGTGCCCGGGTACGCTCGAGTCGTCCTGCCAGAGCAGGTGCGCCCCCACCTCCATCGTGCACCGGCGCTTGTCGGCTCCGGTCAGGGTGAAGCGGAACTGATAAAGGGCATCATGGGCCAGCGGCGAACTGGCGATCAGCAGCATGCCGTTTTCCGACAGGTTGCCGACGCGCCCCACGACCATTTCGGTCATGACGTCTACCACCTCGATCGTATCGGCGACCTCACGCCGACGCTTGCGGCGGGACTCATCGTTCATCGGCGGTTCTCCGAGTCACTTGCCTGTCGGTTGGCGAGTTGGCGCAGCGATCCGAGAGTGGAATACCAGGCGCGATCGACGATGCGGGCGTTGTCGGTCGTGACGATCCGCGCCTGGCCGCTGGCCACGAGCCTTGCCAACTGGTCCAGGGACTGGTCGTCCACCCGCTGGCCGCGCTGGTTCACGAACAGGGCCCGGTCGGTGACCACGCTGAACCATGCGAGGCGACGCCGCACGAAATCGCCCTGCTGGTTGATGGTGAACTCCATCCAGGTGCCGAAAGGAAGCAGACGCAGTTGTTGATAGCAGACCTGCTCCTGCGGTGTGCGCGGGGGCAGCGGATGCTCCTGCTGCTCGATCGCCGGCCCCAGCCGCGTGCGCGCCTTGAGCTTCATCGCCAATTCCGTGCGCGAGACCGGATCCTCGGTGGCGTCGTCGGCGTCGTCGGCAGAGGTGAGGCGTCGGGCGATCGAAGCGGCTTCCTCGCCCTGGTAACCGACCAGCCCCAGCCCGTCCTGGATCAACTGGACCAGATCGGCGTGGGGAGGGCGTTTCTGGAGTGCCGCCTCGATGATCTGCCGTGTCGCCGACTCGTGCTCGCGCCATTGCGCCGACTCCTCACCGTGCCGCAGCAGCACCAGGGTCAGCACATCGGCCCACGCCTGCAGCAGCAGCGTGTGCAGGAATCGCGGAACCTGCTGGTCCTGCATCGCCGCTTCGACCACTTCGCGGGTGCGGCGCCGCGCCAGTTCCAGTTTCTCCTTGCCGCGGGCCGCCTCGATGTGGCGCCGCTCACTTACCTCCGACCTGCGCGCCACCTTGTGCAGGTGCTGCTGCAGCGACTGGTTGGCGGCTTCGAAGACCGCTGGATCATCCTGGTAGTGCCTGATGATGTGGTTGACGGCATGATTGATCTGCTGATCAAGCTGCGGATCGGCTTCGTCCGGGCTGGACCAGCGGGCGCCGGGTTCCACGACAGCATTGAGCAGTTGCCGCGCGGGATGCTGGCTGCGAAGGAAGAATCCACGATCCTGCAGTGCGAGACGCAGCAGCGGCAATTGCAGCCGATCCAGCAGGGCCCGGGTCGGAGCGTCGTCGCGCAGTTCGCGGCCGATCGCGCCGTAGAGCATGCCCAGCAGTTCGAATGCATCGCTGTCCTCGCGCGACAGGCCGCTCGCCTCTCCTCGCGATTGTCGGCTTTGCGCGAGAACGGCCTGGCGGATGTCGGAGACGCTTCCGGGAGAATCGCCGGCAGGGGACTGGGCCTGCATTCTGGCCAGCGCCTCGATCACTTCGCGGTTGGCCAGCGAGTTCGGCGCCTGTCCGCCGGTTCGCGAGCGGAGCTTCTCGACGATCCCGCGGCGCTCGGTCAACAGTTGCTGGAGCATCTCGAACATGCCGCTGTCGTCGTCATCGGCGGCAGGTTCGCGGCCCGCGACTCCCGGCCATCCGGTGTACACAGCCACCGGTGCCGGGGTAATCGCGGTCTCGCGGTCGGATCGCTTGCCCCCGCCGCTACCCTGAGGGCCGGCGGGTGCGGGGGACTGATCTTCCAGGGATCGAGGTGCGCTGCTGCGGCGGGTCCGCAGCGGGACATAGGACAGCCCGGGCAGCACGTTCTCATGCACCAGCAATAAGTTCATGGCCTCCAGGAACGGTATGTATTCCGAGGCCAGGTGCCGATCGAACAGCCGATACAGCAGCATTCGCGAATCCAGGTCGATCTGCAGCGAACGGGCGGAGGAGGCGAGCACCCTGCACAGCCCGTGAGGACCGACAGGCAGGCGCTCGGCTTCGAACGCAGGGGCGCCGGCCAGCACACCGAAGCGTTGGCCCAGCAGCAACAGGGGCAGGCTGCCGCGTGCCTCGTGGCGCACGGAAATCATCCGCAGGGACGCGTCCTCGTCGATTTCGTCCTCGTCCACCAGGCGCAGGCTGCTGGGTCGATTCGGCAACATTGTCGGGGCCGCAACCTGTCCCGCACCGGGTTGGCGGATTGCAGCCAGTGAATTCTCCACGCCGACCAGAAACTGCGGCACAAGATCCGCCCGATTCTGACGCAGCCGGTCGAGCGCTTCGACGCGGCCGGTGAAACGCACCGGCGTGGGCTCACGCGAGCGCCTCAGCAGTTCGAGCTCGAGTTCGCTCAGCAATTGCTCCAGATCGGTTGCGTACTGGTCGCAGACCATCGAAAACAGCTGTTCGAGCACGCGCCGCACGCGCCGCGGAAGGTCGGCGCGAAGGAGAGCGGAGCCTGGCGTGGCCGAGTCTGGCGGTCGCTTGCTGGTTGACATCATGAATTCCGCTGGTTACGTGTCAAATATAAGCATGTTTGACGCGACAGTGCTGCGAACTGGGTTTCCCTCACGTCGTTCTAGCCGGGCGCGCCATCGTCCAGGAACAGCGAAACCACGTCGTTGGTAAAACGTCGGCCGAGATCGGTCGGTTTGACGTGCTGATCGTCCACGGCGAGCCATCCCCGCGCCACCCCGAATGCCAGGGCTTCGGCGATCGCGCTGCGACCAAGGCCCGTTCGGGCTTCGAACTCGTGCAGTGCGAATCCGTCGACCAGCCGCAGCGCGTTGAGCATGTATTCGAAGGGTCGGCGCTCGGGGGTGATGCGTTCGTCCGCGCCGATCGCCACCGCTGTCCCGGCATCGGCCAGGTAGCGTGCGGGATGCTTGTGCTTCCAGCGGCGCAGGATGGACTGATCGCTGCCCAGGGTGAGCTTGCCGTGCGCGCCCGCGCCGATCCCGAGATAGTCGCCGTACTTCCAGTAGTTGAGGTTGTGCTGGCATTGCAGCCCGGGACGGGCGTAGGCGCTGACCTCGTATTGCGCGTAGCCGCGGTCCGCAAGGAGCGCTTGGCAGTGCTCCTGGATGTCCCAGCTGCTGTCCTCGTCCGGGATGCCGCCCGGCGGCCGTGCGGCGAACACCGTGTTGGGCTCCAGCGTCAGCTGGTAATGCGAGATGTGCGCCGGCTCCAGCGCGAAAGCGCGCTCGATGTCGTGCCCGGCCATCGACAGTGTCTGCCCCGGCAGCGCGTACATGAGGTCCAGGTTGATGTTGTCGTAACCGGCATCCTGGGCCAGCCTTACCGCGGCATCGGCTTCGCGGCTGTCGTGGATGCGGCCGAGGCGCTGAAGGCAGCCATCGTCGAAACTCTGGATGCCGAAGCTGAGCCGGTTGACGCCCGCAGCGCGGTAGAGCTCGAATCGGCCGTGCTCGGCGGTGCCCGGATTCGTCTCCAGCGTGATCTCGCACGCCGGAGCAAAGCGCAGTCGCGCGCTCGCGCCCTGCAGAAAGCGGTCGATCGCATCGGCGGGAAACAGGCTTGGCGTGCCGCCGCCGAAGAACACGCTGCCGATCGTGCGGCCCCACACCAGCGGCAGGTCGAATTCCAGATCGGCGAGCAGGGCATCGACGTAGGGATCGAATGGCAGCGGTCCGCGGCCTTCGTGCGAATTGAAATCGCAGTACGGGCACTTGCGCACGCACCAGGGAAGGTGGACGTAGAGCGAGAGCGGCGGCGGAGTGAGCATCGGGTCGGAATCAGCGCTCGGTAGGTATGCGGAGAGTGGTAGCAATAAACGTGTAAGGCGCCGGCAGCATCCTCACTTCTCCGCTCAACGGCCGCCCTCGACCAGACGCTCGCGCAACTGCTGCAGCGCCTGGCCACGATGGCTGAGACGGTTCTTGCTTTCGGGGGGGAGTTCGGCTGCAGTCAACCCCAGATCCGGACAGAGGAAAACCGGGTCGTAGCCGAAGCCGCCGGTCCCGCGAGGAGCGTCGAGAATACGGCCGTGCCACTCGCCCTGGGCGATCAGCGGCTGCGGATCTTCCGGATGACGCAGCAGTACCAGTACGCAGCAGAAGCGTGCGGACCGTTGCACGTCCGGAATTCCCTGCAGCGCCGCCAGCAGTTTCTCGATGTTGGCCGAAGCGTCTGCGCCAGGGCCGGCGTAGCGTGCCGAATACAACCCCGGTGCGCCGGCGAGGGCGTCCACGCACAATCCCGAGTCGTCGGCCAGTGCCGCAAGCCCGGTGACGCGCGAGGCGTTGCGCGCCTTCAGCAGAGCGTTTTCCACGAACGTGCTGGCGGTCTCCTCGATGTCCTCGACGCCCAGGTCTGCCTGTGCGACCGGGTCCAGTCCCATGCCATCGAGTAGTGTCCGGAGCTCCGCGAGCTTGCCCCGATTGCCGCTGGCGACCACCAGCCGCGCAGGATTCACGCGGGCAGTTCCAGCAGGTCCCAGCGGTTGCCGTAGAGATCGGTGAAAACCGCAACGTCGCCGTAGACCTCCTTGCGAGGCGGCTCGACGAAGCGCACGCCACGTGCGGCCATCGCCGCGTAGTCGCGTGCGAAGTCGTCGGTGTGCAGGAAAAACCCCACGCGCCCGCCTGTCTGGTCGCCGATGCGCGTGCGTTGCGCCTCGGTCGCCGCCACTGCGAGCAGCATGGACGTCCCGGTGGCGCCCGGTGGGGCAATCCGGACCCAGCGCTTGCCGTCGGCCAGTTGCCTGTCCTCGCAAAGCACGAAATCCAGCATCGATGTGTACCAGGCAATCGCCTCGTCGTAATCGGCGATCAGGACGGTCACTGCGCCAATCGATTGATTCACTGCCTGTTCCCTGGACGTTGGCATGTCAGCGTGCCAGAGCTTCGCGCTGGCGGGCGACCAGTTCGGTGATGCCCAGTTCTGCAAGCGCGGTCATGGCGTCGAGCTCATTGCGCCGGAACGCATGGCCCTCGGCGGTGCCCTGCAGTTCGATGAAGCCGCCGCCGTCGTTCATCACCACGTTCATGTCGGTATCACAGTCGCTGTCCTCGTCGTAGTCGAGGTCGAGCACCGGCACGCCCTTGTAGATGCCGACCGAGACCGCCGCTACCGCGCCGAAGATCGGGTCACGCTTGATGTCGCCGCGTTTTCTGAGCCACTGCACCGCGTCCGACATCGCGACGTAGGCACCGGTGATTGCCGCCGTGCGCGTGCCGCCGTCGGCCTGGAGGACATCGCAGTCGAGCGTGATCGTGCGTTCGCCGAGGCTCTTGCGGTCGATGCACGCGCGCAGGCTGCGGCCGATCAGGCGCTGGATTTCCAGGGTGCGGCCGCCTTGCTTGCCGCGCGCTGCCTCGCGATCGCTGCGTGTGTGGGTGGCGCGCGGCAGCATGCCGTATTCGGCGGTGACCCAGCCTTCGCCCTTGCCACGCAGGAATCCGGGCACGCGCTGCTCCACCGAGGCGGTGCACAGCACGCGGGTCTGGCCGAAGCTGATCAGCACCGAGCCTTCCGCGTATCGGGTGTGGGCGCGCTCGATGCTGATCTCGCGCAACTGGTCCGGCGCGCGGCCGCTGGGACGGAGCACCGCGGGCGGGGCGCTGGCGCCGGGAATGACAACTGTCATCGACGTGATTACCGTGGTGGGCGCCAAAGTTTACCATTTGACCCTTGTCGCTCCCGACTATCCGCAGCAGGAACCGCTCATGATCCGCAGCATGACCGCATTCGCCAGCGACGAACGCGTCACCCAGTGGGGCACGCTTGGTTGCGAGCTGCGCTCGGTGAACCACCGCTTTCTGGAAATCGGGCTGCGCCTGCACGACGATCTGCGCGCGCTGGAGCCGGCACTGCGTGAGCGAATCGCCTCGCGAATCTCCCGCGGAAAGCTCGACCTCACCTTGCGTCTTCGATCTCCGGACGGCGAGGGTGGGTTGCAGGTGGATCCGCAACGGCTGCGCGAACTCAGCGAACTGGCGACCAGCATGGCGGCGCAGTTTCCCGCGCTGCAGACCGGATTCACCGAGCTGTTGATGTTTCCCGGCGTGATGCAGGCGCCCGCGACCGATGCGGCCGCCCTTCAGACGGAGGCCATGGCCCTGCTGGACGCGGTGCTGGACGAGTTCGTCGCCTCACGCGAGCGCGAGGGAGCCAAGCTTGCCGCGGTGATCGGCGAACGCATCGACGGCATCGCGACGATCGCCGCCGAAGTGCGCACGCTGATGCCTGCGATCCGGGCCGGGCAGCAGCTGAAGCTGGAGACACGGATGGCGGATGTCGCCAAATCGGCCGGGGGGCTGGATCAGGGGCGGCTCGAACAGGAACTGGCGATGTGGCTGCAGAAGCTCGACGTCGATGAGGAACTCGATCGCCTGGATGCGCATGTCAGCGAGGCGCGCCGGGTCCTGAAGCTGCGCGAGGCGGTCGGCCGCCGGCTGGACTTCCTGCTGCAGGAGTTCAACCGCGAGGCCAACACCCTGGGTTCCAAATCGGTGGATTCGCGCAGTTCGATGGCGGCCGTGGAACTGAAGGTCCTGATCGACCAGGTCCGCGAACAGATCCAGAACATCGAATGAGCATCCGGGGAACGCTGTACATCGTCGCCGCGCCCTCGGGCGCCGGCAAGTCCAGCATCGTCAATGCGGTGCTCGCGCGCGACGCGAACATCTGCCTGTCGATTTCCTTCACTTCGCGCGCGCCGCGGCCCGGCGAGCGCCACGCGGAGCACTACCACTTCGTCAGCGCGCAGGAATTCGAGCGCATGGTCGAGGCGGGCGATTTCTTCGAACATGCCCGCGTGCATGGCGACTGGAAGGGCACCGCGCGCCAGTCGGTCGAACCGCAACTGGCCCAGGGCAAGGACGTGCTGCTGGAAATCGACTGGCAGGGCGCCCGCCAGGTGCGCGCCAAGGTTCCGGGCGCCGTCAGTGTGTTCATCCTGCCGCCTTCACGCGAGGCGCTCGAGCAGCGCATGCGCACCCGCGGCCAGGACAGCGAGCAGGTGATCGCCCAGCGGCTGGCCGCCGCCCGCGAGGAGATGTCCCACTACGGCGAATTCGACTACGTGATCGTCAACGAGGATTTCGACGTGGCGGTCGGCGAAATGGCGTCCATCTTCGTTGCCAGCCGCCTGCGCAGGAACGTGCAGGTCGCGCGGCATTCGCGCCTGATCACCGCGCTGCTGTCGGATGGCTGAATGCAGGGGTGCTAACTAGCTGATTCTGAAAGGCCTGCGGTCGCTCGCGCTTGCGGGCTGCGGCATGGCCCCGCTACACTTCGCGGTCCCTCGTATCTGCATGGACGGCCTGTCGGCCGCCAGGAGCACCATGGCCCGCATCACCGTCGAAGATTGCCTGGAAGTGGTCGACAACCGCTTCGAACTGGTCATGATGGCCGCCAAGCGCGCGCGCCAGCTGGCCAATGGCGTGGAGCCGCAGCTGGACAACAGCGAGCATGCCGACAAGCCGACCGTGCTCGCCCTGCGCGAGATCGCCGCGCGCCGGATCGACCAGCCGTACATCGACGCGGTCGACAAGACCGAGCGCGAGCGCAAGGAGCGCGAGGCGCTGGAATGGGCCGCGGCCGAAGTAGTGGCCGACGACGACCTGTCCAAGAACGACGACTGAACCGGCTGCAGCGCCTGTTCCGCGGCGCTGTCGCGGGT
>JALYOF010000079.1 GCA_030857025.1 Pseudomonadota bacterium | reverse complement strand
GACCAGCAGGGCGACCACGGCCCCGGCGTCGGTCGCCTGCTGGATCGCCAGTACGATCGACGGCCCGTCCTGGCCGGCGTCGATCACGGTGCGGGCGATTTCCGGATTCAGCGCATCCAGCAATCGCGTGATGTCGGGATTGTGGGCCTTGTCCAGCACCACGCGGACGGTGACGTCCGGCCGCTGGCGCGCAAGCACGCGCAGTACCTCGAAGCTTCCCAGGTGCGACCCGAACAACAGCACTCCCTCGCCGCGATCGATCTGCTCGTGCAGCGGCACGAGCCCCTTGATCTCGACCTCGAAGCGCGTCATCTCGCCGCCCAGCATGAACACGCGGTCGAGGATCGTCGCGGCGAACGTGTGGATGTGGCGGGCCACGTCGAGCAGGCGCGCCGGGCGTGCGAGGACGCGGCCCAGGTAGGCCCGCGATGCCGCCCGTTCGGGCCCGCGCACGAGCATGAAGTACGCGGTGATCGGGTACAGAAGCGCGCGCGCGGCGCTGCGACCTCCGCGCTTGGCGATGGTGCGGATCAGCCACAGCGCGAAGCGACCGCCGCCCTCGGGGCGTTTCTTCCAGTGGCTGCTCATCGGTCCTGCTCCGCGGAGTATTCCGCAGGAGCCGCGTGCGATATCTCGCCGCTGGCGAGCAGGGTCGGGCCGCGCAACACCCGGAACCGCCAGCGCAGTGAAGCGGCGATCCGCTCCAGTTGGATGCGGGCCGTTTCACCCGGCAGCAGCGGCTGCATGAATTTGACCTGCGGCAGGCGCAGCGATTCTGCCGAAACCGGCAGCCCCAGTGCCAGGCATTCGGACGCGATCGCCTCGATCACCCGCTCCAGCAGGACGACACCTGGCACCAGCGGGCGTCCCGGGAAATGCCCGGGCAGGCAGGGGTGGTCGGCGGGGATCGCGAAGCTCGTCATTGCGGCGCACTCGGGCAATCCGCGCAGGATAGTCCAGCGATCGCGGTTGCGGCGCTCAGTGGAACAACTCCCGCCAGAAACCGGGACCCAGCGCACCCAGCCTGCGCAGGAAATCCACGAAGTTGCGATAGGGCCGGTCGGGGAAAATCCGGTGACGCACCAGATACTCGCCGATGAAAAAGCCCCCGACGATGCCGTGGTTCAGCAGGTTGGCGAACCACGACCACGCCTCCTGCGAGACCACGATGAGCGGTGCATGGCCCAGGCGTGCCAGCAGGCCGTCGGGCACCGCTATCAGGGCCAGCACCGTGTTGGCCACCGCCAGGAACGCCAGCAGCACCGCCCAGGTCGCGGTCAGGCGGCGGGTGTAGCGCTGCAGTTCCGGCTTCAGCTGCGCCGGTTCGCACTGCTCCAGCCCGGCGACGATCCGCATGATCAGCGGCACCCGCGGCGGCCGCAGGCTGCGCCCGAACCACCACGAGAGCATCGCCGTGAACAGTACCGGTGGCGCCAGCAGCATCAGTTGCGGATGCGGCGTGCCGCGCAGCGACCACAGTGCGACCGCCGCGAGCGCCAGCATCGCCCAGGCCCAAGGTCGCCTTTGCGCCAGCGGCATCAGCAGCACGATCAGCGACAGATCGAGCAACGCGAGCACGGCGATGTCGCTGCGATCGTGCAGGCTGGCCCAGTGCGCCAGCAGCGGATAGCCGATCGCCAGCAGCACGCGCATGGCGGCGATGGTGCCCATGGGTGGAAGTCCGGGACCGGCGGGTCAGACCGTCTTGTGCTGTTCTATGTGCGCCGACAGCGCACGAAGCGACGCGAAGATCTGCCGGTTCTGGTCGCTGTCCGAGCGCATCTGGAAGCCGTACTGCTTGCTGATCGCCAGCGCCAGTTCCAGTGCGTCGATCGAGTCCAGCCCGAGTCCCTCGCCAAACAGCGGTGCCTCGGGGTCGATTTCAGGCGCGCTGAGGTCCTCCAGGTTGAGGCTGTCGATCAGCAACTGCGCGAGCGCCAGTTCCTCGGGAGTTTGGTCGGACATTCGGGGTGCTTCCACTGGAGAGGGCGCCACGATCCTGCATCGGGCCGTCGCGCGCAACCGCTGTCATTCGCGTCGCAGGACTGGGCGCGGGCTATCATTTGCATCATGAGCCAAACCGTCTGTTCCGGATCCGCGTACGCGGGTCCCTTCCCGTGCGCCGCCCAGACCTGCGAACCTGTCTCCGTCCCGGCGCGGGAGCCGTCGTGACCGCTGCTTCCGGGCACGATATCCAGCCGCGCCTGACGATCGATTACGTACGCGAAGACCTGGCTCGCCTCCTTGACGACGAGTCCACGCTGGCGGTGATGGGGTTTGGCGCGGCTGCGCCGCAGCACGCCGACCCGCGTTACCTGCGGGTCGGCCTGGAGCCGCATGGCGCGGCGCCATTTGAATGGTGGCGGAGCCGCGGTCCGGTCGAGCGCGGCACCAGCCCGGAAGGGATCGGATGGTCCGAGGGCGGCGCGCTGCAGTTCGGCTCGCTGGAAATCGACGAACTCGCGCACGAAGGCGACGCATCCGGACGGCGCGACGACATCGGTGCGACCGCCGACGCGGCTTATCGGCGACTGGTCGCCTTCACGTCCAGTCGTGGCTACCCGCATGTCCTGCGCGTCTGGAACTACCTCGACGGCATTACCGTCGGCGAAGGCGATGAAGAGCGCTATCGTCGTTTCTGCCTCGGGAGGGCCAATGGCCTGCGTGCGGGCCTCGGCGAAGATCCGGCGGTCCTCCCGGCAGCGACCGCCATCGGTCGGATCGGCAGCCCACGGAAGCTGCAGTTGTATTGGCTGGCCTCGCGCACGCCCGGCACCGCGCTGGAGAATCCGCGCCAGCTCAGCGCCTACCGCTACCCACGCCAGTACGGACCGCAGCCGCCGAGTTTCGCGCGGGCGATGCTGCCTCCGGAAGGCAGTGCGGTTCCGCTGCTTCTGTCGGGCACCGCGGCGATCGTCGGGCACCAGTCGCATCATCCGGATTCGGTGGCCACCCAACTGGACGAAACCCTCACCAACCTGGGCTGCATGATCGACGCAGGACGCGCACTGCGCCCGTCGCTGCCAGCGGAACTGGGTCCGCATTCGCGATTGAAGGTCTACGTTCGCGAGCGCGACGAAATGCCGCTGGTTGCCGCGCTGCTCGACGAGCGCCTGGGACCCGATGTGCCGCGCATCGTGCTGCACGCGCAGGTATGCCGCCGAGAACTTCGCATCGAGATCGACGGCAGCCACGGGTAGCTTCGCCGCGCTTGGCGCGTATCGCGGCGGGCCAGCCGGCGCACCCGCGAACGGCCGCCATGGATCCATCGCCGCGCGTTCTGGCCGTGCGTGCCGTTGGCGAAGCTCTTCGCTTTTGTCGGGGTCCGACATTGGTGCGTAAAGCCGTTTTCGTTCAGTATCCGAGTCCTCGCCTGGACGGAGGTTTGCGGTTATGGGATTGATCAGCCTGCTTTGGGGCATCGTTGCGATGATCTGGATGGTGATTGCGCTGATCCCGCTTCTCGGATGGGGCAACTGGCTGCTGATCCCGTTCGCTGCCGTAGGTGCGGTGATCGCTGCGATCGGCATCGCCGTCACGCGCTCGGAGAACCGCGGCCGCGCGAAAACCGGCCTCATACTCAACGGGATCGTGATCGTGGTGGCGATCACGCGTCTGAGTCTGGGCGGCGGCATCATCTGATCGACGTCTGATCGACGTTGTCCGCC
This sequence comes from Pseudomonadota bacterium, assembly GCA_030857025.1. GTDB lineage: Bacteria > Pseudomonadota > Gammaproteobacteria > Xanthomonadales > Xanthomonadaceae > Lysobacter_K. Next base: position 15,669 of record JALYOF010000079.1, on the reverse strand, counting down.
GGATTCCTCCGGACGGACATGAAACCTATCAGGGCTGCGGCTGCGGGCGTGCCGCCAGCAGCGCGCGCGTATGCGCGTGCCGTGGAGCGGCGAGTACTTCGGCGGTGAGGCCGGTCTCGACGATGCGGCCAGCCTCCATCACCGCGACGCGCTCGGCCACCGCGGCCGCTGCGGCAAGATCGTGGGTCACGAACAGCAGCGCCAGGTCGCGCTCGCGTTTGAGTTGCACCAGCAGCGCGAGGATCGAGGCACGGTGGTGCGCGTCGAGCGCGGACACCGCCTCGTCGCAGACCAGAAGGTCCGGATCGGTGGCCAATGCGCGCGCGATCGCTATGCGCTGGCGCTGTCCGCCGGAGAACTCGTGCGGATGGCGATCCAGCATCGTTTCGTCCAGCCCGACCGCACGCAGCAGGACAATTGCACGCGCGCGCCGCGCGGCGCCATTGCCGCGGCGGTGGATACGCAGCGGCTCGGCGACGATGTCGGCGATACGCATGCGCGGATTGAGCGATGCGTACGGATCCTGGAACACCACGCCGGTGCGCGCGCGCAGGTCGCGAAGTTCACGTGGGTTCAATCGGGCGAGGTCCACGCCGTCGAATGCAACGCGCCCGCGGGCGCCACGCAGCAGCCGCAGCAGAATGCGCCCCAGCGTGCTCTTGCCGCTGCCGCTTTCGCCGACCAGCGCCAGGCCTTCGCCGCGTCGCAACTGGATGTCGACATCAGCCACCGCGTCGCGGGGCGCGCGCCGGTAGCGCATCGACAGTCCCTGCGCCTCCAGCAACACCGAAGCCTCCCGCGCCGGGGCGGGCAGCGCCGCGAGCTTGTCGGCTGCCAGCAGTTCCCGCGTGTAGTCATGCCGCGGCGACGCAAACACATCGCCGGTGGCGCCGCGCTCGACCACCTCGCCCTGCCGCAGCACGATCAACTGCTGCGCGTAGGCACCCACCAGCGGCAGATCGTGGCTGATCAGCAGCAGCGCCAGGCCTTCGCTGCGGCGCAGTTCGTCGAGCAGTTCGAGGATGTCGCGCGCGATGCGTGCGTCCAGCGCCGAGGTCGGTTCGTCGGCGATCAGCAGCTTGGGTCGCGTCGCCAGTGCCAGCGCAATCGCGACGCGCTGGCGTTGTCCGCCGGAAAACTCGTGTGCGTATTTGCGCAATGCCAACTCGGGCTCCGGCAACTGCACTTTTGAAAACAAGGACAGCGCCTCAAGTCGCGCCTGGCTCTCGGACACGCCGTGCAGCACGCGCAGCGTTTCGGTCAACTGCCGGCCGACCCGATGCAGCGGATGCAAGGCCGCCAGCGGGTCCTGCGGCACCCAGCCCAGCAGTCGGCCGCGCATCGCCACGTGCGCCGGGGAGCCCAGCGCGATGTCGTGGCCGTCGGCCCGCAGCCGTCCCCGCGCACGCAGGCCGGCCGGCAGCAGCCCGAGCATCGCCAGCGCGCACAGGCTCTTGCCGCTGCCGCTTTCACCGACCAGCCCCACGCACTCGCCGGCGCGAAGCGCAAGATCCAGCGGCCCGAGCAGCCGTGTCGATCCGACATGCACCTGCAGGTCGATCAGCTCCATTGCCGCGTCGACAACGGGTTTTTCGACGGTGACGGTCACCCTGCCGCCGCGGCGCGTTCGCCACGCACGTCGAGCCAGTCGCGCAGTCCGTCGCCAAGGAACTGGAAGCTGGCCAGCGTGGCGACGAGGAAGGTGGCGGGGAACAGCAGCGTCCACGGGGCGGAGTCGAGTTCCTGCACGCCTTCGGCCAGCAGCGTCCCCCAACTGGCCGAAGGCTCGTCCACCGAGAGCCCCAGGAAGCCGAGAAAGCTTTCGACCAGGATCGCCTGCGGCAGGATCAGGCCCAGGTACACCAGTGCCAGCGGCATCAGGTTCGGCAGCACGTGCCAGTGCAGGCGCTGGCGAAAGCTGGCACCGGCGGCGCGGGATGCCAGGACGAACGGCGCCTCTCGCAGCCGCGCGCTTTCGGCGCGCATCACCCGCGCCAGGTCGATCCAGACGTAGCCGCCGATCGCCACCAGCAGCAGCGCAAGCGACCGCTCGAACAGGGTCAGCAGCAGGATCACCACCAACAGGAACGGCAGCGCCGAGAACACGTCCAGCACGCGCAGCAGCGCGCGCTCGACCCGGCCCCCGGCCAGGCCCGCGATGGCGCCGTAGCCGACGCCGATCACCAGTGCGACCGCGCTGGCCAGCAGGCCGATGGTCAGCGACAGCCGGCCACCTGCGAGCGTCCGCGCGTACACGTCGCGGCCGATCGCATCGGTGCCGAACCAGTGGCCGGCGACGCCGGGAGCCACCGAGATCGCGTTCCAGTCGGGCGTGTGCGGATCGAAACGGGTCAGCAACGGCCCCAGCCAGCACAGCGCCGCCAGCGTGCCCAGGCCGATCAGGCAGGAGCGGGCGACAGCAGGCAGTGGGCGCATCATCGGCATGGGACGCTCGGCATGCGGCGATGATAGCGGCGACGGTCGTGTCGCCACGACTGGGTAGAATGTCGGCCATGAGCTACCCCAACGCACGCCCGCGGCGGATGCGCCGAGACGACTTCTCGCGCCGGCTGATGCGCGAGACCATCCTGACCGCCAACGACCTGATCTACCCCGTGTTCGTGCACGAGCTCCAGGGCCGGGAACCGATCGCGTCGATGCCGGGTGTGGAGCGGGTCTCGATCGACGAGCTGCTGCGCGTGGCCGAGCAGGCCAGCGAACTATGCGTGCCGGCACTCGCCGTGTTCCCGGTCACGGCCCCGGAGGCCAAGTCGCTGGACGCCGCCGCGGCCTGGTCCGACGACGGACTGGTGCAGCGCGCGGTGGCGGCGCTGAAGGCGCGCTTCCCGCAGCTGGGCGTGATCACCGATGTGGCGCTCGATCCCTACACCTCGCACGGTCAGGACGGCCTGGTCGACGACCACGGCCACGTGCTCAACGACGAGACCGTCGCCGCGCTCGTGCGCCAGGCGCTCTCCCATGCGCGCGCGGGCGCCGACATCATCGCGCCCAGCGACATGATGGACGGTCGCATTGGCCAGATCCGGGTCGCGCTCGAACGCGACGCGCACATCCACACCCGCATCCTGGCCTACAGCGCCAAGTACGCCAGCGCGTTCTACGGTCCGTTCCGCGACGCCGTCGGCAGCGCGGCGGCACTGGGAAAGGCCGACAAGTGCACCTACCAGATGGATCCGGCCAACAGCGAGGAAGCGCTGCGCGAAGTCGCGCTGGACCTGGAGGAAGGCGCCGACATGATCATGGTCAAGCCCGGCATGCCGTACCTGGACATCGTGCGGCGGGTGAAGGATGAATTCGGTGCGCCGACCTTCGTCTACCAGGTCAGCGGCGAGTACGCGATGCTCAAGGCGGCCGCGAACAACGGCTGGCTCGACGAGCGTGCCTGCGCGCTGGAAGCGCTGACCTCGATCAAGCGTGCGGGCGCCGATGCGGTACTCACCTATTTCGCGCTCGACGCCGCGCGCTGGCTGCGGCAGCGCTGACGCCATCGCGAGGCTGCCTCGGCGGATCCGAGCGCCGCCAGCGACCGCCGCCGCTGGCGTGATCCGTCAGTATCGATATCACCACAAGGAGCCCACCAACCATGCCCTCCGACGCAAAACAATTCGCGGTGATCGGCCAGCCCGTCGCGCATTCGCTGTCGCCGCGCATCCATGCGCGGTTTTCGCGTCAGACCGGCATCGCGCTCGACTACCGCGCGATCGAGGCCGGGCCGGGTGATTTCGCCGAGCTGCTGGCTGCCTTTGCCGCTGAAGGTGGCGCTGGCGCCAACATCACCCTGCCGCACAAGGAGCGCGCCGCGGCGATCTGCGACAGCCTCGGCGATCGCGCGCGTCGTAGCGGTGCTGCCAACACCCTCATCCGCACCGGGAACGGCTGGCACGGCGACAACACCGACGGGATCGGCCTGGTGCGCGATCTCACCGGTCGCTGCGGCATGGACCTGCGCTCCCGTCGTGTGCTGATGATCGGCGCCGGCGGCGCGGCGCGCGGTGTCGCCCCGGCGCTGCTGGACGCGCGCATCGGCGACCTGTTCGTCGTCAACCGCAACTCCGCGCGCGCCGATCAGCTTTCCGACCTGCTCGGCGAGCCGGACCGCGTGCACGTCCGCTATCTTGACGACGTCGGCTCGCTGGGTGCGTTCGACCTGATCATCAACGCCACCTCGGCCGCACGCGGCAGCGAAGGTCTGGCGCTGCCGGGTTCGCTGGTCGCACCGCGTGCGGACGTGGTCGACCTCAGTTACGGCGAGGTCGCCATTCCCTTCCTGGCGTGGGCGCGCGCCGCCGGTGCCGACAAGATAATCGACGGCTTGGGAATGCTGGTCGAACAGGCTGCCGAAAGCTTCCTGTTGTGGCATGGCGTGCGCCCCGACACCGACGAGGTGTACGAGCAGTTGCGCAGCCACAGCGCGTCACTGGCAACCGGCGACTGATGACAACGAACTCCCTCGGCCCCGGCTGCCGCGAACGGTGCGGCGCATGCTGCATCGCGCCATCGATCACCTCGCCGATTCCCGGCATGCCACACGGCAAGCCCGCCGGGGTCGCCTGCGTCCAGCTGGACGAGCAGTGGCGCTGCAGGTTGTTCGGGAAGCCGGAGCGGCCAGCGTTCTGCGCGTCGCTGCGTCCGTCGATGGACATGTGCGGCAGCGCCCGCTCCGAGGCGATGACCCTGCTGGACGCGCTGGAGCGCGCCACGCTTCCGGATCAGGCGGCAGTGCCCGCCAGGTAGCGGTCCTTGAGCCGCACGTAGTGCTTGGCGCTGTAGTAGAGCCCTTCGATGTCGGTCTCGCTCAGCGTCCGCACCCGGCGCGCCGGGTTGCCCAGCCACAGCTCGCCTTCTCCGACCACCTTGCCCGGCGCGATCAATGCACCGGCGCCGACGAAGCCATGGCGCTCGACGACCGCGCCGTCGAGGATGATCGCGCCCATGCCGATCAGCGCCGCATCGCCGATCCGGCAGGCGTGGATGATCGCCTTGTGGCCGATGGTCACGTCTTCCCCGATCACCGTGGCAAAGCCGCCGAGCTTCGCGTGCGGGCCATCGTGGCTGACGTGGATCACGCTGCCATCCTGCACGTTGGTGCGCGCACCGATGCGGATGAAGTTGACGTCGCCGCGGACCACGCAGCCGGGCCAGATCGACACGTCGTCGCCGAGGACCACATCGCCGATCACGACTGCGGCCGGATCGACCCAGGTGCGCTCGCCGAGTGCGGGGAAATGTTCGAGATAGGGACGCAGGTTCATGCGTCGATCTTACGGCAGTCGTGTTTCCACGGCAGTGGCGTCCCGGTCCAGGCGACGGGGCGTCAGGACCGGCGCCGATCGCGCCCCGTGGGCAGCAGCGACGAGGCCGCCGGCCAGGTGCCGGTGATGGTGTACAGCGCACGCTCGCGTGCCAGCAACTGCTGCTTGATCGCGGCGAGATCCTCGCCGTGGCGTTCCAGTTTCTGCAGCAGCACGAGCTTTTCCCCCGCCAGATGGTCGGCGCGGAACATCAGGCTGTGGATGCGGCGCTGCGAAGCCGCGGCATCGCGACGGTTGCGCGCGCGCGCCAGCATCCAGCCCCCGAAGGCGCCGAGCAGGAACGCCGCGGGCAACAACCAGACGATCCACTGCACCGTTTCGACCTCTCTGTGTCCAGGACCTGATCGTATCGCTCCACGATGTCGTGCGGAGTGGATCTGCGAAATTGGAGGTCTGTTTCCCTGGGTAACCAGCTCGCCACCCGGATGCACCATGGTGGAGGTTTTTCAAGCGCCCGCTGCGCACCCGCCTCAGGCAGCCGACCGGCTGTCGAAAAAATCACGAACCGCTTGGGCCGTTCGCGCCACGTCCTCGTCGCCGATGTCGCGATGGAGCACCAGCCGGAGCATGCCGGCGACGCCGCTGGTTATCCGGATGCCCGCCGACTGCAGGTGTTCTACCAGTGCCGCCACCGATTCCGCCGGCACCTGCACGAACACCATGTTCGTGAACAGTCCACTGACGCCAACCCCCGGCACTTCGCGCAGCGCGTCGGCCAGCGTCGAGGCACGGGCATGGTCGGCGGCGAGCGTATCGACGTGGTGGTCCAGCGCGTGCAGCCCGGCGGCGGCGAGGATGCCGGACTGGCGCATGCCGCCGCCGACCACCTTGCGCCAGCGGCGGGCGGTCTCGATGAGCGCCGCGGTTCCCAGCAGCACCGAGCCTACCGGTGCCCCGAGCCCCTTGGACAGGCACACCGAGACGCTGTCGAAATAGGAGGCGATGCTGCGCGCCGGCACCGAGCTGGCAACCGCCGCGTTGTACAGGCGAGCGCCGTCCAAATGCATCGCCAGGCCACGCCGGTCGCACAGCGCGCGAGCGGCGACCAGGTAGTCGGCCGGCAGCACGCGCCCCTGCCAGGTGTTCTCCAGGCTCAGCACCCGGGTGCGTGCGAAATGCGGGTCGACCGGCTTGATCGCGCGCTCCACCGCATCCAGCGGCAGCGTGCCGTCGGCGTCGTGCGCCAGCGCCTGCGGCTGGATCGATCCCAGCACGGCCGCGCCGCCGCCCTCGTACTTGTAGGTGTGCGCCTCCATGCCGACGAGGTACTCATCGCCGCGCTGGCAATGCGCCATCAGCCCCAGCAGGTTGGACTGGGTGCCACTGGGCACGAACAGTCCGCCCTCGAAGCCAAGATCATCAGCGAGGCGTTGCTGCAGCGCGTTGACGGTCGGGTCCTCGCCGTAGACATCGTCGCCGACCTCCGCGTTCGCCATGGCGGCGCGCATGGCTTCGGTGGGTCGGGTGACGGTGTCGCTGCGCAGGTCGATGAGGGTCATGAGCGGTGAAGGCTGCGGAAGAGGTCGGATGATGCCATCCGCATCGGGCTTGGATGCGGCACGTCGAATAAACTGGGCGGATGAAAATCGCCAGCTGGAATGTTCATTCACAAACCATACAGAGCACTCGCACTCAGCCAAAACAACAGCACACAGCACGAGTGTCGTATGCAATCGCCGCAGGAAAGAACCAGTTCGTTCCAAGAACGCTCAAGAGAGCAATGCCCAGAGCTCATCGTGCTGACCGCACAAGTAAACGAAGCTGTCCACCCAGCGGCCAGGCCCCGCCCGGGGACTCTTGCAGTGACAATCCAATCTCAGGAATCCCACCCGAGGACTTATGCTCGACGCGATATCTGACATGCACGCCCCCGAGTCGTCAGTCTTACCAACACTTTTCCAGGCTGTGAGTCTTGCCGCCACCCATGGCTTGGGAGAGCTGGAACACCGAGGAACCAGCGCGTTCACCTGCAAGGTGGCGGAAGGCGCGATCGACCAGGGTCAGCATGCCGTTGGCGAAAAGTTTTCGTCGAAGAGCTCTGCCCGTGGACCTGCCCCTTCAGGAACGTATCGAGGCTCAGGACGGTCGCGCGGCGATCCGCGGCAAAAACGGACGGTCGTGGAACGCAGAGAGTTGCAAAGTCATCGGACGAGATCCCCTTCCCAGTCGAATTCAATGTGATGCATGTCTGTTACTGCCACCCCGAGACATATTCTCAATGCCTCCCCAACAGATCCGAGCGACCAATGACATGGCGCTCGGGGTTGGTGGGCCTTGGATCCGAGAATCCGGTGAAGGCTTCGCCCAGGGCTGCTTCGCCCAACGAGTAAATGCGCTTGTCGCGGAGACCGGCAATGCCTTCCTGCCAGGTCAGCAGCATGCGCTTGCCGATTTCGGTGAAGGCTGGATGCTGGGCCATGGCTTCGCGGACCTGTGGCCCAACCTCGGCCATGGCCGTCGCGATCTGGTCGACGATTTCGGCCTGGTCCCGCACGGGAAGGCCGAAGGTAGCGGTGATGAAAGTCTGCAAACTCTTGCCCGGGTCCCAGGTTTTGCGGCCCATAAACGAGATGCCGGGCGGGTTCTTCGCATAGTCCGGGTACGCGGCCGTGGTGATCATGTCGTAGGCTGGCGCCAGGTGGACGTCTTTCTGGCTGTTGTAACGCAGGGCAACGTTCTTGGCGTGGCAGTCGGCGTTGCGTAGCGCGTAGGTCAGCAGCAGCAGCGTCGCCATCTGCCGGAACGTATCCGCGCGGTTGGAGATTGGCACGTGGTCGCGCACTGCCTTGGCAATGCGCTCCCAAGTCGTGTCGTACTTGGCGGCCGGTCGCAGGCCCAGCAGCGCGCAGAAGTCTTCCATGCCCCAGAGGCGGGCACCGTTCTCGTCCACGTCAAAGCGGTGGACGATCAGGGCCTGCCCGTCGTGTGAAACGTCGGTCAGGGCTGCGGGCATCACCCGCCTGGTCACCTGCATGCACAGATGTTCGTTTAGTGACACGAATGGCAGCAGCCGGGACGAACCCTTGATGATGTGCCGGTGCGTGAACAACGTGGTCTTCTTGTATGGGCCGAAGCCGATCTTTTCGGCGTCGCTGTCCAGGAACTTCGGCACCACGCCGGATACACCACTGGTCGCATGCTGGCGCACCAGCTCGGCGAAGGCTTCCTCGGAGTTGTCGCCCTGCAACAAACCGGCAACGTCGACGGGCTTGGCGGGTTCTTCGAGATTCGCGCCGGACGGAGCAACCTGAATCCGTCCGATCATGTTGCGGCCGATCACCGAAAGCAGGGCCACGGGGCTGGCGCCGACGTGCGGGCCGAACTGCTCTTGCAGCACTTGGAGAAGGTAGCCTTCCGGCAGGTTCATCTGGAACACCGGATGCAGGACGTCGTCCCAGATGTACGGGTCGCGCCGCACTCGCATCGTCAGCGAGACGAAGTCCTCAGGTGCAATGCCGTCGTGGTAGGTCATCGAGCTCTTGAAGTCGCCGATGGCATCCAGCGTGGCAACCTCGCGACCTAGTACGTAGACGGAGAGAGTCACGCACCGCCTCCACGCTCGCGGCGCAGCTCATCCAGTGAGCCCGATGCACCCATCTCGACGAACTGCAGCTCCATGCCGAGGGCTGCGAGTACGGCCAGAAGCTTGCGCGAACCGAATTCGGCCACCTTCCCGCGCTCCAAGCGCGATAGCGCCCCTTGGGCCACGCCTGCCCGCGCCGCCACGTCACCCTGCTTCATGCCGAGCGCGCGCCGTCGCTCCGCTACCGCCTCACCTAGTTCCAGTAACGTTTGCATTTGACGTATTTGTCATTTGTTCCTTGGTTCCCGCCATTATTTGACAAATATGCATACATATCAAGCCTGACCGAGCTCAATCCTGCCCGCTGACCTGTGGGGGGTTACGGACGGCAGCCACACATGTTCTCGCCATGACTTATGAGGTATTGGATGCACCAGCTGTAGAAGGCGAGGCGCTCTGATTCTTTGATCATTGCATCCGTGACCCATTCGGGCAGCGCCTCCCGTGGCAGGCACCTCTCCGTGGGCATGAACTCTCCTTGCTAATTTCGTGGCTTCTAAACCGTCGTGCCGGCGCGTGGACTAGAATGAGGTGACGCGGCATCGCTATGGAAGTGGACACGCAACGTTGTCCCGTGCGGAGGTAACAGATTCATCCAACTGCACGAAACTCAAAAAAAGCAAGTGGATGTCGCGCTCATGAAAATCGCCAGCTGGAACGTGAATTCCCTGAACGTGCGCCTGCCGCACCTGGAGCAGTGGCTGCGCACCGCCGCTCCGGACGTCGTGGCGCTGCAGGAAACAAAACTGGAGGACAGCCGGTTTCCCGACACCGAACTGGCCGCGCTGGGCTACCGCAGCGTGTTCTGCGGCCAGAAGAGCTACAACGGCGTGGCGATCCTGTCGCGCAATGCCGCCAGCGGGGTGCAGATCGGCATTCCAGGTTTCCAGGACGAACAGCAGCGCGTGATCGCCGCCACCGTGGATGGCGTGCGCATCATCAACCTGTACGTGGTCAACGGACACTCGGTAGGCAGCGAGAAATACGCCTACAAGCTGCGCTGGCTCGATGCGGTGCACGACTGGATCGCCACCGAGCTGCAGGCGCATCCCCGGCTGGTGGTGCTGGGGGACTTCAACATCGCCCCGGACGATCGCGACGTGCACGACCCGGCGGTCTGGAACGAGAACCACATCCTCAGCTCGGCTCCGGAGCGCGACGCACTCCAGGGACTGCTGGCGCTGGGACTGCACGACGCCTTTCGCCTGCACCACGACAGCGCGGGAGTGTTCAGCTGGTGGGACTACCGGCAAGCGGCACTGCGGCGGAACCTGGGCCTGCGCATCGACCTGACGCTGGTGTCGGAGGCGCTGCGGACGGATTGCGTCGACGCCGGGGTGGATCGGGAGCCACGGACCTGGGAGCGCGCCAGCGACCACGCGCCGGTGTGGGTCCAGATCGGCGACTGACAGCGCGGCTGCGGGCTGGCGCCAGAAACGCCAAAGGCCCGGCGAACGCCGGGCCTTTGCACTCGGATCAGTCTTTCAGCAGGTTCAGCGCGGACGGCCGCGGCGGAACATGTTGACGATCGCGAGCAGGATGATCGCGCCGATCAGGGACATCAGCAGGCCCATCAAACTGAAGTCGCCGCTGTTGATGTCGCCGCCGCCGATTCCCAGCATGCTGCCGATCCAGCCGCCGAGGAAGGCGCCGATGATGCCGACAATGATGTTGAGGAAGATGCCCTGCTGGGCGTCGGTCTTCATGATCATGCTGGCGATCCAGCCAATGATGCCGCCGACTATCAGCCAAATAATGATGCCCATGGTGTGTCTCCTTTGTGCCGTTCGGGGGGTGGAAAATCGCTCCCCTCTTTGGGGGCGGACTCAGTCTCTCCAGCCCGGCGTGATGGCGATGTCGCGATGAACAGGCAGAAGCACTGCCTCTGAGCGCGTTTTTCCAGTGCAAAAAGGCTGTTTAGCCGTGCAAAAGCGCCAGAAGGGCATCCCTGCGCACTTTCCCGCATTCGTTCCTTGGCAATGCTGCAGCGCAACGTATCCGACGCGGCAGGAACACCGGGTCGAACTGTCCGCGCAGGGCCGCCAGTACGGCCGTTTCGTCCAGTTCCGGTGCGACCACCAGGGCGGCGATGCGGCGGACGCCGCTGGAATCGCCTCCATCGAGCTGAAGGACCACGCCGTCCACGACGCCCGGGACCGCGAGCAGCTTGCGGGTCAGGTCGCCCAGGGAAGCGCGCTTGCCGGCGATCTCCAGCAGGTCCGCGTTGCGCCCGCGCAATTCGAAGCGTCCGTCACCGACCAGTTCGACAATGTCGTCGAGCACCACCGGCTGCGCCAGGTGCGGTGCCTTTACCGCCGTTCCACCCGGCTGCGGCGCCAGGCTGACACCCGGCAGCAGGGTCCAGGCGGTCTCACGGGCGCTGCGGCGGCGGGCGAAAATGCAGGTTTCGGTTGACCCGAACAGTTCGCGCACCTCGCAGCCGAAGCGGTCCTCGGCGGCGCGGGCGAGCTCGACCGGCAGTGGTGCGGTCGCCGAGACGATCCCGGCCATGGTCGGCAGCGGCAGGTTGGAGCCCACCAGAGCGCGCAGGTGCAGCGGTGTGGTCACCAGCAGCGCGGCGGTGCTGGCCTCGGCCAGTGCCTGGGCCACGTCGTGGGGAAAGAACGGGCGCCCGGCATGCACCGCGACATTGCCCAGCAGCGGCAGCAGCACCGACATCTCCATGCCGTACATGTGCTGCGGCGGCACGGTCGCCACCACCGGCGTGGAGCCGCGTGCGGCAAGCAGGTCGGTCAGCGCCGCGAGGTTCTGCCCCGTGCTCGTCATGAAGCTCGCCCACGTCTTGGGGTTCGGCCGCGACTGTCCCGTGCTGCCGGAGGTGAAGCCGATCGCAACCAGCGCGTCCTTCTGGATCACCGGGTCGGCGCCGTCGCGCTGCGGAAGCGCCGTCGGCAGGCGCAGGTACTGCGGCGGTGCAGGCGAGAGCTCGCGGTCGCCCAGGCAGTAGCACTGTGGATGCTGGGCGAGCACCGCTCCGACCACCGCCGTCTCCCGTGATGGCGGCAGCAGCGTGACCTGACCACGCAGGGCGGCCGCGCAGAATGCCACCAGGAAGCGGTAGCGGTCGTCGCACAGGTTGATGACGTGGCGCGCGTCGGGCAGGGTGGCGGCGACGCCGCGCACCTCGCGCAGGAATGTTTCCAGGGACACCGGGCCGCCGCCGTCGAAGGCGATGGCGCGACTGGCCGACCCCCATGCGAGTGCCGACAGCGCGGGAGCCTCCGGAACGGGCGCGGTATCGACAACGGCAGACATCATGACTTCCACAGACCTTGCGGCCACGCCGCTCACCGACTGGTAGCTTACGCCCGGATGCTCCGCGGACCCAGACCTTCGATGACAGCCAGTGCCGCCGACTCCGAACCTTCGCCCGAGTTCGGGGAGCGCGCCGGGAGCCTGCATCTGCAGGCCTGCGATCCGGCGCTCGGGCCCGCCGGACAATGGGCGATCAGCGGGATCGAACCGGCGACGGGCTACATCGGCGCACTGGCATGGTGTCGCGCCGGGCGCTGAAAACCATGTCGGGGCGTCATAATTGCCGCAATGAACGCCACCACGCTCCCGCCCGGACTGCGCGACACCCTGCGCTCGGGCCTGGCCTCGCTCGATCTCGCCCCCGATCTGGCGACCCCGCTGCTGGACTATCTGGCGCTGCTGATGCGCTGGAACCGGACCTACAACCTCACCGCGGTGCGCGATCCGGATGAAATGATCCGCAAGCATCTGCTGGATTCGCTGGCCATGCATCCGTTCGTGGACGACATCGTCGCCAGCGGCGGCTGCCTGGCGGACCTGGGCACCGGCGCGGGGCTGCCGGGAATTCCGCTGGCGATCGCCAAGCCCGGCCTGCGCGTCACCCTGGTCGAGAGTGCCGGCAAGAAGGCGCGGTTCATGCGCGAGGCGGTTCGGCAGCTGGGGTTGGCCGACGTTCGGGTGTCCGAATCGCGCATGGAAGCGCTCGACGAGCCGGGCCAGTACGATGCAATCACGGCGCGCGCGCTGGCGACGCTGCCGCTGATCGTCGAGCTGGGCGGGCATCTGCTCAGGCCCGGGGGCCGGCTGTTGGCGATGAAGGGCACCTTGCCTGCAGACGAGATCGCGGCGTTGCCCGAGGGCTGGGCGGCGCACGCGACCCACGTGCTGGCAGTGCCGGGGCTGCAGGCTGAACGCCATCTCGTGATCGTCGGTCGCGCGCCCGGGGGGCCGGGGCGGGCATAATCCCCAGTCCGACCGGCGCCGCGCGCGCCACTCGCACCGGAATTAGAAATGCAGGGGACGAGCCGAATGGCCCGCATCATCGCCGTCGCCAACCAGAAGGGTGGCGTGGGCAAGACCACGACCGCGGTCAACCTGGCCGCTGCGCTGGCGCGCACGCCCAAGCGCGTGCTGCTGGTCGACATCGACCCGCAGGGCAACGCCACCATGGGCAGCGGCATCAACAAGCGCGAGCTTGAGGTATCGGTCTGCGAAGTACTGCTCGGTGAAGCGGACGTGCGCGAGGCGATCGTGCGCACGGGCGAGGACTACGATCTGCTGCCGGGCAACATCGACCTCACCGCCGTCGAGGTGCAGCTGATGTCGCAGGACGCGCGCGAGCAGCGGCTCAAGGCCGCGCTCGCGCCGCTGCGCGCCGACTACGATTTCATCCTGATCGACTGCCCGCCGGCGCTGTCGCTGCTGACGCTCAACGCGCTGACCGCAGCCGACTCGATCATCGTGCCGATGCAGTGCGAGTACTACGCGCTGGAAGGACTGAGCGCGCTGGTCGACACCATCGAAGGCATCAACCAGCGCCTCAACCCGGTGCTGGAGATCGAAGGCGTGCTGCGTACCATGTTCGACGTGCGCAACAACCTGGCCAACGCGGTGTCGGCCGAATTGACCAACCACTTCGGCGACAAGGTGTTCCGCACCATCGTGCCGCGCAACGTCCGCCTGGCCGAAGCGCCGAGCCACGGTGTCAGCATCGTCGGCTACGACCGCGCTTCCCGCGGTGGGGTCGCCTATCTCGGCCTTGCCGGCGAGGTGCTGCGGCGCCAGCGCGAGCGCGAACAGGCCGCCAGCGCCACGGTGCCTGGCCAGATACGAGAGCCGATCGGGGAGGCCGCCGAATGAGCGTCGCCAGCACCGGCAAGAAACGCGGGCTCGGTCGCGGACTGGAATCGCTGCTCGGCCCCAAGGCCGAAGCGCCGCCGCTGGAGGCCATCCCCGGCGACGTGCTGCGCAAGCTGCCGGTGGGCACGCTCGTTCCGGGGCAGTACCAGCCGCGCCGCAACATGGACGAGGCCAAGCTCGCGGAGTTGGCGGCGTCGATCAACGCACAGGGCGTGATCCAGCCGATCGTGGTTCGGGCGATCGCCGGCCCCGCGGGCACCACGCACGAGATCATCGCCGGCGAACGCCGCTGGCGTGCCGCGCAGCTTGCCGGCTTGACCGAAATTCCGGTGGTCGTGCGCGAGGTCGACGATCGCACCGTGATCGCGATGGCGCTGATCGAGAACATCCAGCGCGAGGACCTCAATCCGCTCGAGGAATCACAGGCGCTGCAGCGGCTCATCGACGAGTTCGACCTGACCCACGCGCAGGCGGCCGAGGCGGTCGGGCGTTCCCGCGCGGCGGTGTCCAACCTGTTGCGCCTGCTGGAGTTGCCGGAGGCGATCCGGGCGCTGGTGGAAGCCCGCCGGCTCGAGATGGGCCACGCGCGCGCGCTGCTGACGCTTGCGCCGGAACTGGCGAGCAAGCTGGCGGCGGACGCCGCCGAACACGGCTGGTCGGTGCGCGAGGTCGAGCACCGCGCCCAGCAGTACTCCGCCGGCCGTGTGCCGGAGCACGGCCGCAGCAAGGCAAAGGGCCCGGCGCCGCAGGCGGACATCGCCAGCCTGGAGCGCGAGCTGTCCGAATCGCTGCAGACGAAAGTGAACGTGATGCACGGCCGCGGCGGCAAGGGAAAGCTGGTGATCCACTACCACGACCTGGATTCGCTCGAAGGCGTGCTGGAAAAGCTGCGAGGCAAGGCCGAGTAGTTCTACGACAGACGCAGGCGTCGTCGCCGCCATTCGGAGGCGCGTTCAGGAACCGCAGCGCGCGTAACTTGTTGTTCCCGCGCCCTGCGTCCTGCATAATGCGCGGCTCGCTGCGTCCGGCCTGCCCTTTCGGGGGTGACCGGGCGACCCGGAAGCGCGATTCCGGACCGCCTCGTGCAGCACCGCCGTCCGGCGGACATTTTTGCCCGTAATCGCGTGCCCTCCAGACATCGGTCCGGGGTGCGGGGCCGCCGCCTCCCTGGCCAAGGGAAGCACCACATCCTTTCGAGGTGCGCCAATGTCACGCGTATGCCAGGTAACAGGTAAGCGAACGGTTTTCGGCAACAACGTTTCGCACGCCATGAACAAGACCCGCCGCCGCTTCATGCCCAACCTTCACGAGCGCCGCTTCTGGGTCGCTTCGGAGAACCGCTGGGTCAAGCTGCGTGTTTCCGCCAACGCGATGCGCACCATCGACAAGAACGGCATCGACTCCGTTCTGGCCGATCTCCGCGCCCGCGGCGAAAAGATCTGAGGAGATAGGAAATGGCAGGCAAACGCGACAAGATCCGCATGATCTCCTCGGCTGGCACCGGGCATTTCTACACGACGGACAAGAACAAGAAGAACACCCCGGGCAAGATGGAAATGAGCAAGTACGACCCGGTCGTGCGCAAGCACGTGATGTACAAGGAAGGCAAGATCAAGT
>JALYOF010000070.1 GCA_030857025.1 Pseudomonadota bacterium | reverse complement strand
ACACAGATCCGCCGCTTCAACCTGCGCACCGGTGACCACCTGAGAGGCCGCATCCGCTCCCCCAAGCACGGCGAGCGCTACTTCGCGCTGTCGATCGTGGACACCATCAACGGCGAGCCGATCGAGGCGTCGAAGAACAAGGCGCTGTTCGAGAACCTGACCGCGCTGTTCCCGCGCAAGAAATTCAAGCTCGAGCGCGGCGACGGCTCCAGCGAAGACATCACCGGCCGCATCCTCGATTTGATGGCCCCGCAGGGCAAGGGCCAGCGCGCGCTGATCGTGAGTCCGCCGAAAGCCGGCAAGACCATGATGATGCAGCAGGTCGCCAGCGCCATCACCTACAACCATCCGGACGTGCACCTGATCGTGCTGCTGATCGACGAGCGCCCGGAAGAAGTCACCGAAATGCAGCGCACCGTGCGCGGCGAAGTCATCAGTTCGACGTTCGACGAGCCCGCCGCGCGCCACGTGCAGGTCGCCGAAATGGTGATCGAGCGCGCCAAGCGCCTGGTCGAGCACAAGCGTGACGTGGTGATCCTGCTCGACTCGATCACCCGCCTCGCCCGCGCCTACAACAACGTGCTGCCCAGCTCCGGCAAGGTGCTCACCGGCGGCGTCGACGCCAACGCCCTGCATCGCCCGAAGCGGTTCTTCGGCGCCGCGCGCAACGTGGAGGAAGGCGGCAGCCTGACCATCATCGCCACCGCCCTGGTCGATACCGGCAGCGCGATGGACAAGGTGATCTACGAGGAGTTCAAGGGCACCGGCAACAGCGAAGTGCACCTGGACCGCCGCATCGCCGAGAAACGCGTGTACCCGGCGATCAACGTCAATGCGTCCGGCACCCGCCGCGAGGATTACCTGATCGAGCCCGAGCTGCTGCAGAAGATCTGGATCCTGCGCAAGTTGCTGCACCCGATGGACGAACTCGCGGCGATGGAATTCCTGCTCGACAAGATGAAGAGCACCAAGTCCAACGACGAGTTCTTCAGTTCTATGAAGCGGTAGTTCGGGGCCGGCGGGACGGCCTTCCCCTGATTTGGCGAAGACCACGAAAAAGCCCAGCCTGAGCTGGGCTTTTTTTGTCAGTCGAAGAGCCCGGTGTGAGTTCCAATGCGTACGAAGTCGACGAGATCGCCGTCGACCCGGTATACGACAAGCAAGTCTCCACCTGCGTGGAACTCCCTGTACCTGGACCACGGACCCTTGAGAGGATGGTCCTTGTACTCCGGAGGCATGGGAGCGTCATCTGCCACCAAAAGCATCATCCCGGCCTTCGCGCGGCTCAGATCCTGACGACCTGCCCCTTTTATGTCTTCCCAGTCTTTTCGGAACTGAGCGGTCGAATTCACCCTCCTGGGCGGATCCACCCGTTTTCCGTTTTTTTCTTTACTGCTGCTTGGTTCCTTCCCCCTTTTCGAGCTCATCCAGTAAGTCCTTGATGTTGGCGGACGCTCTGGTGGCTCGCGACTCGCTCTCTCTCATTGCCGCGATGGTTGTGGCGTTGGGAGCGAGCTCAAAGGGAATGGTCCCTTTACGGACCACCTGAGTCAGGAACATCCGAATGCCATCGCTGACCGTAAGACCGAGTTCGGTGAAAACAGCCTCGGCATCCCTCTTGAGCTCTTGCGAGACGCGCGAACGCACCACGTCGGTTGCTAGAGTTTTCATAAGTATTTGTTTGCCTTGGTGTTTGGAGCCGAACTCGTACAACAATTGCGTTCGGCAACCGAGCTGATAGTCGTCATCGTCATCACCCGGGAACTCCTGGCCCGCATCCGTGAGGACCAGTGTGGCGCTAGACAGCCCAACGAAGCAAAGTGTAGCTACATAAGGCTACGGCTGCAAGGCCTGCTGCTCTTGTCGTTGTTGGCCTATGGGACCTGCGACAGCAGCAGCTCATCAGGCCGAGCCGGCCGCGGTCAGAGGAGGAGGTACTGACGCTCTGGCACGCAACTGATACCAGACTGCGACCGGCGTTCGAACCGGTCGCTGCTACCGTCGGTGCCTGCCATCGCATCGCGATGGTCCCGCAGGACGTGGTACGCGACAGGGGTGAACGTCCATGGTCCGTGGCCATGCGCAGCAGGCGCATGAGATCGCCGGAGCTGGACGCGGGCATGGTCGCGCGACGCATCCAAACGCCCCGCCGACAAGGACGACCCGACATGACACCACTGCTATCCATCATCCTGCCCGTGCTCGACGGCATGCCGTCGTCGCAGCTGAAGCATGCCTTGCAGCGCACCATGCCCCGTCATGCGGAGGACTTTGCCGACATCGAATCGGGCTTCCGCGCGTTGACCGCGCGTCGCCAGAAGCCCGAACTGCTGCGCCGCTTCTTCCAGAGCTGGAGCCAGACCAACAACAGTGCGATGACCGTCGCCGGGATCAGCAATCGCCTGACCTTGATGATGCACACCTGCGAAACCATCCCCGATCCGGGCGCACTCACTCGCGCGATAGTAAGCCTGAACCGGATCGTCGACGAAGACCTCGCGGTCACCACCGCGATCCTCCATTCGAAACTGTTCTACGCCATGGCGACCGGCATCGTCGGCGACGACCAGTGGCTGCTGCATCGCCATATCGATCCGGCCGCGCAGGCGTTCAAGGATTGGAAGGACCGCAATTCGCTGCGCGAACGCGATCCGATGGTCGCACTGCTGACCACCCTGGTGCACGAGATCTACACCCATGGCGAGGTGGAGTACATCCTGCCGCTGTTCCGCACCTGGCTGGCGCGCGATCTCGGCGTCGACGACGATGCGTCGCGGCGCACGCTGGCGTGGATCAGCGTGCATTGCGGCCCGACCGAAAAGAATCACTTCTTCCACGCGGTCGATGCAGTCGGCCATTACGCCCGTGCCATGCACCTGCACGTGGAGGACTACCCGATCGACGAGATCGTTGCCGAATACCTGACCCGCAAGGCCGAGGTCATGCGCGCGCTGTTCGAGGTCGATCGCACAGTGGACGCGGTGGCGGCCTGAGGTTTCGCCCGTGGCGCCGCGAATGCTGGATATCGCCAACCGACCATTGGATGTGGAACCGTCGGACCTGCTGCGCGCGGGCTTCGCAGCTACGACGCTGGCCGATGGACTTTCGTTCTCGAAGACGCCTGTGCGCGTCAGCAGCGAATACGTCGAGAACCTGCGGACGCTGTCCGTCCTGCTGGACACCGCGCTGCGCGCGGTGGTCGCGCGCTACCACGAGGATTTCCGCATCCGGGACATCTACGCTCTGGATCCCGCCCTCGACGCGCTGCTGGGGGTCGCGCGTGGAAGCCCGTATGCCGTCGGCCTGTATCGCCCCGACTTCGTCTACGACCTCGATGGGCACCCGCGCATCTGCGAGATCGGCGCGCGCTACCCGCTCAACGGCTGGATGGTGAGCCGCGCGGCGACACGATCCCTCGCCGAGGCATTGGCCAGCGTCGGCCTGCGCGAAGTGTGCGAACAGGATGCACCCCTGCTGGACGCGCTGCGCGCGCTGCACCCGCCGGGCACGGTGCTGGCGATGTTGCACGGCTGCGAGCCCGGCACCGAACTGTTCTGCCTTCGCGACGAACTGGCCGCGCATGGCGTCGAGTTCCTGCAGGCGCATCCATCGGCGCTGCGCTGCAGCGGGGGCGCGCTGGCGATCGATGGCCGTCGCATCGACCGCATCGTGCTGGAAATGGACCGCACTGAACTGGTCGATTTCCAGCCGGACGCGCTGGCGCGGATGATTGACGAAGCTTGCTACTTCAACGATGTGCGAACCCTGATCCTGGTCCACGACAAGCGCGTGCTGGCGGTGCTCAACGACGAGGCGATCATGCGCGACTGCATGGCCGCCGACGCCTATGCGGCGCTGCGCCGTTATCTGATCCCGACCTGGGTCGTGCATGACGACCACGATGCACGGGTCCTGCAGTCGCGTCCGCATGACCTGATCGCCAAGCCCAGCAGTGGCGGCCGCGGGGTGGACACCTGCGTGCGCAGCCTGTGCGACCCCGCCGCTTGGGCGCGCTGCATGGGTCCGGACCGGGGGCGCTACGTGTTCCAGGAATACATAGGCCAATACACGTTCCGCGAGCCGGGCAGCGGCGCACCGATCCATCTGGTCGGCATGCAGTTGTGCCGGGACCGGCACAGCCATGGCCCGGGTATCTTCCGCGGTTCGGACGAGGCGGTGATCAACGTGCATCAGGGGCGTGGGTGCATCTATGCCACGGGAGTGGCGGCATGAGCGATGCCCGCGCCCTGAGCCACACCGTCGTCATCCCGGTATACAACAAGGCGCCGTGGATCGGCGAGACGATCGCGTCGCTTGCCGAGCAGGACACGCCGCCTGCCGAGCTCATCGTCGTCGACGACGCCAGTACCGACGGCAGCCTGGCGGCCGCGCGCGCCGCGCTGTCCGCGTTTTCGCGCGCCTGTCCGCATGCCCATGTCGAACTGATCGAGTCGCCGGTGAATCTCGGGCCCGGCGGTGCGCGCAACATCGGCATGCAACGCGCGAACGGCAGCCTGCTCAGTTTCCTCGACGCCGACGACCGCTACCGCCCCGACTGCCTGCGCCTGGTGGAAGAGCGCATGCGCCAGCACCAGCTCGCGATGGTCGTGCTCGGTTTCGACGAAGGTGGTTCAGGATGCTTTCCCCAGCTCGACCTCCTGGCCGGCGAGCTGGAGCCGATCGAGCCTGGCATATGGGCGCTGCCGCGGCCCTTGCGCACCGCTGCCTGTCCGGACTTCTTCATGGGCCGCGCCAGCAACGTGGTGGTCCGGCGCTGCTGGATCGGCTCGCATCGCTACCACGACAGTTCGCGGCTCAACGAAGGCGTCGACTTCTGGTATCGCGTCCTCAAGACCATCCATGCCTGCCCGGGCACGAGGGTCGCGTTGATGGACGAACCGCTGATCGCCTTCCGGGTGCTCGGCGACAGTCTGTCGCACCAGCCCTGCCACGACTGGCGGCGGCTGGAAGTGCCGCCGACGATCCGTCGCTACGCCGCCAGTGCCGACCGCGACGATCGCCGTTTGATGGGCATGCTCGGCGAGCGCTGGCTGGAGCACGCGATGCACAGCCTGCCGACGCGCCGCCAGAAGCTCGCCTTCGTCACGCGCCATCTGCCCTTGCTGGCGCGCCTGTCGTATTACCGCCGATATTCGCTCCCGGAGCGCGCATGAGCGCGCGCGTTGAAACTCGCCTGCATACGCGCGATGCGGTCACAGAGGCGCGCGAGGTGTTGTTGAGCCGCAGTTTCGACCGGACCCGGGCGCATCCTCTGCTGGGCGCGCGTTACGCAGGCGTGCGCGAGTGGCGCGATGCGCCGGCGCTGGACAAGCACGACTGGGTTGCCGCCCTGCGCGATTTCCGACCCGGTCGCGGTGAGGGCGGCCTGTATCTGGTGCGCTCCGGCGGGAGTACGCGCGAGCCGCTGGTCTTTCCGGTCGACATCCAGGAGAACCACTGCCAGCGCGCTGCGCTCGCCGTGGAGCTGGTGCGCGCAGGATTGTTCGATGCCGATACCGTCGCGCTCAACGTGTTCGGCTATGCCGATCTGTACCGCAGCGCCGCGATCCTGGACGACGTGCTCGAACGTTGCGGCGCGACATCGCTGCCGATGAGCGCGCATGCCTGCGACGTGGACCTGGTGGCTACGGCGGAGCGCTTCCAGCCCACACACCTGCTGGGCACGCCATCGCGACTGTCGCTGCTCGCGCGCCACCTCGGTGGATGCAGCCGCGCGCTCGACATCCCCAACCTGCTCTATGCCGGCGAATTCCTGCGCCCGTCGCAGCTCTCGGCCATGCGCGACGCCTTCGGCACGCGTCACGTGTGGTCGCTGTACGGTGCGGCGGAGACCGGCATCTGGGCCTGGTGCGATGTCGACGCGCATCCCGGCGTGTTCGGCGTGCTGCCGGGCGTGGTCGTGGAGATCCTGTCGCCCGATGCCGACGGCTACGGCGACATCGCCGTCACCAATGCCTTCCGCCGCCGCTTCCCGTTGTTCCGCTACCGTCTCGGCGATGTCGGCCGCCGCGTGTGGATCGACGGCGTCGAACACCTGGAACTGCGCGCGCGCGCCGCGTGCTCTTTCCAGTTCGGCGAACTCAAGCACGATCTCGACGACATCGCGGATTTCGCGGCCGGCGCCGAGCGACATCAGCTCTGGCTGGATACCGGAGAGGATGGACGCGAGCGAGCGCGCCTCAGGCTGCTCATGCCCGAAGGCGCAACCGTGTCTGAAGACGAACTGGTTGAGCGCTCGCTGGGTTTGCGCGCGCTGCTGCAGTGCTCGGTGCGCGTGGCCGACGTGAGCGTGGAGTGCGCCGCGCCCCAGGCGCTGCAAATCGATCCCGCCACAGCGAAGATGCCGGCGCTGGTGGATCTGCGGCACTGAGACACTTCGGCTGCGTGGGAGCCCGAGTGCTTGGGACGGAAGCAACAAATGGGACGGAGGTTGGATGGAGGTAATCAAGTGAAATCAACTATCTCCGACCTCCTCCGTCCCCGTTGTTCTCGACGTGCTGGAAAACATCGGCATGGTTGCCGGCATGGAAGGCGTGGCGATAGTTCATCGGCATAGGGTAGCCCGGCGGGAGGGAACCTGGCCCAGAAGTCCGCGCCACGTGTGTTGTCCGGTTCGCCGGAAAACAAGCCTTGCTGCACCGGGGGCGGGCCTGTACAAAGCACGCGGTGCGCCACGTCATTCAATGGATGTGCCTGGGGCACATTCGAATAGCCCAACTGGCGCCAGGGGAAGGCAAGATGATGGGGAATACGATCCGCTGGGGGCTGGCGTGCGCGCTGGCTGTCTGTTGCAGTCCGGCTGCGGCCCAGGAAGGCAAGGAAATCTGGGAGGAGTACGGCAAGCGC
>JALYOF010000066.1 GCA_030857025.1 Pseudomonadota bacterium | reverse complement strand
GCCCTCTCCCCCGCAAGCGGGGGAGAGGGGG
This sequence comes from Pseudomonadota bacterium, assembly GCA_030857025.1. GTDB lineage: Bacteria > Pseudomonadota > Gammaproteobacteria > Xanthomonadales > Xanthomonadaceae > Lysobacter_K. The sequence goes on along the minus strand of JALYOF010000066.1, from coordinate 55,647 downwards.
CAACATCCAGAGCGAAAGCTCAAAGCAGTGCCGAAGGGAAGGTCAGGTCCAAAGCACAGGGAAAAACCAAATCCCTGAGCACGGCCAAGGCTCAGAGCAAGGCCAAGGTCAGGGCGCTGAGCAAGGCCAGGGCTCAGAGCAAGGCCAGGGCTCAGAGCAAGGCCAAGGCCAAGGCCAAGGCCAAGGCCAGGGCTCAGAGCAAGGCCATGGCCTCCATTCCGGCACGGGTGACGATTCGGGAGCGGCCTCGAATGCACCGCGCACCGCTTTTGCTCCCTCTCCTCCGCTTGCGGGGGAGAGGGTTGGGGTGAGGGGGGCTCTTGCTCTGCCGACGACGCCGCAGCAGCAGCGCGAACCCGCTCCTGCCCACGGAGCAGACCTGCCTGCTGCTCAAACCGCCTCGAAAGAAGCGATTCACACACGAGCCCGCCTCAACACCCTGATCCGCAACTTCTTCGCCGAGCGCGCAGTGATCGAGGTTGAAACTCCGATCCTCTCCCAGGCCGGCAACACCGATCCCAACATCGCCTCGTTCTGGCTGCGTTTCAGCGGGCGCACCGATGGCGCACCGCGCACGCGCTGGCTGCGCACCTCGCCAGAGTTCGCGCTCAAGCGCCTGCTCGCGTCCGGAATTGGCGACTGCTACGAACTCGGCCGGGTATTCCGCGACGGGGAAGCAGGCATCCGGCACAACCCGGAATTCACGATGCTCGAGTGGTACCGCATCGGCTGGAACCATCGCGAGTTGATGCTCGAAGCCGGGGCGCTCGTCAATGCCGCTCTGGCGCTGGCGAACCAGAGCGCCGACTACGCGGAGATCACGTACCACGAGCTCTACCGGCAACGGCTGGGAATCGATCCGACGGCTGCCAGCATGGAGGAACTGCGTGCTGCGCTGGGCGAGGTGGAGATCGACCCGCAGGGGCTCAGCCGCGACGACTGGCTCGACCTGATGATGACGCATCGGCTGCAGCCCGGGTTCCCCGAGGGCCAACTGCTTGGCGTGTACGACTTTCCCGCCACCCAATGCGCCTTGGCAAGGCTGCGCGCCCCATCCGACGCCGCCCCCGTCGCCGAGCGTTTCGAGCTGTACCTCGGGCCTCTGGAGATCGCCAACGGCTATCACGAACTGGCCGACCCGGTGGAGCAGGGCGCAAGGTTCGATCGCGACCGTGAGGTCCGCACGCAACGTGGCCAGCCCGCACCGCCCCGCGACGAACGCCTGCTGGCGGCGCTGACCGCAGGCCTTCCCGACTGCGCCGGCGTCGCCGTCGGCGTGGACCGTCTGCTGATGGCGATGCTGCGCACCGACCGCATCGCCGACGTGCTGGCCTTCGATTTCGCGCACGCCTGAAGGAATGGTTGATGTATTCCGCGAATGACGCAAAGGGCGCAAAAGAGAGCACAAATGATGGTCCGCGAAGAACGCGAAGAGCGCGAAGAACGGCAGAAAAGGGTGGAGTCTTCAGTTTCACTCCTGGCTGCCGGTAGCTTTCGAAAACTGTCACCTGTGACGCCTGTTCCACCCTCTCGCACGCGTCCCGCGCGCCAGCTGCGCAATGAAAGGCCGCAGCAATCCTTTCTTCTTTCCTCTTTCTTCTTTTGCTCTTTTTTCCGCTTCCTTTGCGTCCTTCGCGTCCTTCGCGGACCATCCCCTCTAGAATCGCCCCATGACCGACACCCCTTTCGATTTCGACCGCTACGACCGGGTGCGCCCGATCCGCTGGACCGGCGACGCGCTGGAGTTGATTGACCAGCGAAAACTGCCGTTCGACGTGGAGTACGTTCGCTGCGAGACCAGCGACCAGGTGGCGAAAGCCATTCATGAGTTGACCGTCCGTGGCGCGCCGGCCATCGGTATCGCGGCCGCGTGGGGCGTCGTGCTTGCTGCCCGCGAGATCGAGGCGAGCGATGGTGCCGTGGCGGAGGCCGGGCTTCAGCCTGCGATGTTCCGCTTGAACGCGGCGCGTCCGACCGCGGTCAACCTGGCCTGGGCTTTGGAGAGGATGCGGCGGGCGCTACTCGGCGCCGGTTCCGACTGGCGGGCCGTGATCGAGCAGGCCGCCTGCGACATCGCCAGCGAGGACCTCGCGGCCAACCGACGCATGGGCGCGCTGGGTGCGGCCCTGATCGAACCGGGCAGCGGCGTGCTCACCCACTGCAACACCGGATCGCTCGCCACTGCCGGCTTCGGAACGGCGCTCGGTGTGATCCGCGCCGGCGTGGCGCAGGGCCGTATCGGTCAGGTCTATGCGGGCGAGACCCGACCCTGGCTGCAGGGTGCACGACTGACCGTGTGGGAGCTGCAGCAGGACGGCATCGCGCCGCTGCTGATCGCCGACTCGGCCGCGTCGCATCTGATGAAGTCCGGTGCGGTGCAATGGGTGGTGGTCGGTGCCGACCGCATCTGCGCCAATGGCGATGTCGCGAACAAGATCGGCACCTATCAGCTGGCGATTGCCGCTCGCCATCATGCGGTGAAATTCATGGTCGCTGCGCCGTCCTCGACCATCGACATGGCGACCCCGTCCGGCGATCACATCCACATCGAGGAGCGCGATCCGGCCGAACTTTTCGGCGTCGGTGGCGTCCGGACCGCCGCGGCGGAAGTCGGTGCCTGGAATCCGGTTTTTGACGTGACCCCGCACGAGCTGATCGATGCGATCGTCACCGAGCGCGGCGTGATCGAGCGGCCCGACCCGGCGGCAATGCAGGCCGCTTTCGGCGGCTGAGCCCGCACCCGGCTGCCGCAGTTGGCGCGCTCACCAAAAACCGCAGCTAAGTCCTTGTTTCAACGATCAATTGGATCGGGTGGGCAGGCGTGTCGTGTGGTACCATTTCACGTTGTTTTCATCTGCCCGACGAGCCGTCGCAGCCCCGCCTGACCTGGCCCGGCATCGCTCCTCGGACAGCATCGACTTTTGCTCAAAGACGGAAACCCGATGGCCGAACTTGCCAAGGAAATCATCCCGGTAAACCTCGAGGACGAGATGCGCCGCAGCTACCTCGATTACGCCATGAGCGTGATCGTGGGACGCGCGCTCCCGGACGTTCGGGACGGCCTCAAACCGGTCCACCGCCGCGTTCTGTACGCGATGAGCGAACTGGGTGCGCACAGCAACAAGCCGCACTTCAAGTCCGCGCGAATCGTCGGTGACGTGATCGGCAAGTACCACCCGCATGGCGACCAGTCCGTGTACGACACGCTGGTTCGAATGGCCCAGCCGTTTTCGCTGCGCTACCTGCTGGTGGATGGGCAAGGCAACTTCGGTTCGGTCGACGGCGATTCTGCCGCTGCGATGCGATACACCGAATCGCGCATGGCGAAGATCACCCATGAGCTGATGGCGGACATCGACAAGGAAACCGTCGATTTCCAGCCCAACTACGACGAGAAGGAACTCGAACCCACGGTCATGCCGACGCGGGTGCCCAACCTGCTGATCAACGGCTCGGCCGGCATCGCGGTCGGCATGGCGACCAACATCCCGCCGCACAATCTTTCGGAAGTCATCGATGCCACGATCGCGCTGATCGACGATCCGGAGCTCGATGTCGACGGGCTGATGGAGTACGTCCCCGGTCCGGACTTCCCGACCGCGGGCATCATCAACGGCACCGCGGGCATCATCAATGCCTATCGCACCGGTCGCGGTCGCGTCCGCATGCGCGCGCGGGCGGAGATCGAGGTCAACGACTCCAGCGGCCGCGAAGCCATTGCGGTCAGCGAGATTCCTTACCAGGTCAACAAGGCGCGGCTGATCGAGAAGATCGCCGAACTGGTCAAGGAAAAGAAGCTCGAAGGCATCAGCGAGCTGCGCGACGAGTCCGACAAGGACGGCATGCGCATCTTCATCGAGGTCAAGCGCGGTTTCTCGGCCGAGGTGCTGCTCAACAACCTCTATCAGCAGACGCAGATGGAGTCGGTGTTCGGCATCAACATGGTCGCGCTTGTCGACGGGCGCCCGCAGTTGCTGAACCTCAAGCAGATCATCGAGGCCTTCGTCCGCCACCGTCGCGAGGTGGTCACCCGCCGCACGATCTTCGACCTGCGCAAGGCCCGCGCACGCGCGCACATCCTTGAAGGTTTGACGGTCGCGCTGGCGAACATCGACGAGATGATCGAGCTGATCAAGACGTCGCAGAATCCCAACGAGGCGCGTGAGCGCATGCTCGCCAGGACCTGGGACGCGGGCCTGGTCGGCGCACTCCTGAGCGCCGCAGGTGCCGACGCGTCGCAGCCGGAAGACCTGCCTCTGGGATCCGGACTGGTCGATACCGCCAACGGTGGCAAGGTCTACCAGTTGACCGAGATCCAGGCGCAGCAGATCCTGGAGATGCGCCTGCACCGCCTGACCGGGCTGGAGCAGGACAAGCTCACCGACGAGTACAAGGTGCTGCTGGAGACGATCCGCGCGCTGATCGAGATCCTCGAAGATCCCAACGTGCTGATGGAAGTGATCCGCACCGAACTGCGCAACGTCAAGGAGGAGTTCGGCGACGACCGCCGCAGCGAGATCCGCCCGAGCGAGGAAGACCTCGACATCCTCGACCTGATCGCGCCCGAAGATGTGGTCGTGACGCTGTCGAACACCGGTTACGTCAAGCGCCAGCCGGTGAGCGCCTACCGCGCCCAGAAGCGCGGTGGTCGTGGCCGCAACGCCGCGATGGCGAAGGACGAGGATTTCATCGACAAGCTGTGGCTGGTCAACACGCACGACACGCTGCTGACCTTCACCAGCGACGGCCGCGTGTTCTGGCTGCCGGTGTACCAGTTGCCGGATGCCGGCCCGAATGCCCGCGGCCGTCCGATCATCAACTGGCTTCCGATCGGCGACGGTGCCCAGGTGCAGGCCGTGCTGCCGGTGCGCGAGTACGACGAGGGTCACTTCGTACTGTTCGCCACCCGCAAGGGCACGGTCAAGAAGACCCCACTCAGCGAGTTCGCGTACCGGCTGCAGCGCGGCAAGATCGCGATCAACCTCGAAGATGGCGACGCGCTTGTCAACGTCGAGATGACCAACGGCAAGTGCGACATCATGTTGTTCGCGAGCAACGGCAAGGCCGTGCGGTTCTCTGAAACCGCGATGCGCTCGACCGGGCGAAACTCGACGGGCGTGCGCGGCATCCGCCTGGCCGAGGGCGAGCAGGTGCAGAGCCTGATCGTGGTCGATGGTGATGGAGACATCCTCACTGCCAGCGAGCGGGGTTATGGCAAACGGACGCCCGTTGCCGAATACCCCTGCAAGGGGCGCGGCACCCAGGGCGTGCTGGCGATCAAGACCAGTGCCCGCAACGGCAAACTGGTGGGCGCGATCCAGCTCAGCGATCACCATGAAGTGTTGCTGATCTCCGACGGTGGAACCCTCGTGCGCACCCGTGCATCGGAGATTTCGCAGGTCAGCCGCAACACGCAGGGGGTCACGCTGATCCGTCTTGCGCCCGATGAAACCCTGCAGGCGGTCGAACGGCTGGATGCATCGCTCGACTCTGCGCTGGAGGAAGAGGGCGTCGTCAATGCGGGAGCCGCAGACGGCCCCGTCGAGGCGGCCGTCGTGGCCGACCCCACCATGGAATTCGACGCCCCGGTGGAGCCGTCGGATCCGCCAGTCACGTAAAGTCGACCGTCGCTTCGCAAAGAAAAACGCCACTCTTGGGTGGCGTTTTTTTTTGGTCCTGGCCGCGTCAACTGCGCGGTCGTCGCATGGGACTCAGTCCTGCGATGCTCCGTCCAGTTGCGAAAGCATGAACTCCGCGGTCGAGACACGAAGCTCGCCGGGTGCCTCCACGTGAAGCTCCTTCACGACACCATCCTCGGCATAGAGTGCGAAGCGCTTGGCGCGCCTGCCCATGCCGTAGGCACTCGCATCCAGCTCCAGGCCCAATTCCCTGGTGAACTCGCCATTGCCGTCGGCCAGCATGATCATCTCCTTCGGCACGTCCTGGGTCTGCGCCCAGGCCTGCATCACGAAAGGATCGTTGACCGACAGGCACGCCACTTCGATTCCCTTTGCGCGGAATTCGCCCAGGTGTTCGATAAACCCGGGCAGGTGCTTCTCCGAACAGGTAGGCGTAAATGCGCCGGGAACCGCGAACATCACCAACCGGGTGCCTTCGGTCAATTCGCCGGTGTCGAAGTTCTCGGTGCCTTCGCCGATGCGTTGCAACACGACCTTGGGCAGACGTTCGCCGACCTGGATGCTCATTCGTCTTTCTCCTTGTGGGGAGCGGCAGTCTAGCGCGGCAGTCCGACAATTGCGCTGCGCGGGGATGCATTCGCTTCACGCTCCAGCCCGTTGAATGCTCCAGGTGGGAGGGGCCTCTTTGCTCGGCTGAACGCGGCGCCTATCCTGTACGCACATGTTCGCGATCAAATCAGCCGGAGCTGCCGATGCAATTCAAGGATTACTACTCGACCCTGGGCGTGGAGCCCAGTGCGGGAGAGGCGGAAATCAAGTCCGCGTACCGCCGCCTGGCTCGCAAGTTCCACCCGGACGTGAGCAAGGAAACGGGTGCCGAGGAGAAATTCAAATCGGTCAACGAAGCGTACGAGGCACTGCGCGACCCTGAAAAACGCGCGGCCTACGATCAGTTGCGCTCGCGGGGCTATCGTCCTGGCGATGACGTACAGCCGCCCCCGGGCGGATTCGGTGCTGGCCATGGCGGCGTGGACTTCGAGGAGATATTCGCCGGAGGCGGCGCCGGGGGCGGCTTCAGCGACTTCTTCGAGGGTCTGTTCGGCCGCGGTCGCGGTGCTCCGGACTTCGGGCAGCACGGGCAGTTCGGTCAGCGGGGGCCGCAGACACGAGGACCGGCCGCGGCAACGCAGGCCCGGTTGGCGGTTCCGCTGGAGTCGGTTTTTACCGGTAGCACCGTGCGGATCTCGATCAATGGCAGGACCCTGGAAGTGCGCGTCCCCAAGGGCGTGCGCGAGGGTCAGTCGATCCGGCTGGGTGGACAGGGCAGCGGCGGCGGCGACCTCTTGCTGCAGATCGAGTACGCCGCCCATCCCCAATTCGAGGTGGACGGCCGCAATGTCATACACGTGCTCGCGGTGGCGCCGTGGGAAGCGGCGCTCGGCGCTTCGCTGAGCGTGCCGACGCTCGGCGGCGCGGTCGAATTGAAGGTGCCGCCCAACTCGGAAGCAGGACGGAAGCTTCGATTGCGAGGTCGCGGGCTACCGGGCGACGCTTCGGGAAAAGCCGAGACAGGGGATCAGATCGTCGAACTGGAGGTGCTCGCCCCTCGTCCGCAGAGCGACGCACAACGGGCGGCCTACGAAAGCATGCGTGAGGCGTTCGGCAACGACTGGCGCCGCGCCTGAGCCCCGCAGAAGACCCGCAGGATGACCGCTACCGCCGATCGTCTGCTCAGTTCGGCAACAGCTTTGAAATGACGTTGGCCAGTTCGGTTTCGTTGAACGGCTTGGTGATGTAGGCCTTGGCGCCTTGGCGCAGGCCCCACATGCGGTCAGTGTCGAGGTCCTTGGTGGTGACCAGCACCACGGGAATGTGCTGCGTGGTCGGATCTCGGCAGATGGCCCGGGTGGCCTGGAACCCGTTGAGGTTCGGCATCACCACGTCCATCAACACCAGGTCCGGGAGTTCGCGCTTGGCGACATCCAGGCCTGCGGCGCCGTCCTCGGCGGTCATGGCCTCGTGGCCCAGTTTTTCCACGATGCGACTGATGCCCAGCAGTTGCGACGGTGAGTCGTCGACGATCAAGATGCGTGCCATGTTTTCCCCCGGTTTCTCTGGCGATTGTAGCGGTGTGCGGCATTCCCGCAACCGGTATGGCGCGCGCGCGTCACAGGGCCACGATCGTGCGTCCAAGGGACTGGCCCGCAAGCATGGTGTCGAACACACCCGGCAGTTCCTCCAGCTTTGATTCGCGGGTGCAGATGCGCTCCAGATGGGCCGGCTTCCAGTCGCTGGCAAGGTGCTCCCACACCGTCTGGCGGATGTCGCGCCCGGTTCCGGCCGAGGCGATTCCCAGCAGCGACACGCCGCGGATGATGAACGGCATTACGGTTGCATCGAGCTCATGCGAGGCCGCGAGCCCGGCACTGGCGACATTGCCGTAAGGCGCTGTCTGCGCGAGCAGGCTGCTGAGCATCGGGCCGCCCACATTGTCCAGGCCGCCGCCGAAGCGCACCGATTCCATCGGTCGGTCCGTATCGAGCGCGTCGCGGCCAAGCACGACGCTGGCGCCGATGGCCTGGAGATACCCGGCGTGTTCGGGCTTGCCACTGATCGCATGCACTTCGTACCCGGCGCGGCTGAAGATGTCGACGGCCAACGAGCCGACGCCGCCGGTGGCACCTGTCACGGCCAAGGGCCCGAGTTCCGGCGACTGGCGGTTGTCGCCCATGCGCAGCAACGCCAGCGCGGCGGTGAACCCAGCGGTGCCGATGATCATGCTTTCGCGCAGGCTCAAACCGTCAGGAAGCGCGATCGCCCAGCGCGACTCCAGCCGGGCGAACGGCGCAAAGCCGCCGTCGCGTGTCTCGCTGAGGCCGCAGCCGGTGACGATGACGGCATCGCCTTCGCGGAAGGCGGGGTCGGTCGAGGCGACCACGTGCCCGGCCACATCGATTCCGCCGACCAGCGGGAACCGGCGCAGGATTTTTCCCTGGCCCGTTCCGGCGAGCGCATCCTTGAAGTTGACGGACGAGTAGACGGTTCTGATCACCACCTCGCCGGGTGACAGATCGTCCAGGCCGATTGTCTCGATGCCGCTGTGGTGCCCGGCCGCGTCACGATGGATGCGGAATGCGTTGAACCTGTCGTGGGTCGGCATCATGGGTTCGGTCGCTCCTGCTGATCGGGATGGGTGGAATGGTTGCCGATTTTTCAAACGGGCAACCCGAATCGTGGCGCGCCGGATCGTCGCGCGCCGCATTGGTCGCAGCTGCGATCAGCGAAGGTCCTTGCTGCGTTGTTCGTGTGTCAGCTTGTTCGTGATGGCGGGCTGATAGTCATTCATCCATGTCAGCATCGTCTCGATGTCCTCGCCGTGCCAGAGATCGCGACGTTGGTCCGCATGCAGGAATTGCTCCTGCACCATCCGATCCATCATCTGCATCAGTGGCGAAAAGAATCCATCCACGTCCAGGAACGCACACGGCTTGTCGCCAAGCCCGAGCTGGCGCCAGGTGAGCATTTCGAACATTTCATCGAGCGTGCCGAAGCCGCCGGGCAGGGCAATGAACCCATCGCTGAGATCGAACATGCGCGCCTTGCGCTCGTGCATGTTGGCGACGACCTCGAGCCGGGTAACGCCGCGATGCGCGACTTCCCAGCCGACGAGTTGCTCGGGAATCACACCGATCACGTCGCCTCCAGCCGCCAGTGCCGCATCGGCGACGATGCCCATCAGGCCCACATTGCCGCCACCGTATACGAGAGCGAGGCCCTGCTGCGCCAGACGCGTACCGAGCATCGATGCGCGTTGCGCGTACAGCGGGCGGGCGCCCGTCCTGGAGCCGCAATAAACGCAGACAGTGCGCACCTAGACCGTACCCCGGGCCATGAGCCACTGGGCCACGCTGACCCCTGCGAAACCCGATGCAACGGCCGCTGCTGCCGAGATGCCCCAATGCCAGCCGTTGCGCAGGCCAAACGCAAGCACCAGAAAGAAGGGGAGGCTGCCCAGCACGAACCAGAAAATCGACATCGCCAGATCGGCCACCTGAAACGGGTTGCGTGTTTCCGCGTACAGCCAGCCCAGCACCAACAGCGAAGTCAGCGGCAGCGAGGCCACCAGGGCGCCTACCCAGCCGTGGCGTCGCGCGAGGAAGGAGGCGGCGAGCACGATCACCACGGTGAGCGCGGCCTTCCACCAGAACTGCGCGCTCACGGCTGTCGGCTCAGTTGGCTTTGTGGATCGCGCGCTTGTCCACGGCCATGGCAGCGTCGTGCACGGCTTCCGAGAGGGTCGGATGCGCGTGCACGATGCGCGCCAGGTCGTCGGCCGAGCCGCTGAATTCCATGGTCAGGACGCCCTCGTGCACCAGTTCGGAGACGCCTACGCCCACCAGGTGCATGCCCAGGACACGATCGGTCTCGGCGTGTGCGATGACCTTCACGAAGCCCGCGGGCTCGCCCATGGCCACGGCGCGACCCACTGCGGCGAATGGAAAGCTGCCGGTCTTGTACGGAACGCCGTCTTCCTTGAGCTGCTGTTCGGTCCTGCCGACCCAGGCGACCTCGGGCTCGGTATAGATCACCCACGGGATCGTGTCGTAATTGACGTGGCCCGGCAGACCGGCGATGAGCTCGGCCACCGCGATGCCTTCTTCGAAACCCTTGTGAGCGAGCATGGCGCCGCGCACGCAGTCGCCGACCGCCCAGACGCCGTCGACACCGGTGTGGCAGTGTTCATCGACCACGATCCGGCCGCGATCGTCCAGTTGTACGCCCGTGCCGTCGGCCAGCAGGCCCTTGCTCGCGGCCTTGCGGCCGACCGCGACCAGCAGCTTGTCGAACACCATCGACTGCTCGCCCTGTGCGTCGGCAAACGTGACGTGCACTTCGGAGGCTTTCTTCTTGCCGGTCTTCACCTCTGTCCTGCTGACCTTGGTGCCAAGCCTGATGTCCAGCCCCTGCTTCTTGAACTCGCGCAGCGCGACCTTGGCCGCTTCGGCGTCCGCCAGTGCCAGGAACTCCGGCAGCGCTTCGAGGATGACGACCTCGGCGCCCAGACGGTTCCAGACGCTTCCCAGCTCCAGTCCGATCACACCCGCGCCGATCACACCCAGGCGCTTGGGCACACTGGTGAAATCAAGTCCGCCGACGTTGTCGACGATGTTTTCGCCATCGAACTTCGCGAACGGCAGTTCGACCGAGTCGGAACCCGCGGCGAGGATGACATTGGTGCCCTTGAGTTCCACCTCGCTGCCGTCGTGCTGCTTCACCCTGACGACGTTGTCCGGGTGCAGCACACCGAAGCCATAAAACGGCGTGACCTTGTTGGCCTTGAACAGCGCCGAGATGCCGCCGGTGAACTGCTTGACGATCTTGTCCTTGCGCCCAACCATCGTGGGTACGTCCATCGAGGCATCCTTGGTGCTGATGCCGTGTTCGCCGAACAGATGCTGCAGGTTGTAGAACTGGCGCGAACTGTCGAGCAGCGCCTTGGAGGGAATGCAGCCGACGCGGAGGCAGGTGCCGCCGAGCGCGGGCTTGCCGTCCTTTCCGAGCGCCGCATCGATGCAGGCAACCTTGAAGCCGAGTTGCGCGGCGCGGATGGCGGCGTGGTAACCGGCCGGGCCGGCGCCTATGACGACCACATCGAAGTTCTGCTGCTCGCTCATGTTCTTGTCCTTGACTCGATTCCTTCTCCCGCCGGGAGAAGGTGCCCGAAGGGCGGATGAGGTTCGGGGGCCTGGTCGGGGCAGGGCGATCGCGCCGAACCCTTGCCCCAACCCCTCTCCCGATGGGAGAGGGGATCAAGCGGTTGTTACATGGACAGCAGCATGCGGTGCGGATTCTCGAGCTGGTTCTTGATGTCGACCAGGAACAGCACCGCGTCCTTTCCGTCGATGATGCGGTGGTCGTACGACAGCGCGATGTACATCATCGGGGCCGCGATGACCTGCCCGTTCTCCACGATCGGGCGCTCCTTGATGGTGTGCATGCCCAGGATCGCGCTCTGCGGCGGGTTGACGATCGGGGTCGACATCAGCGAGCCGAAGGTGCCGCCATTGGTGATCGTGAACGTGCCGCCCTGCATGTCCTCCAGGCTCAGCTTGCCGTCGCGCGCGGCGCGGGCGTAGCCATCGATGCCTTTTTCCACGTCGGCGAAGCTCATGCGCTCGACATTGCGCAGCACCGGCGTCACCAGGCCCTTTTCCGTCGACACCGCGATCGAGATGTCGGCATAGCCGTGATAGATGACGTCATTGCCGTCCACCGATGCATTGACCACCGGATATTTCTGCAGGGCGTTGGCGGCGGCCTGGGCGAAGAAGCTCATGAAGCCGAGCTTGATGCCGTGTTCCTTCTGGAAGTTTTCTCCCAGTTCCTTGCGCATCGCCATCACCTTGCCGAGGTTGACTTCGTTGAACGAGGTCAACATGGCGGTGGAGTTCTTCGAAAGCATCAGGCGCTCGGCGATCCGGGCGCGCATGCGCGTCATCGGCACCCGCTCCTCAGGACGGGCTCCGCCACTGACGCCGGCGCTCCTGCCGCTTGCGTACTTGACGATGTCTTCCTTGGTCACCGCCCCCTTGCGTCCAGTGCCCTCGACGTTCGAGGGATCGACGCCTTCCTTCGCTGCGGTGAAGCGGGCGCCCGGCGGCAGGTCGGCCGACTTCGCCGCGGCCGGCTTGTCCGCTGCCTTGGCCGCCTCCGGCTTGGCGCTCTTTGCCTTGGCGACATCGGCTTTCGCCTGCACCGGCTTGGCTTCCTCGGTGGCGGCGGCGTCGTTCTCGCTGTCGATCTCCTCGGGGCTTTCCTCATCGGCGGGGACATCGGCGGCAGCGCCGGCTTCGACGATCGCGAGCACCTGGTCGCTGGTGACCGTCGCACCGGTCTCGAACCTGATTTCCTTCAGCACGCCATCGACGGGCGAGGGCACTTCGAGCACGACCTTGTCTGTCTCCAGGTCGACCAGGTTCTCGTCGCGCTTGACCGCATCGCCGGGCTTCTTGTGCCAGGTCGCGATCGTCGCGTCGGAGACGGATTCGGGCAGAACCGGGACTTTGATTTCGGAGCTCATGGATACGTCCTTAAGGTGAATTTGATTTCCAGCGTGCCGGCGAGGGCGGGCGGGATGATCGAGGCTTGCGGCGGCAGAATACTTTCAGCGGGTCGACGTTGTTGGCCGATGGAATGCGGCGGCTCATTCCGCGGGATCTTCTCCGCACAACGGATTGACAAGCGCATCGGCCACCAGCTTGTTCTGCTCGACGATGTGATCCGAGTAGTGGCCCGCAGCCGGAGAGGGCGAACGTGGCCGACCGGCGTAGTTGAGTGCCTGCTTACCCCTCAGGGATGCGCTGAGGTGGTGGCGAATCTGGTACCACGCGCCCTGGTTCTGCGGCTCTTCCTGGCACCACACCACATCCCTGGCTCGCGAGAACCGCTTCAGCTCCGCCGCCAGTGCTTCGCGCGGGAACGGATATAGCTGTTCCACGCGTACGATGGCGACGTCGGTGGCGTCGCGCTTGTGCGCGTCCTCAAGCAGGTCGTAATAGACCTTGCCCGAACAAAGAATGACCCGATTTACCTTCGCCGGGTCCGCCGATGCGTCCGCAATCAGATGCTGGAAGCTGCCGTTGGCCAACTCGTCCAGGCTCGACACCGCGAGTTTGTGGCGCAGCAACGACTTGGGCGTCATCACCACCAGCGGCTTGCGCGTGGCCATGCGCATCTGTCGGCGGATCATGTGGTACGCCTGCGCCGGGGTGGTTGGCACGCAGACCATCATGTTGTCGAGCGCGCACAGCTGCAGGAATCGCTCCAGTCGCGCGGAACTGTGCTCCGGTCCCTGGCCTTCGTAGCCGTGCGGCAGCAGCAGCACGAGGCCGCACAGGCGGCCCCACTTTGCCTCTCCGGAGGACAAAAACTGATCGATCACCACCTGCGCGCCGTTGGCGAAATCGCCGAACTGCGCCTCCCAGATGTCCAGCGTCATCGGCTCGGCGGTGGAATACCCATACTCGAATGCCATCACCGCCTCTTCGCTGAGCAGCGAGTCGATGATGGTGACATCCGAAGGATTCTTCACCAGTTGCCGCAGCGGGACGTAGGAGTCGTCGGTCGCCTGGTCGTGCAGGATCGCGTGGCGGTGGAAGAAGGTGCCACGTCCGCTGTCCTGCCCCACCAGGCGCAGCTTGTAGTCCTGGCTCAGCAGGGTCGCGTAGGCGAGGTTCTCGGCAAAACCCCAGTCGCCGGCGGCTTCGCCGGCCGCCATCCTGCGGCGATCCTCGTAGATCTTGGCGACGCGCGCGTGCAGGCGCACTTCTTCGGGAATCGTGTTGATTGCGATGGCGAGTTCGGAAAGCGCGTCGAGCTCGAACGTGGTGTCCACCGGGTCGCCCAGGCGCCCTGCGAGAAAGTCGGACCAGTCGATGGCGAATTCGTCGGGCTGGACCTCGACCACCTCCGTGGTAACCACGCCGGCATCGAGCTTGTCCCGGTAGGCATCCGCCAGCGCCTGCGCTTCTTCGGGCTTGATCGTGCCAGCGCTCACCAGCCTGGTGGCGTAGAGATCGCGCGGGGTCTTGTGCTTGCGGATCGCCTGGTACATCAGCGGCTGCGTGGCAGCAGGCTCGTCGGCCTCGTTGTGACCGTGGCGCCGGTAGCAGACCAGGTCGATGACTACGTCGCGACCGAACTTCTGGCGGAAGTCGAAAGCCATCTCGGCACAGAAGACCACGGCGTCGGGATCGTCGCCATTCACGTGCAGCACCGGCGCGCCGACCATCTTGGCCACGTCGGTGCAGTACAGCGTCGAACGGGCGTCCTGGCGTTCGCTGGTGGTGAAGCCGACCTGGTTGTTGATGACGATGTGCAGCGTCCCGCCCACCGCAAACCCGCGCGCCTGCGACATCTGCAGCAGTTCCATGCCCACGCCCTGGCCGGCGAACGCAGCATCGCCGTGCATGAGCACGGGCAACACCTGCTTGCGACCCTTGTCACCGCGACGGTGCTGGCGCGAACGCACGCTGCCTGCGACCACCGGATTGACGATTTCCAGGTGCGAGGGATTGAATGCCAGCGCGAGATGCACCGGGCCGCCAGGTGTGGCCAGGTCGGCGCTGAAACCCATGTGGTACTTGACGTCGCCGGAGCGTGCGAGATCGGTGTGGACGTGCTCGAACTTGCCCTCGAACTCGTCGAACAGGTGCTGCGGCGGCTTGCCGAGCGTGTTGACCAGCACGTTGAGTCGGCCGCGGTGGGCCATGCCGAGCACCACGTCCTGGACGCCCTGCTCTCCGGCGCGCCGGATCGTGGTGTCCATCAGCGGGATGAGCGCGTCGCCGCCTTCCAGCGAGAAGCGCTTCTGCCCAACGTACTTGGTGCCCAGATACCGCTCCAGGCCTTCGGCTGCGGTCAGTCTTTCGAGTATCCGCAGTTGCCCGGCCTTGCTGCGGCCGTAGTCGCCGGCGGCACTTTCCAGACGCTCGTACACCCAGCGGCGCTGTTCGGCGTCGGTGATGTGCATGAATTCGGCGCCGATCGAGCCGGTATAGGTTTTTTTCAGAAGAGCCAGCAGGTCGCCAAGCTTCATCCGGGCCTTGCCGGCAACGCCGCCCGTACTGAACTCCGCGGCCAGGTCGCTGCCGGACAGCCCGTGGAAACCCAGATCCAGGTCCGGCGCCGACGGGTGCTCGAAGAGCCCGAGAGGATCCAGGTTCGCGGCCAGGTGACCGCGCGACCGGTAGGCGGTGATCAGCTTGCCGACCGAACGTGCGCGCTCGCCGCCGCCCTCGGATGCTGCGCCGGAACCGCCAGCGATCCTGCCGGCCGCAGCGACGGCCTCCATCACCGCCGAGTGCGGGACGTCGCCGGCCTCGCGGCCCTTCAGTCCGTCGAAGTAGGTCTTCCATTTCCCGTCGACGCTGTCGGGCGAAACCAGATACTGCTCGTACAGGTCTTCGATGTAGGCAGCGCTTGCACCAAGGTGCGAGGACTGTGCGAACTGCTTCAGGAGGCTATCCACGATGGGGGTCGGGTAACTCGATATTGGAGGAATGAAGCCCTGGATCGCGAGTGCAAACGCTATTCAGGCGCGCAAGACCGGAATTATAACGGCAGGGGGTCGGTACGCGGCCAGCCCCGGTGCTGCAATCGGGTGCCGCGTACGGCTTTCTGCTGCTGACGTTCAGATACCCAGCGCCCGGTATTCGGTGCATCTGCGGGCACGCTCCCACACCGGATCGAAGGCCGCGCGAAGCTGGCGCGAACGCGCGGCGCCATCCAGGCGGGTCTCGCCATCGAAGCGGTGGCCGAGCGCCCGGAAGTAGTAGCCACCCTGGTCATTGACCGCATACGCGGACGGATACCGCAGGTCCGTGGGTTCTTCGATTGCCCGGAAAGCGAACGCGCTGGGCAGCCGCTGGGAGAGATTGAGAAGCGGTGCGTGCGCCCGTTGCGGGGCGATTGCATCCTGCAGCAGCACCCGGGTTTCACCGCCGGCGGTCGCGAACCGGCGCAGGGCGACGATCACTTCCGGCGCGTCGAGCAGGCCGGGGTCGAGTTCGCGGCTGTAGATATCCAGTTCGCGCCGGGCCTGGCCGATGACACCGAGCATGGCGGCGAGTGCGCCGGACTGCGTCTCCACCGGGTTGGGGGCATCCAGCAGCAATTCCATCGCCTGGTGGTCGATGCCGGCTTCGACGAACGGGTCGCCCGCGGGAAGAAACCCATGGCGGACGTAGAACGCAACCGCCGAGGCCTGTGAGTGCAACATGATCCTGCGCCAGCCCAGTGCACGCGCCTGTGCGAGCAGCGCGCGCAGCAGTGCGTCGCCGACGCCGTGCCCGCGCCAGGGTGCCAGCACGGCCATGCGCCCGATCTTGTGCTCCGGCGTGAGCCGCCCGGTGCCGATCGGCAGCCCGGCATCGTCCCGGGCCAGGACGTGGTGGCAAAGCGGGTCAAGTTCGTCCCACTCCAGGTCCAGCGGAACCGACTGCTCCTGCACGAATACGGTCTCGCGCACGCGCCGCAGGTCGGGCAGCGCAGCCGCGTAGTCGACCCCTTCGACGACGAACCGCCTGGAGTCGCTCATTCGTCTTCCCCGCCTGGAAGCAACAGGTTGTAGTGCCCGGCCTGCAGCAATTGGTAGACAAGATGGCGGCCCGTTTCGGAGAGCGTGGCATAGCCGGTTCCGTCCAGTTCAGCGGCATTCGCGATCGCCGACGCATCCCCCCGCGGCACCGGATGATCCTGGCCGTTGACGTACAGCCGGGCGCCGCCGCGAGGCTTGCCCTTGCGCCAGGCCATCCGCGACCAGGGATGCCGGTGCAGGACGGCGCCGTGCTGCAGATCCCATTCAACCTCGATGCGGGAGCGCGCGGCCTCGTCGGGGCCAGCGCCGGACAGTACCTCGCCGGCGCTGCGGTAGGACGTCATGAAGCGGCCGAACCAGTCGCCGAGGCGCTCGGGGTCGTTCATGCGCAGGAGGTTCAGCGCCTCGATCGCACGGCCCATGGCAGCCGTGTCGATCTCGGCCGGGTCGCTGGCGGGGACCAGGTCCGGGTCGCGGTAGCGCAGGGCCTCGTCGGCGTCCGCTGCGAGCGTGTCGACAAAGTCCCCGAGCAGTTCCGCTGCCGACGGCGCGCGCATGCCGATCGAAAAGGTCAGGCATGCATCCTCGGCCACCCCGTGGTGTGGGACGCCCGGCGGCAGATACAGCATGTCACCGGGGCCCAGCGACCATTCGTGGCTGGGATCGAATCGCCTGAGCAGCTTCAGTTCGACGTCGTCGCGGAACTCCAGCGGGGGGTTCTCACGCGCGTCGATCTGCCAGCGGCGCGTGCCCTGCGCCTGCAGCAGGAACACGTCGTACTGATCGACATGGGCGCCGACCGAGCCGCCGGGTGCGGCAAAGGAAACCATCACGTCGTCGATGCGCCAGCGCGGCAGGAAACTGAAATGCTCCAGCAGCGCGGCGACATCGGCGTCCCACTTGTCGACATCCTGCACCAGCAGGGTCCAGTCCTGCGTGGGCATGCCGGGGAACATTTCCTCTTCGAAAGGCCCGGCACGGACGCTCCACCGATCCGAAGCGCGGTCGAACTCCACGATGCGAGACAGCGCCGACTCCTCGCATGCGAGGCCGGCAAGATCCTCCGGCTGCAGCGGGGGCACGAAATCCTCTCCCGAATACGCGGCGAACGCGTTGCGGATCAGCAAGGGCTTTTTCTGCCAGTAATCGCGGAGGAATACCTCGGGAGGCATCCCCAGCGGGGGCAGGTCGCGCGCATCGACCTCGATCGGCGGCGTCGCGGCGCTCGGCTTGCGTCTTGACGTTTTCACGGGCGTGCTCTTGCTCATCGTTCGATCGGTCCTGGCCTGCGGCTACGGCGTTGAGCGGTGGATTGTGCGCTGAGTTTCTGCTGGCCTCTTCACGATCCCCTGGAGGGTGGCAGCGGTTGGCCGGGAAACCCATGGCGCGGGGTGATCCGATTTCACCGAGCGGAATCGATGGTGAAGCGCTTGCTAGATGTCGGTCGCAAGTTTTTCGGCATGCCCGATGTAGCTTCCTGGAGTCATGTCCATCAGGTGTTGCCGCGCATCCTCGGGCAGGTCCAGCGTGCCGATGAACTCGCGCATGGACTGCTCCGTGATGCCCTGTCCACGCGTGAGCGCCTTGAGTTGCTCGTAGGGGTTGGGCAGCCCGTGGCGGCGCATGACCGTCTGCACGGCCTCGGCCAGCACTTCCCACGCGCCGTCCAGATCGGCGGCGAGCCGCTCGGGATTGGCGCTGAGTTTGCCCAGCCCACGCGAGAGCGCGTCGAATCCGATCAGGGCGTGGCCGAACGCCGTTCCGAGGGCCCGCAACACGGTGGAATCGGTAAGGTCGCGCTGCCAGCGGCTGATCGGCAGCTTCGCGGCGAAATGCTCGAACAAGGCGTTGGCGATGCCGAAGTTGCCTTCGGCGTTCTCGAAGTCGATCGGGTTGACCTTGTGCGGCATGGTCGAGCTGCCCACTTCGCCGGCCTTGACCGACTGCTTGAAATACCCCAGCGAGATATATCCCCAGATGTCCCGGCACAGGTCCAGCAGGATGGTGTCGATCCGGCGCTGCGCATCGCAGAGCTCGGCGATGCCGTCGTGCGGCTCGATCTGGGTGGTGTAGGCCTGCCAGTGCAGACCCAGCGATTCGACGAAGCGTTGCGAGAGCGCAGGCCAGTCCACTTCAGGATACGCGGCGACGTGGGCGTTGTAGTTGCCGACAGCGCCGTTGATCTTCCCCGGCATCGGCAGCGATGCGAGTACCTCGCGTTGGCGCCGCAGTCGGGCGACCACATTCGCCAGTTCCTTGCCGACGGTCGTTGGCGACGCGGTCTGGCCATGGGTACGCGACAACATCGGCAGGCCGGCGTGTTCGTGGGCCATGCTCCGCAGGGTCTCGATGAGCGAGTCGAGCCGCGGCAGCATCACCTCGCCGCGCGCCTGGCTCAGCATGAGTGCATAGCTCAGGTTGTTGATGTCTTCGGACGTGCAGGCAAAGTGCACGAACTCCAGCGCCGGTCCCAGTTCCGGGTCGTCCTTGAGGCGCTCCTTGATGAGGTACTCCACGGCTTTGACGTCGTGGTTGGTGGTGCGCTCGATCTCCTTGACGCGCGACGCGTCGCGAACCGACAGGTTGTCCGCCAACGCCCGCAGTCGTGCCGTCGCGGTATCCGGGAATGGTGCCAGTTCGGTGATTCCGGGCTCGTTGGCCAGGGCCAGCAGCCATTCGACCTCGACCCTCACCCGAGCCTGGATCAGTCCGTACTCGGAGAAAATCGGGCGCAGCGGGTCCACCTTGGCGGCATAACGGCCGTCGAGGGGAGAGAGGGCGAGGAGCAGGGAATCGTCTTTGGACATGGGTCGCAGCGCGGCGGAAACAGCGCGCATTCTAGCGCGGCATGCCCGTCGAGGCCGGCGTGCTGCACCGTCGCAGGGCGGCGCTGCGTCGCTGTAACCACACGGGCACCCCCAGGGTCGGCCAACCGACCCGGAAGTCGCCCCTGCCGATCCGCCGAAACGCAGTCACGCCAGCAGGTGCCGCCGCCTGAGCCCGAACAGCCACTGGGCCATGTCGATGATCGAGCACTCGTACAGCAGGCTCGCCAGCTCGAACGCGATCGGACAGCGCGCCTCCATGGCGATATCTGTTCGCTTGAAACGAGTCGTTTCAGTGTCCGGCGTAAGCTCGGGGGTGCAACGCACGAGGAGGGAACATCCAATGAAGGCATCGAACAGCGATGGCGGATTCCGTATCGAACGCGACAGCATGGGCGAATTGAAGGTACCGGCGGATGCGTTGTGGGGCGCACAGACCCAGAGAGCACTGCAGAACTTCCCGGTGTCCGGACAGCCCATGCCGCGCGAGTTCATCCGCGCACTCGGGTTGGTCAAGGCCGCGGCGGCGGAGGTCAACGGCAACCTTGGGCTGCTCGGCAAGGGGGCGTCCAAGGCGATCCGCACCGCGGCGCTGGCAGTGGCGTCGGGCAAGCACGACCCGCACTTTCCGGTCGACGTGTTCCAGACCGGATCGGGCACTTCGAGCAACATGAATGCCAACGAGGTGATCGCGACGCTCGCTACGCGCGCTGTCCGCGGCAAGCCGCTGCATCCAAACGATCACGTCAACCTGGGGCAGAGTTCCAATGACGTGATCCCGACTGCGCTGCGCGTGGCGTCGCAGTTGGCGGTGATCGAGCTTCTGCTGCCCGCGCTCCAGCACCTGAGGCGCACGATCGACCGCCGCGGCAAGGCGCTGGGCTCGATCACCAAGACCGGCCGCACCCACCTGATGGACGCGATGCCACTGACCTTCGCGCAGGAGTTCGGTGCCTGGTCCTCCCAACTCGCGTCGGCGCAGGCGCGCATCGAGGACACGCTGAAACGATTGCGCAGGCTGCCGATCGGCGGCACTGCGATTGGCACAGGGATCAACGCCGACCCGCGCTTTGGCAATGCAATGGCGAGCGCCTTGTCGTCCCTCGCCAAGACCCGGTTCGACTCGGCCGACGACAAGTTCGAGGGCCTGGCGTCACAGGACGACGCCGTGGAGTTGTCCGGCCAGTTGAGCGTGCTTGCGGTGGCGCTGATGAAGATCTCGAACGATATTCGATGGATGAATTCCGGACCGCTGGCCGGCTTGGGCGAAATCGAGTTGCCCGCGCTGCAACCGGGCAGTTCGATCATGCCCGGCAAGGTGAATCCTGTGATCCCGGAGGCCACCGCGATGGTGTGCGCGCAGGTGATGGGTCACCACACCGCTATTACCCTGGCGGGCCAGAGTGGCAACTTCCAGCTCAACGTCATGCTGCCCCTGATAGCCCACGACCTGCTCGACTCCATACGACTGCTGTCCAGTTCGATGCGACTGCTGGCCGACAGCGCGATCGCGGGTCTTGAAGTGCGGCGCGAGCGGGTCGGTGCGGCCCTGGAGCGCAATCCAATCCTGGTGACCGCACTCAATCCCGTCATCGGCTACGAACGTGCGGCGGCCATCGCAAAACAGGCGTACCGCGAGGGCAGGGCAGTGTTGGACGTGGCGATGGAGGCGACGGGCATGCCTGAGTCGGAGTTGCGTCGTCTGCTGGATCCGGCGGCCCTGACCCGCGGCGGCATCGGCGGCGAAGGGGTGAAGCCCTAGGCCGTGTTCCTGTCGTGGTACCGACGGCTGCCGCAGTTGTCGGAGAGACAGCTCACTGCAGGCTGACAGCTTGCGTTACGCTCGGATCGTTGGACGACAGCCGGATGTTTTCCTTTTCGATCTTCTGGCGCACTTCCGACCGTGCCTGCACCATCGTTCGCTCGATCTTCGGCACTTCCGGAGCCTGCGCACTGGCGTTATCGCCAGGCGCGGGTTTGCTGCACGCGCTGGCCGCGATCAGCAGGAGCGGAATCAGGTAGCAGTGTCTGGTTTTCACGTGCTTTCTCCTTGGGGTTTGGCCGGCGCGATGGAAGCAGACCGCGAGCCCTGCTACGGATCAGGCGTCGTTCTCCGGACGGGCGCCCTTGCTCAGCAGGAAGTCGCGAACCGCACCGTTCTGGGCCTGGTTGAGAGGCGATCGCCACTCGCCCATGTCGGCGCTCACGCCGAGATTGACGTCGGCACCGTGTGCAATCAGTCGCTTCACGATCTCCAGATGGCCCTGCCGGGCCGCATTGATCAGCGGCGTTTCGTCACCTGGAATCACCGCGTCCACGTCGGCTCCTGCCGCAACAAGGCGTTCGACCACGTCCTCGTGGCCACCACTGGCAGCGGCGATCAGCGGATTGCCATCACCGCGTGAGGATTTGTCGGCGTCGGCACCCAGTTCGAGCAGTTTTTCGACCATCGGCAACTGTCCGGCTTTGGCCGCCCTGATCAAAGCGGTGCCGTCGCCACGAACACGCGCATCGACGTTTGCTCCCTGCTCGACCAGTGTCTCCACGGCCGCGATGTCGCCTGCTTCCGCGGCGACCATGAGGTCGCGATCGAGCTGCGTGGGTTCGCGGTTGCTGGCGGTCTGGCGCTCGCAGTCCCGGGTGTCGGCACCGGTCATGCTTGCGTAAGGCTCGAACGCCGGCAGCGCCTGCGCCAGTTCGTCCTGGATGGACTGCAAGGTACCCGCCTTTTCGCAGATCCCCATCGCGAGTTGTTCTATTTCGCGTGCATCCGCTTCGATCCTTCCTTCAATTGCCTCCGGCTCGCCGCCGGTGAGTCCGCGCACGACGTTGCCGATGCTCTTGCCGGCCAGCGCGACGCCGGACTTCCCGATGGCAATCCCTTCGGACCGGATCGCCATCGCTTCGCGGTGGTATCGAAGGGTGAGCGCCTTCTGTGTGTCATCCAACTCGACGGGTCTGCCATCGATCTCGATCGTGCCGTCCGCGTTGATCCAGGCGGTCGAACCGTCCGCGGATGTCGCGCCGACGCGGTCGCCCTTGACAGTGATGTTCTGCAGTACGGACTCGCCGCCGATGGTGACGGTGGATGGCGCATTGCAGGCGGACAGGACGCCGGTCAGCAGCAGGGCGAGCATCAGGGGATGCAGCGTTTTCATGGACTCTCCGATGGGAGCTGGGATGCAGAGGCATCCGGGGAGGCTTCTCCACCCGGGACTGCCCGGGTGGCGGTGGGCTGGCCTCAGCCTTCGTCGCGCCAGCGGCGAAGCTTGATGGCCGCGAAGATGAAGGCTGCGCCGGCGATGACGCCGATCCACAACTCCGGCATGGCCAGGCTGGCAAGCTGGTTCGAGGCGGATATGGTGTGGATTACGCCGTCAAGGCCTTCTCCCGACTGCGCCGAATCGAAGCCGCCGCGGTAAGCCATGTCCATGCCGGGGACCGTCCCCAGCAGCAGCCGGCCGACGATGTTGACCCAGAACCAGGAGGACTCCAGGTCGAATCCGCGCATCACCCCGAACCAGCTGACCAGGATTCCGGCGAAAATCGGCACCATGAGCGCCCAGAGAAAGGGCTTGCTGCGCGCCCACACCGAGCAGAACAGCAGCCAGCCGATGGTGGGCAACGCCCACAGCGCGTAGACCGGAACCCAGGCGAGCATGCTGGCCACGGCATTCAGCGGGTTCGCCGGGCCCCAGATCAATGTCACCGGATTGCCGCCGTACAGAAGGACGACGATGCTGATCATGAGCACGAAGCCGAACATGGTCGCGATTGCGGCGATCACCGCAAGTACCGGTGCGACCACGGCCACGCTGGCGACTTTCGACAGCACCGTCTGGGTGTCCGACAGCGGCAGTGACTTCCAGAACAGTACGCTGCGGTCCTTGCGCTCGTCGTAAAGGGCGCCGATGCAGTAGAAGAACGCGACGAAGGCCAACACGATGAACGGCCACAGTCCGCTGAGAAACAAGGTGAGGTCGATGCCCCGGGCGAACTGGGCCATTTCTTCCGGCCCCATTGCGCTGGTCAGTTGCCCCAGGTCGAGCCCGTTGACGTTGACCCCGTCGATCTGCAGTTCGCCGGCGTCCGCGGCCCGCCGTGCAGCCACCAGGCCGACGATGATCGCCATGAGCGTCATCAGCAACGAGACGCCACCGGCGATCAGCGGCGCCCACAGGAAACCGCCTTTGTGCTCCCAGAACTCGCGCTTGAGCAGCAGCTTGAACTGGTGGGTCGGGTGGGCCGGCGCGACGGTGCGCGGAGCGGCCACGGTTGGATTCAGGGCGTTCATGCGTAAGTTCCCTTCATGGTGGCGACGAACAGGTCGGCGAGGCCGGGCGTGCGGGTCTCGCCAAGGGCCGACAGGCGTTCACTGGGGACGCCGTCGAACAGCATCACGGTCTTGCCGAACGGCAATGAGCGCTCGTCCAGCGGCTTGAGTGCTCGCGCCTCCTCGACACGATAGGGGCTGACCAACAGCTCGGTGAAACGGTCGCCGAGCGTGTCCATCTCCGTGTGTAGGGAAATCCGGCCATCGCGGATGAACATGACGTCGGTGAGGATGTGCTCGACTTCCTCTACCTGGTGGGTGGTGATGAGGATGGTCTTTTCCTCGTCGAAGTAGTCTTCCAGCAAGCGCTGGTAGAACTGCTTGCGGTACATGATGTCCAGGCCAAGCGTGGGTTCGTCCAGCACCAGCAGCCGCGCATCGATGGCCATCACCAGCGCCAGATGCAGCTGTACGATCATGCCCTTGGACATCTCGCGTACGCGCATCCCCGGCTTGAGCTGCGTGCCGGCGAGGAAACGCTCGCACCGCTCACGGTCGAAGCGCGGGTGCACGCCGGATACGAACTCGATCGCTTCGCTGACCTTTATCCATCGTGGCAACACCGCTACGTCGGCGATGAAGCACACATCGCGCATGAGTTCGTCGCGTTCGGTGCGGGGATCGCGTCCGAGGACGCTCATATGCCCTTCGAAGGGGATCAGCCCGAGCATCGCCTTCAAAGCGGTGGTCTTGCCGGCACCATTCGGGCCAATCAGGCCGATGATCCGACCGGCGGGGATCTCGAAACCCGCATTGTCCAGTGCCAGCTTCTTCTTGTACGCCTTGTGCAGGCCACGGGCACTGACCACGCTGGCCCCCGCGCTGCTGCTGGCAGGCGAGCGCTCGACGGAGATGGAGGCATCGGCATTCATCGTGCACCTTCCTTCGCCGCGCCTGCGGCCACCAGCTCTTCCATGTTCAAGCCCAGGCGCAGGATCCTCTCCAGCACCAGGGGCCATTCCTCGGTGAGGAAACGCTGGCGCTCGTTGACCAGCAGTTTCTTTGCAGCCTCTTCGGTGACATACATGCCCAGACCTCGACGTTTTTCGACCAATGCTTCGTCTGCGAGCTCCTGATAGGCGCGCGAGACGGTGATGGGATTGAGCTGATACTCGGCGGCGACCTGTCTGACGGAGGGCAGGGCGTCGCCGGGCTTGAGAACGCCGTCGAGCATCATCGCGACGACGCGTTCCTTCAACTGGCGGTATATCGGAGCGCCATCGCTCCACTGGATAGCGGTCATGTTCATCCCCGCGGTACGAAAGAGAGGTACGGCATGACGAGAGCCTGCCTGTGCTGGGTGGTGCTTGCCCGGCGCGGCGGTGCGGTGTCGATGTCGTGTGTGGTGGCCTGGTCGATTGCGATTGCGATCATGGCCACCGTGGATTCATGCGAGGTGGATTCCCGGACTGCTTCACTCCGGGACGCGGAAGCTGCAGACAGCATCAGGGCTGCCGATCCGCTGTCATGCGGCATCAACGGAGCGGCGGCGATAAGCCCCAGCACCAGCACTGCAGCGCTGGCGGACAGGGCGGATAGCGTGTTGTGGAGGTGGCGGTTCATGGCAAGTGTCCTGCCCATTGGTTGACCGGTGTTGTATTCAACTATAACACCAAAGCACGATCCGTCAATACCTGCGTCAACCCAACTGATGGCACGGTCGGCCGCTGCTGCTGGAAAGCGGACGAGGCAGGGAAGGAATGAACCGGGACGCAATGGCCTGACAGCGCTACCGGGTTCATTGCGGCATGATTTGCCCACGCAGCCATGGCCCGCGACAATAGGTCTGTTGCGCGCCCGGAAGTGGCGTTCGTGCAACTCTCACACGGAGCAATTCAGAATGAACCCTTTCGTGCACGGTCTGGCCGTGCTTTCGATTCTCGCCGCCGCCCTGCCGGGCGCTTCGGCCCTAGCCCAGGACGACATCATGCTGACCACAGACCGGGAAAAGGCCAGCTATCTGATCGGCCGCGACATCGCCGAATCGGTGGCGCCGGTCAAGCCGGACCTGGATATTCCCGAGTTCGAACGCGCGATCGCCAACAGCGTCCAGGGCGGAGCGCCGCTGCTGGAAGGCCCGGAGGCGAAGGAGGTCAGCACCGCGTTGATGGCGCGCATCAGGTCGCGGGCAGGGCAGTCGGAAGCTGGAGACGGGATGCCGACGGTCAACAGCGAGAAGGTGTCGCACTTCGTCGGTGCCCAGGTCGGCCAGTCGCTGGAGCCGATCAAGGACGAAATCGAGTTGTCCGTTCTGCTGCAGTCCGTGCGCGCGGCGCTCAATGACGTGCCGCTGCAGTTGTCCAGGGAAGAAGTCGAGACCCTTAGACAGGAATTTTCGCAGCGCGTGCAGTCCAAAATGCAGGCGCGTGCGCAGGAGCAGGCAAGCTCCAATGCGGAGGAAGGAAATCGCTTCATGGCCGAAAACAAGGCCGTGAAGGGTGTTTTTTCCACTCCCTCGGGGTTGCAGTACATGGTGCTGCGTCAAGGCTCGGGCGATCGTCCGAAGCCGGACTCACGGGTGCGGGTCCACTATGAGGGCAAACTGCTGGACGGCACGGTGTTCGACAGCTCGTATGAGCGCAACGACCCGGCAGAGTTCGGCCTCGGTCAGGTTATCGCCGGATGGACCGAGGGTCTTCAGCTGATGCCTGTCGGCGCCAAGTACCGCTTCTGGATTCCGAGCGAACTGGCCTACGGCCCCGGTGGCGCTTCGGCCAAGATCGGTCCGAACGCGACCCTCACGTTCGACGTCGAGCTGCTCGCCATCATCGAACAGTAAGCCACTCCCATTTCAGGCAGTCCGCCCCTCAAGCGCCGCAGGCACTGTGGTGCGGCCTGCTCCACCCAATTTCCAAGGAGCAACACATGAAGATATCCAACCGCGGCACCACCGTGCTCGCCGTCGCCGCGCTTTCGATGGCCCTCGCAGGCTGCAACGCTGCCGAGAAGCCCGAGTCCGATAGCACCGCCGCACAGACCGAAGCCGGCGCTGCCGACGCAATCGCGGGCCTGCCGACCGAGAAGGATCGCGTGAGCTACATGATCGGCCTGGATGTCGCCAAGTCGCTGGAGCAGATCGAGGATGAGATCGACGTCGCGATCATCGCGAAGGCGATGAAGGACGGCCTGGCCGGCGAGAAAGTCCTGATGACCGAAGAGCAGGCCACGCAGGTGCGCGAGTCGTTCGGCCAGAAGATGCAGGCCAAGCAGATTGCCGATGCGGCCGCCAAGGCCCAGGCGAACCTGGCTGCCGGCAAGACCGCCCTGGCAGAAAATGCGAAGCGTCCGGACGTGACCACCACCGCGTCCGGACTCCAGTACGAGGTAATCGAGGCAGGCAGTGGTCCTAAGCCGTCCGCCACCGACACTGTTCGTGTGCATTACAAGGGCACGCTGCTGGACGGCAATACCTTCGACAGTTCCTATGAGCGTGGCGAGCCGGTGGTGTTTTCACTCGAGCAGGTGGTCCCTGGCTGGCAGGAAGGCATAGCGCTGATGCCGGTTGGCAGCAAGTATCGCTTCTGGATTCCCAGCGACCTGGCATACGGAGAGCAGGGCACACAGGGCGGCCCGATCGGCCCGAACGAAGCTCTGGTATTCGAGGTCGAGTTGCAGGACATCGTCAAGGACGCAGCGAAATAGGAGGGCGAAGGGTACGGCCGACGCAGACCATAGGCCTGCTGCGGCTGCGTTCCGCGTTGTTCGAACCGTTCATGCCCTGAAAACTCCACGAGTAAGCGCCTATGCAAGTCACTATCTTCGGCACCGGCTATGTCGGTCTGGTCACCGGCACATGCCTGGCCGAGGTCGGTCACCACGTCACCTGCGTCGACATCGATTCGGCGAAGGTGGAGGGTCTCAAAAACGGCATCGTGCCGATCTTCGAGCCGGGCCTGGACCCGATGGTCACATCCAATCACGAGGCGGGTCGACTGCTGTTCACATCGGAGGCGCCGGACGCCGTCGTTGGTGCGGAAGTGATTTTTGTCGCCGTGGGGACACCGCCTGATGGCGACGGCAGCGCGGACCTCAGCTTTGTGCTGGAAGTCGCCAGGACCATCGGGCGTAACCTGCATCGGCCGGCGGTTGTGGTGAACAAGTCCACGGTGCCCGTCGGCACCGCCGACCGGGTGCGTGCCGCAATTGATGACGAACTGGCCACGCGCGGCCTGAGCATCGCCTACGACGTGGTCTCCAACCCGGAGTTCCTCAAGGAAGGCGACGCCATCAATGACTTCATGCGCCCCGACCGGATCGTGATCGGCGCGAGCAAGGCCGAGTCCATCCATACCCTGCGTCGCCTCTATGCACCGTTCAATCGCAACCACGAACGGATCGTGGTGATGGACGTGCGATCGGCCGAGCTGACCAAGTACGCAGCCAATGCGATGCTGGCGACCAAGATTTCTTTCATGAACGAGATCGCCAACATCGCCGAGCGGGTTGGCGCCGATGTGGAGATGGTGCGTCACGGCATCGGATCGGATCCGCGCATAGGCTGGCAGTTCATCTATCCGGGCGCGGGCTACGGTGGTTCCTGCTTCCCCAAGGACGTCCGCGCCCTTGCGCACACCGCACAGCATCATGGCTACGAGACCCGGCTGCTCAACGCTGTGGAAGCGGTCAACGAGGAGCAGAAGGGCCACCTGTTCGAGTTGATCCAGCGCCACTACGAGGGCCCGATCGCAGGCAAGACGTTCGCGATCTGGGGGATGGCATTCAAGCCGAACACCGACGACATGCGCCTGGCGTCCAGTTGCCGGCTGATGGAGCAGTTGTGGGCGGCTGGTGCGCGCGTGCGTGCGTTCGATCCCGAGGCGAGAGCCGAAGCCCTGCGGATCTTCGGGGAACGTGACGACCTGGTCCTGTGCGACTCGGCCGACTCGGCGCTGGAAGGAGCCGACGCCCTGGCGGTGGTGACAGAGTGGAAGCAGTTCCGTACTCCCGATCTGGCCAGTTTCAAGTCGCTTGCCGATTCGGTGATCTTCGACGGACGCAACATCTATCAGCCTGGCGAGATCGAGGCGGCCGGCATCGCCTACTACGGCATCGGCCGTGGCCGTTCGGTCATCCGGAAGGCATGCGCCGTGGCATGACCGACGCACATGCGCCATTGGAGTCCCGGCTCGTGGAACTGGAAATGCGTCTGTCTTTCCAGGAGCATGCACTGGTCGAACTGAGTGATGCCCTGGCCGCCGCGCGCGACGAGGGCACCCGGAACGCGTTGTTGTTGCACCGAGTGCTGGAGGACCTCAAGCAGTTGCGTGGGTCCATGTCGTCCGAACTGACCGGCGACCCTGTGCACGAGCCTCCTCCACCCCATTACTGAAATGCGCTGCCGGCGGCAACCCGCCAGCGGCGCCCATCGAACCGACCATGACCGACAGCCTCCGCAATCAACTTCTCGGCCTCGGGTTCAAGCCAGCCCCGGCGCCCGAGCGAAAACCAGCGCGTCGTCCCGAGCGGGACGGCGGCGCCAAGCCTGTCGACCGCCAGGACAGGAACCGTGGCAACGCGCCCGCAGGCAAACCGCCACGCGGGAGCGGCCCGAAATCCGTTCATGCCGATCAGCACGGGCGCAAACCGCGACGGGACTCCGGCCAGGGCCGCTCGGGTGCGCAGGGTTCGCGCAGCCGCGAGGACATCGATCTCGCCAAGGCCTATGCGATTCGTGCGCAGCGTGAAAAGGACGAGCGCGTCGCGGCCGAGCAGGCGAAACAGGAGCAGGCGCGGGAACGCCGCGAAGCGCGCGCACGGCTTGCGACGCTGGTGAAGGACAAGGTACTCAATGCCGCCGACGCCGATATCGCCCGTCATTTTCCGTACGGCGGCAAGATCAAGCGCATCTATGTGACGGTGCCGCAACTGAAAGCGCTCAATGCGGGCGAACTGGGCGTGCTGCAGATGGACGGTCGCTACATCCTGGTGGATGCGGCCGTGATGGCGGAGGCCGGAAATATCTTTGCTCCCGCCATCGCACTGAGGGTCGATCCGGATGCGCCAGCGGAAGAAGATCCGTACGCCGATCCGCAGTACCAGGTGCCCGATGATCTGGTCTGGTAACACGCGGATCGCGGAGATGCTGAACTACTCCGGGTCGTAATCCAAGTTCGACGCCAGCCAGCGCTCGGCCTGGGCAAGGCTTACGTTTTTGCGCCTTGCATAGTCCTCCGCCTGCTCCTTTGACACTCGCCCCACCACGAAATACTGGCTGCGCGGATGGCTGAAGTAGAAGCCTGAAACCGCAGCGGCGGGCATCATCGCGAAACTCTCGGTGAGTGTCATGCCGGCGTTCGATCCTGCGTCCAGCAGGCGGAAGATCGTTGTCTTCTCGCTGTGCTCGGGGCATGCGGGGTAGCCAGGTGCCGGGCGGATACCGCGGTATGTCTCCGAGATCAGGTCTTCGGCATTCAACGACTCTTCGGGCGCATAGCCCCAGAATCCCGTGCGCACGCGCTGGTGCATGCGTTCGGCGAGAGTTTCGGCAAGCCGGTCGGCCAGGGCCTTCAGCAGGATCGCGTTGTAGTCGTCGTGGTCGGCCTCGAAGCGTGCCACGTGCGGTTCGATACCATGACCGGCGGTAACCGCAAACGCACCAATCCAGTCCTGCTTGCCGCTGTCCTTCGGCGCGACGAAGTCGGCCAGGCAGAAGTCCGGCCGGTCTGCTGGCTTGTCGGCCTGTTGACGCAGGAAGTGGAGGCGCTGGATCTTCTCCTCTCCGGTGCTTCCGGACAGCACGACCTCCACGTCATCGCCGACGCTGTTGGCAGGCCACAGTCCAAACACCGCGCGCGCCTTGAGCCATTTTTCGTCGACGATGCGCTTGAGCATCGCCTTGGCGTCGTCGAACAGTTCGGTCGCCTGTGGCCCCACAACCGGATCGCTGAGAATTGCCGGATAGCGCCCGGCCAGTTCCCAGGTGTTGAAAAAGGGCGTCCAGTCGATCAGTCCCACCAGTTCGTCCAGTGGGTAGTCGTCGAATACGTGCAGGCCCGGCTGCAGCGGGGCGGGTGGCGTGTAATTGTCCCAGTCGCCGTCGAATCGCTGCGCACGCGCCTTCGCCAGTGGCACCAGGCGTTTGCCGTCGCCGCGATTGCGGTGGCGCTGGCGGATCTCCGCGTAGTCGGATGCATTTGCGGCATTGAACGTGTCGCGCAGCTCCGGGCTGATCAGCGACTGCGCCACGCCGACCGCGCGCGAGGCGTCTTTCACCCAGACGGTGGGGGATTTGTAGTGTGGGTCAATCTTGAGCGCGGTGTGCGCACGCGAAGTGGTTGCACCGCCGATCATCAGCGGCACGGTGAAGCCCTGCCGCTGCATCTCGCGCGCGACGTGGCTCATCTCCTCGAGCGACGGCGTGATCAGTCCGGACAAGCCGATGATGTGCGCGTTTTCGGCGCGCGCCCGGTCCAGGATCACCTGGGCCGGGACCATCACGCCAAGGTCGATCACCTCGAAGTTGTTGCAGGCAAGCACCACCCCGACGATGTTCTTGCCGATGTCGTGCACGTCGCCTTTCACCGTCGCCATGATGATGGTGCCGTTGTTCTTGCCCGCGTCGCCGGTGCGCAGCTTCTCGGCTTCTATGTAGGGCAGCAGGTGTGCGACTGCCTTCTTCATCACGCGAGCGGACTTGACGACCTGCGGCAGGAACATCTTGCCGGCGCCGAACAGATCGCCGACGACATTCATGCCGTCCATAAGTGGTCCTTCGATGACGTCCAGCGGGCGCGTGCTCTGCGCGCGCGCCTCCTCGGTGTCCTCGACGATCCACTGGTCGATGCCGTGCACCAGGGAATGGCTCAGGCGGTCGCGCACGGGCTTGTCGCGCCACACCAGATCCTCGACACGCTTTTCGCCCTTCTTGCCCCGGTATCGCTCAGCCAGCTGCAGCAGCCGTTCGGTGCCGTCGGCGCGGCGATTGAGGACCACGTCCTCCACCGCCTCGCGCAGCTCCGAATCGAGATCGTCGTACAAAGGCAGGGCGCCGGCATTGACGATGCCCATGTCCATGCCCGCGCGTATGGCGTGGTAGAGGAAGACGGTGTGGATCGCCTGGCGTACCAGCTCGTTGCCACGGAACGAGAAGCTGACGTTGGAGACGCCACCGGAGATGTGGCTGAGGGGAAAGCGCCGACGCAGCTCGCGCGTCGCCTCGATGAAGGCCACGCCGTAGTCGTTGTGCTCATCGATCCCGGTCGCGATGGCGAACACGTTGGGGTCGAAGATGATGTCTTCGGGCGGAAACCCGATGCTCTTCGTCAGCAGGTGGTAAGCGCGCGAGCTGATCTCGACCTTGCGCTCGATGGTGTCCGCCTGGCCCTGTTCGTCGAACGCCATCACCACCACGGCCGCGCCGTATCGGCGCACCAGCCGCGCCTGCCGCAGGAATTCGTCTTCGCCTTCCTTCATCGAGATCGAATTGACGATCCCTTTGCCCTGCAGGCATTTCAGGCCGGCCTCGATCACGCTCCACTTGGAACTGTCGACCATCACCGGGATACGCGCGATGTCCGGTTCGGCGGCGATGAGGTTGAGATAGGTGACCATCGCCTCCTCTGAATCCAGCAGCCCTTCGTCCATGTTGACGTCAAGCACCTGCGCGCCGCTCTCGACCTGCTGACGCGCGACGACCACCGCCTCGTCGTAGCGGTTGTCCTTGATGAGCTTGCGGAACTGCGCGCTGCCGGTGACGTTGGTGCGCTCGCCGACGTTGACGAAGTTGGTCTGTGGGGTGATCTGCAGCGGCTCCAGGCCGCTCAGTCGTGTCTGCCTCGGCAGGACACTCATGCGGCGAGCTCCGCTGGTGCCAGCACGGGAACTTGACGGGGTGCATAACCGCCGACGGCCTCCGCGATCGCGGCGATGTGCGCCGGGGTGGTTCCGCAGCAGCCTCCGACGAGATTCAGCAGGCCGGCCGCGGCAAACTCGCCGAGGATCTCGGCCATGTCTTCCGGCGTTTCGTCATAGCCGCCGAACGCGTTCGGCAAGCCGGCGTTGGGGTGGGTACTGATGTACGCATCGGCGACCTGGGAAAGCACGTCGACGTGTTGCCGCAGGTCCTTGGCGCCCAGCGCGCAGTTGAGACCGACGGAGAGCGGTTGCCCGTGCCGCACCGAGTACCAGAATGCCTCGGCCGTCTGCCCGGACAGGGTGCGTCCGGACGCATCGGTGATGGTTCCGGAAATCATCACCGGCACGCGCCCGCCACGCGCGTCGAAGACCTCTTCGATTGCGAACAGGGCAGCCTTCGCGTTAAGCGTGTCGAAGATGGTCTCCACCATCAGAACGTCCGCGCCGCCGTCGATCAGGCCGTCGGCGGCTTCCCGATAGGCCTCGCGCAGCTCGTCGAAACTGGTCGCACGGAATCCGGGGCGGTTCACGTCGGGGCTCAGCGATGCGGTGCGGCTGGTCGGGCCGACCACGCCAATCACGAACCGCGGCTTCTGCGGGGTTTCCGCTTCTGCTGCATCGCAAGCCGCTCGCGCGAGGCGTGCGCCGGTCTCGTTCAATTCACGCGCCAGATGCTGCAGGCCGTAGTCGGCCAGGGAAATGGTCGTGGAGTTGAACGTGTTGGTTTCGACCATGTCCGCGCCCGCGGCGAGGTATTCGCCGTGGATCGACTGGATGATGTGGGGCCGGGTCAGGGTCAGCAGGTCGTTGTTGCCGCGCTGATCGTGGGAACAACCGCAGCCGGGACCATGGGCATGGCCGTCGGCGGCCACCCGGTGAAGGTCGAAGCCTTCGGCGAATCGTTCGCCGCGGTAGTCGGCTTCCTCGAATTCGTGGCGCTGGATCATCGTTCCCATCGCGCCGTCCATGACCAGGATGCGTTCGCGCAGACATTGCTGCAGGCGTTCGACGCGGGCGGGGTCCAGCCAGGGCAGAAAATGCATGTTCATGCTCTCTTTGATGAAACCCGCGCTGCGATGCGGGTGCGGCCCGCAGCGGGCGATGGTGGGGAGGACGACCGGGCCGCGGTGCCGGACTGTCGGTCGCCGGGCGTGGTCTTGCGTCCGATCAGCGCGATCACCTCGAAATGCGGTGGTCGGCGTTCGCGCGTCACGGTCTCGCAACTTTCCACGTCCAGCCCGGCCGCCGACGCGAACTTCTGCAGGTCCTTTTCGCTGAAGCCGAGATTGACGTGGTCGAACGCCTGCACGGCCCCGCGGTGTTCGTGCCGCGCCAGACTGGTGAGCAGCAGCCGCCCGCCAGGACGAAGCACCCGCGCGGCCTCCGCTACCGCCTGCGCCGGGCGGTCGGCATAGGTGAGCGCATGCATGAGCACCACCACATCGAATGTCGCTTCGTCGAAGGGCAGCGCATGCATGTCGCCGGCATGCACCTCCACGTTCTCGAGCCGACGCAGTCGTTCGGATGCCGCCGCGACTACCTTGGTGCTGACATCGAGGCAGGCGTACCGGTGCGAGTGGGGTGCCAGCAGTTCGGCCAGCACGCCGTCGCCGGAGGCGATGTCGAGTACGTCTCCAGGCTCCAGCAGTGGCAGCGCCGAGCGTGCCATTGCCTCCCAGGTACGGCCGGGCGAGTAGTGGCGCTCCATGTCTCCGGCGACCGAGTCGGCCCAATTCTGGTCGAGAGCACGCGTCGCCAGGACCGATGCGACGCGCTCCGCGTCCTGCCGCAGCAGGGGATCGTCGCTGCCTTCGCGAAGGGTCTTCCAGAGCGCGCGCTGGGCTGCATCCAGGTCGGCATCCTCGAATCGGTAATAGGCCGAGACGCCGGCACGACGGTCGCGGACCAGGCCCGCTTCCTTGAGTCGAGCCAGATGGGTCGACACACGTGGCTGCGCCAGCCGGGTGATGGCCGATAGTTCTGCCACGGTCAGTTCCTCGCGCTCAAGCAGCGCCAACAAGCGCACGCGCGTGGCGTCCGCGAAGACCTTGAGCCGCGATGACCACCCTTCCAGATCCATATATCAACCTATCGCGATACAGCGATGAGTCTGGGACGGGTTGCGAACGAGGTCAAGGGGCTGCGGCGGCGAGGCCGGTGATGCGGTCCTGACAGAAAGTGAAGAGGCGCACGCAGCGACCATCTGCATCGTTCCCGTTTTCAAGGTTCCTCGAATGGTCCTGATCCAAAAGTCCGGCCAGTCCCCAGTCCCGTTACAATTCGCCCATCAGCAATCATGACGAGGTGCCGACGTGGATTTTCGCTTCACCGAAGAGCAGTTGATGATCCAGGACGTCGCCCGCCGCATCGCTCAGGAGAAGATCGCCCCCAGCGCGGAGCACCACGATCGCACTGGCGAGTTCCCGCTGGAGAACATCCGCACGCTCGGCGAGAACGGCCTGATGGGCATCGAGGTGCCGGCCGAGTACGGCGGCGCGGGCATGGATCCGATTTCGTACGTGCTGGCGATGGTGGAGATCGCTGCGGCCGACGCGGCGCACTCGACGATCGTTTCCGTCAACAACTCGCTGTTCTGCAACGGCATCCTGAAGTTCGGTACCGAAGAACAGAAGCAGCTCTACGTCCGCGCCATTGCCGAAGGCCGCGAGATCGGCGCGTTCGCACTGACGGAGCCGCAGTCGGGTTCCGACGCCACCGCGATGCGCTGCAAGGCGGTGCGGCAATCCGATGGCACTTACCTGATCAACGGCAAGAAAAGCTGGATCACGTCGGGCCCTGTCGCGCGCTACATCGTGCTGTTCGCGATGACGGACGCGGAGAAGGGAGCCCGTGGCATCAGCGCATTCCTGATCGACACCGAAAAGGCCGGGTTCCACCGTGGCAAGACCGAACCCAAGCTGGGCATCCGCGCTTCGGCGACCTGCGAGATCGAGTTCACCGACTACCGCGCCGAACCCGAAGAACTGCTCGGCGAGGACGGCCAGGGCTTCAAGATCGCGATGGGTGTACTGGATGCGGGCCGGATCGGCATCGCGTCGCAGGCCATCGGGCTGTCGCGGGCGGCGTACGAGGCCACGCTTTCCTACGTGGCAGAACGCAAGGCCTTCGGTCAGCCGATCGGCTCGTTCCAGATGACCCAGGCCAAGATCGCCGACATGAAGTGCAAGCTCGACGCGTCGCTGTTGCTGACGCTTCGCGCGGCCTGGACCAAGGGCGAAACCGAAAAGCACGGTGGACGCTTCAGCACGGAAGCGGCGGTGGCCAAGCTCACCGCATCGGAGGCGGCGATGTGGATCACGCATCAGGCGGTGCAGATCCACGGCGGCATGGGCTACTCCAAGGAAATGCCGCTGGAACGGTACTTCCGCGACGCCAAGATCACGGAGATCTACGAGGGAACCAGCGAGATCCAACGGCTGGTGATTGCCCGGAACGAGACCGGCCTGCGTTAATTCCCGCTGTGCATTGCCTATGCGCCCTGTCCGACGTGTCGCTGCCTGCAGGCGGGGACACGCGGGCGGGGCAATTTCCGGCTGTCCGCCGCACACGATCCCGTCGCGGCCCCAGTGTTTCTCATATTTTCAGCCCGCACATCAGCTGCGGGTCTCAACCATTGGACATCACGTTCATATGAGCACCAAGCCCAAAACCTCCGCCAACGGCTCCCGAAAGGCCGCAGGCGTCAGCGCCGCGCCGCGCCGCGCGAAGCCGACAGGTGAGACGACCGCGAAGATCGAAGGCGTGCCACTGGAGCCGATCCTCGCTGAGATACGAAAGCGAGTGCCCAAGGCGCGCCATGCGGAAACCGAAGCGTTCGCGCGTGCTTTTTACAAGCGCATGGGCGAAGACGAGTTTCCCAAGCACACCCCCCAGGGGTGGGCGGCGCTGGCCTGCGACTTCATCGATTTCGCGCGCAGGCGCAAGCCCGGCACGGCGCTGGTGCGGATGTTCAATCCCAGCCTGAAAACCCACGGCTGGGAGTCGGGTCACACCGTGCTCCAGGTGGTCAACGACGACATGCCCTTCCTCGTCGATTCAGTGACGATGGCGCTGGTCGAATGCGGCATCGGTGTGCATGTGCTCGGCCATCCGGTCCTGGAGACCAGGCGCGATCGAACCGGCAAGCTGCTGGCAGTCGGTGAGGGTTCTCCCGAGTCGCTGATGCACCTTGAGGTCGATCGCCAGCCCGCGGACGCGATGTCCCGCGTGGTGAAATCGGTGCACGGGGTGCTCAACGACGTCCAGGCGATCGTGCGCGACTGGGCGCAGATGCGCGGAAGGATGCTGGAGGTCGCCGAGCAGCTCGGCGGTCGCACACTTCCGGTCAGCGAGGCCGGTTGTCAGGAAGCGCAGGAGTACCTGCGATGGGCCGCGGACAATCATTTCACGCTCCTGGGCTACCGCGAATACGAAGTCGTTACCCGCGAAGGTGAAGAGGTGCTCGAAGCGGTGCAGGGCAGTGGCCTTGGCCTGCTGCGTGGGCAGGACACCCGCAAGCCGCGGCCGCTGGCCTCGCTGGCGGCGCACTACATGCCGCAGTCCGGCGCGATCGATGCGCTGATCCTGACCAAGACCAATGCGCGCGCGACGGTGCACCGGCCTGGCTACATGGACTACATCGGCGTGCTGACCTTCGATGAGAACGGAAAGCCAGTGCGCGAGGAACGCTTCCTCGGTCTTTATACGTCCAGCGCGTACAACCGCCGGCCGTGGGATATTCCGATCGTCCGCCAGCGCTTCGATTACGTGATGACCAGCTCCGGCCTGCCGCCGGACAGCCACAGCGGCAAGGCGCTGCGCCATATCCTGGAGAGCCTTCCGCGCGACGAGCTGTTCCAGTCCACGGGAGAGGAGCTGCTGCGCACCGCGATGGGCATCCTCGGATTGCAGGAGCGGGTACGCAGCAAGCTGTTCCTGCGTCGCGACCGGTACGGGCGGTTCTTTTCCGGCCTCGTCTACATCCCCCGGGAGCGCTTCAACACCGACGTGCGCCTGCGAATCGAGGCGATGCTCAAACGTGTGCTTCACGGCGAGCACGTGGACACCACGGTGGTGCTGGGCGAGTCGCCACTGGCGCAGCTGCACCTGCTGGTGCGGCCGAAGTCGGGCGAGGCGATCCAGGTCGACAACGACGCTATCGAGGCCGAACTTGCCGATATCGTGCGCAACTGGCAGGACGACCTGCGCGAGCAGCTGGTCGCGCGCAACGGCGAGGAACGTGGCCTGGCGCTGGCGGCGAGCTTCGGTCGTGCGCTGCCCGCGGGATATATCGAAAATGTGTCCGCCAAGGTCGCGGCTGCGGATGTGGAGCACCTCGCGGCGCTGCGAGGACCCGACGAACTCGGACTCAGCCTGTTCCGTGCGCATGACGGCGTCGGCGGGCTGCGCTTCAAGTTCTATCGACAGAACGACGATATCCCGCTGTCGGACGCACTGCCGATGATGGAGAACATGGGGCTGCGGGTGATCACCGAGCATCCGTATCGCCTGCATGCCAACACCTCGCTGCTCTACATCCAGGACTTCGAAGTCGAGACCACGGCCGATTTCGATGTCGACGCCCTCGATGAGAACTTCGAGCAGGCGTTCGCGCAGATCTGGCGCGGCAATGTCGAGAACGACGGTTTCAACCGCCTGATCCTGGCGGCACGCCTCTCGTGGCGGCAGGTTGGGATGCTGCGCGCATACGTGAAATACCAGCAGCAGGTCGGGGTGCCGTTCTCGCAGTCGTACGTCGAGGAGACGCTGCACCGCTACCCACTGCTGGCGCGCCTGCTGGTGGAGCTGTTCGAGGCGCGTTTCGATCCGAGCACGGGCAACGAATCCAAGGCCGCGATCCAGGCGGGCGTGGCGCAGTTCCGCTCGCAGCTGGAGAGCCTGGCGCAGGGCGACGAGTGGGTGCTTTCCGTGCTGGCACCGGTGATCGAATCACGATCCGGGCCGCGCGATGCCCAGGTCCATGCCACGCGCGAAGCGCTCAAGGCGCTGCTGGACCGCGTCGCCAGCCTGGATGAGGACCGCATCCTTCGCAGCTTCATCGGCGTCATGGATGCCACGCTCCGCACCAGTTACTACCAGGAAGGCTCGGGCGGCGCGCAAAAGGGTTACGTCAGCTACAAGTTCGACTCGGCGCTCGTTCCCGATCTCCCAAAGCCGCGGCCTTACCGCGAGATATTCGTCTACGGACCGCGCGTGGAAGGCATCCACCTGCGCTTCGGGCCGGTTGCGCGCGGCGGCCTTCGCTGGTCGGACCGGCGCGAGGACTTCCGCACCGAGGTGCTGGGGCTGGTCAAGGCGCAGATGGTCAAGAACACGGTGATCGTGCCGGTCGGCTCCAAGGGCGGCTTCATCACGAAGCGCCCGCCGGTGGGTGGGGATCGTGATGCCATACAGGCCGAGGGAATCGCCTGCTACAAGATGTTCATCAACGGACTGCTGGATATCACCGACAACATCGCGGTGGACGGCAGCATCGTGCCGCCGCAGAACGTGGTCCGGCGTGACCAGGACGATCCCTACCTCGTCGTTGCGGCCGACAAGGGCACGGCGACGTTCTCCGACATCGCAAACGCGATCGCACGCGAGCACGGCTACTGGCTGGACGATGCGTTTGCGTCGGGTGGCTCTGTCGGCTACGACCACAAGGCGATGGGTATCACTGCCAAGGGCGCATGGGAGTCGGTCAAGCGCCACTTCCGCGCCATGGGACGCGATTGCCAGAAGCAGGAGTTCACCGTCGTCGGCATCGGCGACATGTCCGGTGACGTTTTTGGCAACGGCATGCTGCTCTCCCGGCAGATCCTGCTGACTGCGGCGTTCGACCACCGCCACATCTTCCTGGACCCGAATCCGGACGCGGCGCGCAGCTTCAAGGAGCGCCAGCGGATGTTCAAGTTGTCGCGCTCGAGTTGGGAGGACTATGACAGGTCCCTGATCAGCAAGGGTGGTGGCATCTATCCGCGCACGTCCAAGTCGATCCCGATATCCGCCGAAGTACGCGATGCGCTCGCCCTGGAATCGGGTGTGACCGCGATGAGTCCGACCGAGCTCATGAGCGCGATTCTGAAGGCGCCGGTGGATCTGCTGTGGAACGGCGGCATCGGCACCTACGTCAAGTGCAGCAGCGAAAGCCACGCCGACGCGGGCGATCGTGCCAACAACGCGCTTCGGGTGGACGGCCGCGAACTGCGTTGCAAGGTGGTGGGCGAGGGCGGCAACCTCGGGCTGACCCAGTTGGGTCGGATCGAGGCGGACCAGTGCGGCGTGCTGTTGAACACAGACTTCATCGACAACTCCGCCGGCGTGGACACCTCCGACCACGAGGTCAACATCAAGATCCTGCTCAATGCCCAGGTCAAGGCGAAGAAGCTGACGATCACCGAGCGCAACAAGCTGCTGGCGTCGATGACCGACGAGGTCGCCGAACTGGTGTTGACCGACAACTACCGGCAGAACCAGGCGATCAGCCTGATGGAGCGCATGAGCGTGCATCGGCTCGGCGCGAAGCAGCATTTCGTGCGCACACTGGAGGCGCAGGGGCTGCTCGACAGGCAGATCGAATACCTGCCCTCGGACGCCGAGTTCTCCGAACGGCGTGCACGGGGCCAGGGACTGACGCGGCCGGAACTGTCGGTGCTGCTGTCCTACGCCAAGCTGGTGCTGTTCCAGCAACTGGTCGATTCCAGCGTTCCGGAGGATCCCTATCTGTCAAAGGAACTGGTCCGCTACTTTCCGCAGCCGCTCCAGGCCAAGTATGCCAAGGCGATGGAAGGCCATCGCCTCAAGCGCGAGATCATCGCCACCGCGGTGACCAACTCGCTGGTCAACCGCATGGGTGCCACCTTCGCACTTCGCATGCATGAGGACACCGGCCGCGAGCCGGCCGAGATCGCCGAGGCCTACAGCATCGCGCGCGAAGCACTCGACGCCCGCGATCTCTGGGCACAGATCGACGCGCTCGACGGCAAGGTGGCCGAGGCGACCCAGATCGACGCGCTGGAAACCATCTGGAACCTGATGCGCTCGGTATCGCGCTGGTTGCTGGCCCGACCCGGTCCGCTGCCGGCGATCACCGTGGCGATGTCGCGCTACGGCGACGGACTCAAGGCGGTTCGGGCCGCGCTACCGGACACCATGTCGCCGATCCACCGCGCCTCCTACGACGCAAGCCTGGCGGCCTGGAAAGGCAAGGGCCTGCCCGGCTCGCTGGCGGCGCAGCTGGCGGCGCTGCCGCTGCTCCAGTTCGGCTGCGACATCGTGGAAATCGCCAAGGTGCGCAAGCTTTCCCCGGTCGAGGTGGCCAAGGGCTATTTCCATCTTGGTGCGGCGCTGCATCTGCCTTGGCTCTACGAGCAGATCGACAACCTGCCTGTCGACGGTCGTTGGCAGGCGCTTGCACGCAGCGCCTTGCGCGACGAGTTGGGCACGCAGCAGCGGGCGCTGGTCAGCCAGGTGCTTGCCGGTGGCGGCAGGAAGCCGGTCGAGGCGAAGGTCGAGGCGTGGCTGGAGCGAAACGACTCCACGCTGCGTTTCACCATCACCATGCTCAACGAGCTGATGAGCCAGAAGACACTCGACTATCCGACGGCTTCGGTCGCGGTGCGGCGATTGGCCCAGATCGCAGCGGCCGGTGGCTGAGATGGAGGGCCGGACTGGCATTGCCGGTCCGGCCTCCACCCCGGGGCGGGCCGGCATGCCCGTACACGGGTTATCCTGCGCCAGATGATCTCGACCCCGG
The DNA here is from genome assembly GCA_030857025.1 of Pseudomonadota bacterium. Taxonomy (GTDB): domain Bacteria; phylum Pseudomonadota; class Gammaproteobacteria; order Xanthomonadales; family Xanthomonadaceae; genus Lysobacter_K. Next base: position 14,141 of record JALYOF010000066.1, on the reverse strand, counting down.
CCCCGGCTTCCTTGCCCCGCATCGCGTTCCTCGCCAGCCCGTCGGACGACGCGCAGGTGGCGCTGGCGGAACTGGTTCAGCGCCACGGCCAACGCAGCCCCGACGACGCCGACGTGATGGTTGCGCTCGGCGGGGACGGTTTCATGCTTCAGACCCTGCATCGCCTGGGAGCACTGGGCAAGCCGGTGTATGGCATGAAGCTCGGCACGGTCGGGTTCCTGATGAACCACCTGCTGATCGACGATCTGGTCGAACGCCTGCATGCGGCGGAGCCGGCCGTGCTGCGTCCGCTGGAGATGGTCGCCCAGACCGAGTCGGGCGCTACAGTGGGCTCGCTGGCGTACAACGAGGTCTCGCTGTTGCGGCAGACGCGGCAGGCCGCGCACCTGTCGATTGATCTGAACGGCCAGACGCGGCTCGAGGAACTGATCTGTGATGGGGTTCTCGTGGCCACGCCGGCTGGCAGCACGGCATACAATTTTTCCGCCCACGGGCCGATCCTGCCACTGGGGACCAACGTGGTCGCGCTCACGCCCATCGCTGCATTTCGCCCGCGTCGCTGGCGCGGTGCCGTGCTCAAGGCCGACACAGAGGTGCGCTTCCGCGTGCTGGATCCTTACAAGCGGCCGGTCAGCGCCACGGCCGACTCGCACGAAGTGCGCGATGTGGTGGAGGTCACGATCCGTGAGTCGCACGACCGCACCGTGACCTTGTTGTTCGACCCGGAGCACAACCTCGAGGACCGCATGGTTGCCGAGCAGTTCATCAGCGGCTGAGGTGGTCTGCGTTGGTTGTCCGTCAAGGACGCAAAGGGGGAAAAGCAGAAGCAAACGAAAGGCGAAACAGGTTGTACCGATTGCACCGGACCAGCAGGCCCGCCTGGTTGTTTCTTTTGGCCACCGTCAAGGCCTGGCCGCACTTGCATCGATCTCTTTTGCGCCTTTCGCGTGTTTCGCGGACCGAATGCCCTTCTAGCGCGTCGTTCGTGGCCCCATTCGCATCCTGCGCGACGAACCCGGTCACAATGCGCGTATGCCAGACGCCAATGCCAATCCGCTGATTGTCGCGATTTCCTCGCGGACACTGTTCGACATGGAGGACAGCCACGCGCTGTTCGAGCGTGATGGTCTTGAAGCCTACGCGGCTTTCCAGCGCAGCCACGAGGAAGACCTGCTCGAACCGGGCGTCGCCTTCCCGCTGGTGCGAAAGCTGCTGGGGCTCAACGAAGGCTCACCGCCGGAGGCGCCGCGGGTCGAGATCATCCTGATCTCGCGGAACTCGGCGGATACCGGACTGCGCATCTTCAACTCGATCGCCCATCACGGGCTGGTGATCCGGCGCGCTGCATTCAGCAACGGCGCGCCGCCGTTTCCCTACATCCGACCTTTCGGTGCCGATCTGTTCCTGTCGACCCATGTCGAGGACGTGCGCAGTGCGCTCGCTGCGGGCGTAGCCGCGGCCACCCTGCTGCCGGCCAAGCCCGCGCGGCATCGCCACGACCAGTTGCGTATCGCCTTCGACGGGGATGCGGTGATCTTCGACGACGAGAGCGAGCGGGTATCCCGCGAAGGCGGGCTTGCTGCGTTCGCCGAGCACGAGCGTCTGCGCGCGGGTGAGCCGATGTCCGGTGGACCATTCCGTGGGTTCCTGGATGCACTGCATCGCCTGCAGTCGGCGTTTCCTCCCGGCGAGAACGCGCCTATCCGCACCGCCCTGGTGACGGCACGTTCGGTGCCCGCGCACGAGCGGGTAATCCGTACCCTTCGCGAATGGGGTATCCGGCTCGACGAAGCTTTGTTCCTGGGGGGGCGCGCCAAGGGGCCGTTTCTCGACGCGTTCGGCGCGGACATATTCTTCGACGATTCGGAGCACAACATCGTCTCAGCACGTGGCCACGTGACTGCCGGACACGTGCCGCATGGCGTCGCCAACCTCCTGAAGCAGCCGCCGACAGATTGATTCAGCGCGCCGGTACAGGCTCGTTCGAACCCAGCGGGAGGCGCACGTCGCTCAACTTCCACGACAGGCCACTGCGGGTGAGTACGAAGGTCACCGGTTCGCCGGCGTCGTCGATGACGGTGGCCGTGAACCTGGAAGGCGATTCGAAGCGGTAGTCCGCGTCCCGCAGGACGTCGCGTGGCGTGGTGTCCGGATCCATCCGCAGGTCGCGACCGGTGACGCGGTTCCACAATGTCTGCCCGCCCATCATGGCGGCAAGCCCGGCCGGGGTGACCATGGTGTCCACCGCGCTTCCCGCCATGCCGCTGGCGATGCGCAGTCCAATCGCCCCGAACAGGCTGGACTGCACGTCCGCGCCGGCGCGGCTGGTGATGTAGTTGTCGACCTGCAGCTTGATGCTGCCGCGCAGCGTGGGAAAGTCCACGTGGCGCGAAAGCCTCGCGGTATTCCGTGTTTCCACGGCATCGCGGATCGCGTTGACGGTCAGGAACGGCCCAGCGGCCACGTAGCCCACCAGCAGGACCAGGATTGCGAGCAACAGGGCCAGCCACTTCTTCATTGAGATTCCTCCGACAGGCTGACAGCTTATCGCGCGACGCGGATGGTCAGGGCGGATCACCATCGGGCAAAAAAAAGCGGCCGGCAATCGCCGGCCGCTCACTTGCGGGAACTACCGTGTTGCAGACATCAGAAGCGCAGGCCGCGTGCGCGGATCTCCAACGGCGCCATTCGGGTCTGATCGTGCAGTTCCAGCTGTCTGACCTCGAAAGGTGCACCGTAGCCCGAAGGCAGGTTGCCGCGATCGAAGTCGAGCACCAGCACTCCATTTCCCGACTCGAACCATGCAGCAGTATGCGACTGGACGACCGGGCCCAGCGTTCCGTCCGGACCGGTTGCGAACAGTGTGCCGCGGACCTCGTAGCGGCCCGCCGATGCGGCCTCCACCGGCAGCGACACCCGAAGCAGGCGCGCGTCGGCATCATGTTGGCCCTTGAGCCGCGCTGTCGGTTGCGCCACTGCAAAGGCGGTCCGAGCATCGCGCTGCACGCCCTTGCCGCTCGAGAACACCTGAAGCTCCCAAAGGCCCGGCGCGCTCACGGTCCCGGACGGCAATTGCACGCTTCCGGACAGTCGATTGTTGCGACCCTGCTTCACTTCGACTTCGTGGCTGTTGCCGTCGGGCGAGACGAGCAGTGCCTCCGCGCGCGCCGCCACCGCTTTGCCGGAGTCGGTGAGAGCGACATCGATGCTGACGGTTTCACCCACCAGCGCATGGTTGCGATTCGCGCGCGCTTTCAGCACGACCTGGCTGTCGGGTTCGAATACGTGCATCACATAGCGGCCGTTGGCATTGGGGGCACGCAGCTTGTAGCGGCCGGGGGCGTTTTCGCGGCCCATTCGTACCATCACCGTCCCGGCGTCGACATCCATGCCCGCTGCCTGGAGTTCGACGTCGCTGGCGAGCTTCTCGAGACGCGCGGAGCGTCCGTTGTTGCCCGACAGTGCAAGGTCGGCGACCGACAGGTTCTTCGCGCTGCGTGCCGGACTGATGCGGATCAGTGCGCCGGGTGCGGAAACGTCGAGATCGATGCCGCGGGCAAGTTCGGTGCCGTTGACGGTCTGCCAGTATTCGCGACTTTCGGCGAGATGAGGCGCCGACTCGGACAGCTCGGCGGCCGGGTCCAGTCCCCACGAGAAGGAGACCGGGGCGCGTTCGAAGTCGCCAGTCGGTGCAGCGATGGATACCAGGCGCTGTGGCACCTGGTCGCCTTCGCTGGCGGGCAGCAGGGGCTGCGCGGCGAACGAGGTGAAGGATGCCGCGGCGAGCGCGGTGAAGAGAAGAGTACGCATGGCAGGCCTCACAGACTGACGTCGTTGCGGAGAATGACGTCCAGCGAGAAGCAGGCGCGTCGGCTCTGGTTGTGGTGCAGCGGCTCGGAGCCTGCGGTGCGGTTCTTGTCCGAGAACCACACGTAGCCCGCTGCCGATTGACTGCTGCAATCGAGGAAACCGTCGGAGCAGCTGTTCAGCCAATTCTGGGTGGTCTCAAGCCCTACGCTCTGGCTATAGCCACCGCAGTAGCTATCGGAGTCCCAGATCGCGGAATCCACGTCGGTGCCGACCACGCTGCGGAACGTCTTCGGCAGTGCAGGGCGACCGCTGGTGCCGTAGAGCCAACTGGAGTTGTACGAGGCCATCCAACTGGTCTGCTGCATCCGCACCGCGTCGGTCTTGTAGCCCAGCAGCCAACCCAGTGCGCTTTCGAAGATGTTGCCGTTGATTACCGCATCTGCCAGCGGCGTGCCGGCCGAAGACGGCGCCAGTGCGTTCACCCGCACCACCTTGTTGATGATGTTCGGATAGCGGCTGTCCCAGGTCGGATTCGACATGATCCAGCGCATCACATTGCCGCCGTTGGAGTGGGTGATCACCACCAGGCGGGTGATGCCTTTGGAGCTGATGAAGTTGCTCAACTGTCCGGCGAGGCAGCCTGCTGCGCGGCTGTCCCACATGTACTGGTTGAAGTCGCAGTTGATCACGACGTAGTTGCCGGAGTTCGGCAACCCCTGGCGGACCGAATCGACGATGGTCCTGTCCCAATAGTCGACGTAGGCGTTGGTATGGCTGCTGGTGCCGTGTACGAAGGCCACCCCCGTATTCGCCATTGCCCATGGCGACAGGACGGCCAGTACCAGGCCGAAGAAAAGCTTACGCATGTTGTTCCCCATTTGGCGCGGCTGGCCCTCTCGGCGCAGGCCGCAGAAAGTCGATGCCTGCGCCACCTTCCCTGGCGCATCGCCGCGGAGCATACCAATACGTATGGTCATGTCATGTTGCAGTGCCGCAACCGGTCAGGGTCGGGACTGCCGCGAAATTGGGCAGCAGATCAGAACTCCAGGTCCAGTGCCGCGCACAGGTAGTCAACAAACGGTGCCATTCCCTGCAGGTCGCGGCCGAGGCTTGCGAGCAACTGCGACCCGGTCAGGACATCGTCCTCCAGTGACCGGATCGCTACGAAATTCCTGCGGCGAAGGTCCTCGACGAATTCGAATTCCTGCGGAAATCCGCGTGGCGCGCGTACCAGCATCTGGCTGTCGTCCATTTGGTAGCGCCTGCGGAATGCCGGCTGGTGTGCCGCGGTTCTCCAGCCTTCCGGGTTGTCGAGGACGAAGTGCCGGATCCGTCTGAGCGTATCGGGCTGGGGATGCCACAGCCCTGCGCCGACGAAACACTTTCCAGGCTGCAGGTGGATATGAAACGAGGGCGATTCGACCTCGCGGCGGCGTTCGTGGAACAGCCGCGCGCCTTGCCATGACTTGTACGGAGTCTTGTCATGGGCGAACCGGGTGTCGCGATGGATGCGGAACAATGAGCCGCCGACGGACGCCGGCTCCGACCGGTAGTGCGTGCTCACGTTCGCCAGCAGCGGCTGCAGGTCGCCGAGCAGGCGCTGAAAGGGGACGCGTACGTGTTTCTCGTAATCGGCCTTGTTCTCATGAAACCATTCGCGCGAGTTGTTGCGAGCCAGTGCGCGGAGGAATCTGAAGCTCGCATCACTGAAATAGACGCTCATGCAGGCGCCTGCCCGGCATGCTCGCCGACAGCTTTCAGGCTGGCCTGCAGGTCCCGCGCCCATGTGTCGATCTCGTCCATGAGCGCGAGCTTCGCGGCGTCGGCGGCGTGCGTGATGCGAAGCGAAACCAGTTCCGCGTCGAACTTTGCGAAGTCGTACTCCGAAAGGGTCGTCCCCGCCACGAGCCTCCGGCGCCGGTAGTCGTCCCAGCGCAGGCGCTCGGCCTCGGACAAGCTCTCGGGCCAGTTGCGCGCCCGATAGCGGAACAGCAGCTCGGGCAGCCGCGGATCGGCAAACGCAAACGTGCGCGTGCCGAGCGCGTTCGGCGAGGTCGAACGCACTTCGTTGAACAGACGCTTGTCGCCAGCGCCGATGAAGCCGTCGTAAAGTGCGGCATCGGCATCCGAAGGTGGTCGCGCGCTCTCACGTGCATATACCCGCCGCACTTTTTCCACGAGTGCGGGGCCAGCGGCACGTATGCGTGCGGCGCGCTGCTCGGCCTTGTCGGGATCGATTCCCAGCCGCTTGAAATCGGCTTCGCGCAGGTGCTCCCATGCGGCAAGGGCAGGGCAGCGATTGAGGTGCACTTCCTTGAGAGCGATCCGCTCCTCGCCTTCGCGAAGCTCGGCCGCGGGAATGTAGAGCCGGTCTGCGATCGTGTCCGCGTCCAGTTCGAGCAGCGCTCCCGGGTCCTGATCCAGGTCGAACACCAGCACGCGACTGTCAATCGAGGGGTGACGCGCCAGTGGCAACACCGCAGCTGCGCAGAGTCTCTGCGCAGGAAATCGCTGCGACACGTGCAGCACCGGCTTCATGGCGATGGTGTCGAGCATGCCGGCCGCGTGGCGCTTGTCGCGCAGCTTGAGCGCGTAATCGAACAGTCGCGGCTGGGAGGCCTTCAACAGGCGCGCCAGTCCGATCAGTGCACGTACGTCCGACAATGCCTCGTGCGCGTCGCCGCTGCGCACCCCGTTGGCCTCGGCCAGGTGCTCCAGCTTGAACGAGGTCGCTCCGTCCTCGCGCACCGGCCAGATCAGGCCGTCAGGACGCAGGGCGTGCGCCAGGCGCAGCACGTCGAGCAGGTCCCACCGCGAGTTGCCGCCCCGCCATTCGCGCTCGTAGGCATCGTGGAAATTGCGGAACAGCCCGTGACGAATGAATTCGTCGTCGAATCGCAGCGAGTTGTAGCCGACGCTGCAGGTCTGGGGCCGGCACATCTCCTCCATGATCGTCGAGAATGCGGCCGCTTCGCCGACGCCGCAGCGCATCGCTGCCTGCGGCGTGATTCCGGTGATCAGGGTAGCGGCCGGGGACGGCAGCAGGTCGTCGGCGGGCTTTACAAAGATGCTGATCGGATCATCGATCTCGTTGAGGTCGGCATCCGTGCGGATCGCCGCGAACTGCGCAATACGCGTCCTGCGGGGATCGGCACCGAAGGTCTCTAGGTCGTAGAACAGGAAACTCGCTGGCATGGCGACAAGTCTGGCAAACCGGGCGTCAGGATGACAGAAGCGGGGCGCCGGTCGGCGTCGACGATGCGGCGGCTCAACCTTCCGTCGCCAGGGGCGTCAGGCGCTGGCTTACGGCGGCGTCGATTGCGGCCCAATCCAGTGTCTCCAGCGAAGCATGGCCGCTGGTGAATTCGGCGAGGATCGCCCGCTGGATTTCCCCGCGTTCGTGGGCGACCGCATAGGGCATCCTGCGAAAAGTGACCATGGCGTAGCGCGGGACGAAACGATCCGGGTGGCGCTCGGCAAGCTGGCGTTCCAGTGCACGCTGCAGGAGATAGTCGTCGTCGTCGACGCGATCGCGCATCTCCAGATAGTTCTCCAGGGCCATCTGCTGGATTGCGTACGCGTTCGGCAGGCGCTCCGACTGGAACGCGGCAAATGCCGCCTCGGAGTCGTTCGATGCATCCAGGTGCATGGCCAGCGACAGGCAGTCTTCGAAGGCGCAGTTCATGCCCTGCCCGTGAAACGGCACCATCGCATGCGCCGCATCACCCAGCAGCACGGCGCGGCCGCGCAGGTGCCAGCGGTCGAGGTAAAGGGTGGCGAGTTGCCCGGCCGGATGATTTTCGAAATCGCGCTCCAGATCCGGGATCAGCGCGGATGCGTCGGAGAAATCGCGGTCAAACAGAGCCCGGGCATCGGTGCCGCTGCGAACCGTGGCGAAACTTGGTTGTTGCGGGTTGTCGGACGGTTCGTTGGGGAGGAACAGCGTGACCGTGAAGGTGCACTCATCGTTCGGCAGGGCGATGCACATGTAGCGGCCGCGAGGCCAGATGTGCAGCGCGTTGGGTTCGATACGGAAGCTCCCGTGCGTGGCCGGCGGTATCTCCAGTTCCTTGTAGGAGTGATCGAGGAAGTCGATGCGCTGGCCCAGCGCGGCTTCCCTGGCCATCGCCGCACGCAGCGATGATCCCGCGCCGTCCGCGCCGACGATCGACTCGAAACCCGACCGGTATTCCTTTCCGTCGCGTTCGTCGGTGAACAGCGCCACGCCGCGGTCGAAATCGACCGAGTCCAGACGGCGGTTGAAGTGCACGTTCGCCCCCGCGCGCTCGGCGCGATTCAACAGCGTGATGTTGAGTTCGCCCCGGTTCACCGACCAGATCACCTCGCTGTCGTCCCTGCCGTAACGCTGGAGGTCGACATGACCATCGGCGAAGTGGACCATGCGCCCGCGCATCATCACGGCCTGTGCCATCACCGCTGCTTCGGCTCCTGCCTGCTCCAGCGCATGCCGGCCGCGTTCGGCCAGTGCGAGATTGATCGAGCGGCCTCCTTCATAGCCCTTCAGGCGCGGATCGCCTCGTTTCTCGAAGACCGAGACCTGCCACCCCCGCTGCGCGAGCAGGGTCGCGAACAGCGCGCCAGCCAGGCCGGCGCCGATCACCGTTATGTTGCGGTCCCGGGTATCAGCCATCGCGCCAGGACTCCGCCGAGCGTGCGAAGCGCAGCACGTCGGCATGAGTGTTGTAGAACGGAACCGGCGAGATGCGGATGACATCGGGCTCGCGCCAGTCGCCGAGCACGCCGTCCGCGGCAAGGTGCTCGAACAGCGCCCGCCCCCGATCGCGCCCGCCGATCACGCGGACCGACAGTTGTGCACCGCGCCTGTGGCTTTCGGCCGGGGTGACGATTTCCAGCGCGTCACCGAGCCGCGCTCGGATCAGGGCTTCGAGATAGCCTGTGAGCTGCAGCGATTTGGCTCGCAGGGCCGGCATGCCCACGCGCTCGAACAGGTCCAGCGAGGCGCGCAGCGGCGCCAGCCCGAGCACCGGTGGATTGCTGAGCTGCCAACCCTCGGCGCCCGGCGTTGGCACGAAGGCGGCACCCATCTTGAAGCGGGTGGCGGCGTCGTGGCCCCACCAGCCGCTCATGCGCGGGCGATCGGTGGTGGCGTGGCGCTCGTGCACGAAGCAGCCGGCGACGGCACCGGGTCCGGAATTGAGGTACTTGTAATTGCACCACACCGCGAAGTCCGGGCCGCTGTCATGCAGCGCGAGGTCGATGTTGCCTACTGCATGCGCCAGGTCGAATCCGCAGATGGCCCCCTGCGCGTGCGTCAGGCGTGCTATTTCCGCCAGGTCGAACGCCTCCCCGCTGCGGTACTGGACGCCGGGCCACAGCACCAGAGCGAGCCGTGGACCGTGCTCGGCGATCGCACGTTCGATCGCGCCCATCGAAAACGTACCGCCGGGCTCGTCGGGCTGCAGTTCGATGAGATCGGTGGCCGGATCGAACCCGTGGAAGTCGATCTGGGAGGCGACGGCGTGCTGGTCGGACGGGAAAGCCCCCGCTTCGATCAGGATGGCCGACCGCTCGCGGGTGGGGCGATAAAAGCTGGCCATCATGAAGTGGAGGTTGGCGGTGAGCGAGTTCATCGCCACGACCTCGATGGGCTTGGCGCCGACCACCCGTGCCAGTTGGTCGCGGACGAGCTGGTGATAGGTCATCCACTGGGTATCACCGGTGAAGTGGCCTTCCACGGCTATATCCGCCCACTTGTCCAGCACCTCCAGAACATGCTCGCGCACCTGTCGCGGCTGCAACCCCAGCGAGTTTCCGCAGAAGTAGGCCTGTTCGCTGCCGCCGTGCTGCGGAATCAGGAACTCGTCCCTGAGGCTGCGCAGCGGGTCGGCCAGGTCGAGGGCGCGGGCGTGCTCGTCCGAAAACAGGTCTTGGCGGTTCATGGGGTCCTTTCGTGAAGTTGCGTGAAGCGGGAGCGGGGCAGCCCCAGCCATTCGAGCGCGGTGCCGTGGTAGAGGCGGGCCTGCTCGTCTTCGGACAAGCCGAGTGCGGCGATGCTGGCGCCGGGTGCCTGCTCGCCCAGCGGAAACGGATAATCGGTACCCAGCAGTACCCGCGAAACGCCGCAGGTGTCGATCAGGTAGCGCAGGGCGCGGTCATCGGCCACCCAGGAATCGAAGTAGAACCGATCCAGATACTCGCGCGGATTGCGCGGATTGTCCGTGGCCACCAGATCAGGGCGCATGTTGAAACCGTGCTCGATGCGGCCGATGGTGTATGGAAAGCTGCCACCGCCGTGCGCAAGGCATATCTTCAGCTTCGGCAGCCGCTCCAGCACGCCGCCGAACACCAGGCTGCATGCTGCGCGCGACTGCTCCGCCGGCATCCCTACCAGCCATGGCAACCAGTACTTGGGCATTGACTCGGCGCCCATCATGTCCCATGGATGCACCAGCACCGCGGCGCCGAGTTCGCTGGCGGCCTCGAAGAACTCGAAGAGCTCCGGCGCATCGAGGTTCCAGTCGTTGACGTGGCTGCCGATCTGCACGCCCTGCAGGCCCAATTGATCCATGCAGCGCTCCAGTTCCTGCACGGCCAGTCGCGGCGACTGCAGCGGTACGGTGCAGATTCCGGCGTAGTTGCGCGGGTACTTTGCGCAGGCTTCAGCCATGTGATCGTTGAGCGCCTGGTGCAATTCAAGCGCATGGTGCGGTTTGGCCCAGTAGCTGAACATCACCGGCACCGTGCTGATGACCTGCACCTGCACACCGAAGCGCGCGTAGTCGTCGAGCCGTTCCTTCGCGTCCCAGGTCTTGGACCAGATCTCGCGGAAGAAGCGGCCGTCCTTGTAGATGCGGTGGCGGCCATCCTCGGTGTGGTGGATCACCGGAAAGCGCGGATCGCCGTACTTGCGCGCAAGGTCCGGCCAGTCGCGAGGAAGGTAATGGGCGTGGCTGTCGATCTTCAGCATGTGGTCGGGCCGGCCTCGTGGGTGGCGGGAGTTCTGGTTCGTGCCGCTGGCGGATCAGAGGGACGCAGGACGACGAAAGTACAGCAGTCGCCGCGAGCGGCCACGGGACGGGTTCAGCCGATTCCAGCCGCGACCGTTCCAATGATCGCACCCGGGCATGGTCGCATGGTCACGCGTGAGCACCCCGACCGCGGAAGGCGCTCCAAAAAAACGGGCCGCTCGAATGGCGGCCCGTTTTTCTTTCGCGGCAGGAGCCCAGGCTAGCGGGTATCGCGACCGCCCGCTTCCGGTGCGACGGCGCTCTCAACAACCTGCTGGCCCTTCACCTCCTCGTGCGTCGGCTCGGCGGCAGCCTGGTCGAACAGCCCCGCGGTGCGGGGCCTTGCCGGCTCCGGTTGCGGACGCGAGTCCGGTTCCGGCGAAGGTGCGGCCGGGGCCGCTGTCACATCACTGGCAGGCGCGGCCGCGCCCTGCGGTTGCGGCGGCTCCTGCTGTTCTTCCGCAGGCATTGCGGCCGGTTCGTTCTCGACGATGGGACCGACCGGAATCGGTTCGGGCACCACCGTCGGCTCGACCGGAGTCTCCACAACCACCGGCTCGTCGATGACAACCTCCTCCTCGGGCGACACCGGTGCCGGGCGGGGGTCTTCCTCGTGCGTTGCCGGAGCAGGCTCCCCGGACTCCGGTGCGACCGGCAGGGCGGCGACCGCTGTTTCGGCCGGGCCAGGACTTGCGGGAGCCGGCTCATCGGAGGACGCCACCGGGGTTGGCGTCTGCTCGCTCGCCGAAATTTGCCGCTGCGACTCGGCGGCGCCTCCCGCAGTACTTTCCCGCTTCGCCGATCTCGGCCGCGGCTTGGCGGCCGGGGCTGCGTCGTCCTCGAAATCGAACTCCGGCTGCGAACGGTTGGCCGTTGCGATCGGCTCGGAGCTCGTGTCGGCGTCCTCTTCATCGTCGCTCAGTCCCGCGTCAGGCGTCTCGCCCTGCACGGTTCCTTCGGCGCCTTCCGCGCTGCCGCGACGGCGACGACGGCCGCCACGACGACCGCGGCGACGACGGGTGGTCTCCCCCGAGCCTTCTCCCTCGGCCTCGGTAGCCGGAGTACCGGCGGCCTCGCGCTCGACCTGCGAAGCCTCCACGTTCGGCTCGCTTGTCGCCGCCTTCTTCTCCGCGGCGGTTTCCGGGGTGAATGCCATCCGCACAGCGGCTTCTGCTTCTGCCGGCGCGGAGGACACTGGCGTTTCGTCCGCGGCATCCCGCCCGGTAACGGCCGAGTCGGCGCGTGCGCCGGCGTTCTGGCGCGGCTCGCGGGGCGGGCGGGGTGCACGCGGCTGATTGCCGGATGCTTCATTCGCTACCGTTGCCTGGGCGCTGGTCGCGCGCTGCTCGGCCGGAGCCGGTTTGGGCTGCCTGGGCGGCTTCTGCTGCTTGCCCTGGCGAGGCGCCTGCTGCGCCTGGCCTGCCTCGGCCTGGCCACGACGCGGTTCGTCGCGGCGCTGGTTGTCGCGCCCCGCGGGTTTGCCGCCCCGGCCGTCGCGACGGCCGCCGCTACGATCACTGCGGTCCGCGCGATCCCGGTTGTCGCCCTGGCGTGCATTGGTGGCCGGTCGCTTCGCGTCCTTGGCAGGCTTTTCGTCGCTGCCGCGGAAGAAGCGCAGGATCCGCTCGACCACGCCGACCGAATGCGTCGGCGCGACATGCGCGGGTGCCGGGACCAGCTTGGGCGCGGGCTCGGCGGCTTCGCGCGGCTCCCGCAGGGGCGCCGGTTGCGTCGGCGTGACCTTGGTGACGGCAGGCATCGCCGGGATGTTGAGGTGCGCCTTGGTGAGCGAATGCGTGGCCAGCTTGCGCGGCGTACCACGGTGATAGCTCGGCTTGGTCGTTTCCTCGCCCATCTCGTTGTCGCGGATTCGCGTCACCTCGAAGTGCGGCGTCTCCAACTGTTCGTCGGCGACGATGACGATCGGAGCGTCGTGGCGCTGCTCGATTTCGCTCAGCGCGCGGCGCTTCTCGTTGAGCAGGTAGGTCGCGATCTCGGTCGGGGCCTGTACCAGTACCTGTCCGGTGTTCTCCTTCATCGCATGCTCTTCGGCCAGGCGCAGGATCGACAGCGACAGCGACTCGACGCTGCGCATGCGACCGTGCCCTTCGCAGCGCGGGCACACCAGTTGACTGGACTCGCCGAGGCTCGGACGCAGGCGCTGGCGGCTCATCTCAAGCAGTCCAAAGCGCGAAATGCGGCCGACCTGCACACGTGCGCGATCCTGCTTGAGCGCGTTCTGCAGGCGGTTTTCAACTTCGCGCTGGTGGCGGCTGGAGGACATGTCGATGAAGTCGATCACCACCAGTCCGCCGAGGTCCCTCAGGCGCATCTGCCGCGCCATTTCCTCGGCGGCTTCGCAGTTGGTGTTGAACGCAGTCTCCTCGATGTCGCCGCCCTTGGTGGCGCGGGCGGAGTTGACGTCGACGGCGGTGAGCGCTTCGGTCTGGTCGATCACCAGCGATCCGCCCGACGGCAGCCGCACGGTGCGCTCATACGCGTTCTCGATCTGCGACTCGATCTGAAAGCGGTTGAACAGCGGCGTGTCGTCAGTGTATTCCTTCAGCTTGCGCAGGTTGTGCGGCATCACCTGCTCGACGAAGTCGCGCGCTTCTGCGTACATCTCGGGCGTGTCGACGAGGATCTCGCCGATGTCCGGTCGCATGTAGTCGCGCAGCGCGCGGATGATCAAACGCGATTCCTGATAGATCAGGAACGGCGCCGGCTTGGTCAGCGCTGCCTCGGCGACTGCGCGCCAGACCTGGAGCAGGTAGTCCAGGTCCCACTGCAGTTCCTCGGCATCGCGGCCGACGCCGGCAGTACGGATGATGACGCCCATGTCGTCGGGGATCTGCAGGCTGTCCATGGCCTGCTTGAGCGCGGCACGGTCGTCGCCCTCGATGCGGCGCGAAACGCCGCCTGCGGTGGGCGAGTTCGGCATCAGCACCATGTAGCGGCCGGCGAGCGATATGAACGTGGTCAGCGCCGCACCCTTGGTGCCGCGTTCTTCCTTGTCGACCTGGACAACCACTTCCTGTCCTTCGCGCAGGATTTCCTTCAGGCCGGCCTTGTTGGGGTCGACGCCTGCCTGAAAGTAGTCGCGGGATATTTCCTTGAGCGGCAGGAAACCGTGGCGCTCGCCGCCGTATTCGACGAATGCGGCCTCCAGCGAGGGCTCAAGCCGGGTGATCCGGCCCTTGTAGATGTTGGACTTTTTTTGTTCCTTCGACGGTTGCTCGATGTCGATGTCGTACAGGTTCTGGCCATCCACGATTGCCACGCGCAGTTCTTCTGCCTGCGTCGCGTTGATCAGCATGCGCTTCATTGTTGCGTCCTCGCGCG
>JALYOF010000058.1 GCA_030857025.1 Pseudomonadota bacterium | reverse complement strand
GCGACAGTACGGTTTCGCCAAAGCCATTCTCGATCGTGTCGAGCGCGACCTTCACCTGGTCGCCCACGCCCACGTCGATCTCGCCGGCGTCGTTACGGAACTGTTCGATCGGCACGATGCCTTCGGACTTCAACCCGGCATTGATCACCACCACGTCGCCGCGTACTTCCACGACGGTGCCGATGACGATGGATCCCGGCTTCAGCTTCGCCAGATAGGCTTGGCTTTCTTCAAACAGTTCGGCAAATGATTCGGTCATTGGGTAATTACTCAATTGAACACACGGGTCGCACCGGCTGCGGTTGGCTGACGCTCGTCAGGCGGATACCGGAAGCACGTGGTCGACCCACCCGTTATGTGGCGCTGATGGAACACGCCATGTGTCGTTGTTGGTCCGCCGCGGGATTGCGACGGGGCTTGTCTGCCGCGCTCGAAACGCTAGCCTGCGGCCACCAGGGCCAGCACGCGTTCCACGACCGCATCGATCGCCAGGCCCGTGGTGTCGATGCGAACGGCGTCTTCGGCCGGTCGCAATGGCGCCACCGCGCGACTGGCATCGCGGGCGTCGCGGGAAAGAATCTCCCGCAGCAGACCAGCCAATGTAACGGAAACCCCCTTGTCCTTCAACTGCTTATAGCGCCTCTCCGCCCGTTCATCGGCGCTGGCGGTCAGAAAGACCTTGAAGCCGGCATCCGGGAAAATCACCGTCCCCATGTCGCGACCGTCGGCGACCAGCCCCGGCAACTGCCGGAATGCGCGCTGGCGGTCCTTCAACGCCGCCCGGACCTCGGGAATCGCGGCGATGGCTGAAGCAGCCGCGCCGGCGGTTTCGGTTCGCAGTTCGTGCGTCGCGTCGACCCCGTTCACGATCACGCGCAGTTCGGCGCCCCCTTCGATGAAACCGATCTCGGTGTCGAAAGTGCAGCGCACCAGTGCTGCGGGGTCGGCAAGATCCAGGTTTGCCCAGCCGGCAGCCACCCCGACAGCCCGGTACATCGCCCCCGAGTCGAGGTAGTGCCAGCCCAGGCGCTGGGCCACCATCCGGCTTACGGTGCCCTTGCCTGAACCCGAGGGACCGTCGATGGTCAAAACCGGGGCGGTATTGCTTCGTCTTTCTTCATTCATGCTGCAAGTATGCCGGGTTCGCGGTGAAGCGCCGCGACGCGCGGTCGTGGCAAGACGGCGCGTCCGAATCCGCTATTGCCTGCGCGCATCCAAGCCGTATAGAATTGTCGGCTGAATTTTCCTTATCTGTTGCCGAGGTTCTGTCATGAAGGTCCTGTCCTCCCTGAAGTCGGCGAAGAACCGTCACCGCGACTGCAAAGTCGTCCGCCGCCGTGGCAAGGTCTTCGTGATCTGCAAGTCCAACCCCCGCTTCAAGGCGCGCCAGCGCTGAGATCGGCGGACGAAGCCCTCCGGCAAGCCGGATGGGCTTACGACCAGAAGGCCGGAGCGTTTGCTTCGGCTTTTTTGTTTGAGTTGCCCTGCCCCTACAGATGGGATTCGACCTGGCGTCGTAAAACGGCGCCGCCACGCGGCTGCCGGAGCGTCAGGGAAAGGCCCCGGATCGCGCGCCTCCCACAGTTGCTCGAACCCACCGGTTGAGGCGCCCTGCGAGGCCGGTATCGTCGACCGGCTGGCGATCGACGCTGTCGACGAGTTCGACTGACAGGGTCCGCAGCGAACTTCGGGCTATCTTGAGTATCGGCAGGCGGACGCCGGTCTGGCTTTCGATCCTGCTGATCAGCGTCAAGGCCAGCAGCGAATGCCCGCCGGCATCGAAGAAGTTGTCGTCCAGGGCCACCGCCTCGTTCCCGATCAGGTCACGACATACCGACAACAGCATCGATTCATTCGGCGACAGTCCTTCATCGGAAGCAGGAACGGTGCCCCTTGCGATTGGGTCATTGCGTTCGGGAAGCGCATTGCGATCGATCTTCCCATTGGGAAGCAGCGGAATCGCGGAAAGATGCACGAACACCTGCGGCAGCATGTAGGCAGGGAGGAAGCTCCGGGCGTGCTCGCGCAGCCGCGACTGCGGGAGTTCGCCTCCCGAGCGCGTGCAGTAATAAGCATGGATGCGGCTGTCGCCCTCCTCCGTCGGCCAGACCCGCGCCGCTGCGGATTCGACCTCAGGGAGCGTCGCCAGCACCGACTCCACCTCCCCCAGTTCGATGCGGAACCCGCGAATCTTCACCTGATCGTCGTCGCGCCCGAGGTGATGGAGTTGTCCGTTCCGCCAGATCGCGCGATCGCCGGTGCGGTAGACCTTGTCCCCGGTCTCCTCGAGCACGATGAAGCGCTCTCGGGTCAGCTGCTCGCGTTCCAGGTAGCCCGCTGCAATGCCTTTTCCGCCGATGACCAGCTCGCCTGCGATGCCGGGCGGAAGGACACGCAGGTTCTCGTCGACGATTTCGACGATGGTGTTCACCACGGGCGTTCCGATCGGACACTGTTCGACATTCCGATCATCGATTTTCGCGCAGGTGGACCAGACGGTGGTCTCGGTCGGCCCGTACATGTTCCACAACTCCCGCACCCGCGGCAGCAGCCATTTCGCCAGCGTGGGAGGCAGCGGCTCGCCGCCGATCAGGGCTTTCAGCCCGACCTTGCCCTTCCAGCCAGCCCCCCGCAGCAGGTGCCAGGTGGAAGGAGTTGCCTGGATCATCGTCGCTGGCCCTGTGTCGATGAGCCGCCGCAGGGCCTCGCCGTCCGCCACTGCGCTGCGGTCGACGAGCTGGACCCGGGCCCCGAACGACAGCGGAAGAAACAACTCGAGCACCGAGATGTCGAACGCATACATGGTCAGCGCGAGCAGGACATCGTCTTTGTCGATCCCCGGGCGCTCGCGCATGGCGGAAAGGAAATTTCCGACCGCGCGATGCGGAATGCACACGCCCTTCGGCCGTCCGGTCGATCCGGACGTGTACATCACGTACGCGATGTCCTCCGGCCGCGGAACATGCGGAACGAATGCAGCGGATTCGGGACCTTCGTGTTCCGCATCGGCAGACAGCAGGGGGACGTCCGACTGCGGCAGCGCGCTTCGCGTCGCCGCCTCCACGAGCACAAGCCGCGCCCCGGAGTCGCGCAGCATGTACGCGATCCTCTCGCCAGGCAGTGACGGATCCAGAGGAAGGTAGGCGGCGCCGCAACGCAGCACGGCCAGGAGGGATGGCAGCAGCGCTTCGCCGCGTTCCAGGCAGACCGCGACGATGTCGCCGGGGAGAATCCCGCTTCGTTGCAGGCGCCACGCAATCGAGTCGGCGCGAGCGGCCAGCTCTCCCGCCGAGAGTTCGCCTTTGGCGTGCATCAGAACGATTCCGAGCGGCAGCTCCGCGGCGCGCTGGAAGAATGCCTCGTGCATGCTGGTCAGTACACCCTCGCATGCGGTTTCTTCTGCGCAGGATCGCGTCATCGCGCGCTCGTGCGAGCTCACAAGGCTGAAATCGGCCACCGGTGTACAGGGTGCCGCAACGGCCTGGCGCAGCACTTCCAGCAGGTGGTCCGAGAATCGACTTACCGTCTGCGCATCGAACAGATCGGTGTTGTACTCGATGAGTCCAGCGACGTCGCTTCCGTCGTCCCAGAACCAGAGGTTCAGGTCGAACTTGGATCCGCCGTTGTGCAAGGCTTCGGACCTGACCTGCAGATCCGGCAAGTCGAGCGCAAGTGGCGGGTCCTGAAAGGTAAACCCCACCTGGACGAGCGGATTCCTCGATGCACGGTCGTCGCAACGGACTGCCCGCACGATCCGCTCGAACGGTGTGTCCTGGTGGGCGAGCGCGTTGGTGACCTGTCGGCGCACCTGCTGCGCCAACTGGTCGAAGCGGGCCGCCGAATCGACCTGGACACGGACCGGCAGGACGTTCATGAAAAGGCCGACCACATCGTGCAACTCCTCGCCGGGTCGGTTTGCCATCGGGCACCCCACCATCAGCTCACGCTGTCCGGAATACTTGTGCAGGACCAGGCTCAGCGCCGAGAGCATGAGCACAAAGAGACTCTGCTTTTGTTTCTGTGCCTGGGCACGAAGTGCACAGCCGAGTGCGTGTGGCAGGTACACCGGCAGCTCATCACCGCAGAACGTCTGGGAGGCAGGTCGCGGCCGGTCTGTCGGTAAAGCAAGCATCTGCGGCGACGGCCCCACGACCGAGACCCAGTGATCGACCTTCCGCGCGATCACGTCGTCGCTCATCTGCTCGCGTTGCCAGACCACGTAGTCAGCGAACTGCAGGCGCTCGTCGTCGGACCACCCGGAGGTCGGCACAGGCTGGCTGACAGGACCATGGGCGACGCCATAGAAATCCTGAAGCTCCGCGCCAAGCTGCAGCACCGAAAGGTGATCAACGACGATGTGATGGATGCACATCAGCAGGACGTGGCGGTCGGAGGACATCCGCGCCAGATGGGCCCACAAGAGCGGCGCCTCGGACAGATCAAAACGGCGGCGTGCGCATTGCTGCTTCATTCCGGCAAGCGCCTTTTCGGATGCTTCCGGTGCAAGTGCACCCAGGTCGGTGATGTCCAGCCGGAAGTCGACCGCCGCGCGAACGATCTGCCGCAGTTGCTCGTCAACGACTGCAAAGCCTGTGCGCAGCGCATCGTGCCGCTGGATCAGACGTGGGAATGCCTCCTCGAGAGCGCCGACATCGAGATCGCCTGCCAGTTCGAACGCGTAAGCGATGTTGTAGGCGCTGCTCTCCGGCGCAATCTCGTGCAGGTACCAGAGCTGCTCCTGGCCGAACGCCGCAGGAAATTCATAGCGCTCGTCGTTGATCTCGGGATTGCTCGATGGATTCATGTCGATCAGCTCGAAAGCGGGATGCGGTGCCGCGACCGATCGACCCGCCTGATCGGCTGCACGGGCGTTGAAACGTTCTGGTCGGCGTGGAGCGCAAGCGCGCTCCAGTTGGCGATGGTGGGTTCGCCGAGTGCCTGCTCGAGCGGAAGCGTAATCCCCTGCTGCCGTGACAGCCTGTAGACCAGCCGCATCAACAGCAGCGAATTGCCGCCCAGCGCGAAGAAGTTGTCGCGAACGCCGATATTCCCGATCTCCAGGACCGACTCCCAGGCAGAGGCAAGCGTGCGCTCGATCTTGGACTCGGGTGCCAGGTACTCGACGGAGAGTTCCGGACGGCCCGGCCGGGGTGAGCGACTTTCGGCGTCCGCATCGCACGGGGCCTGCTCGTCTGCCGTCCGCGCCTGCTCGAGCAACCGCTTCGGGTGGTGTGGCGCCACCATGATCTGTGGCGGCGTGCGATTCCCGAGGATCGCCTCGATCGCCGACATCGCCTCGGCATCAGCAAGTCCGTCACGGTCGGGCAGCCCGGACCCGGCCGGCCTCGACGCATCGCTCCATGAGCCCCACTGCACCGAAACGTGTCGCGTGCAACGGGAGTTGGCATCCGCGTTCGCGGCGAATGCGTCCATGAAAGCATTGGCCGATGTGTAGTCCACCTGACCGGCGACACCGGTCTGTACGCCCAGCGAGGAGAAATAGAGAACGAAGTCCGGGGCCATCGCCATCAGGCTTTGCAGGCCGAGCGCGCCGGCGACCTTTGGGTGCAGGACGCCATGGGCGGCATCGATTGATTTGAGTGACATCGCCGCGTCGTCGAAAACGCCTGCGGCGTGGAAGATGCCGTCGAGGTGTCGAAGCCCCGCACCCGACACGGCCCGCTCCAGCGCGGGTCCGTCCCCCACGTCGGCGGCCACGACATCGACCGTCGCCCCCGCGCTTGCGAGCAGACGCACCAACCGGCTCCTGCGGCACGCCCCGACCGCCGGAAGCGAGGCATCCAGACACTCCTCGTCGGGTTCTGAAGGCGAAGGTAGCGTCCTGGACACGAGCACCAGATGCGCCCGGTACTCCGTCGCCAGGTACATAGCAAGCGCCTGCCCCGCTTCGCCGAACCCGCCGACGATCAGGTAGGTTCCACCGCGCCGGAGCGCCGATCCATCAGCCTGACGGGCCAGGGGCACCGTGGTCGGCACGGGACGCAGGCGCCTGCCGTGGCGCCAGGCGATGGTCGTTTCGTCACCACCGGTATCCAGTTCGAGCAGCAGTTGCGCCGCTGCCTGGGGCATGTCCGATTTGAGGCTCGCCGCATCCATGTCCACCCAGCGCGCCTGGACTCCGGGATATTCCTGCGGGATCGTGCGCACCGGCCCGCATACCAGCGCCTGGTATGGATTGGCGCCGGCCTCTCCCACGAGTTGCTGCGCATTTGCCGTGACGACCAGCAGCTTCGTCACGCTCGCTGGATCGCGGAACTGCTCGATGCGTTTCCCGATCCGCAGCAGGTGATCGAAGCAGCCGGCGACAACCTTGCGGGTGCAGGTCATGGCCGTGTCCAACGGCCAGAGATACACCACGTGCGAGAACGCACCGGCAGCCGCACTCAAGGCCTCCCAATCCTCCTCGACTTCGGGATTCAGCACTATCCGGTCGCCGACGAAGCTGAAGTTCGAGCCCACGGTTGCGGTGACGACCTCTGTGCCACGCTCGCGCAGGCGCTCGACCAGCAGTGCCGACAGACCGCGCGTGCCGGCGAATACCAGCACTCGCTTGCAATCGCCCTTGCCGCCCGAGGCCACCGTGCTTTGCCAGTCGGTGACGTAGAACCAGTCCGCGAATTCCTTTCGCGCGTCGTCATTCGCCGCAGGCCTCGTCGCGAGGGAGCCGGGATCCACCCAATGCCTCTGTCGCTCGAACGGATAGGTCGGCAGCGGCAGGCGCCAGCCGGATACAGGTTGTCCCCATGCCGCCCAGTCGACTTCCACGCCGTGCGCCCAGAGCAATCCACCGGCGCGGTGGAAGAGCTCATCGTCGGGCGTGGAATCCATCCGGTGTGGCAAGGTCGTCACCACGCGCGCATCGGGCGCAATACCGGTTGCCAGCCCCGACAAGGTGTTGCCCGGCCCAACCTCGACGTGAACGACCGGACCCATCGCCTGCAACTGGCGCATGCCGCCCTCGAAATTTACCGCCTGGCGCAGGTGATCGACCCAGTAGTCGGGCGAACCAGCGTCCGTGGCGCTCAACCATCCGCCCGTGACATTGGAGATGACGCCCGACTCTGCGACAGGCGATGGCCGCGCCGCGACCACCGCGTTGCGAAAGTCCTGCAGGATCGGATCGAGCATGTGCGAGTGGAACGCATGGGAGGTCGCGAGCCTGGTCGCAGCAACGCCGTGAGTGGCCAGCCGCGCCTCCAGTGCGCCGATCGCCTCCACATCTCCGGAGCAGACGCACGACTCCGGCCCATTGATCGAAGCCAGGCACACTCGATCGGAAAGGTATTCCTCCACATCCTGTCGACCGAGGGCGACCGCCAGCATCGCCCCTCCAGGCAACGCAGCGACCAGTTCGCCACGCCGGCACACCAGCGCGAGCGCGGCGTCGAGGTGGAAGATTCCTGCCAGGGAGGCGGCGACATACTCACCGAGCGAATGGCCGATCATCGCGGCCGGCTGCACGCCCCTGGCACGCAGGGACTGCGCCAGCGCGTATTCCGTGCAGAACATCACCGGCTGGGTGATGACGGTCGCGCGCAGCGAAGCGACTGCGGCCGGGTCGGCACTTCCAACCGGGTTTCCGCGTGGAAGCAGCGCGTCGACAGCATCGTGGCGCCCGATCCTTCGCAGCACCGCAACGCACTCATCGATGGCCGAGCGGAAGTGGGGATCGATTGCGTGCAGGCGTCGCGCCATCTCCGGGTATTGCGCACCCTGCCCCGGGAACATGAAGACGATGCGGGGCGGGGTTTCGGCAGCCCTGGCGATCTGACGGCTTGCGCGTAGCTGCGCCACCACTGACGCACTGTCGCCGCCGGCCACCGCGCTCCGAAACGCAAGCGGGACTCGCCCCGCCCGCAGCGTCCAGGCCACATCGCGTAGAGATAGGTCCGGGTGCTGCTCCAGATGCGCAAGAAGATTGGCGCTGACCTCGGCAAGCGCCGTGGGCGTCCTGGCCGACAATGGCAGGATCCATATGTCCTTCGCGTGCGCCGACGATGGAACCGGAGGGATGCTCGCCACCTGCGGCGCCTCTTCGAGCACGACATGCGCGTTGGTGCCGCCCACGCCCAGTGAACTGATCCCCGCGCGCAGGGGCGCGCCCAGTTCGGGCCATGGAACGAGCGCGGTATTGACGTGGAACGGACTGGCGGCGAAGTCGATCTCCGGATTGGGAGAACGGAAGTGCAGCGAGGGCGGTAGCCTGCGGTGCCGCATCGACAATGCAATCTTGATCAGCCCCGCGATCCCCGCTGCGGCATCCAGATGGCCGATGTTGGTCTTGACCGAACCCAGTGCACAGTACTGCCGATCCCGCGTCGGCCCGAAGCCCTGGGTCAGGGCCGCGATCTCGATCGGATCGCCGATCCTGGTGCCGGTGCCGTGGGCTTCGACGTACCCGATCGTCGCCGGATCTACCGAAGCGACGGCGATGGCCTCGGCGATGGCCGCCGCCTGGCCGTCGACGCTCGGCGCCAGGTACCCGGCTTTGCCAGCACCATCGTTGTTCACCGCGCTCCCGCGGATGACCGCATGAATCGTGTCTCCGTCGTCAAGCGCGTCCTGCAGTCGACGCAGCACCACCACGCCGCATCCACTGGCGAACACGGTGCCGGCCGCGCCTGCATCCATTGCGCGGCAATGTCCGTCCGGCGAGCAGACTTCCTCCTCGCGGTAGAAATAGCCGACGTTGTGCGGAACCTGGATGGAGACCCCGCCGGCAAGAGCCAGATCCGACTCACCACTCAGCAGGCTCTGGCAAGCCATGTGCACGGCCACCAGCGAGCTGGAGCAGGCCGTCTGCACGCTCATGCTCGGCCCGCGCAGGTCCATGTGATAGGAGGCCCGCGTTGCCAGGAAATCGCTGTCGTTGGCGGTGAGCCGGAGCTGGAACTCACCCAGTTCGCGTACCAGCGCCGGATTCGTCATCAGGTTGCGCAGCAGATACCAATGCATGCCCGACCCGGCGAATACGCCAATGTTGCCGTCAGCAGACTTTGGCGTGTGGCCGGCATCTTCGAGCGCGGACCACGCGCACTCGATGAAACGGCGATGCTGCGGGTCCATGATCCGCGCCTCGCCTGGACTCAAGCCGAAGAACGTGGCGTCGAAACAATCGAATCCTTCCAGCGGCGCCCCGCGGCGGACGTAGGACGGATCCGCCAGGTCGGCGTCCTTCGCGCCTCCGGCGCGCAGCGTGGCCTCGTCGAGGTCGCGCACCGATTCCCGGCCCTCCGACAGGTTCCGCCAGAATTCCTCCGGCGTGCGTGCATCGGGAAAGTGGCAGGCCATGCCTACGATCGCCACGCACGTATCCACTGGCAGCACATCGACCTCAGCGTGATTCATGGCTTCTTCCCACGGCTGCAAGGCGCTGGCTCATGGCCGCCCTTCGCCTGCCCGCCTTTGCGGCGCCCGCGCTCGCGGCCGCAACCGGTCTGGTGACATCGCGCGCAGCAAAGCGCGCGGCCAACGCTGCGACGGTCGGCGAGCGGAACAGTTCGAAGATCGGGAGACGGATGCCGAAAGCCTGTGCCAGTTCCGACTGCACCTTGATCGCGAGGATGGAATGCCCCCCGATCTCGAAAAAGTTTTCGTGCCTGCCGACCTGCGGAAGTGCCAGCACGCGCTTCCAGATATCGCCGACGACCTGCTCGGCCTCGCCGTCGAGAGCTGCCGCCCGGGATACATCGACCGGCCCGGGGCAAGGCGCCGGCAGCGCATGGCGATCGACCTTGCCATTCGGCGTCAGCGGCAATGCGTCAAGCCACACGAATCTGTCCGGCACCATGTATTCCGGCAACAGTCGGCGCAACGATGCTTTCAGGGCGCTTGCAGCCCCCGCGGTGCCGGGCGCGGCAGCAACCACGTACCCGACGAGTGCCTGCGCCCCAGCCCCGTCGGCGCGAGGCAGCACCACCGCATCGGATACGCCGGCTTGGGCACGCAGCGCGATCTCAACCTCGCCCGGCTCGATGCGGTGACCTCGTATCTTCACCTGGAAGTCGTTTCGGCCCAGATACTCCAACTGCCCGTCCTCCTGCTGGCGCACGAGGTCTCCGGTCGCGTAGACCCGCCGCCCCGCCCCGCCCATCGGCAGATCGAAGAAGCGCTCGGCCTCCAGTTCCGGGCGGCGATGGTAGCCGCGTGCAACGCCAGCACCCGCCAGATGCAGCTGCCCGGCGGATCCGGGTGGCGCCAGTTGCAGGAACGAGTCGAGCACGTAGCATTGCGTGTTGGCGATCGGGCGCCCGATCGTGACCTTCTCCGGCGCGCGCGACAGCGGCTGTGTCGTCGACCACACAGTGGTCTCGGTCGGACCGTACATGTTCACGATCCGCGTCGTCTCCGGCAGATGTTGATGCAGCGAGTCGACCAGATCCAATGCAAGCGCTTCGCCACCGATGAGCACCTGGCGAAGCGACGCGAGGTCGGCGCGGTTCTGCGTCATCGTCGGAATGGTCCCTGCCATCGACGGCGTGCATTGCAGGTGCGTGATGCCATGTCTGGCGATGTCCTCGACGAGATCGGGCTCGTCCAGCCCTTCGGAAATCGGTGCGGACGACAAGGAATCGGCATCGCTGAGCGTTGGGCCCGCGCTGCGCACGGGTTGCGACAGTGTGCGTGCTCGATGCACGACGGTCTCGAAACCGCGGGTCAGCGTCCAAAGCAGCTCCGTCACCGATATGTCGAACGAGGGGCTGGTAACCGCGAGCCACCGCTGCGGATATGTTTCGCTCCGTTCGACGACCTCGTCCATGCCGCGAAAGAAATTGGCGACATTTGCATGTGTGACGAGCACACCCTTCGGTCTCCCCGTCGATCCGGACGTGTAGATCATGTAAGCGAGGTCGCTCGCCGAACCCCGTTCCTGTGTGAATGTCGCCTGCGCTGGGATCGATGTCCCGGACAGCACCGTCTCGATGTCCAGCACCTCCGCTCCGGACGAGCCGAAGCGCCCCGCATGTCGCTGCTGCGTCAGGATCCATTGCGCACCGGAATCGCGCAGGCAGAAGTCGATGCGCTCCGCGGGATAGGCGGGATCAAGCGGCAGGTAGGCCGAGCCCGACTTCAGGATGCCCAGCATCCCGACCACCATCTCCAGGGAGCGGTCCATGCTGATCGCGACGAGGCTCCCTGGGTGGAGTCCCCGCTTGGCTAGCCCGAGCGCAACGGCTGAGGAAGCCCTATCCAGTTGCGCGAAACTCAAGGTCCGGCCGGCACCGGTCAAAGCCGGGCCATCGGGGTGCCTTGCCACCGCAAGTGCGAAGGCCTGATGGATGGTTACCGGCTCGAACTCACGGCGGGTCTCGTTGCAGCGATCGATGAGCTCGAGTTCCCCCCGCGTCAGCATCGGCAGCCGCCGAACCTGGCAACCGGGGTGCTCGACGATTCCCCGCAGGATCAGCAGCAGGTGTTCGATGATGCGGGCTGCCTGCGCGTCGCCGAGCGCGCCTTCCTCATGCACCAGACGCAAGAGGCAGTCGGGCTTCATGAAAGCGAACAGCACCACCGGGTAAGGCGGGCAATGGTGCAGGGCGTACCGGCTCTCGTGCGTGGTGGTCAGGTGCCGTTGCACGAGCAGATCGAATGTTTCGTCGTGCGCCGCCACCAGCGTATGGAACAACGGCTCGCCGGCTGTTTCGCCACTCAACTGCGCGAGCGGTGCATGGCCGTGAGAGTGCGACAGGGTCTCCTGGCCGCACAACGCGCGCACCAGCTCGATTCCGGTAATCAGGTCGACCTCGGCCCGCACCGGGACCACGCCCGATGGAGCGCAGAGCTCACGTCCCGCGTCCTGCTCTGGGCGTACGCGATTCTCGAGCGTGGCGCCAAAGGCCACGGTGACGGCGTCCACGTGGCGTGCGAGCAGCGTGGCCCAGGCCGCCTGAACGAGACTGCTGAAGGTGAACTGGTTGGCTTCCAGCCAGCCGTCGAGCCGTTCGGCGAAGCCGGCACCCAGCCGTCGCTCAATGGTTCGCTGCCGAACTGGGTTCCGGGATTCCATCGCCGGGAATGGCGTAGGTCCGTCGATGCCGGCCAGCAGGTCGTTCCAGTAGTGCGCCGCTGCGCCTGACTCGTGCGCATCGGTCCGATCAAACCCAGCGACCAATCCGTTTCGAGCCGGCACTTCGGAAGGTCGCCCCGACCGGAGCGCATCGCAGGCATGCGACACATCCGCCAGCACCGCAGCTACTGACTCGCGGTCGAGCAGGAGGCTGTGAAAAGTCCAGACAAGCCATGGCCCTTCCGGATGCCGCAAGAAGGTGAGCCTCATCGGCACCCGTGAAAAGAGGTCCATGCCACCTGCTCGATCCTCCGCCAGCCAGCGCTCCAGTTCTTTGGCCCCGTCAGGACCTTGCAGCTCCGAATCAAGGTAGTCGGGCTCGACGCGACCGACGGTCTGCAGACGGTATTCGCCCGAGGTGCCTTCGACCACTCTCGACCGAAGCACCGGGTGCGCGTCGACGACCAGACGCCATGCCTGCACGAAGGCATTCGCGTCGAATGACGAACCAGGTGCCAGGACGATCTGCGTGGTCCCGCGCCCACCGCGGGGCGCTACGAGCTCGTCGAATACCATTCCGCGCTGGGCTGGCGTCAACCCCCTGTCCCACTGGGCAAGCATGTCGATCCTCGATTCAAGGAAGGTCCGCGATAGGGCGGCTACCTGTCCGATAACGCCACCCCCAACAGGGGCAGGACATCGAGCAGCCGCAATTCCATTCGGCACTGAACGTGTCCATTGCCGACGGCGCGGTGCAGAACACAGTTCTCAAAGGCGCGTCCCCTGGTGGCCGTTCATGTGGCTCCAGCACCTCTTGCCCGAGAAGAAGACCAGCGGAGGATCCGTTGCACCTGCACTTGGCACGTGCGCACGTCGGCCGACGCATCAACGTGCGCTCCCGGCCCGAACTGCTACGCTCTTGGCGAGCGAACCTGCTGCCGTTTCGCTTGACGTCCCCCGTCCAGCACGTAGCCTTGCTGGCTCGAAAAGCCGCCAGCCATTCCGGCGGTCCCGTTTTGGTGCCCGCGGCGGATTCCGCCCGGCATCAAGCCATCCACTATTTGAGGAGTCGCCCATGAACCGTCGCGTTGTGAACGTATGGACCCGCGCCGTTCCATTGCTCGCCGTGCTGGCGTTCGCGGGCGGTGCTTCCGCCGAGACCCTGCTCATCGAGAGGGTGCAGAACGAATCCCAGGTGCGACTCCCGGCGCGCGGCCAGAGCATGGCGCAGATCGAGGCGAGCTTCGGTGCCCCGGCCCAGCGCATGGACCCGCGCGGCGGCCAGAAGCGCCAATGGCCGCAGATCAACCGCTGGGTGTATCCCGAGTTCACGGTCTACTTCGAGATGAGCCGGGTGATTGACGTGGTGCTGAACCGCGCCGGTGCGACCGAGATCGGCCCGAAGCCGCCAATCCTCTGAACTGAACTGCGAATTGGATACCGATGAGTGAATCCGTGCGTTTCCCCGCCGAGTGGGAGCCACAGGACGCCGTGCTGATTGCGTGGCCTCACGCGGACACCGACTGGGCCGATCGCCTGGCCGACGTCGAGGACACCTACATCGCGCTGGTCAGCGCGATCACGCAATTTCAGCCGGTCGTAGTCTGCGTTCCGGACGACGATGTCCAGGCCTATGCACGCGCGCGGCTGGCCTCCGCGCGCGTGGACATGGAGCGCGTCCACTTCGTGGAAGTACCGTACGACGACACCTGGCTCCGGGATTCCGGTCCGATCACCCTGTGCGGTGATCGCGGTTTCCGCCTGCTGGATTTTCGTTTCACCGGCTGGGGCGGGAAGTTCGATGCGAGCCAGGACGACGCGCTGGCCGGCGCGCTGCACGAGGACGGCATGTTTGGCGCAAGCGCCCTGGAATCCATCGACTTCGCCCTGGAAGGCGGGGCCATCGAAACGGATGGCGCAGGCACCCTGCTGACCACCTGGCAGTGCCTGCGCGAACGCCACCCGCAGGCGACACGCGAGCAGTTGAGCATCCGGCTGAAGGCATCCTTGCGGCAGGAGCGCGTGCTCTGGCTGGACCACGGGTTTCTGGAGGGTGACGATACGGATGCGCATATCGACACCCTCGCCCGCTTCGCCAGTGCCGACTCGATCGTTTTCCAGGCCTGCGATGATCCCTCCGACTCGCACTACCCGCAGCTGCAGGCGATGGCCGATGAGCTGGGAGCGCTGCGAACTACCGAAGGCGAGCCTTACCGGTTGTTTCCGCTGCCGTGGCCCAGTCCGATCATCGACGGGGACCGGCGCCTGGCCGCCAGCTACGCCAACTTCCTGATCATCAACGAAGCGGTGCTGATGCCGGCCTACGGGGATGCCGCCGATGCCCAGGCTGCATCCGTGCTTGGGGCAGCCTTCCCGCAGCGCAGGATAATCGCCGTTCCAAGCAGGTCACTGATCTGGCAGAACGGCAGCCTGCACTGCATCACGATGCAACTGCCACGGGGAGTGCTGGCGGTTGCCGCCGGATCCCCGGATCAGCCTTTGCATGCGGAAGTTGGCGACTCAGCGCAATAACGCAAAGCGCCACTTCCCCGGCGTTCGATTGCTCGACTTCCCGCCACCCGACTCCGGAACCACAACAGACGCACATGAAGATGAAGACCCTTCCGGTCGCGCTGATCCAGGAACACAACCATGGCGGCGCCGAGGCCAACCTGGCGGCGATCGAACTGCGCGTCGGCGAAGCCGCCGAGCGCGGCGCACGCCTGGTGCTTCTGCAGGAACTGCACAACGGCGCGTACTTCTGCCAGCACCAGTGTGTGGACGAATTCGATCTCGCCGAACCGATTCCCGGGCCCACCACCACCAGGCTGGGAGCGCTCGCTCGCCGCCACCAGATCGTACTGGTGGCCTCGCTGTTCGAACGGCGAGGCGCAGGGCTTTATCACAACACGGCAGTGGTGTTCGAAGCCGACGGCAGCATTGCCGGCAAGTACCGCAAGATGCACATACCCGATGATCCCGGCTTCAACGAAAAGTTCTACTTCACCCCGGGCGATCTCGGCTTCGAGCCGATCGACACCTCGGTTGGTCGTCTCGGAGTGCTGGTCTGCTGGGACCAGTGGTACCCGGAGGGCGCGCGGCTGATGGCGCTGGCGGGCGCAGACGTCCTGCTGTATCCCACCGCGATCGGCTGGGATCCCAACGACGACCATGAGGAGCAGGTGCGGCAGCGCGACGCCTGGATCCTCAGCCACCGTGGACACGCGGTCGCCAACGGGCTGCCGGTACTGAGCTGCAACCGCGTGGGCCATGAGCCGTCCCCGATCGGCGGCTCTGGCATCCAGTTCTGGGGCACCAGCCATGTACTGGGCCCGCAAGGCGAATTCCTGGCCCAGGCCGGGCAGGACGACGCCCGGATCCTGATGTGCGAGGTCGATCTGGCACGCAGTGAAAAGGTGCGGCGGATCTGGCCATTCCTGCGCGACCGCCGTATCGACGCCTACGGTGATCTGCTCAAGCGGTACCGCGATTGAGCGCCTTGTATTGCGCCGCCGGTGGCAGGCACAAGCAGGACGCGATGTTGGCGTTCCGCGCGCGGGCGTGCACCTCGACCGAAGCGGCTTGGCCATGACATTTCGCGAAGGCCGCTCCTGGCAACCCGATGTAACGGTCGCCACCGTCATCGTGCGCGACGGCAGACTGCTGGTCGTGGAGGAGAGCGTCGGCGGAATGCTGGTCCTGAACCAGCCCGCAGGGCACCTGGAACCCGACGAGAGTCTCACCGAGGCGGCCCTGCGTGAAACGCTCGAGGAGACCGGCTGGGAAGTGCGCCTGACCGCGTTCGTCGGCGCCTATCAGTGGAAGGCGCCCGCAAATGCGGACGGCAGCGGGGGCAGGCACTTCCTGCGCTTCGCCTTCGCGGGCGAACCCGTCATGCACGATCCGCAACGGAAGCTGGACGATGGGATCGTACGTGCGCTGTGGCTGACGCCGGCCGAACTGGAAGCCGAACACGTGCGTCACCGCAGCCCATTGGTATGGCGCGCGGCCGCGGACTTCCTCGCCGGTCGCCGCCACCCGCTCGCGCTGGTGCAGCACCTGCGATGACCCAGCACCGGACCACCAGCGCGCGGACCATCGTAGGCATCTCCGGGGGCGTTGATTCCTCGGTGGCGGCGCTGCTGCTGCGCGATGCCGGAGAACCCATTGCGGGCCTGTTCATGCAGAACTGGGCCGACGACGAAAGCGGCGACTGCCGGGCGGAGGACGACCGCCGCGACGCCGTGGCGGTGTGTGGGCGACTCGAAATCCCAATCCACTTCCGCGACTTCTCGCGCGAGTACTGGGACGGCGTCTTCAGCCATTTTCTCGCCGAGTACGCGGCTGGACGCACACCCAATCCTGACGTGCTCTGCAACCGCGAGATCAAGTTCAGGCATTTTCTCGACGCGGCAAGGGAGCATGGCGCGCAATTCATCGCCACGGGCCACTACGCACGGATCATGCCGCACCGCGGCGGCCATGCACTGCTGCGCGCGGCAGACCGGAGCAAGGACCAGAGCTACTTCCTGCACCAACTTGGACAGGAAGCACTGTCGGCCACGAAGTTTCCACTGGGTGACCTGCCCAAGACGCAGGTGCGTCGGATGGCGCAGGAAGCCAGGCTCCCCACGGCTGCCAAAAAGGACTCGACCGGCATCTGCTTCATCGGCGAACGCGACTTCCGCGAGTTCCTTGGCCGTTACCTGCCAGCGCGGAAAGGCGAGATCCGCACTCCGGACGGCCAGGTAATCGGCGAGCACCCCGGAGTGTTCTATTTCACCCTCGGGCAACGGGAAGGCCTCAACATCGGCGGCCTTCGCGGCTTCGGGTCTTCACCCTGGTACGTGGTCGGCAAGGACGTCGCTGGCAATGTGCTGTACGTCGACCAGGGCGCCGACACGCCCTGGCTGCAGTCAACCCTCCTTCTTACGGAACCGGCGCACTGGATCGCAGGATCCGCACCCGGGCAGCAGTTCGCCTGCGTCGCACAGACCCGCTACCGCCAGCCCGAAGAAGGCTGCGACGTCCTGGTCCGCGATGACGCGACACTGGAAGTACGCTTCCATCGCCCACAACGCGCAGTGACACCGGGCCAGTCGCTGGTGCTTTACGATGGTGACGTCTGCCTCGGCGGTGCGGTGATCGATCGCACCGACGCGCCGCTTGAAACCACTCTCCGCCCGGCCGGCGCGCCAGGCGTCCGCGCATGAAGGCCTTTGCTGCATGAATTCAATGTCCCATCCCGGATCGCGGGCCACCATCGGAAACCGCATGTCGCAGCGCGTCCTCGCTCTGGCGGGACTCGTCCAGGCGCTCGCCCAGGTGCGTCGCATCGCCGACACCGGCCAGGCGAACGCCGCGGTGCTGGGCACCGCACTCGATTCGGTGTTCCGTATCGATGCGCCCACGCCGATGGATGTGTATGGCGGCACCGAGGCCGTGCGTCCGGGCCTGATGCTGGTCCGTGATTACTTCACCAATCAGGCACGCGATGAACAACTGCCGCGGCTTGCATTGGCGGTGATCCAGCTGGAGCGCAGGTTCGTGCGGGACGACGCGCTGATCGAACGGGTCCAGAGCGGCATCCGTGCGCAGCAGTCCGCGGTCGAACGCCTGGGCAGCACGCACCCCGACGTGCTTACGGCACTGGGCGCCCTGTACTCGGAGACGCTGAGCCATTTGCGGCCCCGGGTGCTCGTTCAGGGCAACCCGCATTATCTCGGGCAGGCCACAGTCGTCGCCGAAGTGCGCGCCGTGCTGCTGGCGGCAATCCGTTCGGCGGTCCTGTGGCGGCAACTGGGTGGCAGCCTCTGGGACTTCCTGCTTCGCAGGCGCGAAATGCTGGCTGCGGTACAAGCGCACCTGGAGTGACCCGCAGTGGGAATGGCGCCGCCGGCGCATTCCGTTCCTTGATGCAGACGGCCATGCCTGCGGCCTCGTCGCAGGCAGCGCGCCGTTGATTGCGTCATAATTGAACGCGTTTTAGCGGCGGTTTTCACCCCCCGGCCCCGACTTCACCCCGATCTCGGCGCGCCGTGCCGCTCCCTCCCTGCAGCCACGGAGCCCCCCAATGGCAGACTCCTTTTCCACCCGCGCAAGCCTCGACGTCAACGGCAAGCGCTACACATATTTCAGTCTGCCCGCCCTGGGCAAGCGCTTCGACCTGTCGAAGCTGCCCTACTCGATGAAGATCCTGCTGGAGAATCTGCTGCGGCACGAAGACGGCGGGGTCACCGTCGGCAAGGAGCATATCGAGGCGGTCGCCCAGTGGGACTGCAATGCCGAGCCGGACACCGAAATCGCCTTCATGCCCGCTCGCGTGGTGCTGCAGGATTTCACCGGCGTGCCCTGCGTCGTCGACTTCGCCGCGATGCGTGATGCGGTCGGCAAGCTGGGCGGCAATCCGAACCAGATCAATCCGCTGATTCCGTCGGAACTGGTGATCGACCACTCGGTGCAGGTGGATGTTTTCGGGCGCGCCGACGCGCTGGAACTCAACGGCAGAATCGAATTCGAACGCAACCTGGAGCGTTACAGCTTCCTGCGCTGGGGCCAGAAGGCGCTGGAGAATTTCAAGGTGGTACCGCCGAACACCGGGATCGTGCACCAGGTGAACCTCGAGAACCTGGCGCGCGTCGTCTTCGAGCGCGAAGTCGACGGTGAGTTGCTGGCGTTCCCCGACACCGTCTTCGGCACCGACAGCCACACCACGATGATCAATGGCATCGGCGTGCTCGGCTGGGGTGTGGGCGGCATCGAGGCGGAGGCGGCGATGCTCGGCCAACCATCGTCGATGCTGATCCCGCAGGTGATCGGTTTCAAACTGACCGGCAAAATGCCCGAAGGCGCGACCGCGACCGACCTCGTACTGACCGTCACCCAGATGCTCCGCTCGCACGGCGTGGTCGGCAAATTCGTCGAGTTCTTTGGCGACGGCCTGGCGCAGCTGCCGCTTGCCGATCGGGCGACGATCTCCAACATGGCGCCCGAGTACGGTGCCACCTGCGGGATCTTCCCGGTCGACGCGGAGGCGGTGAATTATCTGCGCCTGTCGGGCCGCAGCGAGGAGCACATCGCGCTGGTGGAGGCCTACGCCAAGGCGCAGGGACTGTGGCACGACGCGAACCAGCCGGCCGCCTCGTACTCGGCCACGCTTGAGTTGGACCTCGCCCAGGTGAAGCCATCGCTGGCCGGTCCCAAGCGCCCACAGGATCGCGTGCTGCTGTCGGACATGCAGAAGAACTTCCAGGACAACGTCGGCGGCATGGTTGCCAATCGCAAGCCAATGCCGAAAGCGGTTGCCGAATTCAACGAGGAAGGCGGATCGCAGGAGCAGGCCGACCATCTCGCCGCCGCGCCCGTGGCGAACATCCGCGTCCAGGGTCAGGACGCCAAGCTCAGGGATGGGTCGGTCGTCATCGCGGCGATCACCTCGTGCACCAACACCTCCAACCCGGCGGTGATGCTCGGTGCCGGGCTGTTGGCGCGCAACGCCGCTCGCCTCGGCCTGACGTCGGCGCCGTGGGTCAAGACCTCGCTGGGACCAGGCTCACTGGTGGTAACTGACTACCTGCGCAAGGCCGGCCTGCTCGACGACCTGGAGAAGCTCGGATTCTTCGTTGTCGGCTACGGCTGCACAACCTGCATCGGCAATTCAGGTCCGTTGCCCGAGGAAGTCTCGCGCGGCATCAACGAAAACGATCTGGCAGTGGCCGCAGTGCTCTCGGGCAACCGCAACTTCGAAGGGCGCATCCACGCCGAAGTGAAGATGAACTATCTGGCCTCGCCCCCACTGGTGGTCGCCTATGCGATCGCAGGAACAATCGACATCGATTTGACTTCGCAACCGCTGGCGCACACGCCCAATGGAAAGCCAGTGTTCCTGCGCGACATCTGGCCCAGCAACAAGGAAATCGGCGATACCATCGCCGCCACCGTGGGGCCGGAGCTGTTCGCGCAGAATTACGCCGACGTGTTCAAGGGAGACAGCCGCTGGAACCAGATTTCCTCGGCCGAGGGGGAATCGTTCCTATGGGATGACTCGTCGACCTACATCAAGAACCCGCCCTACTTCGATGGCATGACCATGGATGTCGGCACGATCCAGGACATCCGGGGAGCACGGGTCATCGGCCTGTTCGGCGATTCGATCACCACCGACCACATTTCGCCTGCCGGCAACATCAAGACGGACTCGCCCGCGGGCAGGTTCCTGCAGTCGCGGGGCGTGCAGCCGACCGACTTCAACAGCTATGGATCGCGCCGGGGCAACGACGATGTGATGGTGCGAGGCACCTTCGCCAACATCCGCATCCGGAACCTGATGCTGGGCGGAGAAGAAGGCGGCAATACGCTGTACTTTGGCGGCCAGGACAGCGCAGGCGAGCGCATGTCGATCTACGACGCGGCCATGCGCTACAAGGCGGACGCCACACCGCTGGTGGTGTTCGCCGGAAAGGAATACGGCACCGGCTCGTCGCGGGACTGGGCGGCAAAAGGCACCAACCTGCTGGGAATCCAGGCGGTGGTCGCCGAAAGCTTCGAGCGCATCCATCGCTCCAATCTCGTCGGCATGGGCGTTCTGCCGCTGCAGTTCAAGGATGGCGAGTCCGCACGCAGCCACGGGCTTGACGGCACCGAGACCATTTCGGTGACGGGCCTGGACGACGGAAACGCAAAGCGCGCGACGATCACCGCAAGCAAGCCCGACGGCAGTGAAAAGCGCATCGAGGTGAAGGTCCTGCTGCTGACACCCAAGGAAGTGGAGTATTTCCGCCACGGCGGCATCCTGCACTTCGTCCTGCGGCAACTCGCGGCCAGGAAGGCTGACTGAGCATCCGGCCGCGCAGCAGCGCGGCCACGTGCAGGTTTCAGAAAGAGCGGCTACGGCCGCTCTTTTTCATTTTCGTCCACGTTGAAGCCGGTCCGGTCACTCACCCGAGGACGACCATTCCGCGCTCGTCAGCTGCCACTCGTTGTCTCGAAGCCGCCATCCGGTGCGGACATCGTAGATGCGTCCACTTTCGGGCAGCAACCCTCCCCGGCCGCCGGTCAACGCCGCCGTGAATTCGACGGTTGCATGCTCCTGCTGGATCTGAACTTCCAGCGGGCCCAGCACAACCCCTACATCGCGATGCCTCAGGAACATGGCCTGCGCGATGCGGCGGGCACCGGCGCGGTCGAGCGCACCGGGTCCGATGAAGTCGGAAGCCAATCGGTCCTCGATGGCACCTGCGTCGCGGCCCTCCACGGCGAGCTGCAACTCGCCGACGGCTTCGCGGAGGCGTTGCTCCGGCGGAGATTGTTGGCAGGACGCCAGCGCGCCAACGAGCAGCGCCAAGAGACAGATACAGGTCCAGCCTCGTCCGCTGCCTTGCGTGCTCCTGTTGAACCCCTGGTACATCTGGTTTCCCCACGATAGACGTCATGCAACGTTATCCGATCATGATCATCTTGCCAGCCCCACAGGCCTATGCTCCAATCGATCGAATCGGCCGATACGCTGACGCAATCTCCCGACTGGTGGAAGCGCGGCATCAAGCAAAGGAAGAGGGAAAGCGATGAGTATTGAACGTCCGTGGCTCGCCCAATATCCAGAAGGAGTCCCGCCGCAGATTGACGTCGACGAGTATCCGTCGATTGTTTCGGTACTTGATAACGCGATCGAAAAATACCGGGACCGATCGGCGTTCGCCAACTTCGGCAAGGTACTCAGTTACGGCGACATGGACGCACTGAGCGCCCAGTTCGCCGGGTACCTGCTGGGAGAACTGCAACTCAAGAAAGGCGATCGCGTTGCGATCATGATGCCCAATTGCCTGCAGTACCCCATCGCCACTTTCGGCATCCTGCGCGCCGGGCTGGTGGTGGTGAATACCAACCCCATGTACACCCCGCGCGAACTGCGCCATCAACTGGTGGATTCCGGCGCCAGTGCGATTCTGGTCCTCGACAACTTCTGCAACACCGTGCAGGAAGTGCTGCCGGACACCCATATAAAAAAGGTGATCAGGACCGGCCTTGGCGACATGCTCGGCTTCCCCAAGGGTGCCGTCGTCAATTTCATGCTCAAGCACGTCAAGAAAATGGTCCCGGACTGCGACATTCCTGGGTCGACGCGCTTCCGCGATGCATTGCACATGGGCAGCCGCCACGTCCTCCCACGCCTGGAAATCGCTCCGCAGGACATCGCGTTCCTGCAGTACACCGGCGGAACCACGGGAGTGGCGAAAGGCGCGATGCTGACCCACCGCAATCTGGTGGCGAACATGCAGCAGTCGGCGGCCTGGCTCGGCAAGAACACCAAGTACGGCCAGGAAGTAATCGTGACGGCGTTACCGCTATACCACATCTTTGCCCTGACGGCGAACGGACTGGTCTTCATGAAGTTCGGCGGCCTCAATCATCTCATCACCAATCCACGCGACATGCCGGGGTTCGTGAAGGAGTTGAAGAGAATCCCGTTCACCGCAATCACCGGAGTGAACACCCTGTTCAACGGGCTGCTCAATACCCCCGGGTTCGAGGAAGTGGACTTCTCGAACCTGCATCTGACGCTCGGCGGCGGAATGGCGGTGCAGCGCTCCGTCGCCGAACGGTGGAAGAAGGTGACCGGCGTTACCCTCGTGGAGGCTTATGGGCTCACCGAAACGTCCCCGGCGGCGTGCATGAATCCCATGAATCTGGCGGAGTTCAACGGGGCGATTGGCCTGCCCATTCCGTCGACCGACGCCTGCATCAAGGATGATGACGGCAACATCCTTCCCGGCGGAGAGATCGGCGAGCTCTGCATAAAAGGCCCGCAGGTGATGAAAGGCTACTGGCAGCGACCGGAAGATACCGCTGAAGCCATCGATGCCGATGGCTGGCTGCACACCGGCGACATGGCTCGCATGGACGAGAAGGGTTTCTTCTATATCGTGGACCGGAAGAAGGACATGATTCTCGTATCCGGTTTCAACGTCTATCCCAACGAGGTCGAGGACGTGATCGCGATGATGCCGGGAGTACTGGAGGTCGCGGCCGTCGGTGTACCGGACGAGAAATCCGGCGAGGCGGTCAAGGTAGTCATAGTCAGGAGGGACCCCAAGCTCACCGCCGAGCAGGTCATGGCCCACGCGCGCGAAAACCTTACCGGCTACAAGTACCCCAGGATTGTCGAGTTCCGTAACGAACTGCCCAAGACCAATGTCGGCAAGATCCTGAGACGCGAGTTGCGCGACGATCCAAGCTGAGCTGGTTGGTGCGGAAGCGGAGGGCGGCCGCTCCCGTTGCACATGCGCTGGATGCCGACGGCGAAAGTGGCTTTCCGCTGCCGCCAGGTTTCTGCGTTATTGGATGTGGGCCGATCCGTCTCGGCTCCTCCCCGACTTCGTTCCGGATCGCTCATGCGTACCGGCGCGCTTCGCAGGCTTATCCGGAGATTAACTTGGGGTGTAGCATCAAAAACGTGTAGGTGCCCTTGCCTACCGCTACCATGGAGCCCTCTCAATGTCTTTTCCAGCGCGCCTTCACCTCGAGCCCAGCACCTCCCTCGTCCGCCATGTCACCGATGTCTCGGGGTCGAGCGACTGGCTCCACATGCATGCCGATCCGTCGGGGCTATACCACCCCTGTTTCTGCGAGCGCCTCTTGCACGAACTCAAGCGTACGCAGGAGAAAGTCCGTCGCTCGCTTGCGGCCGATTCCGGCCCGCACACCGGAGTTCACCACCTCGTACTCGCTTCGGATGCCGATGTATTCAACCTGGGTGGCGACCTGGCGCTTTTCGCGCAGTTGATCCGCAGTGGAAACCGCGGTCGCCTGCTTGAGTACGCGCGGCTCTGCATCGAGGTGGCTTACAACTTCTACCGGCTCTACGACGATCGCGTTCACAGCGTCGCCGTCATTCAGGGCGATGCCCTGGGCGGCGGCTTCGAAGCCGCACTTTGCTGCCATACGATAATCGCAGAGGAAGGAGCGGGCATGGGGTTTCCCGAAGTCCTGTTCGATCTCTTCCCGGGAATGGGCGCATACACCTTTCTCACCCGTCGCATCACCCCGATCCAGGCGGAACGGATGATGCTGGATGGCCAAATCTACCCGGTGGAAGAGTTGCTGAAAATGGGCGTTATCGACATGGTTGTGCCTCGGGGCGAAGGCATGCACGCGGCTGAGGCCCTGATCAAGCGTCACCAGCGCATGGGCAATGCATTACGCTCGATGAACACTGTTCGCCAGGCCTGCCAACCCGTCAGCCTGGACGAACTGCTGTCCGTAACCACCGAATGGGTCGACGCGGCAATGCGCCTCAACGGCAATGGACTCAAAACAATGGAGCGCCTCATCCGTGCCCAGCAACGACGTGCAGAGTCCCACTTCCAGAACGCGAATGCCCAGGTGTCCGCATCCGCCTGAACAAATCCCGTGGTCTGCCCCGCCTCAGCGTGGCAGGCCTCAGGAAACCTCCGGAAAATTTCCACCGCTGCGCCCGCATTCGCTGAGCCGGGCGACGCTGCTGTAGCTGAGATCCGACAGCAAAGCGATCTGCATTTTCAATTCGGCCACGAGCCTGCCCTGATTGCGGGCAAGCGCGTCGTCGTTCATGCGCATGATCCGGGTGCAGCACTCGGCAACGGACTGTCCGCCCAGGTTTTCGGCGATTCCCTTGAGTGCATGCGCCATGTCGCGGAACCCACTCCAATTCCGTGAGGCGCCTGCCCTGGCGAGGTCCGCCTGGCAACTTGCTGCATCCCTGACACATTGGTCGACAAAATCCCGCAGGAACGTCTCGCCAAGCCCCATGCTGGCCAATTCCTCGAGCATCGCAGGATTGGCGACGGGCTTGGCGACGTCCACGACCGACTTGACGGCCGGTGTCTTTTGCGGGTTGAGCACCTCGGAGATGGTGTCCAGCAGTTTGCTTACGACCACCGGCTTGGTGAGGAAAGCACTCGCGCCAGCCTCGATCGCAGACTCGGAGGCTTCTCTGGTCGCATCGGCACTCAGGATCATCACCGGGGTGCGCTTGACGTTGCCTGCCTGCATGACCCTCAGTTGCCGGGCAACATCGACCCCGCTGAATTCCGGCATGTGCATGTCGAGCACCGCAAGGTCGAACTGGCCGATTTCGAGCTGATCCAGCGCTTCCTCGCCATCGTTCACCGACTGCACCCGATGCCCCGCGCGCTCCAGTATGCGAGCCAGCACGGTCCGGTTGGCTGCCTGGTCGTCGGCGATCAGCACGTGAAGTGCGCCGACCTGCGCCTTGTGACGAATGAAGGGATCGTCGAAGGAAACCACGTTGTAGTCGGCGTCGTCATTTTCCCGGACCGCTTTCGGCGGCTGCCGCTGCATCGGCAGCTCGACCCAGAAATGGCTTCCTCCTCCCGCGTTTCCTTCGAGACCGATCTCGCCTCCCAGCAGTTCCGCCAAAGTCTTGGCGATGGTGGTCCCCAGGCCCGTGCCTCCGAAGCGCCGCGTCGGACCGGTGTCGACCTGCTCGAACGCCTTGAATATACGAGCAGAATCTTCCCTGGATACGCCGATTCCGGTGTCCCGCACTGAAAAGCGCAGCCGCAGCGGTTCACTTTCGTCCGATGCAACCACTACCGAGAGGACTACGTCCCCTTCCTCGGTGAACTTGACTGCGTTGTGCATCAAATTGAGCAGGATCTGCGACAGGTGCGAGTCGTCGCCATGCAGCAGCTCCGGGACGCCTTCTGAGCACTCCACCCTTAAAGCCAATCCCTTGGCTGCGGCAAGAGGGTTGAGCATCTTCTGCAGCCGCTGCATGATCTCCCGCAGATCGAAGTCGGCGTCGTTCCGCTGGAGCTTGCCTGCTTCGATCGCAGAAATGTCCAGCACATCGTTGACCAGCAAAAGCAGTGACTGCGCCGACGTCAGGATGACTTCCGCGTATTCCCGCTGGTCCGGCTGAAGGCGGGTGCCGTGCATCAGTTCGGCCATGCCGATGATGCCATTGAGCGGCGACCGGAACTCGTGGCTCATGTTCGCCAGGAAGCGGCTCTTTGCCGCATTCGCGCGCTTGGCCTCCTCGGTCGCCTGCCGCAGGCTTTTTATGAGGGCGGAAAGGTAGGTCGGGATCGCGATCAGGCCGATCAGCAGGCCGCCCGCCAGATACGGCTGGCTGCGCCAGTACGCGGTTGCTGCGACGACGCCCGCGAACGCAACGGTGGCAATGGCGGTCGATGCATACAGGTAGGTGGTTCCGTAACGCAGGCCGTTCCCGATCGTGACCCACAAGATGAGGACGTACAGCGGAGCCAGTGAAACCGGCTCCAGCCACATGAGGATGGCGAGCGTCCCGTAATCGGCGACCATGCCGATCGAACGCCGCAGGTGCGAGGTTCCGGGGCTGATCAGGATCCCGATCAGCAGGCTCAAGCCCACCAGTGCTTCGGCGAGAATCACCTGGAGCAGGAGCATGTCGCTGACGATTTCCCGTCGCGACAGACCCATCAGGTACACGAGGATGATGCAGGCAATGACCAGACGCACGAGCGCCTGCTCGTGCTCGCTGTCGGGTCGATTCCAGAGCCGTTCCTTAGTCTGGCGTATCAGGTCCAACATGGGCTATTCCGTACCGGGCCGGGTAGTGACTCTCGAAAAACGACTGCAAATATCCATCAGGCGGTCGCGGCTGCGCAGCAGCGCATCGACGCAGCGGGGGTCGAACAGCAGTCCGCGCTGATCGTTGAGGTAGGCCAGCGCAACCTCGAAGTCCCAGGCCGGCTTGTATGGCCGGGCGGACAGCAGCGCGTCCAACACGTCGGCAACGGCCACGATGCGGGCTTCGATCGGGATGTCCTCGCCAGCAAGCCCGTCGGGATAACCGCTGCCGTCGAAGCGCTCGTGGTGGCGAAGCGCGATCAGTGCTCCGGCCTGGATGAAGCGGTTCTGGCTGCCACTGAGCAGCTCATGGCCAATCCGCGGGTGACGGCGCATCACGGCGATCTCCTCTTCTGTCAGAGGGCCGGGCTTCATCAACACGGTGTCCGGGATCGCGATCTTGCCCATGTCGTGCAGCGGGGCGGCCATTTCGATCACCCGCACCTCGTCTTCGAACATGCCCAACTGCTCGGCGACCAGGCCTGCGATATGCGACATCCGCTCCAGGTAGGCACTGGTGCCGGTATCGCGGTATTCGATTGCACGCGCCAGCCGTGACAGGGTCTCGCGCTCGCGCTCCTCCACCTCGTGCATGCTCGAAAGCAGGCGCTGTTCAAGAGACAGCGCCCTTTGCTTGACGCTTTCGGACTGCTGACGCAGTTGCAGCAGGTTGCGGCAACGGGCGCGCAGTTCACGCGGCCGTACCGGTTTCACGAGGAAATCTATGACTCCCGCGTCCAGCGCCGCCTGCCGGATCGGCTCGTCGCCGACGACCGTCACCAGGATGATGGGGATGTCGCGGTGCAGCGGCCAGCGTCGAAATCGCCGCGCGAACTCCAGACCGTCGATGTCGGGCATTCGGTAATCGAGCAGCAACAGGTCGGTCTGGTTGGATTCGCACCAGCCCAGGGCGTCCCCGGGCAAACCGAAGTCATGCACCTTCAATTCCGGCGCAATATCCTCGATTATGTGCCGCAGCATCGTGCGCGCGGACCGTTGGTCATCGACAATAACGACGTTCAAAAAACAGCGCTCCTCTGGTCGTCGCAGAGACGACCGCAAGCCTGAGAATACTCCGGTGCATGCCATATCACAGCCCCTGCACGGCGGGATGGTTACCCTCCAGCAATAACCAAGACGGCGGTCACATGTGCCAGGTCCGCGCCGCCATGGGTTTACCCGCCATGTTGCGGACGCATGTAGGGAAAAAGCAGCACGTCGCGTATCGATGACGAGCCGGTCAAGAGCATCACCAGCCGGTCGATGCCGATGCCCAGTCCTCCGGTCGGAGCCAGGCCGACCTCCAGTGCGCGGATGTAATCGGCGTCGAAGTGCATCGCTTCGTCGTCGCCACCGGCTTGCTGGTCGACCTGCGCCATGAACCGCGCCGCCTGGTCCTCGGGGTCGTTGAGTTCGGAAAAGCCGTTGGCCAGTTCCTTGCCGCCGACAAAAAGCTCGAAGCGGTCGGTCAGTTCGCCGTCAGCGTCGCAGGCGCGTGCCAGGGGACTGACCTCGACCGGATGATGGGTGATGAAGGTCGGCGCGACCAGGGTGTGCTCGACGGTCTTCTCGAAGATTTCCAGCAGCAGCTTGCCCCAGCCATGGCCCTCTTTCACCGTGATGCCCAAGGCGGCGCAATGAGCACGCATGGCCTGCAGGTCGCGCAGTTGTTCGCGCGCGATCTGCGGATTGTGCTCCAGCACCGCGTCGGTCATCGACCAGCGGCGGAAGGCCGGGCCGAGGTCGATCGCCTGGCCGTCCCAGCTCAGGGCAGTTTGTGAAAGGACCGACTGCGCGACATCGCGGATGACGTTCTCGGTCAGATCCATGATTTCGTTGTACGTGGCATAGGCCTCATACAACTCCAGCATCGTGAACTCCGGGTTGTGCCGGGTAGAGACGCCCTCGTTGCGGAAGTTGCGGTTGATCTCGTACACGCGTTCGAATCCACCCACCACCAGCCGCTTGAGATACAGCTCGGGCGCCACCCGCAGGTAGAGTTCCAGGTCCAACGCGTTGTGGTGGGTGACGAACGGTTTTGCGGTGGCGCCGCCCGGGATGTAATGCATCATCGGCGTTTCCACCTCGAGGAATCGCCGGGCATCGAGCCACTCGCGCATGGCGCGGATGATCTTCGAACGCTTGACGAAAACCTCGCGGGCATCCGGGGACACAATCAGGTCGACGTAGCGCTGGCGGTATCGCTGCTCCACGTCGGACAGGCCGTGGAACTTGTCCGGCAGCGGTCGCAGCGACTTGGTCAGCAGCCGCAGCGTATCGGCGCGGACCGACAGTTCGCCGGTACGGGTGCGGGTCAGCGTCCCCTCGGCGGCGATGATGTCGCCGACGTCCCAAGCCTTGAAGGCATCGTAAGTCTCGCCCAACGTGTTCGCCTGCAGGAACAACTGCACGCGGCCGGACTCGTCCTGGATCTGAGCGAAGCTTGCCTTGCCCATCACGCGCTTGAGCAGCATGCGCCCGGCGATCGCCACGCGCGCACCTTCGGCTTCGATCGCCTCGGCGCTCCAGGCCTCCGCATCGGCGTACCTCGACTGCAGGTCACCGGCAAAATCCGCGCGCCGAAAATCATTGGGAAAGGCGATGCCCTGCGACCGCAGGGACACGAGTTTGGCGCGCCGTTCCGCGATCAGCCTGTTCTCGTCGTGCTGATGATCGTCGGCGGGCGATGTGGTGGTGGGCTGATCGGTCATGAGTGGGATCGATTGTGTGGGGTGGTCTTGCTAGTCATTCCCTACGATGGGAATCGCTCCCGAAGTCGATGGGGACAGAGGGAGCGCTGGTCGGGAATCTGGCGGCAAATGTTCGCCGCCCGGAAAAACATCGTGAGGCCGGAGGGGATGCCGCTTCGTTCAGCACGTCCCTTGCAGTTGCAACTTGGCTTCAGGCTGCATCGATGCGTTTGGCGCCCGACTGCAGGCCCGACTTCAGGCTGGCCTCGACGAATTCATCGAGATCACCGTCGAGTACCTTCTGGGTGTCGCTGCGCTCGATGCCGGTGCGAAGATCCTTGATGCGCGACTGGTCCAACACGTAGTTGCGGATCTGGCTGCCCCAGCCGATGTCGGACTTGGTCGCCTCCAGCGCGTCGCGCTCGACGTTGCGTTTCTGCACTTCCAGTTCGTACAGCTTCGCCGCGA
Organism: Pseudomonadota bacterium; assembly: GCA_030857025.1. GTDB lineage: Bacteria > Pseudomonadota > Gammaproteobacteria > Xanthomonadales > Xanthomonadaceae > Lysobacter_K. The sequence continues at coordinate 25,055 of JALYOF010000058.1, read as the reverse complement.
GCATCTTCATCGCGGTGTCGCGATTGGCGTGCTGGCTGCGGCCGGTCTGGCACGCGACGACGGTGTTGGTTGGCACGTGCGTGATGCGCACCGCGGATTCGGTCTTGTTGACGTGCTGTCCGCCGGCACCCGACGCACGATAGACGTCGGTGCGCAGATCGGCGGGGTTGATCACGATATCGATGTCGTCATCGACTTCCGGCGACACGAACACCGAGGTAAAGCTGGTGTGGCGGCGGTTGTCGGAGTCGAAAGGGGACTTGCGCACGAGCCGGTGCACGCCGGTCTCGGTCTTGAGCCATCCGTAGGCGAAGTCGCCCTCGACGCGGAACGTGGCCGACTTGATACCCGCCACGTCGCCGCCGCTGGCCTCCATCAGTTCGGCCTTCCAGCCCCGCGATTCAGCCCAGCGGAGGTACATGCGCAAGAGGATCTCGGCCCAGTCCTGGGCCTCGGTCCCGCCGGCACCTGCCTGGATGTCCACGAACGCCGCCGCGCTGTCGTGCTTGCCGGAGAACATCCGCTGGAACTCGAGCTTGTCGACGTCGATCGCGAGACGTTCGACATCCTCCTCCACTGCCGTCGCAGTGGACTCATCGTCCTCCATCTCGGCAAGGTCGAGCAATTCCGCGGCACCGACCAGCCCTTCCGTGAGGTTGCGGATGCCGTCGACCACCTTTTCCAGCGATGCGCGCTCCCTGCCCAGCGATTGGGCGAGTTCCGCGTCGTTCCAGATGGTCGGGTTCTCCAACTCCCGGTTGACTTCCTCCAGCCGCTCTACCTTGGCGTCGTAGTCAAAGATACCCCCTGAGCGAATCCAGCCGGCTCTTGAGATCGGCGATTCGCAGGCGGACAGGATTGAGTTCGAGCATCGTGTTCGTATCGCTGCAGTGGGGCCGGGGATTCTATCAAATGCCTCGGATCGGCAGGGACCGCGCGTGTCGCGCACGCGCACGTGGCGATCTGCGCTCAAGCCCCGCCCGCTTCCGCGGGCTGCGATAACGGACAGCGTCCGCGGCAATCTCGGTCAGCGCACGTCGAACTCGCCCACCAGGACCGTTTCGCGCGCACCCGACAGGCGCATGGTCACGGATTCCGCTTTCTGGCGCTGCGTACCGTAGGCGGTGAAAAGCTGCAGGTTCAGCGTGGTCGCACCGGTGACGATCTGTTGGCGATCGCCGAAGAAATTCGCCTCGACCTTGTATTTTCCCGGCTTGGCATCGCGCAGGAGGAACTCCTCGGGTCCGTAGCCGCCGGTGAAGTCGTTGGACATCCAGCCGCCCTGGTAGCTTCGCCGGTTCCCGTAGTACGTCTTCTCGCCGTTCGGATCGGTGACCCACAGATCCATGTCGCTGTTGTCGCTGTCCCACGACAGCACCACGCGGAGATCCAGAGGTAGATTCCGCAGCAATCGCGAATCGATATTGCGCATGTCCAGCGGGGCGCGCGTGTTGGCGACGAGCGCATTGAGCTCGCCCAGCGCGATCAGGTCGACGCCCGGGAATCGCCTGTCCCAGTCGCCGGTCACCACGCGATACAGGGCATCGAGCGCCTCCTGCGGGCGTCCGGAGGCGGCATACGCCAGACCAAGGTCGCGGAAGCTCTGCGGTTCTTCGTCGATCAGGTAACCGACGCGCTCGAACACGGGCACGGCAAGTTCAGGTGCGCCCGCCTGAAGCAACCGGTAGCCCAGCACGCGGAGCAACTGACGGTTCTCAAGATTCATTTCCGCGAGGTTGGAGAGCACCCGCAACGCCAGTTCCCGCTGCCCGCTCTCGAACAGGATGTCGGCCACGTCCAGATAGAAGGCTGAGCTGCCGGCGTGGTCTTCCCGCTCATCCAGGTAGATCGCGTAGACCGCAGCAGGCGCGGCCGCACGCAGGCGCCTTGCGAACGCCGAGTCCGGTTGCCATTGCTGCATGGCGATGCCGATCGACTGATCGCCCGCGTCCTGCGCGCGGGCGTCGTCCCCTGCTCCGATCCGGCTGCCCGTGACTTCCACCCGGTCGAGGCTGATCTCCTCGGCCAGCATCGCAGGCGCCGCCGATGGCGGTGGCGGTGGCGGTGGCGGCGGGCCTGGCGACATCATGCGTTCCGCCGAGGACGCAGCAACCGCCGCCGAGGCCATCGCGCGATGCCGCTGCCTGCCCGAGCGCGGACCCTTCTCCGTCCCAGGGTCCACCTTGGGTCGACCCTTGGGCCATGGGGTCTGCCACCATTCCACGCGCTCGGCATAGCGAGCGACGACGGCACCCAGCCGCTCATGCCTTGCCTGTTCGCGCTCGTCGATCATCATTGCCGCCAGGCGCGCGACTTCCTTGCGGAATTCGGCCGGTGGGGCGATGTCATGGAGCGCGTAGTCGGAAAGATCTTCCAGGACGATCAGCGATGTTTCCGCACTGACGAGCCCGAATTGCTTGCCGAGGCGGCGTATCCGCGCCCGGTTCAACTCCGGTTCGGACATCAGCCGCGCCACCGTGTAACTGGCCCAAAGGGCGGCCACCTGATCGCTGGCGGGTGCGTCGGCAGCCACGGGCACTACGATCCGCTGCTCGCGACCTTCAGTGCTGATCCGTAAAGTGAGCGTCGCCGATGGTTGGTTCAGGCGCCCTGCGACACGGAGATATCCCGCCTGCGGGTGCCGGGACGCCGCCACGACGCCATCGACCCCGAGTCCTTCGACCGACAGCAGGTGCGGCGACTCCAGGATCAGCGCCTGTGCCGCGTCCGCGACGCCGGCGATGCCCTGCCAGCTGACAAGCTTTCCTCCGCGCTCATCGGCCCATGCGGCAAGCCGGCCCGTGTCTGCGTTGGCCCCGGACGAATGGAGAGCGTACAAGCGCTGCGCGGCCGCCAAGCGGGGCATTTTGCTCGCCACACCGTAATTGGACAGCCCATCGCTGACCAGCAGATACTCCTGCACGTCGTTCTGCGGTTCCCAGGTGGTCAGCGCGCTCGCGCCGTCATAGACCGTCTCGCGGAGCGCCTGGCGCAGCGCGGACCAGTCGCCTCCGGCAATCAAAAATGTCTTGATCGGTTCGGCGACATCGCGCAGGCGTATCAAACGAACTTCGCCATCGCCTACCGCTGCGAAATAGCGGTCGAGCACTGCCAGTTCGGCGTCGATGTCGCGGTTGCGCGCCGAACCCGAGCTGTCCCACAACAGGCCAATGGTTCCCGGCATCGTGCGCGGCTTCGCCTCTCCCGGCAGCGGGATTTCGGCATGGAAATAGCGCTGGCCGTCAAGTTGCTGCACGAACGCCTGGGCGGTAGCGGCGGCCTCGAACTGCAGGGTCACGCCGCCCCCGGCACCGCGCGTGCGAGGTGGCACCTGCGCGGTGAAAGCATCGCCGTCGGGGACGAATGCAAGATCACCGAACGCACCAGGCAGCTTCGGCGCGCTGCGTTGCCCGCGCGCCGTCACGCGCAGCGGAAACGACTTCAGCTGCTCACCAAACCCGGTCGGAAGGCGCATTCGCCAACCGCCGGCGTAGCGCTCGAGTGCCTGGTCGATGCTGATCCTGACTCGCCGCTCCCCCATCGCAGGAATCGGATAGACCCGGAGCTTGAACTGGTTGCCTGCCGTCTGCTCGAGAAGACCGGGGTCCACACCGCGGCGCTCGATTGCCTCGAACACCCGCCTGCCCTTGGCTTTCTCGACAGGCACCGCCGGGCGCATGCGCCCCTCGATGTCCAGGGCAAATCCGCTGACCTGCTGGCCCGGCTGCAGCGGAAACTGCAGCTCGCCTTCCAGTTGGCGCGAGTTCGGGTTGTAAAAGCTCATGTCCACGGTCGTACGTGCCAGGCCGCCGCTGACCTCCACGTCCATCATCAGCGACCTGAGCTGGATCGGGACTTCGGCGGAAGGGGCGATCATGAGCGGCGGCGCCAGCCGCTGGTTCGTCTGGGCCATCGCGAACGTGGACGCGGCGATCGCGACCAGAGCGACGACGCCGGCAATCAGCTTGTGCGGTTTCATGATGGATCGCCTCCTTGGATGACGCTCGAAGATTCTTGAAACGGGTAGCGGCTCAGGCGGGTTGAGCCACTGGCTCGCATGCGCTTTCAGCCGACTCAAGGTGCACGACCACCAGTTGCACTGCTTCGCCCCCGCGATAGTCGTCCGGCTCCAGCCTATAGGCAATCCGGATTCGCGACGGAGGCGCCGCCCCGCTCCAGCCTCCGAAGTGGATGGCATTGAGCCGCAGTCCTGCGTGACCGAGTTCGAGCTTGAGGTGCTTTCCACCCACCGGCCGCCATGCCAGGACCGAGAACTCGCCATCGAACTGCGGCTCCGGAAAGCCCTGGCCCCATGGCCCGCCTTCGCGCAAGGACCGCGCGCAGGCGTGGTTGAGCTCGTGCTCCCCCAGTTCGCCGTCGCTGAGCACCCCAGCGCGCAGCATCTCCGGCGTCAGACACGCGGTGCTGACCTTCTCGAACAACTGCTCGAAGGCGACGAGAGACTCCGCCTGCATTGACAGCCCCGCCGCCATCGCATGTCCGCCGAAACGCTCGACCAAGCCGGGCGCCCGCGCCGCCACCGCCGCCAACGCGTCGCGGATGTGGAAGCCGGGAATGGACCGTGCCGAGCCTCGCAATGTCTGGCTCCCCGGCTCCGCGGGTGCAAACGCGATCACCGGTCGGTGCAGTCGCTCCTTGACCTTGGAGGCGACGAGCCCGACTACGCCCGGGTGCCACTGCGGGTCGTACAGGCAGATCGAAACAGCCGCATCGGCGCGGGTGAGTGCAACCAGTGCAAGTGCGGCATCCGCCTCTTCGGTCATCTGCTGCTGCACCGCGCGACGCTCGCTGTTGATCGAGTCCAGAGTGCTGGCGATGGCGCGTGCCTGCGCCTGATCGTCGGTCAGCAGGCACTCGATTCCCAGGCTCATGTCCTCCAGCCGGCCAGCCGCATTGAGCCTCGGGGCGATCGCAAACCCGATGTCGGATGCGCACAGGCTGCGTGGTTCGCGCTGGGAGACCTCGATCAACGCCGACAGCCCCGCGCAGCCCCTGCCCGCCCGCAACCGGCGCAGTCCGGCAGATACCAGCGCGCGATTGTTCGCGTCCAGCGGCACGAGGTCGGCGACGGTGCCGACCGCGACCAGGTCCAGCAGGACGGAAAGATCAGGCTCCGCATGCGCAAACCGCCCTTCGTCGCGCAACCGCGCACGCAATGCGAGCAGCACGTAGAACATCACCCCGACACCCGCCAGCGCCTTGCTGGCAAACGCATCGCCATGCTGGTTCGGATTGACGATCACATCGGCTGTCGGAAGCGTATCGCCGGGGAGGTGGTGGTCGGTCACCAGCACCTGCCAGTTGCGCGCCTTCGCCGCGGCGATGCCGACATGGCATGCAATGCCGTGGTCGACCGTCACCAGCAGATCCGGCTGCAGCAGCGCGATTTCCTCGACCAAGGCCGGCGACAGACCGTAGCCGTGAACCATGCGGTTGGGCACGGCATGCGAGACCCGCCGGGCGCCGAGCAGGCGAAGGCCGCGAACGCCGACTGCGCAGGCAGTCGCGCCATCGCAGTCGAAATCGCCAACCACGACAATGTGCTGATCGGAGGCGATCGCGTCGGCGAGCAGGCGTGTCGCCTGCTCCATGCCGTGCATCCCGTCGGGCGGCAGCAGATGCGCCAGCTTCGGTTGTGCCTGATCGATCAGCGTGGCGCCGCGTGCGGCATACAACCGACGCAGCAGCGGCGGGATGCTGTCGGGCCACGGCGCTGACGCCAGGGCTTCTGCCGGTGCCTGCCGCCGCAGGATCGTGGCCGGTCTCACTTGGCCAACGACCGCATGGGTCGACGCCAGAAGCGCCACTTCTGGGACCTCGTCACGACGTACCGTGCTCCATCGGCGAAATCGACGACCGCCCGGTCCAGCCGTCGCGCAGCCAGCGCGTCCAGCATCGGCTGCAGCCAGTCGGACTGGAGTTGCGCCAGATCGCGGGCATGACGCAGGTCCACCAGGCAATTGCCCGCAGGCTCATTCCAGCGCGACGGAAGCGGTGCCGCGGCAACGCCTGCGAGCAATGCGAATGCGGCCAGTGATTCGTCCTCGCTCAGCAACTCGTCATGCTCGCTGCGAACATGATCCGGCAGCACGCCCGCGCCCCAGAACCACAGCGAATTCACCGGCGCCAGGCCTGCCTCGATCCGCTCGGCGTTGCGAGGATGGTTGTGCAGAAGTACCTGCGATTCGCTCAGCAACGAGCGCCAGCGGCGGCTGTCGGCCGAAGCCCTGGCGATGTCCGGCTCGCTTCCGGGAATCTGATCGATCAGATCCGCTCCCAGCGCGTCTTCGGGCTCAGCGAACACTGGCACCCGGGCACCGGCTGGCAGTTGCAGGTACCAGCGCGATGGCACCGGCGCATCGATCAGGAACCCAAAGTCGCCGAACAGTGGCCTGAGCGGCGGCAGGAATGCTTCAACATCTGGCGTGGACAGTCCAAGCGCTTCGCCATAGGCCATCAGCCGCGCGCCGCCGAGGTCCGGCCGGATATAGGCCGGATCGGCTCGAAGCCAGACCGCACCGCCAGCATCGCCGACATCGCGCTGTCTGGTCACTGCCGCGACCGGCCAGCCGCGCGGCAGCACGTCGAACGCCCGCCGCAGTTGGGTGGACTGATCTTCGACGAGGTCCGCACGGGCCAGCGCCGCACCGGTCGCTTCGCTCAGCCGCTGGCCGCCGAAACGGCTACGTTCGCCCAGCAGCAGGGTGGCGGTGGCCACCGATCAGCCGTTGTAGCTGACGCTGACGATGTCGTATTCGGTGGTGCCACCGGGCACGTCGATGACCACGCTGTCGCCTTCGTGCTTGCCGATCAGCGCACGTGCCACGGGGGACGAGATCGCAATGAGGCCCTGCTTGATGTCTGCCTCCAGGTCACCGACGATCTGGTAGGTGGTTTCGGCGTCGGTTTCCACGTTGGCCAACTGCACGGTCGCGCCGAACACGACCCGTGAGCCGGCATCCAGGGCAGCCACATCGATCAGCTGCGCGTGCGAGAGCTCGCCTTCCAGCCGCTTGATGCGGCCCTCGATGAAGCTCTGTTGCTCTCGAGCGGCGTGGTACTCCGCGTTCTCCTTCAGGTCTCCGTGGGCACGCGCCTCGGCGATCGCATGGATCACCGCTGGCCGCTTGACCGACTTGAGTTCTTCCAGTTCCGCGCGCAGGCGCTGCGCGCCCTTGACCGTCATTGGTGCTTTCATTTCCTGGATCCTCGCAGGGGCGCGTCCGCGCCCGCATGTATGTAGATAGAGGCTTTTGTCCGCGAAGAACGCGAAGGGCGCAAAAAACGAAAAAACCGTCATGTACAAACACATCGCATCCCGAAGTCTCCTGCGAACGCGGAAACCCGACGATGTCGATATCTACATGACGAGTCCGGCTCGGTGCGGACATCCTCCGCTCGCCTGACCAATCCTCGTTGCTTTTCTTACCGCTCGTTTTGCGTCACTCACGTCCTTGGCGGTCAGATCATTGAACAAGATCAGGCGTGAAGTTCCGCGTGCAACTCCTGCAGCGACCATACCGGACCGGTACCGCGATATTCCAGCGAATGCAGCAGCGCGCGCGCCCCGGCAATCGTCGTCGAATACGTTACCCGATGCTGGAGCGCCTCGCGACGCATCGAGAATGAATCGGCGATCGCCTGGCGGCCCTCGGTGGTGTTGACGATGTAGGTGATCTCGCCGTTCTTGATCAGGTCGACGATGTGCGGGCGGCCTTCGGTGACCTTGTTGATGGCCTCGCAAAGCACGCCGTTCTCTCGAAGGAACGCCGCGGTGCCATGCGTGGCGACCAGCACGTAGCCTCGGCGGATCAGGTCCTGCGCGACCGGCAGCACGCGCCGCTTGTCGGGATCACGAACCGAGACGAAGACCTTGCCGGTGGTGGGCAGCGCGCGTATCCCGCCGGCCTCCTGGGCGCGCGCCATTGCCGCCCCGAAGCTTCGACCAACACCCATCACCTCGCCGGTGGAACGCATCTCCGGGCCGAGGATCGGGTCCACGCCCTGGAACTTGGCGAACGGAAAAATCGCTTCCTTGACCGAGTAGTAGTCGGGAACGACTTCCTTCAGCGCACCCTGGGATGCGAGCGTCTGCCCGACCATGCAGCGGGCCGCGATCTTCGCCAGCGGCACACCCGTCGCCTTGGACACGAACGGCACCGTGCGCGAGGCGCGTGGGTTGACCTCGATCAGGAAGATCGTGTCACGGCCTTCCTCGTCGGTCTGCACCGCGAACTGCGTGTTCATCAGCCCGACTACGTTCAGTGCCCTGGCCAGCTCGATCACCTGCTTGCGCAGCTCGGACTGGGTCTGCGGCGAGAGCGAATACGGCGGCAACGAACACGAGGAATCGCCCGAATGCACGCCCGCCTCCTCGATGTGCTCCATGACGCCGCCGATGAGCACGTTGCCCTCGCGGTCGGCGATGATGTCGATGTCGACCTCGACCGCGTTGTCGAGGAAGCGGTCGAGCAGCACCGGCGAATCGTTGGATACCTTCACCGCGTCGCGGATGTAGCGCGTGAGGTCGGCGTCGGAATACACGATCTCCATGGCCCGTCCCCCGAGCACGTAGCTGGGGCGCACCACCATCGGATAACCGATCTGCGACGCCAGCAGCAGCGCCTCTTCCGGGCTGCGCGCGGTGCGGTTGAGCGGCTGCGCCAGCCCGAGCCGCTGCACGAGTTTCTGAAAGCGCTCGCGGTCCTCGGCCAAGTCGATGCTGTCGGGGCTGGTACCGATGATCGGCACGCCATTGGCCTCCAGCGCCTGCGCGAGCTTCAGCGGCGTCTGCCCGCCGTACTGCACGATCACGCCCTTGGGCTTCTCCAGGTCGCAGATCTCGAGCACGTCCTCCAGCGTCAGCGGCTCGAAATACAATCGATCGGAGGTGTCGTAGTCGGTCGACACGGTCTCCGGATTGCAGTTGATCATGATGGTTTCGTAACCATCCTCGCGCAGCGCCAGCGCGGCATGCACGCAGCAGTAGTCGAACTCGATGCCCTGCCCGATCCGGTTCGGTCCGCCGCCGAGCACGATGATCTTGTCGCGGCTGGTCGGATTGGACTCGCACTCGTCCTCGTAGGTCGAATACAGGTAGGCGGTATCGGTGGCGAATTCCGCGGCGCAGGAATCCACGCGCTTGTAGACCGGCCGCACCTTGAAGGCATGGCGCAGCGTGCGCACGGCAGTCTCGTCGGTGTCGGTCAGCTGGGCGATTCGTGCATCGGAAAAACCGATGCGCTTGATTGCGCGCATGCGTGCGGCATCCAGCGCGGACAAGCCGCCCTGGGACACTTCCGATTCGATGGCGACGATCTCCTCGATCTGATCGAGGAACCAGGGATCGACGAACGACATCGCATGCACGTCCTCCACGCTCATGCCGGCGCGGAACGCATCACCGATGTAGAAGATGCGCTCGGGACTGGGTTCCTTCAGTTCGCGCCGCAGCTTCAGCAGGTCTTCCTCCGAATCCAGTTCCAGACCGGTCGGGTCGAGACCGACCTTGCCGGTCTCCAGCCCGCGCAGGGCCTTCTGCAGCGATTCCTGGAACGTACGGCCCATCGCCATGACTTCGCCGACCGACTTCATCTGCGTGGTCAGGCGCGAATCGGCCTGGGGGAACTTCTCGAACGCGAAGCGCGGGATCTTGGTGACGACGTAGTCGATGCTCGGCTCGAACGAGGCCGGAGTCGCGCCGCCGGTGATCTCGTTGCGCAACTCATCCAGGGTGTAGCCGATGGCGAGCTTTGCGGCGATCTTGGCGATTGGGAAACCGGTCGCCTTGGATGCCAGTGCCGAGGAGCGCGACACGCGCGGGTTCATCTCGATCACCACCACGCGACCGTCGTGGGCGTTGATGCCGAACTGCACGTTCGAGCCGCCGGTGTCGACGCCGATCTTGCGCAGCACAGCGATGGAAGCGTCCCGCAGCCGCTGGTATTCCTTGTCGGTCAGTGTCTGCGCCGGGGCGACGGTGATCGAATCGCCGGTGTGCACGCCCATCGCGTCGAAGTTCTCGATGGAGCACACGATGATGCAGTTGTCGGCCGTATCGCGCACGACCTCCATCTCGAATTCCTTCCAGCCCAGGACTGATTCTTCGACCAGCACCTCGCTCGTCGGAGAGAGTTCGAGTCCACGCGTGACGATCTCGATCAACTCCTCGCGGTTATAGGCGATGCCGCCGCCGCTGCCGCCGAGGGTGAAGCTGGGACGGATGATCGTCGGGTAGCCCACGCGCGTCTGGATATCCAGCGCCTGTTCCAGCGACTTGGCGACCTCGGCCTTAGGGCAATCCAGCCCGATCTCGGCCATCGCCACGCGGAACAGTTCGCGGTCCTCGGCCATCATGATCGCCTCGCGCGTGGCGCCGATCATCTCCACGCCGTACTTCTCCAGCACGCCGTTGTCGGCCAGATCGAGCGCGCAGTTGAGCGCGGTCTGGCCGCCCATCGTCGGCAACAACGCATCGGGCTTTTCCTTGGCGATGATCTTCTCGACCGTCTGCCAGTTGATCGGCTCGATGTACACCGCGTCGGCCATGTCCGGGTCGGTCATGATCGTGGCGGGGTTGGAGTTGACCAGCACCACGCGATAACCCTCGTCGCGCAACGCCTTGCATGCCTGCGCGCCGGAGTAGTCGAACTCGCAGGCCTGGCCGATCACGATCGGGCCTGCGCCGATGATCAGGACGGTCTTGATGTCAGTCCGTTTGGGCATTTTCTTGTTTGTCCGCGAAGGGCGCGAAGTACGCCAAAGAAAAAAAGAAATAATATCTTCAAGAAGACAAGGTGAAACGGTGCAGTGCGGTGTGGCAGGCGGAGGCGATCACGAAGGAAGACGTGGAGCTAGATGGGAGATGTGTCGTTGTGGTGCAGGACCAGTCGCTTGATGCCGAGGCGAGGTGCTCCGAAGTTCAGGAGTAGACCCACACTGGTGCCGGTCGCCTTCAGGTAATTCAGGACCTGGGCCTCATGTTCGCTGCTTGTGGAACTGAGTGCCTTGACCTCGATGATCAGTTGGTTTGCGGCTAGAAAATCGCAGCAGTATTCGCCGACGATTTCCCCCCTGTAGGTCACCGGCAGCGACTTCTGTCGTTCAAACATTACTCCCGCCTGCTTGAACTCCACCGCCAATGCCAGCTCATAGACGCGCTCCAGAAAGCCATGCCCCAGCGCACGATGGACTTCTATCGCGCAGCCGATGACTACCTCCGAGAGCCGTTTGCTCACTTCAGCTTTCCTTTGCGTCTTTCGCGTCTTTCGCGGACGAGATCATCCCCACAAACCGATCAAACAGTGGCGCCAGATCGTGCGGACCGGGAGCGGCTTCCGGGTGGCCCTGGAAGCTGAAAGCCGGCGCGTCGGTCAGGGCGATGCCCTGGTTGGAACCGTCGAACAGCGAACGATGGGTCACGCGCACGTTCTTCGGCAGCGTGGCTTCCTCGACTGCGAAGCCGTGGTTCTGCGAGGTGATCATGACCCTCCCGGTATCGAGGTCCTGCACCGGGTGGTTCGCGCCGTGGTGACCGAACTTCATTTTCACCGTCTGCGCGCCAGCCGCGAGCGCCAGCAACTGGTGTCCCAGGCAGATGCCGTAGGTCGGCAGCTTGCGTGCGATGAATTCGCGGATCGCGACGATCGCGTAGTCGCAGGGCGCCGGGTCGCCCGGGCCGTTCGACAGGAACACGCCGTCCGGCTTCAGCGCGAGCACTTCCTCGGCCGACGTATCCGCAGGCACCACCGTGACCCGGCACCCGCGCTGCGTGAGCATCCGGAGGATGTTGAGCTTGCAGCCGAAATCGTAGGCGACCACGTGGCAATGGGCGTCGGGGTTTCCAAACGTGTTGCTGTCGAGATCGAGCTGGCCGCCGTTCCACTCGTAGCGATCACGCGTGCTGACTTCACGCGCCAGATCGGCGCCCTTGAGTCCGGGGAACTTGCGAGCGGCTTCGATCGCCTTGTCGCGATCAAGCGCTTCGCCCGGAGATGATGCCGCCATCAGCGCGCCGTTCTGCGAACCCGTGTCACGCAGCAGTCGGGTCAGCTTGCGGGTATCGATCTCGGCGATCGCCAGCACGCCGCGGTCCTGCAGCCATTGAGGCAGCGCAATCTGACTGCGCCAGTTGCTCGGCCGGCGTGGCACGCTCCGAACGATCAGGCCCGCGGCCCAGACCTGGCTGGCCTCGTCGTCCTGCGCGGTGCAACCGGTGTTGCCGACATGTGGATAGGTGAGTGTGACCAGCTGACGCGCGTAGGACGGGTCGGTCAGGATTTCCTGATACCCGGTGATCGCGGTATTGAACACGACTTCGCCGACCGAGAGACCGGGCGCGCCTACGGAAATGCCCTCGAATACGCTGCCATCTTCGAGTGCGAGGATTGCCGGATTGATCACTTTGAATTCGCCTTGGCTGCAGGGGTGCCGAGGCCGCCGACCTGCAGTTCCGGCAAACACCGGTTGCAGCAATGCGCGGACGCGGTGCGGGACCGGTCCGTGCGGCGGGTATCAGGCGAGCGAGAATTCTAGCGATGAAGCGCCGGGAGCGCCAGCTTCGCAGCCACCGGCGCGTCGATCAGTTCAGCAGGTCACGCAGGCTGTACAGGCCGGGGGAACGACCGGCGAGCCCTGCGGCGGCATGCAGCGCCCCGCGAGCGAATATGTCGCGGTTGGTGGCACGATGCACCAGTTCGATGCGTTCGCCCAGCGTCGCGAACTGGACGCTGTGCTCACCAACGATGTCGCCGGCCCGCAGCGACGCATAACTCGCAGTGGCCCCACCCTGCGCCGCGGAGTGACCCAAAGCCAGCGCGGTGCCGGAGGGCGCATCCTTCTTGTGCACATGGTGCATCTCGACGATGTCGCAGTCCCACCCGGGAAGCGCGGCTGCCGCGCGTTCGACAAGTTCTCCCAGGATCGCAACGCCGAGGCTGAAGTTGGCGGTTGAGAGCACCGGGATCATCCCCGAGGCGCGCTCCAGGGCGGCACGTTGCGATTCCTCGATCCCGGTGGTCCCGGACACGAGCGCGGCTCCTCGCTCCAGGCACAGCGCCAGGATGGTATCCAGACCAGCAGGCAGGCTGAAATCAATCGCCACGTCGAATTTCGGCACTCCGTGAATCTCGCGGGCGGCGAAGTACGGAACGCCGTCGACCACGCGCTGGGGCGGCTGGCCGCCGGCCACCGCGGCTACGATCTGCAATTCCTCGCGCTCCGGGGCCAGCCGAAGCAGGGCCGCGCCCATCCGGCCCGAAGCGCCGTGGATCAGCAAGCGAATGGGCTGGGAGGGTCTGTTCATGTGTGCAGGCTATCGCCAGCGCGGGTGGGACGACAAGCACGGCAGGGTTTCCCGAGACCGTGGGGTCCGGTCAGGACGTCATCCGGTCCCAGAAACCCTTGACGCCGTCGATGAACGTGGACGAACGGGGCGAGTGCTTGCGCGCACCCTCGCCGACGAATGTCGCCTCGAAGTTCTCGAGAATCTCGCGCTGCAGGGCAGTGAGGTTCACGGGCGTCTCTACGACAACCTTGCAATACAGGTCTCCGGGCTTGCGGCTGCGGACCGACTTGACGCCCTGGTCGCGCAGGCGGAACACCTTGCCGGTCTGGGTCTCGAACGGAATGCGCAGTTCCACGGCGCCCCCGAGCGTCGGAACGCTGACGCTGCCGCCCAGCGCGGCCAAGGAGATGCGGATCGGCACGTCGCAATGCAGGTCGTCGCCGTCGCGCTGGAAGATGTCGTGCTCGCGCACGCGCACATCGACGTACAGATCGCCCGGAGTCGAGCCAGCGGGGCCGGTCTCGCCCTCGCCCGCCAGGCGGATCCGGTCGCCGCTGTCGACGCCGGCCGGGATCTTCACCGACAGTGTCTTGGTCTGCTCGACCCGACCCTGGCCGTGGCATTCGCCACAGGGGTTGGCGATGATCTTGCCGCGTCCACCGCAATGGGGGCAGCCCTGCTGCATCGAGAAGATGCCGCGCTGGAACCGGACCTGCCCATGGCCCGCACAGGTGCCGCAGGTCTGCAACTGGCCGTCGGTCGAGCCGCTGCCGTTGCACTTCCCGCACTGGTCGAGCGTGGGGACCTCGATCTGCTTCTCGATGCCGCCGACGGCTTCTTCCAGCGAGAGTTCCATCACGTAGCCGATATCGGCACCACGCCGCGGCCCGCGAGCACCACCGGCGGCCCCGCCGAATATGTTGCCGAATATGTCGCCGAATATGTCGCCCATGTCGGCATAGTTGCCAGCGCCGGCACCGCCTCCCATTCCGTGCTCGAACGCGGCGTGCCCGTGCTGGTCATAGGCGCGACGACGGTTGGCGTCGGCCAGCACCTCGTAGGCTTCCTTGCACTCCTTGAACGCCGCCTCCGTATCGGATCCGGCGTTGCGATCCGGATGGTGCTTCATCGCGCACCGGCGGTAGGCCTTCTTGAGGTCTTCGTCGGTCGCGGTGCGGGTCACGCCCAGCACTTCGTAGTAGTCGCGCTTGCTCATAGATCAGGAACCGGGAACGGAAAAAGAGGATCGGGTGGAGCAACGCCAGTGGGCGGACCGGACGTCCGTGTCCACCCGTCCTGCCGTTCCTGCGGGTATTGCTTACTGCTTCTCGTCGTCCTTCACCTCGGTGAACTCGGCGTCGACGACATCGTCTGCCGCCTTGCCCGCCGCTGCGTCGGCTTCGCCGGACTGGGCATCGCCGGAAGGCTGCTGCGCTGCCGCGAACAACGCCTGGGAAGCTGTCTCCAGCGCCTTCGACTTGGCTTCGATCTGCGCCTTGTCGTCGCCCTTCATCGCGATTTCCAGCTCCGAGATCGCACCTTCGGCTGCACCGATCGTCTCACCCGGGAGCTTCTCGCCGTGCTCCTTGATCGCGCTGCGGGCCATGTGGATCAGGCCGTCGGCCTGGTTGCGCGCCTGCACCAGTTCGTGGAACTTCCGGTCTTCCTCGCGGTTGGCTTCGGCGTCGGCCACCATCTGCTGGATTTCCTCGTCCGACAAGCCCGAGCCGGCCTTGATCTCGACCTTCTGCTCCTTGCCGGTCTTCTTGTCCTTGGCGGTCACGTGCACGATGCCGTTGGCATCGATGTCGAAGGAGACCTCCACCTGCGGCATGCCGCGCGGCGATGGCTCGATGCCCGAGAGATCGAAACGCGCCAGCGACTTGTTGTAGCGGGCCTGCTCGCGCTCACCCTGCAGCACGTGCACCGTCACCGCCGACTGGTTGTCCTCGGCGGTGGAGAACGTCTGCGAGGCTTTCGTGGGAACAGTCGTGTTCTTCTCGATGATCTTGGTGAAGACGCCACCCAGCGTCTCGATGCCCAGGCTCAGCGGGGTCACGTCGAGCAGCAGCACGTCCTTCACGTCGCCGGCGAGCACACCGCCCTGGATTGCCGCACCGATCGCCACGGCCTCGTCGGGATTGACGTCCTTGCGCGGCTCCTTTCCAAAGAATTCCGCGACCGCCTGGCTCACCTTCGGCATGCGGGTCTGGCCGCCGACGAGGATCACCTCGGCGATGTCGCTGGCACGCAGGCCGGCATCGTTGAGCGCCATGCGGCACGGCTCGATCGTCTTCTTGATCAGGTCGTCCACCAGCGATTCCAGCTTGGCACGGGTGAGCTTGATGTTGAGGTGCTTCGGCCCGGAGGCGTCGGCGGTGACGTACGGCAGATTGACCTCGGTGTGCTGCGCGGACGACAGTTCGATCTTGGCGCGCTCGGCGGCATCCTTCAGGCGCTGCAGCGCGAGGGGATCCTTGCGCAGGTCGATGCCCTGGTCCTTGTTGAACTCCTCCACGAGGTAATCGATGACGCGCTTGTCGAAGTCTTCGCCGCCCAGGAACGTGTCGCCGTTCGTGGCCAGCACTTCAACCTGCATCTCGCCGTCGACAGACGCGATCTCGATGATCGACACGTCGAACGTGCCGCCGCCGAGGTCGTAGACCGCCAGCTTGCGGTCGCCGCCCTTCTTGTCCATGCCGTAGGCGAGCGCCGCCGCGGTGGGCTCGTTGATGATGCGCTTGACGTCCAGCCCGGCGATCTTGCCCGCGTCCTTGGTGGCCTGGCGCTGGCTGTCGTTGAAGTACGCCGGCACGGTGATCACCGCTTCGCTCACCGACTCGCCCAGGTAGGCTTCGGCGGTCTTCTTCATCTTCGCGAGAATCTCGGCGGAGATCTGCTGCGCCGACAGTTTCCTGCCATCCGCCGTCTTGACCCATGCGTCGCCGTTCTCGTGCGGCGTGATCTCGTAAGACACCAGTTCGATGTCCTTCTGGACTTCGGAATCCTGGAACTTGCGACCGATCAGGCGCTTGACGGCATAGAAGGTGTTCTTGGAGTTGGTGACCGCCTGGCGCTTGGCCGAGGCACCAACGAGGATCTCGCCGTCCTTCGTGTAGGCCACGATGGACGGGGTGGTGCGATCACCTTCCGCGTTCTCGATGACCTTGGCCTTGCCGCCTTCCATCACCGCAACGCACGAATTGGTCGTGCCCAGGTCGATGCCGATAATCTTGCCCATGATGTAGCTCCCTCTCAATATTCTGTCTGGTCTGTCCGGCCGCCGGCCTGCTGGAATGCGGGTCGTGCCGATGTGCGCTATTTGGGGGCCGGGGCGCGCGCTTCAAGGCCGCACCGGTTAATCGGGCGCTCAGTCGTGCTTGGAAACCACGACGAGAGCCGGACGCAACAGGCGGTCGTTCAGCAGCCAGCCCTTCTGGTAGACCTGTACGACATGGCCTGGGGCGTGCTCCGCATCCTCGACCATGCTCATGGCCTGGTGCAGATCCGGGTTGAACGGTTGTGCCTTCGGATCGACGACGACCAGGCCGTGGTCGCTGGCGACCTTCAGCAGCTGCCGCAGCGTCAATTCCATGCCCTGGCGCAGGGATCCGCCGCCATCTCCCGCCGCGCCAAGACCGGCCTCGAGGCTGTCGATCACCGGCAGCAGGTCGCCCAGCAGGCGCTCGTTGGCGAACTTGCGCGCCATTTCCAGATCGCGGGCGAGCCGTTTGCGCTGGTTGTCCAGTTCCGCGCGCTCGCGCAGGGAATCCTGCCGCAGCTGCGCCAGTTCGTTCATTGCGGCTTCCAGCTCGGCCTCCAGCGAGTCACCGGGGTGCTCGGCGGAAGCCTCGCCCTGCCCGGTGACGGACTCGTTGGACGTGGAATCGTGGGGACGGAGTTCGTCCGTGGGTGCTTGATGGGTGCTCATGCTTCGGTCGGTCCTTGGCGCGTTGGTCGCGTAACAGGCCCAGCTATGGGGCCAGCGCGGGGGCTTTCAAGCGCCATCGGCGATCTGGTTCGGAGCGGCAGATCAGGCCGGGTCGGACCTGAAGGCGGCGCCGAGCGCATCGGCGGCTGCCTGCACGACGGGAATCACCCGGTCGTAGGCCATGCGGGTCGGACCGATCACTCCCAGCACTCCAAGCACCTGGCCTCCCTGCGCGCCGCCCGAGGTATAGGGCGCCGTCACCAGTGACACATCCTCCAGCGGCGCAAGTCCGGTCTCCTCGCCGATGAAGATGCGCACGCCCGGGGCCTGGACCGTGTGCTCGAGCAACTGCAGGATTTCGCGCTTGCGGGCGAATGCCTCGAACAGGTCGCGCAGCCGATCCACATCGGTCAGCTCCTGCAGGCCCATCAGGCGCGTCTGCCCGGCCAGCACCATGTCGTCGCCGACCGGCTCCAGCGCCTGCTCGGCCAGTTCGATCGAATGGCTCAGCAGCGTCTCCATCTCGGAGCGCGCGGACTTGAGGTCCATCAGCAGCGTGGCGCGTATCTCCGAGACGGCGCGACCTGCGAAATGCGTGTTGAGGTAATTGGCTACGCGCTCCAACTGGCCCGCGTCATAGGCTTGCCGCGTCTGGATGATCCGGTTCTGCACGTCGTTGTCGGCAAACACGAGGATCGCCAGCACGCGCTGTCCGTCCAGTTGCACGAAATCGATGCGCCGGAAAGCGAACTGCTCGCGCTTGGGCACGCTGACGATGCCCACGAAGTGCGTCATTGCCGACAGCAACTCCGTGGCGCTGCCAAGCAGCGCCTGCGTGCCTATGCCCGAGGGCAGCTCACTGCGCAGCCGCGCAAGATCACCTTCCGGGACGGGGCGCACCTGCAACAGGGAATCGACGAACAGCCGGTATCCCTGCGCGGTCGGAATCCTGCCGGCGGAAGCGTGCGGCGCGCTGAGCAGCCCCACTTCCTCGAGGTCCGACAGAATGTTGCGGATCGTCGCCGAACTGATGTCGAGCCCCGCGTGCCGGGCGAGCGTCTGCGACCCCACGGGCTCGCCGCTGCGGATGTAGCGGCCGATCAGGGTCCGCAGCAACTGCCGGGCACGGGGGTCCAGGCTTGGATCGGAAGATTTTCTGCTCACCGCGTTTATATAGGCGCCCCGCTGCGCAGACGCAAGCCGCGACAGATGCGAAGCGCATACGGTCGTTCATTGCAACGGATCTGTCGCCTGGCCCCGGCGCCCCTATAGAATCGGCGGGACATGCTTTCCCATCTCTCACTTAGACACTTCGCGGTCGTCAGCGCAGCCGAACTCGCCTTCGGACCCGGACTGACGGTGATTTCCGGCGAGACCGGCGCGGGCAAATCGCTGCTGGTCGACGCGCTGGGCCTGATCTCCGGCCTTCGTGCCGACAGTGGTGTCGTGCGGCACGGCGCCGAGCGGGCTGAACTGGTCGCCCGCTTCACCCTCGCAGACGCTCCCGCCGCGCGCGAGTGGCTCGTGCTCAACGAACTGGACGACGACGAAGGCGAGGCCGAACCGGCCTGCCAGGTACGGCGCGTGATTCGCGCCGACGGCGGCTCGCGCGCGTGGATCAACGGTCGCCCGGTGACGCTGGGACAGCTGACCGAACTTTCGGGCCTGCTGGTGGAGATCCACGGTCAGCACGAGCACCAGGCGCTGCTGTCGCGCCCGAGCCAGCTCGCGTTGCTGGATGCCTATGGCCGCACCGAGCGCGAGCGCGCGGACGTTGCAGCCGCGGCCGCCGGTTGGACCGCGTTGCTGCTCGAGCGCGAGGCGTTGCTCGCCAAGGGCGACGTATCCGACCGCATCGACTGGCTGGAGCACCAGTTCGCCGAACTTGATCGCGAGACGCTGGATGCCGAGTCGATCGAGCGCCTGCGCAGCGACCATCGGCGCCAGGCCAACGCCTCCGGGCTGATCGAGGCCTGCGAAAGCGCCTCCGCGCGCCTTGGAGGCGACGACGAAGGCCCGTCGCTGTCGCGCGGCCTGCAGCAGGTGCGTGGCGAACTGCAGCGTGTGTCCGCGCACGAATCCCGCCTTGAAGCGGTCGATGCATTGATCGAGAACGCCGCCATCCAGGTCGACGAGGCGCTGGCGGTGCTGGATCGCGTACGCAGCGACCTCGACATCGATCCGGCGGCGCTGGCGGCGATCGAGCAGCGCCTTACCCGGCTGCACGAACTGTCGCGCAAGCATCGTGTGCCGACCGAGGAGCTGGGCGCACATCGGGACGCGATGGCGCAGGAACTGGAAAGTCTCCGCGGAGCCGGTGATCGCCTGGAGCGGCTCGACAAGGATCTGCTGCAAGCCCGCCGCCGCTGGCGCGACGCGGCCGATGCGCTTGGGCGCAAGCGCCACAAGGCTGCCGACGCGCTGTCCAGCGCGACCTCCTCGCTTATCGGCGAACTGGGCATGGGCGGCGGAAGTTTCCAGATCGCGATCGAGCCCCAGCCCGACGACAAACCCGACCCGCAGGGTGGCGAGCGCGTGGAATTCCTCGTTGCAGCCAATCCGGGGCAACCGCCGCGGGCACTGCGCAAAGTGGCATCGGGCGGAGAACTGTCGCGGATATCACTGGCGATCGAAGTGGCTGCGCTCGGGCTCGACACCGTGCCGTCGATGGTCTTCGACGAAGTCGATTCCGGCATCGGCGGTGCCGTGGCCGAAATCGTCGGCAGGAAGCTGCGGGCACTGGCCGCGACACGCCAGGTGCTCTGCGTGACTCATCTGCCGCAGGTGGCGGCACAGGGCCACGCGCACTATCGTGTCAGCAAATCCGCAAGCGAGGGAGTGACCCAGAGCGCGGTGCAGTCGCTGGACTGCGGCGAGCGCGAGGAGGAACTCGCGCGGATGCTTGGGGGCGTGGAACTTACATTTGAAGCGCGCGCCGCGGCCAGGAGGCTCTTGACCGACGTGGTGTGACGGCGAGGAACAGAACGCGAATCCCGGCGGGTTCCGCTCGGCTGCGCCGGGCGGATTTGTAATCTATCGAGGCGCCATCTTGCGCACGTAGAGCACCAGCGAATGCTCCTCGATCGCGTAGCCATGCTTTTCGGCGATCTGGCGCTGCAGCTCCTCGATTTCGACGCTTTCGAATTCAATGATCTTGCCGGTGTCGATGTCGACCATGTGATCGTGGTGCTGCCCGCGGTCGAGTTCGTAAACCGACTGCCCCGCCTCGAAGTTGTGCTTGAGCACCAGCCCCGCGGCCTCGAACTGGGTCAGGACGCGGTAGACCGTAGCCAGGCCGATGTCTTCCTGCTGATCCAGCAGCTTGCGATAGATGTCCTCGGCGGTCATGTGGCGCGCCTTGGATTCCTCTAGCAACGTGAGGATGCGCACGCGCGGGTGGGTGACCTTGAGGCCGGCGTTGCGAAGATCCTGCGATTCCATCATCACTCCAGGGGTCGGCTCTGCGGGTGCGGCGGGCACCCAACACGGGATGAACGTCGCCTGCGACAGGCCGCGCCAATGCACCTTCAGTGTATCATCGGCCCGGTTTACTACTGCCGCGAAGACACGATGCAAAAGCCGATTCTCATCCTCCTCGTCCTCCTCGTCGCCCTGCTGACCGCAGGCTGCGGAATCGTCTATCGCCAGCCGATCTACCAGGGCAACCTGCTGGAGAAGTCCGCGGTGGACCAGTTGCAGGAAGGCATGAGCAAGCAGCAGGTCGTGACGCTCATCGGCACGCCGTCCATCCAGGACCCGTTCCACCAGGAGCGCTGGGACTACGTTGCCAGCCAGCGTGTCGACCGGCCGGGCAATACCACGACCAAGACGCTCACCCTGTGGTTCGAAGGCGATGCGCTGACGAAGTGGGAAGGCGAGTATTTCCCGGAGCAGGACGAACAGATCGCCAACTCGGCGTCCAGGCAGTTCGGCCGCAACCTGCCGAAGGAAAAGGACAAGCGTCGCTGACGCGGTTGCTGCGGGATGGTCGGCCAGCAAGCCGCACCCGCAGCAATCAGCTTCCGCGTTGCAGTCGCGCCCTGCTCCTGCGCGCATCCTTAGGGTCGGCCTGCAGCGGCCTGAGCAACTCGACCCTATCGCCATCTGCGAGCCGATGCCCAGGCTCCACCGCGACGCCGAACACGGCATAGGCGACGGTTTCCGCATCTGACTGCAAGCCGGCACGCCGCACGGCCTCGATCACGGTCGCGCCCTCCGGCAGGTCGAGTTCGACGCATGAAAAGCGCCGCGGCCAGGCCCGCAGCACCTCCACCTTCACTCCCCGCCTCGGTCCGCAACACGGATGAAATCGTCGACCATGCGGTCGGCCAGGCTTTGGAACCCCACTGCCAGCGCCGGTCCGAGCAGCCTGATTGCGGACTCGAACGTGAGCGTCAGGGTGACCTTGCACGCCGATTCGTCCAGCGCGTGGAACTCCCAGCGGCCGTTGAGCTTTCGGAAGGGTCCGTCGACGAGTTTGAGGTCGATGTGGTGCGGCGGCGACAGGGTGTTTTCGGTGATGAACCACGTGCTCAGCCGCCCCAGCCCCAGGTCCAGGCGCACGACCATCCGGTCGTCACCTGACTCCAGCACCTGCGCCGCATTGCACCAGTCGAAGCGACGCGGATAGGCCTCGACATTATTGACCAGCGCGTACATGCGCGCTGCGGAGTGTTCGACCAATGCGGTACGACGAATGGTGGGCATGCAATTTCCTGTTGGTCGCAGCGTCCCCGGGCGAATCGCGCGCGAACACCGGATGCCGCCGGTTGCTGCGCCGCCACTGCGGATCGACGGGCAAATCGCCTGCCGGCCGGCGAATCAGGGACAATAGCGGCAATGGCCAAGAATACGAAAGACAAGTCGAAGGATAAGGGAAAGGGCGGTGGCACCATCGCGCTGAACAAGCGCGCGAGCCACGATTATCGCCTCGAAGAACGCTTTGAAGCAGGCATGGCCCTGCAGGGCTGGGAGCTCAAGTCGATCCGTGCCGGTCGTGCCAACATCGGTGAGAGCTACGCAGTGGTGCGCGACGGCGAGATCTTCCTGTTCGGCGCGCAGATGACTCCCCTGCTGTCGGCGTCCAGCCATGTGGTTGCCGACGATCGCCGTACCCGCAAGTTGTTGCTGCATCGGCGCGAAATCGACGGGCTGATCGGCAAGATCCAGCGCGACGGCTACACCGTGGTGCCCACGGCGCTGTACTGGAAGGGCAACAAGGTGAAGATCGAACTGGCACTGGCCAAGGGCAAGCAGGACCACGACAAGCGCGAGTCGAGCAAGGAACGGGACTGGGCCCGCGAGAAGCAGCGGGTGATGCGCCAGCACAACAAGGGCGCCTGAGCGACTTCAGGTCTCGCACCTGGGTTTTCCCCCGCTTGCCTCAGGGCAATGGTTCGTCCGACAGCGTGAAGTAGAAGGTCGCGCCCTCGCCCTCCGCGCCCTGCGCGCGAATGGTGCCGCCATGCCGCTCCACGATGCGCTTGACCGAGGCCAGCCCGATGCCGTTGCCGGGGAAGTCTTCCTGGTCGTGCAGACGCTGGAACGGCCGGAACAGCTTGTCGACGTACTCCTGGGCGAAGCCAGCGCCGTTGTCGCGGATGTGGTACTCGCATCCACTCTCGATCGGCGTGGAGCCGAGTTCGATGTACGCGTCCTCACGTGCTCGGGTGAACTTCCACGCGTTGCCCAGCAGGTTGTGCAGAAGATTGCGCAGCAGCACCACGTCGCCCTGGGCTTCCAGTCCCGGCTGGATACGCACCTGCACATGGCGATCCGGCTCCGTCGCACGCAGGTCGTCCACCACCTCGGCGGCCATCCGGCTCAGATCGACCTTTTCGCGCTTGAGCGGACCGCGGGTGAGCCGCGACATCTTCAGCAGCGCGTCGATCAGCTCGCCCATGCGCGCGGCGGCCTTGCGCACCCGGCCCAGGTAGCCGCGACTGGTTTCGTCCAGGGACTCGGAGTGGCGCTCGACAAGGATGCGGCTGAAGCCGTCGATGGCCCGCAACGGCGCCCGCAGGTCGTGGGAGATGCTGTAGGCGAAGGTCTCCAGTTCCTCGTTGGCGCGGATCAGGTCACGCGTACGTGCCGCTACCCGCGCCTCCAGCGTGCGATTGAGCGCATGTACCTGCGCCTGTGCACGCAGGCGCTCGGTGACGTCCTCCACCTGGACCAGGCCCACGATGTCCTGGCCGATGTTGCCGGGCATCGGGGCGTACGTCAGCTGGGCGTGACGCGGCATGTCGCCGAGCCGGTGCAGCCGCCTCGTCGTGCGATGCACGCCCTGCGGGTCCGTGCTTTCACCGGTCCCTGCGTACGAAGCCTCCGGCCCCGCCTGCGCGTCTTCGAACAGCGACTCGAAGCGGGCTCCCACCAGCGTGGTCGGCGGGCGCCCGACGATCTTTCCGAACGCACTGTTCGATTCAACGATGGCGCCCTCACTGTCCAGCAGCGCCTTGCCAATCGGCGAATTCTCCATCGCGGTGCGAAAGCGCATCTCGCTGCGGCGAAATTCTTCGGTCATCCGGAGCGCGATGCGCTGCGCCTGCAGCTCCGTGCGGGCGAGCATCCATGCGATTGCGTAGAGCAGCAGCGATGCGAATACGCCCAGCGCCAGCGTCGTGCGCAGCCCTGCCATCCGCGGGGCCGCCTGCGCCAGCGGCTCCGACTCGAATACCATCCGCCAGCGCCGACCATACTGGTTGATCTGCACCTCGTGCACGAACGCAGGTTCGAGCGTGCGATCCCTTTCGATCGAGTCGAATACCAGCCGCTCCTTGCCATCGGTGATGTCGTGAATGCGGAACTGCGCGGAGGTTGCCCTCAGGCCAAGTGCATTCCTGACGAACTCATCGACCCTGAAGGGAACGTATATCCATCCGAGCATGCCTTCGCGCCGCCCCGCCGCGGTCTGCGGACGGGCACCACCGCGGTAGACCGGCAGGTACAGCAGCATTCCGGTCCGCTTCTCAGGCAGGTCCTGAATCAGGTGAACCGGCCCGGACAGCGCCGGCCTGCCGGTTTCGAGGGCTCGCTGCATTGCCTTGCGCCGGGTCGGCTCGGAAAACATGTCAAAGCCGATCGCGTCCACGTTGTCGGGAGTGCGCGGCTCCAGGTAAAGGATCGGCCCGTAGTGCCGACGCGGCCCGACCGGACGCACCTTCAGCAGGCCCCAGCCGGCCTCGCGCCACTCGACCTGCAGATCGCCCAGCCGAGCCTGCCTGACGTATCCGGCGAATCCCAGTCCCAGCATGGCGCTGAAGCGGTTGCGGATGTCCATGCCCTCCACGTACCCCGCCCATTGGGTGGGCGTCGGGCGGACGACCGATGCGAACAGCGAAGCACCGCCGCCGGCGACGAGTTCGTACTGCACGGCTTTCTGCTTCAGCAGCTCCGCGACCTCAGCCGTGGAGTTGATGAACTCCAGGTTGGCGGCGCGCAGTTCACGCTCATAGGCGGCGCGCCAAAGTACCAGGACCGACAGCAGTGAACCCACCAGCACCAGCAGCGCCCAGATGTGTCCGCGCAACGGCCAGGCGCGCTTGCCTTGGCCGGCGGATGAACTCATGTCGTCGGGGCTTCGCATTGGTGCGCAAGCATACTAGCGACCGCCGCGAACGTCCCGTTGTGAACCGCCGTTGTGAACGGCCGCTGGCGGGTGCGGACTGCCTGCTTGAGTCGCGCCGATGTGCCCCTATACTGTGCGGGCAAGCGAAATCGTTCTTCCCCGGGGGTGCACTGGCTTCGACGGGGGTCGCGAAATCACTTGGCGCATGCCGAGGGGGTAGCTTTCCTCGTAAATCCAGCTGCAAAACT
>JALYOF010000057.1 GCA_030857025.1 Pseudomonadota bacterium | reverse complement strand
CGGCAGCGGCACCGGGCAATGCCCCGGCCCGGGCGGCGAAGAAGGCACCCGCCGAAGCACCAAAGCCGGCTCCTTCGGCAACGCCGGCCGGCCAGCCCGGCCTGCTGGGGCGAATCGGCCGCGGACTGAAGTCCCTCGTGACCCGCGCGCCCCGGTCCAATCACTGACGACAGCAGAGGCGCGGCGTGCCCGGACGGCGCGCCGCGTGCCGTCGGGGCGGCCACCGCCGCCACCAATTGGCGGCAATTTCGCCCGCCGGAGCCGCGCGATGTCGCAACCCAGGCAATCCGCGCTAGCCAATGCCGCCATCGCCGCCGATACTGCGGCATGATCCGGATGGGTGAGCGATGAGCGTCCTGCGCTTCGACAAGGTCAGCAAGCAGTACAGCGGCGGGCACCAGGCCCTGACCGATGTGAGCTTCAGCGTCGCCGCCGGGGAAATGCTGTTCGTGACCGGCCATTCCGGCGCCGGCAAGAGCACGCTTCTGAAGCTGATCCACCTCAGCGAACGTCCCAGCCGCGGCACCCTGCTGTTCGGCGAACGCAACCTGCTCAAGGTGCGCGGCCGGCGCGTCGCCCTGCACCGACGCGACATCGGCGTCGTGTTCCAGGACCACCGGCTGCTGGGCGATCGCAGCGTCGCCGACAACGTCGGGCTTCCGCTGCTGCTGCGCGGGCTGCGGCGATCGGACATCAACAAGCGCGTGCGGGTCACGCTGGAGCAGGTCGGGCTGGGCCCGCGGGCCAATGCGCTGCCTGGCCAATTGTCGGCCGGTGAGCAGCAGCGGGTCGGCATCGCCCGGGCGATCGTCTCCGAACCCCGCCTGCTGGTGGCCGACGAGCCGACCGGCAACCTCGATCCCACCCTGTCGGCGGAAATCTTCGCCCTGTTCGCGCTGTTGCCAGAACGCGGCACGAGCGTGCTGGTTGCCAGCCACGATCTGGCGCTGGTCAAGCGCATGCGCAAGCGGGTGCTGGTGCTGAACCAGGGGCGCCTGGTGGATGACATCGCCCCGGAGGACCTGGCGGCATGAGCGAAGCCATTGCCGCGCCTGCTCCTGCCGCTGCGGAGCGCCCCGCCAAAAGGCCCTCGCTCGCTGCCCGGTCGGCGCTCGGAAGCTGGCTGGACCACCATCTGTTCAGCCTGGTCGCGAGCGTCGGACGCATGCTGCGCAAGCCGTGGGCGACGGCATTGACGGTCGGCGTCATGGCGGTGGCGTTGACCTTGCCGCTGGGCCTGTGGGCGGCGCTGTCGAACGTGCAGCGCTTTGCCGGCGAGGTCCAGCAGGCACGGCAGATCAGCGTCTTCCTCAAAAGCGACATCAGCGCCGAGCGTGCGGGCCTGCTCGCCGAGCAGATGCGCGCCCGTGGCGACATCGCCACTGTCGAATGGCGGACGCCGGAACAGGGTCTGACGGAACTGCGCGACAGCGGACTGGCCGAGGCGATCGAGAACCTCGACGGCAATCCGCTGCCGAACCTGCTGGTGGTGACGCCGGCAGGCGACGAAACACTGCTGGTGCAATCGCTGCAGGCGCTTCCGGAAGCCGAGCTGGTGCAGCACGATGCCGGCTGGCGGCAACGCCTGGACGGCTGGCTGCGCTTCGGTACGCGTCTGGCGCTGGTGCTCGCCGGGCTGCTCGGGATCGGCGCCCTGCTCGTGGTCGGCAACACGGTGCGGCTGGACATCCAGTCGCGGCGCGAGGAAATCGCAGTCCTGCAGTTGCTCGGCGCCACCGACGGATTCATTCGCCGCCCGTTCCTGTACCTGGGCGCGTGCTACGGCCTGGTGGCCGGAGCGCTCGCTCTGGCAATGCTGACCGCAGCCGACGCGGCGCTGCGTACGCCACTGGCGGAACTCGCCAGCAGCTACGGCAGCGGCTTTGCCCTGCACGGTTTCGCCCTGTCCGAGGCAGGTGCGATCCTGTTGGCTGCCGGGACGATCGGCTGGCTCGGCGCGGCATTCGTGACCGGACATTACCTGCGGCAGACCCGGCCGACCGACACATGAGTAAACCACCCATCGAAAGCGATGCCACCCTTCCGTCCGGCTCACGCGAGCTGCGCCACGTCAGCAGCCAGACACCGCGCGTGATGGTGGTGGACGGCTCGCGGCTGGTGCGCAAGATGATCGGCGACGTGCTTTCCCGAGAGCTTGCGCAGGTGGAAGTCGTGCCCTGCGGCAACATCGCCGAGGCCCAAGCGGCGCTGGAGGCAGGACCGGTTGATCTGGTCACGACCGCACTGTCGCTGCCCGACGGCGACGGCATCGACCTGGCCCGCAGCGTGCGCAAGGCATCCGGGCAGGCCTACGTCCCGATCATCGTGGTGTCCGGCGACGCGCAGGGGCACCTGGAGGACCGCCGCTTTACCGAAGACGTCACCGACTACTTCGACAAGGCGCTCGGTCACGCCGCACTCGCGACGTTCATCCGCGGCTATGTCCAGCCCAAGGCGATTCCCGGCGCCCGGGTGCTCTACGTCGAGGACAGCCGCGTGGTCGCGCTGGCGACCAAGCGCATGCTCGAGCGCCATGGAGTCGACGTGAGGCACTTCGTCGGGGTCGAGGAAGCGCTGGAGTACCTGGAGTCGCATCGCGAAGGCGCCGCGTCCGGCGGTTATGTCGGTGCGGACCTGGTGCTCACGGATGTGTACCTGAAGGGCGAACTGAGCGGCCACGACCTGCTCGACCGGCTGCGCAACGACTTCCGCTATGGCAAGCGCCGGCTGCCCGTGCTGGTGATGACCGGCGACGCCAATCCCGACAACCAGGGCGCGCTGCTGCGTGCGGGGGCCAACGACCTCGTCCTCAAGCCCATCGAGGAACGACTGCTCGTCACCAAGACGCTGTTCCAGCTGCGCCTGTCGCAGCTTCCCGAACAGCGCACGCTGGACGCGTGAACGCGGATCGGCTGCGGCCGGTCGACGCCGATCCGGCATCGGCAAAGAGCACGCACGCGGACCGTCAAGGCCGGCTGGAGCCGTCCTGGAACGCGCACCTGGGGGACCAACTGGCCGGTGCCGAGATGCAGGCACTTGCCGCACGCCTGCGCGATCGCAAGTCGTCGGGGGTGGCGGTGTATCCACCTGCGCCGCAGATATTTGCCGCCTTCGAGGCTACGCCATTGGACGCGGTCAGGGTCGTGGTGCTTGGGCAGGATCCCTACCACGGCGCCGGCCAGGCACACGGGTTGAGCTTCTCGGTCACCCCGGGGACGCCGGTGCCGCCTTCGCTGCTCAACATCTACAAGGAACTGGAGCGAGACCTGGGTATTCCCCGGCCCGACCATGGATGCCTGCTGCCGTGGGCCCGGCGCGGAGTGCTGCTGCTCAACAGCGTACTGACCGTGGAAACCGGCCGCCCCGGCAGTCATCAGGGGCTTGGCTGGGAGGCATTCACCGATCGCGTGGTCGAGGTGCTCGACCGGGAGCGCGAGGGCCTGGTCTTCCTGCTGTGGGGCAGCTACGCCCAGGCCAAGGGCAAGGCGATCGACCCGCAGCGCCATCGCGTACTGCGGGCACCGCACCCCTCGCCGCTGTCGGCGCACCGGGGATTCAACGGCTGTGGCCACTTTTCGGCGGCCAACCAATACCTTGTCCGCCGGGGTTCCGCTCCGATCGACTGGTCGCTGCCGCCCCTGAGTGATCTCCAGGCGGACAGGTTTACCGCCCGCTAACGCTGGCTCAGGCAACCTCATCAGTCCGTTACGGGAATTCCCATCCGTTCCATGAGTGCAACGCAGCGAACTTCGCCGGTCTTTAGCAGTCAAAGGCCCCTACTGCTAAAATATTGCCCATGAACCAGACAGCCCAGTCCCACGCCCTGATCGCCAACAACCTGCCGATTCCCAGCCCGCTGGGTTCGCTCGATGCGTACATCGGTGCCGTCCACCGGATCCCGGTGCTGAGCACCGAGGACGAGCAGGCCCTGTCGCGCAGATTCCTCGAGCAGGACGACCTCGATGCCGCCCGCGAGCTGGTGCATTCGCACCTGCGGTTCGTGGTCCACGTCGCCCGCGGCTACAACGGTTACGGCCTGCCGCTGGGCGACCTGATCCAGGAAGGCAACATCGGCCTGATGAAAGCCGTCAAGCGCTTCGACCCCGACCAGGGGGTCCGGCTGGTGTCATTCGCGGTGCACTGGATTCGCGCCGAAATGCACGAGTTCATCCTCAAGAACTGGCGCATCGTGAAGGTCGCCACGACCAAGGCCCAGCGCAAGTTGTTCTTCAACCTGCGGCGCAGCAAGAAGCGGCTGGGCTGGATGAACGCCGAAGAGGTGCGCGTGGTCGCTCGCGACCTCAACGTGTCCGAGCGCGAAGTGCTGGAGATGGAGTCGCGCCTGTCGGGACGCGATGTCGGCTTCGACGCGCCCAGCGACGACGACGACGACCATGCGCCCCCCTCGCCCGCCGCCTACCTGCGCACGCACGATGAAGACCCGTCGCAGATGTACGAGCGCGAGGACGAAGAGGACAGCAAGCTGGCCCTGCTTCGCGAAGGACTGTCGGAACTCGATGCCCGCTCGCGCGACATCATCCGCCGCCGCTGGCTGGACGACGACAACAAGGTCACGCTGCAGGAACTGGCGGACGAATACGGCGTCAGCGCCGAACGAATTCGCCAGGTCGAGGCCAACGCGCTGAAGAAGATGCGGGCGCTGTTCGCGGCCTGATCCGCGCCGACACGCGTCTCGTCACCACAACGGCCCGGTTATCCGGGCCGTTGTGTTTTGCGTCGCCCGCCTGCGGGCACCAGGCCATCGCGCGTGGGCTGCACATGCGCTGTAGTAGGCTCGAATCGAATGCCGCAAGCACAAGGATTCCATTCCGGATGGCCACCCAAGAACGACGCATCGCCCTGCTGATCGACGCCGACAACGCGCCGGCGGCGAAAATCGACGTGATCCTGGCGGAGGTCGCCCGCCACGGCGTGGCCAATGTGCGTCGCGCCTACGGCAACTGGAAAAGTCCGCACCTCAAGAGCTGGGAAGGCGTGCTCCATGCCTACGCAATCCGTCCGATCCAGCAGTTCGCCTACAGCAGCGGCAAGAATGCCTCGGACATGGCGATGGTCATCGATGCGATGGACCTGCTGTTCGCGGGCAACCTGGACGGTTTCGCCATCGTCTCCAGCGATGCCGATTTCACCCCGCTGGTGATGCGGCTGCTGACCGACGGGGTCAAGGTCTATGGGTTCGGCGAGAAGAAGACCCCGGAACCTTTCGTCAACGCATGCTCGGTGTTCACCTACGTCGAGGCGCTTGGCCAGGCCAGCAGCACGGGGCCTGCAACGACGACCAAGGCCCGCACCGCACCGGAACTGCGACGCGACACCAGGCTGGTGCAGATGCTGCGCAGCGCGGTCGAGTCGGCCAGCGGTGACGACGACTGGGCTCACCTGGGCTCGGTCGGCAGCCAGGTCAGCAACCAGGCCTCGTTCGATCCGCGCAATTACGGCTATCGCAAGCTCAGTGACCTGATCGAGGCGACGGAACTGTTCGAACTGCGCCGCGACAACCAGAGCATCTGGATCCGCGACAAGGGCGGGGCCAAGGCCGGCGCGCCGCGCGCTGCGGCGGCCGGATCGAAGTCGCGCTCGGGCAAGCCGGTCGCCGCCTGACGAGTCGCGGATCTTTGCCGCGCCGCTAACGAAAAACGCGTCACGCTGTGGGCCATGGGCGTGGCAACTTCCCTGCTGGAACAGACTGGACGCGCGTGCGGGGCGGCGTTGCTGGTGTTCGCCGTCGGCGCCGCGTCCGCGCAGGACCGCGCGGCCGATCCGTATCCGGCCGAACGTCGTGCGCTGGTGGCGGAGCTGCGGGCAGAATCGGGCGGCAGCAACCTGCGCCCGGAGCTGGACGCACAGGTGATCGAGGCGATCGCGCGCGTTCCGCGCCACCGCTTCGTGCCCGAAGCGCAGCGGGCTCGCGCCTACGAAAACCGTCCGCTGCCGATCGGCCACGACCAGACCATTTCCCAGCCCTACATCGTCGCGCTGATGACTTCGCTGCTGCATGTCGAGCCGGGCGACCGGGTTCTGGAGATCGGCACCGGATCGGGGTATCAGGCGGCGGTGCTCGCCGAGATGGGCGCGCAGGTGTACACGATCGAGATCGTCGAACCGCTCGCACGACAGGCGGACAAGCAGCTGCAGTCCTACCCGGACGTCCACACGATGGTCGGTGATGGCTACAAGGGCTGGCCGGAGCACGCGCCGTTCGACGCGATCATCGTCACCGCGGCAGTCACGCCGGTACCGCCACCGCTGCTCGCGCAACTGAAGCGCGGCGGGCGC
This sequence comes from Pseudomonadota bacterium, assembly GCA_030857025.1. Lineage (GTDB taxonomy): Bacteria > Pseudomonadota > Gammaproteobacteria > Xanthomonadales > Xanthomonadaceae > Lysobacter_K. The sequence goes on along the minus strand of JALYOF010000057.1, from coordinate 17,767 downwards.
ATGGTGATTCCCGTCGGCGGCCAATGGGAAACCCAGACGCTGATGCTGATCGAAAAAGACCGCAGCGGCCGTCTGCGCGAGCAGAAGATACTGCCGGTGCGCTTCGTGCCGTTCACCGGCGAGCGCGACTGAGGCAAGCGCACTGGCAGCTGATCGTGTCAGTAGAGGTCGATTCAGTACAGGTCGATCGGGTCCACATCCAGCGACCACCGAACCCGACGCGCTTCGGGCAGTGCGTACACGCGCGGCAGTGCGGCATCGAGCGCGGCATGCAGGCTCCTGCGCTCCGGAGACGACAACAGCAGCTGCGCGCGCTGGTACCCGGCGCGACGCGGCATCGGCGCCGGCAGTGGCCCGCTGAGTTCCAGCCCGGGATCATGAAGATCGGCGAACGCGTCGCGCGCGCCTTGCAGGAAGCCGTTGGCGTGTTCGATCTGCTTGGCCTCCGCGCGCAGCATGGCGATGTGGGCGAACGGCGGAAAACAGGCCTCCTCGCGCGATGCCAGCTCGGCTTCGGCAAAGGCGCCATAGCCGCCGGACAACAGGATCGACAACAGCGGATGGCCGGGATGGTGGGTTTGCAGCAACACCTCGCCAGCGCGCTCCGCCCGCCCGGCGCGGCCGGCGACCTGGATCAGCAGTTGCGCCAGCTTCTCCGGCGCGCGGAAGTCCGCACTGAACAATCCCTCGTCGATTCCGACCACCGCCACCAGCGTGAGGTTCGGCAGGTCGTGTCCCTTGGCCAGCATCTGTGTGCCGACGAGAATGCCCCGTTCGTTGCCGAATTCCGCCAGGTGGCGCTCGAGCGCGTCGCGATGCTGGGTGGTGCCGCGGTCGATGCGCAGCACGGGCACGCCGGGAAACCGCTCCAACAGTGCTTCCTCGATACGCTCGGTGCCGGCGCCCTGCGATTGCAGCGCCAACCCTCCGCAGTCTGGACACGCGTTCGGCACACCCCGTCGAGCGCCGCAATGATGGCACTGGAGCCTGCGCCCGCCGGAATGCACGGTCATGGAGGTGCCCTGCGTCGGCGTGCTGCAGCGCTGGCACTGCGCGCTCCATCCGCAGTCGTGGCAAAGCAAAACAGGTGCATAGCCGCGCCGGTTCTTGAACACCAGCACCTGACCGTCCGCGGCGATAGCGGTGCCGATCGCGGTCAGCAGCTCCGGCGACAGGCCCGCCTGCAGCGGCCGCTTGCGCACGTCGATGACCCGCACCCGCGGCGGCCGGGCGTTGCCGGCGCGCTGGCGCAGGCGCAGATGATGGTAGCGACCCGCCTGCGCGTTGCGCAGCGACTCCAGTGATGGCGTCGCACTGCCCAGCAGCACCGGAACACCGAGTGCCTTGGCGCGCACCAGGGCGAAATCGCGCGCGTGGTAGCGGATGCCGTCAAGCTGCTTGAAGCTGCTGTCGTGTTCCTCGTCCACCACGATCAGCCCCGCATGCGGCAGCGGCAGGAACACCGCCGAGCGCGTGCCGACCACCACCCGCGCTTCGCCGCGCGCGCAGGCCGCCCAGGTGCGTGCGCGCTCGCCGTCGCCGAGTCCGGAATGCAGCGCGTGCACGGTTACGCCCAGCCGCGCCCGGAACCTGGCCAACGTCTGCGGCGTGAGCCCGATCTCCGGCACCAGGACCAGCGCCTGCCGGCCGCGTGACACGCAATCGGCGATGGCCTGCAGGTAGACCTCGGTCTTGCCGCTGCCGGTGACGCCCTCCAGCAGCAGGGCGGCGAAGCCATCGGCTGCAGCCAGTACCGCGCCCACTGCGGTCTGCTGTTCCGGATTCAGCACTGGACTGGAACCCAAAGCAGCGGCAGCGCGGTTCGCGGGCAAGGGGATGCGCTCTGCCAGTCCGCGCGCAGCCAGCGAGCGTGCCGCGGCGCGCCAGCCGTCGATGTTCGCCAGTGCATCTTCGTCGCAGTCGCCGCCGCGCAGTCGCTCGGCCAGACTTCGTGGACGCCCGGGCCGCAGGCGTTCGCGCGCGAGATGCCCGGCTTCGGTCAGCCGCCAGCCCCAGGCCTGGGTCTCGGCCAACGGTTCGCCGCGCCGCAGCGGCCCCGGCAAGGCGGTCGCGAGCACCTCGCCCAGCGGCGCGTGGGTGTAGCGTGCCAGCCAGCGCAGCGAATCGAACAGTTCGCCGGAAAACAGCGCCGCCTGATCGATCCGCGCCAGTATCTGCTTGAGCGCCATGGGCGCGTCCGTCCCGGCGACCGCAGCGATCTCCACCACCACCCCGACCAGTTCGCGGGAGCCGAATGGCACCAGAACGCGAGCGCCCACCGCTGGAATCTCACCGCCACCTGTTTGCGGAAGGTAGTCGAACAGCCGCGGCAGGGGCAGCGCCAGGGCGACGCGGAGGACGATCTCGGACATCCCGTGAGTCTAGCGAGGCGGCTCGCGTCGAGGGACCAACGCTTGCGGTGCATTTCTTCCGCACCCTTGACAAAATCTGCGCAAGCTCTCGTTTTCCAAGCACTTTCCCCTTTATCCACACTGGCTGTGGATAAACATGTGCACCGTTCCACGGCAGCACTGCGCAAAGCCCCTGTTGCAAGCCCGAACTTGCGTTGGTCAAAAATGTGTCACGGCGAACATGATGAACCAATTCAAGGACTTGACGGCTAATCCCGCGTGTGTATCGGCGCTGCTGCGGGCTGAACGACCATTCATTGGCCGAGCGACCCCGCTGTGCACAACCGGGTTGAGCGGAAGGCCCCGTCACCGCTCATTCGCGATCCTTTACAGGCTTTGTCAAGTACCGGCCGGCGTACCCCGCCGCTATCATGCGGCGATGCCGAACACACCCGAATGACCCTCGTCGAAGCCGAGCCATCCCCTCATGCAGCGTTGGCCGCGTTCCTGCGTGGGCTCGAGCGCCGGGCCGCAGTGCTCGCCGAGTTGCACGCTGGCGACGCCGCTGCCGGCGATGCGGCTGTGGCAGCGACGATGATCGCTTGGAGGGCACACGCCAGCGGGCTGGCGATGGGCGACTGGCCCGTCGCATTCTGGTCGGCGTTGCTCGCGCAGCCACAAATGCGAACCCGTACTCCGGTGGCCATGTGCCTTCATTCCAGCGACAACCTGGGCGAGCTGGCGTTCGAGCCCAGGGCAGCGTTGCTGCTGCGGCTTGCAGCCGGTCTGGAGGAGCGCGCTGCGGCGGCGGCGATGGGAATCTCCGAAGGGGACTACCTGGACGCGCTTGAACAGGCCGTGCCGCGGCAATCCGACGGAAGCCCTGATCTGCAGGCCTGGCGTGGCCTGCAGGACGAGATCCATAGCCGGACCCGGACCCTCCCGCCGCCGCGGCTGCTTTACCTGAGCAGCGCCCGGGAGGCGGCGCTGCGCGCGCCCTCCGCACCGTTCGAAGGCACGGCGGCCAAGGCCACCAGACCACGACGCCACCAGTCTCCGCTGCTGATCGCGCTTTGGATGCTTCTGATCGCCTGCGCTTTGGCGCTGACAGCCAGCTTCCTGCCTGCGGCGGGCGACTGGCTCGACCGCTACCAGGGCCTGGATCGGCGCGGGGGTGAGCTGCCGGAGGGTCCTGCGGCGTCCTACTACTCGCCGGAGGCCGGGCTGGTCGCCCATCCCGACTTCACGCTGCTCGCTGATCCAGACTCCAGCAATGCCATGGATTTCGCCTTTCACAGCTGGCTTGCCGCGCAGCCGGCAGGGTTCGTCGACGACGCGCGCCCCCTGCTCACGACCTCCGAACCGCAGTCGCAGGAGTACCCCTCCGCGGCAGCCGCCGGCGAGTCCCGCCGCGCCACCAGTGAGTCCGACGATGCCGACATCTGAGCGGCGGGGAGGCTTCCTGATCACCACCGCACTCGCGCTGGTTGCCGGCGCGACGCAGGCCGCCGATGCGGTGATGCCAGCGGATTTCCGGGGAGTCCTGCCGCAACTCCAGCCGCAGCTGCGGATGCAGCTTGCGGCCAACGCGGAGCGCTGGAGCGGGTGGAGCGCCGTGCAGCAGGAGGCATTCATCGCGCGCGCGGCCGCCTGGGACGCGCTGTCGCCCAGCGAGCGGGCCGTGCAGCGCGAACGGTACGCCGCCTGGCAATCGCTTCCGCCGCGTGAGCGCACGGCAATCCGCGCCGCGGCATCGCGCTTCTCCGGCTTGCGGCGGGAGCATCGGCAAGCGATCCGCGCCAGGTTCGACGGACTCGATCGCAGCGTGCAGCGCGGCTGGCTGCTTGGCCCGGTGCTCGGGCGCGATTATCCGGCGCTGCAGCCGCTGCTGGCGCAGGTCCCGCAGGAAGAGCACAAGCCACTGCTGGAGGTGCTGCGAGCCATGTCCCCGGCACAGCGTGCCGACGTGGCGGTACTGGTCGCGCGCACGCCGCCGCAGGAGCGTGCCGGGCTGCGGCGCGAGCTTGTCTCCACGCCCGCGAGCAACCGCGATCGTTGGCTGTGGAGTCGACTGGAACGCTGAAGGCGGGTGGTGGAGTCGCGCCCGGAGGTCCGGGCCGGCCACCCCGGAAATCAGTCGATCGGTCCGAGCACCCGCCGCGACGCGCGGAAACGCCCACCGAACCTGCTTTCGCCCTCGGCACGCATGCGTGCCGCGTGGTCGCGAAGGTAGGCGTCGAGCGCGGCCTGGTCATCGAGCGTGTAGTGCACGCTGAAGCGTTGACGCCCGGTATCGGCCGCCGGTTCAATCACCTCGAATACGCTTGCGCCGCTGAACCCGGGGAGCGCGCACATGGTCTCGATGTGCTCGTCCAGCCAGACGAGATAGGCATCGGCGATGTCCGCGTCGAGGTCGACGTTGACCTCGTACACCACCGCGCCATCGCTGTCGGACCCGATCACAGCCGCGCCAACCCGGCAGCGCCGACGATGAAGGCAGCCAACACGACGAGGATCGCGTAAGAGGTGCCGAGCGTCCCGTACTTCAGCGCGGTGACAGCCCAGTTCTGGTTGTAGACACGCTTTTGCATGATCAGCAGGTAAAGGGGCATGGCCCACCATAACGCGCCTTCCAGCCATCCGAAAAGCCTCCCCGCCCCTTGCGGGGACCATGCCAGGGCCTGGTCCAGGCCGAGCAGCAGGAAAACCGCCAGCAGCGCGAGCAGAAGGAAGGCGTGGCTGTAAAGCGCTACGACCAGATGCTCCAGGTACAGTCGACCGCTGCCCAGGCCGGCGAGCTTGAGCAGCAGGGCAAAGACGGGCATCAGCACGAACAACGCGGTAGGAATCGAACCGAGGAGCACCTGCCGACGCAGGCTCTCGTCGTGGCGGAGCCGCGGTGCGTTGGCCAGCGCGCGTGAGATCTTCGCGTTGAGCCATTGGTTGGCGGAAGCCGGCAGCCATCGCAGCGCCACCGGATTGTCCCGGGCGTGCCACAGCTGTTCGTTGAAGATTCGCAGCGACGGCGCGTCAGCGCTACTGCCGGGCGATGCGCCCTGCCCTTTCGACTCTCCGTGCAGTTCGGCGGTGCGTGCCGCTGCCAGCTCGCGCACACGGACTTCGGCGAGCCGCAGAGGCCCGTCGATCGCCCACAGGCCCTCAACCTCGCGCCGCGCACGCGCAAGCTCCACCAGTTTCCTGTCGCGGAGCTCATCCACCTCGGAAATGGTGCTGGCTGTCGTGATCGACTCTTCCGGATCGCCCACCTGCACCGCTTCGCTCAAATCCACGGTCATCTGGCCAACGAAGAACGTCAGCACGCTGAGGATCACGAACAGCCGCAGGGGCGCGATATAGCGAGTGCGGTGGCCGGCCAGGTAGTCGCATGCGACCCGCCCGGGAACCAGCAGGTCGCGCAAGGTCCGGAACACGCGCCCGTCCAGGTGCCACAGCGATTCGAACAGTTCCTCGATCGCATGGCCGAGGTGGCGGACTGGATCGTGCACGGACTGACCGCATTCGTGGCAGAACGGACCGGCCAGTGGCGCGGAACAGTTCCGGCAGAGGTCTGTCGTGCATGCCGACGTATGCGCGTCGGCCGCCGAATCGGGTGGCAGCCCGGTTATTGGTGACGCTGGTTCGTTCATCAACGAAGGACGGGCCGGGTTGGGTGCAGGACAACCTAAGATAACGGCCCACCATGGAGCGGCGCCAGCGCCGTCCGCTCCGCGCCGCCACGGCCGAGGCCCGACCGCCCATGTCACCGTCGTCCGGATCATCGCCAAGCGCTCCAAGCCCCTCCGCGCCTTCGCCGGTGCGCAGGCGCGCCAGTCTCCTGCTCGAAATGCGCCTGAGCGGCACGCTCGCCGCGCCCCTGATCATGGGGCATCTGTCCACGGGCCTGATTGGCTTCGTAGACAGCGTGATCGCCGGCCGCCACGGAACCCAGACCCTGGCCGCAGTCGCGGTCGGCACCGCGCTGTTCTGGCTGCCGATGATGGTGCCGATGGGCACGCTCATGGCGTTGCCGGCGCTCGTCTCGCAACTGGATGGCAGCGGGCGGCGCGACGAGATCGGCAGCCAGTTCCGCCAGGCGCTCTGGCTTTCGGTCGGCCTGGGGCTGGTTCTATTCGCGTTTCTCAGCCTGATTGTCCACGCATTGGAGCCGATGGGAATCGCGGCAGAGATCCGCCCCGGCGCCACGGCCTTCCTCCACGGCATCCGCTGGGGCGTCCCCGCCCTGACCCTGTACGTGTGCATGCGCTACCTCTGCGACGGATTGCACTGGACCCTTCCGACGATGGTGCTGGGCATCGGCGGCCTGCTCGCGCTCGTTCCCCTGGGTGTCGCCTTCACTCACGGCCTGCAGTGGGGGCCGTTGCACCTTGCTTCGCGCGGCGCCGGCGGATTGGGGATTGCCTCGGCAATCATGCTGTGGATGCAGGCAGCGGCTTTTACTGTTTACCTCTGGCGCACGCGCCGGTTTGCGGACTTGCGGCTGTTCGAGCGATTCGAGGCGCCCCACTGGGCCAGCATCCGCGCGCTGCTGGTGGTTGGACTCCCGATCGGCGTCACGGTGGCGATGGAAAGCGGACTGTTCGTGGCGACGGCACTGTTGATCGGCCGCCTCGGCGAAGTGCCTGCGGCAGCGCATCAGATCGCGATCAACGTGGCAAGCCTGAGCTTCATGATCCCGCTCGCGCTGGCAGAGGCCACCACCGTGCGGGTGGGACACGCACTGGGACGCGGCGACGGCGCGGGGGTGCGCCGCGCCGCTCTCGCCGGCTACGCAATCGTGATGGGCACGCAACTGTTCGCAGCCGTCGCGATGCTGCTGGGCAACGAGCTTATCGTCGGTTTCTACACCGCCGATGCCGCGGTGGCCTCGCTGGCAGCGGCGCTGCTGATGTATGCGGCCGCGTTCCAGTTCCCGGATGGCATTCAGGTGATGTCGGCCGGAGCACTGCGCGGGCTCAAGGACACGCGCATGCCGATGCTGCTGGCCGGATTTGCGTACTGGGGCGTCGGGATGCCGCTCGGGGCGGCGCTCGGATTGGGGATCGGCGGACTGTGGCCCGCGATGGGGCCCGAAGGCATGTGGATCGGGCTGATCGCCGGGCTAAGCGTGGCGGCAGTGCTGCTGACAACGCGATTCCTTCGTTCCAGCGCGCCGCTGCGCCTGGACCGCTGGCTGAACCCGCCGGTCCGCACTGCGCGCACCAATGACCTATGACCGGTGAAGCCTGCGGCGGCAACGGGTACTCTTCAACGTCGAATCGGAGTATCTGGCAATGAACGAAACCTACCGTCGCGGTCCCGTCGCGCGCTTTTTCATCGGCCTGTGGGACGCGATGAACTTCACCCGCATGCTGGTGTTCAACATCCTGTTCTTCCTGCTGCTGATTTTCTTCATCGCGCTGCTGAGCTCCGGCGACCGCATGACGCCCCTGCTGCGCGACACCACGCTGGTGATCGCGCCGGAAGGCACGCTGGTGGAGCAGTACAGCCGCGATCCGGTCAGCCGCGCGGTCTCGCGGGCCATGGGCGACAACGGCAGTGAGGTGCAACTGCGAGACCTGCTGCGCGCGCTGGATCATGCCGGCGAAGACGAGAGGATCAACCGCGTGCTGCTGCGGCTGGACCATCTCGAGGGCGGCGGCATGGCGTCGCGCCGTGACCTGGCTGCCGCCGTCGCGCGCGTACGCGCCCAAGGCAAGCAGGTGGTGGCGTTCGGGGAAGGCATGAGCCAGGAGCAGTACCTGATGGTGTCCCAGGCAGACGAGATCTACCTGGATCCCATGGGCGGCCTGCTGCTGGAGGGCCTCAGCCGATACCGCCTGTACTTCGGACAGGCGCTGGAGGAAAAGCTCGGCGTCGACGTGCACCTGTTCAAGGTCGGCGAATTCAAGTCCGCGGCCGAGCCGTATGTACTGAACTCGGCTTCGCCGGAGTCCAAGGTTGCCGATCTGTATTGGATGAACGATCTGTGGCAGCGCTATCTTGTCGACATCGCTGCCGCGCGCAAGCTCGACCCGGCCGCCATCGCCGCGGGCATCGCCACGATGCCCGCCGGCATTGCCGCGGTGCAGGGCGACCTTGCGCAGTACGCCCTGCAGCAGAAACTCGTCGACGGTCTGAAGACACGCGAGGAGGTCGACGACCTGCTGACCGAGCGCGGAGTTGCCGACGACGACACGGAAGGCGGGTTTCGCCAGGTTGCGCTCGACGATTACCTGGTCCACGTCGACGGCGCGCTGGATGCCATCGGGCCTCGCCCGCACGTGGCGATCGTGGTCGCCGAAGGCAAAATCACCGGCGGCGAGAAGCCGCCCGGCCAGATCGGAGGCGTGTCCACCGCCAAGCTGCTGCGCGACGCGCGCGACGACGACAACGTCAAGGCGGTCGTGCTTCGGGTCGACTCTCCGGGCGGTGAAGTTTTTGCGTCGGAGCAGATCCGCCGCGAAGTGGTTCTACTGAAGGAAGCCGGGAAGCCGGTCGTGGTGTCGATGGGCGACCTGGCCGCGTCCGGCGGCTACTGGATCTCGATGAACGCCGACCGCATCTATGCCGATCCGTCGACGATCACCGGCTCGATCGGCATCTTCGGGCTGATTCCGACGATACCGCGCACACTCGAACGAATTGGCGTGGAGTCCGATGGCGTCGGCACCACCAGCTTCGCAGGCGCATTCGACGTCACCCGGACGCTCGATCCGGCGGTGGGCGAAGTGGTCCAGTCGGTCATCGAAAAGGGCTACCGAGACTTCATCGGCCGCGTTGCCGAGGCGCGCGCGAAGCCGGTTGCGCAGGTCGACTCGGTCGCCCGCGGCCGCGTCTGGAGCGGCGCCCAGGCGATGCAGCGCGGGCTCGTGGACGAGATGGGCGACTTGCAGGCGGCGATGGACGATGCCGCTCGCCGCGCGAACCTGGGCGAGCCCGGCGAGTACCAGGTGCGCTACATCGAGCAGACGCTCACGCCATTCGCGCAGTTCATGGAAGGTTTTGCGAGCAGCCGCATCGGCGCGTTGTGGCTCGGCGGCTCCGGCTCGGGCGCCGAGTGGGTCGCGCGCGCCATGCTGGCGCAGGCTGCGCCAGCCGCGGCTCGCGAGCTGGAATTCGTGAGCAGCGCGATCAAGCCGGTGCGCGGCGTGCCGGTGAAGTCGCTCGCCTACTGCTTCTGCGGACTGTAGGCCTCGCCGAAAGGCATCCATTGCGGCGGGTCGCCTGGACGGGCGGCCGGTCGCGTCACCGCATCGCGAGCCATGGCTCGCACCGCTACAGCCGCTGCGGCTCAGCCGCCGCTGGCAGCATCGACCGCGGCGCGCTGTGCCTCGGCGGCATGCTCCAGGTCGACTTCGACCTGCCTGGCACGCTCGATCGGCTCCTGGATAGCATCGTGCAGATCAAAGTGCTGCGCCGCCTGCGGTTCCGGTGGGCGTTCGCGGTCCGGCGGCTCGGGCTGGCAGGCCGACAGCAGCCCCAGCAGCAGCGCGCCGCCGGCAAGGGCCACCAGCGAATGTGAGGTCCGGCGCGCGAGGCGCGAAATGATCGTGCTCATGGCGACACCCTCGGTTTGGCTCGTCGCTATGCTACGCCTGTCGGGTGTGCAGCCCGTTCACTGGAGATGGCGGACCCATGGATCCAAAACGTTGGCGTCTGGACGGGCAGCTTGCGCTCGTCACCGGGGGCAGTGCCGGCATAGGCCGGGCGATCGCGCGCGAACTGCTCGGTTTCGGCGCCGACGTGCTGCTCGCCGCGCGCGATGCGGCCGCACTGGAGTCCGTCCGCGCCGAACTGCTCGAGGACTTCCCGCAGCGCGAGGTGCAGGTGTTCGCCGCCGATGTCGGCGTGCATGAGCAGCGACGCGAACTGCTGGACTGGGTCGAGGACTTCGGCGAAGGGCTGCACATCCTGGTCAACAACGCCGGCACCAACATCAGCAAACCGTCCACCGAGTTCAGTGCCGAGGAGTGGCGTCAGGTGTTCGAGGTCAATCTGTTCTCAGCATTCGAGCTGTCGCGCTACCTGCATCCGCTCCTGCTTCGCCATGCAGCCTCCAGCATCGTCAACGTCGGCAGCGTTTCGGGATCCACCCACGTGCGAACCGGCGCTCCCTACGGCATGAGCAAGGCCGGCATGCACCAGATGACCCGCAACCTGGCCGCAGAATGGGCCGAGGACGGCATCCGTGTGAATGCGGTCGCGCCCTGGTACATCCGCACCCGCCGCACCTCCGGCAAGCTCGCCGACCCCGACTACCTGGACGAGGTGCTGCTGCGCACGCCGCTGGGCCGCATCGGGGAACCGGAGGAAGTCGCTGCCGCCGTCGCGTTCCTGTGCCTGCCCGCGGCCAGCTACATCACCGGCGAATGCCTCGCGGTCGATGGCGGATTCCTGCAATACGGATTCTGATTGCGCGCGTTTGCGCGTTGCGCAAATGACGCAGCGTGCGTGAAAACGGGGAGGCGAACCTCGGGACAACGCGAAATCCAATGTGGGGCGGACACCTTGCAGGACGTAACTATGTATTGCTTCACGCTTCCGGGCGCAGGCGATCAGAACAGATTGTTTGTTGACGGAGGTCATGAACCCGACGCTGCGGCAGGCGTAGGTTCGGCGTGTGGATTGTAGACGCCAGTGTTCTTGCGTCGGTTGCCCAGGGAGTGGGTACTGCAATGATCCGACTCCTTTCCGGCAACTGCCAGGCGCCCAGTCCGCCCCAACGCATGAGTGTCGGGTTATGCAAAAAAGGAGTTGTCACGTGAACCGTAGATCCTCGATCCTGTCGGCCGCCATCGCTGTCGCCCTTGTCTGTTCCGCTGCATCGTCCCCCGCGATCGCCGCAGAGTTCCGCACCGTCGAAAACCCGGTGGAAGGCCGATACATCGTTGTGTTCAAGGAAAGCGCCGCGGTGCTCGCGCACGAGAAATCGCAACGGGCGAAAGTTCCTGCAGCGGCGCGTGCCCTGGCCACAGCCCACGGAGCACGCGTGGTGCAGAGCTACGAGCATGTGCTGCGTGGCTTTGCCGCCAGCGCCGACGATGCCGCACTCGCCAGACTGCTTGCCGACCCCCGCGTCGACTACGTGGAAGAGGACGGTCACGTGTCGGTGAACGCCACCCAGAGCGGTGCCACCTGGGGCATCGACCGCATCGACCAGCGCAACCTCCCGCTGAGCGGCACCTACACCTATGACACCAGCGCATCTGGCACGCACTCCTACATCATCGACACCGGCATTCTTGCCAGCCACAGCCAATTCACAGGACGGATCGGCAACGGCTTTACCTCGATAGGCGACGGCAATGGCACGAGCGACTGCAATGGGCATGGCACGCATGTGGCCGGTACCGTCGGCGGCACGACGTACGGGGTGGCGAAGGGCACTACGCTCCACCCGGTACGGGTGCTTGGCTGCGGCGGCTCGGGTGCCTGGTCTGGCGTCATCTCGGGCATGGACTGGGTGCGCTACAACCATGTCAAGCCAGCGGTCGCCAACATGAGTCTCGGCGGCGGCGCGAACTCCTCCATCGATACTGCGGTTGCCAATCTCACCAGTGCCGGTGTCACGGTCGTCGTGGCGGCGGGCAACGGCACTGCAGAAGCCTGCAACTATTCGCCTGCACGTGCCGCCTCGGCGATCACCGTCGGCTCGACTGTCAGCAACGACTCGCGGTCGTCGTTCTCCAACACCGGCACCTGCCTGGACATCTTCGCGCCGGGCTCGTCGATCACCTCGGCATGGAACACCAGCAACACCGCGACCAACACAATCAGCGGCACCTCGATGGCATCTCCGCATGTCGCGGGCGCGGCGGCGCTGTATCTGGCTGTGAACCCATCCGCTACGGTCAGCCAAGTCACCAGCGCGATCATCAACGCATCCACGCCGAACAAGGTCACCAGCGCCGGTACCGGCTCGCCCAATCGACTCCTGTACAGCCTGTTTGGCAGCAGCGGCGGTTCAGCGCCGACGATCACCGGCTTCTGGTGTCCCGATTGGGGCAGCAGCGGTGCAAATTCCTACTACTGCCGGCTGACCTACACTTCGGATACGCAGGTGACATTCGCATGGACCGACCTGCGAACGGGTGCCGTCGTATCGACTTGGGAAGACTTGTATGGGCAGTGCGCCACCCACTCGTCGTTGCGCTTCAGCGTAAAGGTGAGCAATGCGTCGGGCTCCGCCTCACGGACCTCAAGCTGGTTCGACTGCCCAACCGGAATGATTCAGTGATGGGCAGAAGGCCGACACCGACATTCTGCGACGGCGAAACACCCGCCGGCCTCTAGAGGCACGTGCCTGCTCCGCCGTGCACGAGCAGCGCCTCGTGCACGGCGTCTGGGCAACGGTGTCCGATCGTACACTCGGGTGCGGCGCTGATTGAAGTCAGGGGCCACACCCGAAACCGGACGCAGGCCCCGAAAAGCGCAGGACATCTGCTACATGATGGGGCTGCACGATAACGGCAAACCGGTCGAAATGCCGGGACGCAAAGCCATCGGCCTAAAGACGAAAGTCCATGGCAGCGAAGCTACCGAACGCAGCTGATAGCAAGTTTTGGTCAGGCGCCATCGCCTGTCGGGATAAGCCCAAGTTGCCGTGCCTCGCCATCGCGCGAGTACCACTTCGCAAGTGATCAAGGGGTCCCACCATGAACATGAAGCATATCGCCGTCGCCACCCTCGCCCTGTCCACCGCGGTAATCGCGGCCAACAGCCACGCGGCCGAAGCAACCGCAACCAGCACCGCCACCGTCATCGCACCCATCGCGATCACCGCGCCGGTCAATCTCGTGTTCGGCAGCTTTGCTCCCGGCGCGGGCGGCAGCGTGACGGTCAGCACCAGCGGCGCGCGTACCGCCACCGGTGCCATCCTGTCGACGGTCGGCAACGCCCCGTCAGCAGCAAAGTTCGACGTCACCGGTGATGGTTCCTCGACCTACAGCATCGCCATCGCCCCGTCCGCCAACCTGAGCGACGGTTCGACCACCCCGAACACCATGGCGCTGGCGACCTTCAGCGACCTGACCGGGGGCGGCGCGACCAGCGGCAACGTCACCAGCGGCACCCTGGCTTCCGGCGCCCAGTCAATCTATGTCGGCGGCACGCTGACGGTCAGTTCGACGCAGGCAGCCTCCACCGCGTACGCCGGCACGGTCGCGGTCACCGTCGAATACAACTGATTCTTCCCGCCTTGCAGCCGCTGGCGACGGCGGCACAAACTCGCAGGAGCAGGATCGGGCGGTACGCGTCGCCTGGTCTCCTGCGCGATACCGGAGGCTGGAATTTTTCTGATGAAGTCCGCATCGGCGTCCCGAAATCCTCGACGCTCCTGGCTGACGGCGGCAGCACTGGCGCTATGCCTTGGCTCGGCGAGCGCCGCTGAAATCTCGATCGTGCCCACGCAGGATCTGGCGTTCGGTGCTTTCGCGGCCGGCACCGGATCGGTGGCGATCCAGCCCGGCGGCGCACGCCGAACGAGTGGCGGCGTGGTCGGCCTGTCCACCGACAGCGGCGCTGTGGCGCAGTTTTCGGTGACCGGCGATGAAGGGGCGACATACGCGATCACCCTGCCCGCCGACGGCACGGTGTTTCTCGGCAACGGCAGCAGCAACATGCCAGTGAACGGCTTCGTAAGCAGCCCCGCATCCGGCGGCACTTTCCTCGGCTCCCGGGTGATTTCCGTGGGAGCGACGCTCGACGTCGCCGAAGGCCAGCCCACCGGCGCCTACTCGGGAAGTTTCACCTTGATCGTGGACTACAACTAGGCGTCACGTTGCGCCACGGTTTCTGCAGCACCCAACGGGAAAAAACCTTGCCTCTCCTCTTGCGACATGCACCCGATCCGCTGCTCCGCCAGATGCGCAAGCGCGGAGCCCGGATCTTTTCGATGGTCACGCTCGCAGCATTGCTGATCTGCAGCGCTCAGGCGACGGCGCAGTTGATGGTGCACCCCACTCGCATCGTGCTGGAGAACGACGAGCGATCGGCGCAGCTGGAGATCATCAACAACAGCGACAAGCCCACGGTGTACCGCATCTCGCTGGTGAACCGGCGCATGGACGAGGTCGGCGGTTTCTCGCCGATCGAAGCGGCACTGCCTGGCGAGCAGTTCGTCGACGGGATGGTTCGCTACTCGCCGCGGCGCGTGGCGCTCGCGCCGGGAGCCAGCCAGATCGTCCGCGTCATGGCGAGAAAGCCCGCGGACCTTGCGTCGGGAGAGTACCGCTCGCACCTGCTGTTCGCCGAGCAGGACGACCCGGCGGCGCGATCGGCCGCCGCGGGTTCAAGCAACGGCGAAATCGGCGTGTCGCTGACGGCACTGGTCGGTGTGTCGATTCCGGTGATCGTGCGCCACGGCGCCACCGCCGCAACGGTGGCGCTCGGCCAGCTGGCGCTGGAGCTTTCGGCCGCTGGTGGAATACCGATGCTGTCCCTGGAGATGAGCCGCACCGGCAACCGCTCCGTGCATGGCGATCTTGCGGTCGACTTCGTCCCCGCCGGCGGTGGCGCAGCTGTAACGGTCGGACGTGCAGGTGGCGTGGCGGTCTACACTCCGAACCTGCTGCGCCTCGCCAGGTTGCCGCTCGTGTTTCCGCCGGGCGCGTCAGTCAAGGGAGGCACGCTGCGCGTCAGCTACCGCGAGCCGCCCGAGCGCGGGGGAGCGCTGCTGGCGGAGGCGTCGCTGCTGCTTCCCTGAGTTGTGGCGAAGCGCTCCCCTGCCATGACCTCGTCCGGTGACGCGCGTCGGGGACTCTGCCTTGCGCGGGGAATGAGGCCATGAGCAGCGCACGCACGGGTACGGCGCTCGCCGTCGCGCTGGGCCTGGTGCTGCTGGCCGCACATCCGTCCCGTGCGCAGCAGCCGCGCACGGCAGAGCCGGCGCAGCAGGTCGAGGGGGACGTGCTGCTGCTGGAGGTGATGGTCGAGCAGCATCGCCTGACCGACGCCATCACCGCATTCCAGTCTCGCGAGCACATCCTGCTGCCACTCGGGGAACTGGCCGGCCTGCTCACCCTGGCGATCACCACCCAGCCAGGTGCGGGCACCGCGAGCGGCTTCATCCTGGACCAGGAGCGCTCCTTCAGCCTCGACGCCATCAAGTCGACCGTGGTGATCGGCGGCGTCCTCGAAACCTTTGATCCGGCGCAACTGCGCAGCGAGGCTGACGATCTTTACGTGTCCAGCGAGCTGCTGGCGCGATGGCTGCCGATCGACCTTGACGTGGACCTCTCGCGGCTCTCGGTGATCGTCAGCCCGCGCGAACGCCTTCCGCTGCAGTTCCGTCTTGACCGGCAGGTCGTCGGCGCGACCGCGGGTGCAGCGTCGGGCTACACCGATCCCGGCTATCCGCGCCACGCGATTCCGTACCGCGCGCTGGGCGTTCCGGTCATCGACCAGACCCTGAGCCTGGACTACCGAAGCGGCAGCGGCGAGAGCGACCTGGGCACCCGCTACACCGCGTTCGCGACGGGGGACCTGCTCGGCATGGAAGGCGCCTTGTACGTCAACGCAGCCGACGGCCTAAAATCGGCCGACGTGCGGCTTAGGCTGGGCCGCCGCGATCCCGACGCCGGCCTTCTCGGTCCGCTGCGCGCGCGCACCGCGCTGCTGGGCAACGTGCCGCTGCCTGCAGTGGCGAATGTTTCGCGCAGCAGCGCGCAGGGCGACGGCTTCCTGATCAGCAACCGCCCGCTGGCGCTCCCCGACAGTTTCGGTCGCCACAGCCTGCAGGGTCCGCTGCTGCCCGGCTGGGATGTGGAGCTGTACTTCAACGACGCCCTCGTTGGCTTCCAGGCCGCAGGTCCTGATGGGCAATACCACTTCTCCGATCTGCAATTGCTGTTCGGCGCCAACGAATTCCGCCTCGTCTTCCACGGCCCGCTCGGCGAGGTGCGCGTCGAGCGCGAGACCTTCCTGCTGGAACAGTCGCTCACCCGCCCCGGAGAGTTCCACTACAGCGTGGCCCAGCAGCGGGATGACGACGGCAATGCGCGCGCCGTGATGCAACTGGACTGGGGACTTACGGAACATTTCGGTGCTACCGCGGGGCTCGTGCGCGCCCCCACCGCAGGCGCGATGACGAATTACACCAACCTCGGCCTGCGTGCGAACTGGCGTTCAATGATCGTCAGTGCCGAAATGGCCAAGGCACAGGACGGCGGCTCGCTGATCGAAGCGACGCTGCGCACGCGCTTGGGCAGGTGGTCGATCCACGCGAGTCACGGCGTTCTCGACGACTTCGCCAGTGAATGGTTCCAGCCCAGCGGAGATCCCGTGCGGAGCTTCACCCGCCTTCGCGCCGATGGAGCCCTGTTGCTGCCCGGATCGACCCTGCGCCTGCCAGTCACCCTGGAAGGCAATCGCGGAATCCGTGAGTCCGGCGCGAGCAGTCTGGACGCGGCGGCTCGGTTGTCGGCGCGGGTAAGCGGCGTCTCCGCAACCGCCCATCTGCGCTGGAGATCGACGACAGGCGAGCCGGAGCGAGCCGACGCGACCCTGCAGGTGAGCCGGCGCATGGGCGCGGTCAGCCTTCGCGGTCAGGTCGATCATCAGATCGCTCCCGAAGACCGCATCACCGCCGTCACGATCGCCGCCGAGCGACGTCTGGGTCTGGGCTATCTGCAGAACTTCGGTGTCACCCGCCTGTTCGAGACGTCCGAGACCTTCTACACCACGGGCCTGACCAAGAGCATGGGGAACTTCGGACTCGGCGCCGACGTGGGCTATTCCAGCAGTGGCGAGATCGTCGCCAGCCTGCGCATGTTCGTGGCGATGGGCCGCGCGCAGGGCGGCGCGTGGAATTTCGATGCCCTGCCGATGGCCAACAGCGGTGCCATTTCGGCGCGCGCGTTCCTCGACGCCAACATGAACGGCCAGATGGACGAAGGCGAACAACCCATCGAGGGCGCTGCATTCAGCGTCAACGGCGCCAGGCACCCGACGATGACCGACGCCGACGGCCGGGCCTACCTGGAGCGCGTGCCTGCGATGCGGCATGCGGACATCGCCATGCTCAGCAACACTCTGCAGGACCCGCAGTGGCAGCCACGGCGGACCGGAATGCGCGTGTTGCCGCGTGCAGGCGCGGCTGCCGAACTGCAGTTTCCAGTGATCATGACCAGCGAGATCGATGGCACCGTGTATCTGGTGGAGAACGGCAAGCGCCGGAAAATGGGCAACCTGCTGATCGAAGCGGTGGCCGCAGCAGGGGATGTCATCGCCACCGGGATCACCGAGTCCGATGGCTATTACGTGCTGAGCGGGGTTCCTGTCGGCGAGTACCGGGTGCGCGTGTCACCTTCGCAGGCGCAGCGGCTTGAGCTTCGCGCCGGGATCTCGCATTCGGTGTCCGTCGAGCCAGACGGCTGGCTGGTGAGCGGTATCGACATCGAGGTCGTCCGGCGCTGAAC